>JAGXGH010000017.1 GCA_024636835.1 Verrucomicrobiales bacterium | reverse complement strand
GAGTCGCGTAAAACGGCTGCGCCGCACGCGATGGAGAATGGCGAATGGCTTGGTGGCAGGATGCCACTGCCACGGGTCGTGCCATCCATCGAACAACGAACAACGGGAGAGGCTGTAGAAGCGCAGAGCGAACGTCCTTAAGCATTACCGCCATAATGAAACGCCGAGGGCGGCGGATGGTAGAGGATTTAAACCGCAGATGAACCGGATTTACGCAGATGCCAGTTCTATGAAACGGACTCTGTGCAAAACCAGGATAATGAGCAATGCTTGTCTCTCTATTCTGTCTTGTGACGTATGGATAGAGGTATGCAGCTGGAAAAAATAAATGACGAAAACGTTGGGCTTCCTTTGTTGAAGGATGCACGTGTCGAAGGGTCACGATCCAATTTCCTTCCCTATCCCACGTCGTCTCTCGCGCCGGCCTTCGTACCGAATGACTTAACTAATTTTCGGAGTCGAGGAGTCAGTGAGACGGAGAAGAGACTTAGGGCGGAGTTAGTGGAATTACAGGAGAAATACGTGGCAACCATTGATCGATTTAACTGGAATCGCTTGGTCTACAGTGCGGACTTTCGTTTTGAGCCGATTATGGGCACGGTCTACTACCTGTATAAAGGGAACCAAGGACTGATACTGTCGATGGTAGAACCTGGGGAGTGGGATATGGAATTTCTCGGGAGCTTCCGATTAAATACAGACCGCTGCTGGGAGGCTGTCGATGTGGCTGATGGTATCAGTCGTGAAGAACTGTTCAAACAATAGCTGTGCACGATTGTATTGGCATTTCTTTCCAGATACAATAGATCTCGTTACTAACACCTGTCATCAAAATGCCACTTGCCCAAATTTATACAAATTCTGAACTTAGTCCGCAGCAGCAAGGAGATCTTCATGAGGCCGCCGCGAGGATTCTCGCAGAGTGCCTGGCCAAGAGTGTTTCATCATGTATGGTTTTGCTTGAAGGTGGGCTGTCAATCTCGCTTGGCGAGGATAGGTCTCTCTGTGCATTAGTTGAGGTTTCGGGCATCGAATTGATTGATAGTGGCGCAACAATCGAGGAATTGGCTAAAAGATTGGGAGGAGGTGTTGCTGCCGTTATTGGCGCGCCTTCAGAGAGGGTGTTTGTGAAAATTACTGATGTTCCGCGGGGTATGTGGGGGAATGGGGCAAAGATTTTCTATTAATGATGCTCTTTTCGGAATAAACGAAGAGCCTCGTGCTTCTCCTACCGACTGAGGCGATCTGAAATCCTTTTGGTGCCGTCTCTACCTGAGGTGATCAGTAAGCAATTATTTATATGCAGACCAATGCTTCCATAGCATCGCAGATTGAGTCGGACCCTCCAGGACGCGACCCAGCCTTTTTTCAAAAGGTGGTGAACCAATACTATGAAGATCTCTACCGGTTTGCCATGAGCTTGGCAAAATCGACAGCTGATGCGTCTGATTTGACACAGGAAACTTTCTTTGTTTTCGCTGCGAAGGGGAGTCAGTTGAGAGATAAATCGAAGGCGAAGTCTTGGTTGTTCACCACCCTCTATCATGAATTCTTGAGACGGAGGCGTAAGGATGGACGCTTGGTTTTCACAGAGGATGCGGAGTCTTATGATGGGCGCGATGCCAGTCAGTCTGAGGGAGATAAGCGCTTTGATTCACAATTGGTTCTGGAGGCTCTATCTACTTTGGATGAGAACTATCGAGTTCCGTTAACTTTATTTTACCTTCAGGGCATGGCCTATAAGGAAATTGCTGAAATGCTCGATGTGCCCATTGGCACGGTGATGAGTCGACTCTCCAGGGCAAAATCTGCATTGAGAAAGGCGATGGAGGATCCCAAGGAATCTGAGAGATGGGCGATCGAAAATACGGACCAGAGAGTGATTCCAATCAACGAAAACCGAAAGGGGGCTCAAGGATGAATGACAATAGAGCAGACGAAATACATGGTAAAGGCGAACAAGCAATTACGGACATGGTAAGCGAAATGACGAACGATGACATTAAGGTGATCTTAAGCGTCGCGAGGCCAAATGGTCTCGACGTGGCCGATCCTATGATTGCGGGCGCATTGGAGCGCGCGAACTCGGACCCGAGTTTATGGGATTGGTTTGTGGAGTCGCAGAGCTGGGATGCTGAGGTTGCCAAGGCATTGGGATCTGTTCATCCACCAGCGGGTTTGCGCGAGCGCATTTTATCGATCGGAGAGGCGCAATTGACTGCTAGTCGGAATGAGCGTGATGAGACGATTGAGACGCCATCGAGAACGGTTCAAAAAACTCCGTGGATAGCAATGGCTGCCGCTGCGGTCCTGTTGGTTGGGGGGACATTTTTTGCCAGTGAGTTTTTACGGGGAAGCAAAACGGGTGATTCAGGGGGCGGTATCGCTGGAAATGTTGGCGCAGTAACGCCATTGGGGAAAGGAGCTTCAGCTCAGTTTGCGAATTGGCAAACAGATGCGTTGCAATCGGTAGACCAAATTCTTGAAGGGAAGAAGGAATCACTTCCGTTACCCGAGGAGAAAGTTGCATGGGCGTGGATAGACCAGCAGGTGCCGCCTAATCCTATCGCATCGACGTCTTCTACACCAGGTAAGGCGATAGGGGAACACATCACGAGTGGTGAAGGCATCGCTTGCCTGCGAGTAGACGACCCTCTGATAGGTCATTACGTTCTCTTTTGTTTCAAAGTGAGTGGCACCCTTTCTCATTTGGCCGTATTCGACGGTGTGCGTGAAATACCTAATGCAAATGCGTCGGGAGTCGCCGTACAGCAAAGCGATCGTTGGCAGACGGTGAGTTGGGTAGAGGACGGCCGCACGATGATGCTCTTTTTCTTTCCCACTGATGTGAAAGACCCAGCAGGCTGGGCTGAGGAATTGATGAATATTGACCTGGCTGCGCGTTAGGCAGTTTAATTTTCCTGCGTTAATTTAGCGACAAGGTAGATATGATATCAAATTGGCGGTGGCATTGACCGATATGAGATAAGCTCTACTTGATCATGCCTCATTGTTGGGGAAATGGTTGTTAAGCAATTCATGAAAATTGTAACTCAGAACTATAGCGCTCGTTTCTGGATCAGTTTGGTTCGGGGTGTCAACACGCTGGTGGAGGAGGCTGAATGAGTGCTGTGCTGTGGATTGGTTTCGGTGGAGCACTGGGCAGTGTAGGACGGTACCTCATTTCGATGCATGTGGATCGATTTTTCACGAGCGCCTTTCCGTGGGGCACGATGGTTTGTAATGTCGTTGGTTGCGTGGTGATTGGATTCCTCGCTGAGATTCTGGTCGATGACGAACGGATGTGGCTGTCTCCCGAAGCTAGGCAGGGCGTCATGGTTGGCGTGCTTGGTGGTTTTACGACTTTCTCGACTTTTGGTTTGCAGACATTCGCGATGGTCAAGTCGGAGAACGCTTGGGGCTGGGCGTCGACGAATGTAGGGCTTAGTTTGGTGCTTTGTCTTTTGGGGGTTTGGTTGGGGGCGTTCCTTGGTTCTCTAGTGCGTCAAGGCACGTAGCGTTTCATGCTTCACGTGGTATACTGAAATTCTTCAATGGACTCTTCGATTCAAAAATCACCTGCTAGCGCATCTTCTAAGGAGAGCAGCGCCAACACCTCATTGTATGCGATTGCTGGATTTTGCATCGCCGCGATGTTGACGGTGCTTGTTGGTTTCGCCGTGGTTGCACCTGATGATTTCAGATTGGCATTGGCAAAGATTGCATCGTTTCTGGTGACCCCTTTTATTTTGGAGCCGCTTTTGTTTGTTATGTTTTTCACTGCGGTGGTGCTGATCAACCGCTGGCGAAGAAATCGTGACGGAGATGAGTGGGTGTATTTGATGGATGATGAAGTGATCAATCAGAGCACTCAGCGTTCCGGAGTTCACGATGCGGTTTTCACCTCTCCACCAACCGTTATCGATGAATCTGTAGAATTGGAAGTGATCAATGGATTGGTGGATATGGGTGCGATTGAGGATGCTCTGGAGCGCCTCGCAGCACTGTCTCCTGAGTGCTTGGATAGTGAGGCGGGGTTGCATACACGGCTAAAGGTCGCAATTGCATCCGGGAAGTCGGAATTGGCACTAAGACTTCAGGCTTTGTTGACTAAAGTAGAAGCCGATCGGAAAATGTAATTCAAGAGTATGAAAAGGTTAAACCGGATAGGCTTCTTTCTGTTGTGGGTTCTTATGGCTAACGTTGCGGGTGCACGCACTTGGACTGATAATCAGGGACGGAAGGTTGAAGCAGATTTTTTGGGTACCAAGGATGGCGTTGTAACTTTTGTTCTAGCTAGCGGGGTAAAGTCCGTATTTCCGCTGAATAAGCTTTCACCCGAGGATCAAAAGTGGGTAGCGGCCAACGTCAAGGATGATGATGAGACTGTGGATGTGGCTGACAACTCAAGTAATGAAAAAGCGGGGAATTTTACGATACTACGGGGAGATGGTCCGAAGGCAGAGTCCTCATGGCCTGAGAAAGTGGCACTTGATGGAACACCGGAGGTGGAAGTTGTCAAAGAGGATGAAGATGCCAAGGAATACGTCTATCGCACCGAGCATTACGAATTTCATTCGGACATTCGTTTGAGTAAGAGTGTGGTGCGCGAGTTTTCGCGGATTTTTGAAGCGACTTATTTATTGACCTGTAAGCTTCCTTTGGATTTGGCACCTCACGTTGAGCCTGGGCAGAAGTATTTCGAGGCGCGTATTTTCGAAACTCAGGAAGACTATTTTAAGGCTGGAGGCATATCTGGTTCTGGAGGAGTCTACATGAGCAGTATCAAGAAATTTATGGTGCCAATTCAGAGCCTGGGAGTCATCAACCGCGGATCCCGCGTCACCATCAATTATGATTACCGGGAGTTCTCGACGTTGATTCACGAGATCACCCACCAGATGATGAACCAGTGGCTGGGGTATTTGCCTGTGTGGTACACAGAGGGGTCGGCGGTCTACGCTGAGATGCTCGACTACAGTAATGGGAAATTCAGCCTCTCCAATTTGAAGTCGACCATTAGGGATCACGTTGGCGGACGTGACGCGAAGATGTTGGACCCGGAAGTTCTCTTGAAGATAGATTATCAGTCGTGGATAAAGGCCTTGGCCAGTGGCAATGCGCGTGGCAACTATAATTCGGCAGGAATGCTAGCATTCTATTTTTACCATATTGATGGGGACGGCGATGCCGCCAATATCATCAAGTGTTTACGGGGTGTCGAAGCAGGGAAGAAATCTTGGGAAGATTTGCAGAAAGAGTTTTTGATTCGTGGTCGCTCGATGGATCAGTTTCGTGAGGATTTAAAAAATGGATTCAAGGAGGAGGTGAATATCGATGTGGAGTTCGTGGGTGGCGAGTCGAGTGAAGGCTGATATATAAGATGCCTTGATCTTTTAGTGGCAGGGAAGGTTCTGAAGATTTCCGTTGACCTAAGTTACGATAGTTGTATTTGAGATCGCACAATGTCCTGACGCTTACGGTGTTAGTGTTGATAGGGAGTCTGGTGATGGGTTGGGTGGTTATCTTTTATGCTTCGAAGGAAAACGGAGTCGCAATAGACTATTACGAATATATGGATATCACAGCATATCTGTATTTTTTGGCAGGGATCGGGATGGCGATGCGGACTACTTGGGGGCGGATAGCAGGAATTATTGTTTCGTGTATAGCACTAGTCGGCTTTCCCATTGGAACCATCTTTGGAATTCTAGGTCTGTTCGCTTTCATTGGTGCGCCTCGTTTATTTGGCCCTAGTCGCGTCACTCACGCGCAATTGAAGAAGGCCTACAAAGCGAGGGCGCGTCAACGTAAGGAGGAGGAAAAGGCAACGAAGCTGGCGGCTAAAGAAGCACGCCGAACTGCAAAAGCGAGTTCGCGATAGACACAAAAACCCCTCGACCCGCGTGAGCGAATCGAGGGGCTGTATTGAGCATTCCGTCTACATGCGTGGCTAGTAGCCACGCGGTGTTTCGGGTCAGCGGCATGAATTACATCATGCCACCCATTCCGCCCATGCCACCCATACCGTGGTCGTGACCACCGCCACCTGCCTCTTCCTTCTCAGGGAGGTCGGTGATGAGACACTCGGTAGTAAGGAGTAGACCGGAGATCGACGCGGCGTTCTGAAGAGCGCTGCGGGTCACTTTGGTTGGGTCAACAACACCAGCGGCGACAAGGTCTTCGTAGCTATCGGTAGCAACGTTGTAACCTTCGTTACCGGTTGCCGCTTTAACCTTAGCAACGATGAGTGCACCTTCGCGACCTGCGTTTGCGGCAAGTTGGCGAAGAGGAGCTTCGACCGCACGACGGACGATTTCCACACCAGTGGCTTCGTCGCCGATGAGTCCTTTAATGTTATCGAGAGCGGACTGCGCACGAATCAGTGCGGTGCCACCTCCCGGGACGATGCCTTCTTCCACTGCTGCGCGAGTGGCGTGAAGTGCGTCTTCCACACGGGCTTTCTTCTCTTTCATTTCGGTTTCGGTTGCTGCACCGACATTGATGACAGCTACACCGCCAGCGAGTTTGGCAAGACGCTCCTGGAGCTTCTCACGATCGTAATCACTGGTGGTTTCTTCGATTTGACGGCGAATGAGGTTCACGCGGCCAGAGATGTCCTCGGATTTTCCAGCACCTTCGACGATGGTGGTGTCTTCCTTGGTGATCACAACGCGCTTGGCGGAACCAAGGTCGTCGATGGTGACGTTTTCGAGCTTGATACCGAGGTCTTCGGTAATGACGCGGCCGCCGGTGAGGACGGCGAGGTCTTCGAGCATGGACTTACGACGATCTCCGAAACCTGGAGCTTTCACTGCGGCAACGTTGAGGGTTCCGCGGAGCTTGTTCACCACGAGGGTGGCAAGCGCTTCACCTTCGATGTCTTCGGCGATGATAAGGAATGGCTTGCCGGACTGTGCGACCTTCTCGAGAAGTGGGAGCATGTCCTTGAGGTTGCTGATCTTCTTCTCGTGGATGAGGATCAGAGGGGACTCCATGGATGCTTCCATGGTCTCAGGATTGGTGACCATGTATGGGCTGAGGTAGCCTTTGTCGAATTGCATGCCTTCAACGACTTCGAGAGTGGTCTCGATGCTCTTGGCTTCTTCAACAGTGATGGTGCCGTCTTTGCCGACTTTGTCCATAGCTTCAGCGATGATGCCACCGATCTCTGCGTCCCAGTTAGCGGAGACGGTAGCCACTTGTGCTACTTCCTTGCTGTCGGAGACTTCTTTTGAGATCTCGCGGAGTCTCGCAACAATTGCCTCGGAGGCTTTGATGATGCCGCGTTGGAGTGAGATAGGGTTTGCACCAGCAGTCACGTTGCGAAGACCTTCTTTGTAGATGGCCTCGGCGAGAACGGTTGCTGTGGTGGTTCCGTCACCGGCAATGTCGGACGTCTTGGAAGACACTTCGCGGATGAGCTGTGCGCCCATGTTCTCGTAAGGGTCATCGAGTTCGATTTCCTTAGCGACTGATACACCGTCTTTGGTGACTGTCGGGGAGCCGAACTTTTTGTCGATGATGACGTTACGACCCGAGGGTCCGAGTGTTGCCTTTACTGCACGGGCGAGTTTCTCCACACCGCGGAGAAGACCTTGTCGTGCTGCTTCGTCAAAAATTAGTTGTTTAGCCATAATGTTTTTTTACTGGGTAAAAAGTTATACGTTATTTGTTATCTGTTATGAGTGGTAAGCGGCGGAGATTGGTTGGTTACTAGAGAGCTTTGATCTGAGTCGTGAGCCTTTTAACTAATAACTTTTCACCAATAACCGTCGGCGAAGCCGACTAGCCGACGATACCAAGGATGTCGGATTCGTTGAGGATGAGCATGTCTTCGTGGTCGACCTTTACTTCGGTGCCGCCATACTTGGAGATGAGAACGACGTCGCCGACTTTGACGCTAAACTCGATGGTCTTGCCATCTTCGTCTTTGCCGCCGGTGCCGAGAGTTACGACTTGAGCCTCTTGTGGTTTTTCCTTAGCGCTGTCCGGAAGGACGATGCCGCCTGCGGTTTTTTCTTCTGCGTCGATGCGCTTCACGAGAACGCGTGCGCCGAGTGGTGTGATGCTATTCGCCATATTGTTTTTCTAGTTGGTTGTTGGTTTGGTTTGAGTAGTTCCCACCGACTAAGTGAGCGGAGGGAAAAGTTATTGGTGAGTGGTGTGTTTACCTACTGCTTGAGCAGTCTGCGTGTGTGGTCACTTCTGGGTTCGAGAAAGGGGAAAGGAGTTTCCTCATCACCCTCCACGGGCGAGACGGCCGCGCTCCTTGAGGGGATGAAAAACTCCGTTTGATTACTTTTCGTCTTCTTCGACGACTTCTGCATCGACGACCTTGCCTTTAGCGGCGCGCTCGCCTGAGTCTTCGCTGTCGCCTTGTGAAGCAGCTCCGGCGGCAGCGGCGGCCGCTGCTGCTGGATCCATACCCGCAGCACCGGCGGCGCCTTGGGCAGCTTGTGCGAGGTCACCAAGCTTTGCTTGAAGTTCGTCGGTTGCAGACTTGATCGCCGCGTCGTCAGTGCCCTTGAGGGATTCTTTGACGGCATCGATCTTGCCTTGGATGTCGGTTTTGAGTTCGTCGGGAAGTTGCTCGCCAGCCTCGCTGAGTTGTTTCTCAACTTGGTAGGTGAGTTGCTCAGCGTTGTTGCGGGTCTCGACCTGCTCTTTGCGCTTCTTGTCCTCATCGGAGTGAGCCTCTGCGTCGCGCTTGGCCTTTTCGATTTCGTCGTCGCTCAGTCCGCTCGACCCTTGGATCGAAATCTTGGCTTCTTTGTTGGTCTTCTTGTCAGTCGCTGAGACGTGAAGAATTCCGTTCGCGTCGATGTCGAAGGTTACCTCGATCTGAGGCACACCACGTGGAGCAGGCTCGATACCTTCGAGTTTGAAGTTGCCGAGTGTTTTGTTGTCCACCGCCATTGGGCGTTCGCCTTGCAGGACTTGAATTTCCACCGCAGGCTGGTTGTCCGCGTAGGTGGAGAAGATTTGACTCTTCTTCGCTGGGATAGTGGTGTTTCGCTCGATCATCGGAGTCGCCACGCCGCCTGCGGTTTCAATCGCGAGGGTCAGTGGGGTGACGTCGAGAAGCAGCACGTCTTTCACATCGCCCTGGAGGACGCCGCCTTGGATCGCTGCACCGAGTGCAACAACTTCGTCCGGGTTGACGCCTTTATGAGGTTCTTTGCCTGCGAGTT
>JAGXGH010000016.1 GCA_024636835.1 Verrucomicrobiales bacterium | reverse complement strand
TCGGTTTTTAGAATAACTGTGAAAAATCGTAGATCGCCCGCAATTTGATAAAAACAAATAACACCGACGTGTAGATTGACGCTTTGCTGAGGTGATTTCAGCCGCACAACCCATTTAACCCGGAATCTTTTTTAAACCAAGGATAGCCAAAAGGGGTCAGTCCAATTTACCATGGATAGCCAAAAGGGGTCAGTCCAATTTACCATGGATTGCATAAGGATATTCATTTCAGGCATCATGTGGTCAAAATCATTGCAACTCGTTGATCATGAATGGCTAATTTTTACCATCCTCGAAAAATGTTGGCGCAGAAATGTCCCGCTCTTCGATTTTCTGTAGCAAACACCCCCCAGCTCCGCACCCTGCCAACCGCCCCACCGCGAGCACAGATCGCGGCTTCGCAAACTCAGTTATGAAAGGCAAAGAGCCAGTTCTTGATTTGATATTTTTGGCTACGCGGCTAGAAGCCACGGCCACGGAAAATATCAGATGCTAGGCATATAGTCTGGTTAATTGATAGGTGTTGTGTGTTCGTGAGGTGCCCAAGTGTCGCGCGGTTATGTGCTTTGATGTTGGTGGCTGGCGTTGAGTATCGGGAACACGTCCCTGTAGTGAACCCTGCGCAGGGTTTCTCTCAATTTGCGAGCATCAGTGCCCACCTCTCTTTGCGGCGCTGAGGGGGGATGGGGGCAGTCTGCTACTGTTGACAACCGTAAGCGTCGAAGCTAACTGCTAGCCGGTAAATTTTTCTTCACCTTAATAAAGCCGCGCTGTTTACAAACCTTGCTGAACAACATCGCGCTTGGCACCAAAAGCGCGATCACTTGCGATCGAGGTCGCTGATGACTGTCTCAATCTTGCGCGGCGATTCGCCAAAGGTTCCGTCTTGTATATCCAATTGCGTTTTACCGAGAAGTTCGCCATTAGCATCGTAGCTTAGTATTGCGCATTCGAGAAGTTCGCCCACGGCGTCGCTTCCATCGGCTCGGCTGAGTTGTAGGAAGAATTTGCCTTTACCGTCTTTGTCGGGGCCCAAGTCCTTGAATAGAGAGGTGAGATCAATGCCGACTTCGAGCGGCGTGTTGTCATCCGGGCCAGCCATTGGGACGTGGCCCGCATTACTCCCGCGGAAAAGTGGCCAGCCGTTGAATGCTTGCGGGGTTAATACGTGCTCGGGGGCTGAGGCCTTTTTGTCGCCTGCTATTCCGATGGTCATTCGGAGGTCTGTCCTGTCGCTACAAGCGACCTTGAGCTTCAGTGTTCTGCGGGGCTTATATCGAGACACTTCGACACGGCCGAGGTAGTTTCCTCGTTCCCATGTTGGGTCGATCATCGCGCTGTAGAGTAAGTAGATCCGTCCGTCGTTTGCCCATTCTTCACCCCATGAGTTGACGACAACATAGGCACCACGTTCCCAGTCGGCGAGGGTGATCTTACCGTCGTCGTTGATATCGATGTCGTTGGTGATTTGTCCGTCGCCGTTCACGTCATAGCCGACCTCATCATCGTATCCCACACACGTGATGCCGTGGCCATAGCCGCTTGGCCCCCAGTGGGTCCATAGCTTCTTACCGCCTTCATGTTCGTCTTCTGGAATAGTCACTGTGACTTTTTCTCGTTCGCCCATGCGTCCGTCCAAGGCAAACAGTCCACCGATGGTCTCCTGGTTTGCTTGGGGTTGGTTGCGGTCATAGAGCCAACCGCGGGCTTCGTACAGTTGCTCAATGGTATTGGCCGGAGAGTAGCGATATCCGGAGACTCGATACTCCATCGCTTCGCGCCAGATCGCATAGCCGTTTGGCCACACGCCAATTTTTTCATGGCGGACACCGCCGTAGGACTTGGCCGTTGGTATACCGATGCGCTTTGCCACTTCCCAACCGTGATAGGCTTCTGATCCTTTGTTCTCGGCGTTGTTGATCATGTTCCATGAAAAGTGTGCAGGAAACCGAGTAGCATCGGAGTCTGCGATGGTGCCATTGAGCACGTTCATCTCGTAGGTGAAGATCGATGCTACTGAGGCGAACTGTCCGCATGCGCCCCATTTCTGCTTATAGATTGGCGGGAACTGCGGGCGAGAGGAGTTATCGACACGCGACGGTAGGCGCGCGACGTCGAGCTTTGTTTCACCGATGTCAGGATTCACCGCATCAAGCCAAGTGTTGTAACCTTCTCCCTCGGAAGGGGGGCGGGAAAATGAGCCTGGATAGGCGACCTGAGGCTTGCTGTTCTCGCTTTCAGCACTGGCTTCGAGTGTCAGAGCAAGTGTTGCAATTAGAGCAGAGAGACCAAATCTCAAATGGGTGTGCATCGACTTGCAGAAGCGCTGGTGTTTGATTGGGGGAGGGAAAGCATGGCACAGAGGTTTCCTGAGTCACGTATGTGGGTCGTGACTCAGGTGGGACTTGTGCCAGAGGAACTATTCGGGAACCGGTAAACCGATTATTGGAGTGTGATGCTGATGCTTACCATCTTGTCGGCTGGAAGCGAGACCATGCGGGAGCTATCGCTCTTGCCGTCTTTGATCTCAGCGCCGTTGGCTTCGATGCTCTCGATGCTGGCAGGCGTGGTGAGCTCAATTTCTTGGGCGGATTTCGAGGTCATCTCGACTTCGATTTTCTTGCCGTCCCAGTGGAGGCGGTTTATTTCGATCACTCCGCGGCAAAGCACGCCTTCGATGGTGCCTTTCGACCATTCTTTTGGCAGAGCCGGGAGAAGGTGCACTTCTCCAAGATCTGAACCAACGAGCATTTGGATGATCAATGCTGGTTGGCCACCACTAATGTCCATGTTGAACAGGTGACGGTGGTTGTGCATTGAAGCCAGGTTATTGAGCCAGAAGCGGTTGACCAAGTGGCGCAAGCAAAGAAGAGAAAGTTCACCGTCACCCAAAGTGGAAACGACCTGTCCCAGCTGAATGAGTCCGAAGGACATGAATCCACGGTCTTCCTTGTTTTTCCAATGCTCGGCGAGCTTGAATTCCACACTCTTGCGGAAGCCTTCTTTGAGTTCCGGGTTCTGCTTGATCTCGTCAGGCATCACGTAGTACAGCGGGTAGAGCTGGGAGGAGTGGCGGTGCGCGTCGTTGTTGCCCAGTTTTGGCGTCAGCCATTCTTTGATGATGCCTTCTTCGTTAAGCGTATAGGGTGGCATCTTCTTGAGCATGCCTTCCCAGACTGGGATTTTTTCACCGTTCACGCCTAGGATCTTGGATCCCTCGATTAGGTTGGTCAGCACTTCCTTGGCAACCGCGACGTCCATGGTGGCGTTGAAGGTTGCCTGGGATTTACTGCCTTTAGGCCAGTTTTCAGGAGATTGCGTCGGCGAGAAGATGTATTGTCCGTTTTCATCCTCGTAGAGGTAATCTTCGAAGAACAGGGCGACTTTCTCCAAGTAAGGCAAGGTATGTTTAGCGAGGAACTCCTCGTCGCCTGTGAAGAGATAGTAGTCGTAGAAGAAGCGGGCTGCTTTTCCGGCACCGGCGACCCACATGCCACCTGCAAAGTTCGGAGCCAAGGCATTATTGTAGCCGTTGGTGCTGGTGCGCGACGGAAGAACGATACCACGAGCACCGAACAGGTGCTTAGCATTGAGTTCGAGGTCGGGGATCAGCGACTCAATGTAACTGGTGTAGGCGGGGGTCAGTTCCGGCATGTTACCGGGCAGGTTGGCGGCGATGGCAGACGGGACGTTGCCGTTGTGCGTGTAGTCACTGGCCCAGTTGGGAACGTAGGTGCCACCCCATACGCCTTGGAGGTTGGGTGGCAGTTTTCCTGTGGAGCAGATGATGTTAAAGCGACCTGCATCGAACTCCTTCTCGAGAAGTGCGATGTTGATGTTTTCCCAGGTAGAGAGTTCGAGTAACTCTTCCGTGGTTTTGTTATGATCTTCTTCGGTGCCACCAAGGTCGAGTTTCACGCGGTTGAACAATTCACCGTGGAGTTTTGCGTGGGCGGCGAGTAGTTCGTCATAGTCGGCTGGGACTTTGGCCAATGAAGCTGCGAGCTCAGCGAACTGGTCGGTGCCGTTTTCTCTGGGTAGGCGGATATCTGTTAGAATCAGAACTTGGTCGGCACCACTGATGACCAGCGAGCCGTCTTCCTTTGGCGTGCTGGTGCCACCTTTGACGATAACGCGGCTATGGCCGTTGAGCGACTTGATGCTCCTCTCATAGGACTTCAGGAAGTCGGCACTGAAGGAGAGAGAGTCCTTGGTCGAGCTGCTTTTCAGATCGCCGAAGTGCTCTTTGAAGGCCTCGTCGGATCTTTTGCCGATATCGCTGTCATCGTTGAGTTCATCGCTGGCTTCGCGGGGTTCCAGTTTGATGGTGCAGTTCACAGTGCCGGCCTTTTCACCAAGGATACGAACGACGCCTACGCCGTGTGCACGTGAGGCGAACATGCTGCGGGTGAAGGTGCCTGCATCATCTGTCCATCGGACAGTGGCTTCGCCGGTCGTGAAGTCTACCGAGCGGGCGTAATCGCGAACCTCACCTTGCGGGGCACGCGTGATCGTCAAGTCGAAGGCTGGGACATAGAAGTCGGGATACATGAAGCCTTTCTGACCTGAGTTCTCAAACTGCAGGACTTCGGCTTCCTTGTATTTGCCTTCGGCGATGAGTTGACGGATTTTCGGGAGGTCTGCAGATTGATCAGGTGGAACGGTGGGCTCGCCCATCGGCATGAACAATTCTTCGTGGTTGAAGATGATACGTTCCTTGTTGGGGCGGCTGTAAGCGTTGAGGCCGAGTGTACCGTTACCGGTAATCAGTCCTTCCTCCCAATTGGTGGCTGGTTGGGAACTGACAAATCCACGATCAGGCGAGGGTAGGGATAGGGCGGAACTGTTCATAACGGTCAGCAGGCTGAGTCCGAGTGCGGAGGATAGGGTGCGTAGGCCGGTCATTTTTAGTGTGTAGTTAGTTACGTTGCTGAGAGTGGTTGCACTTTCTGTGCCAGAAAGATAGTGATCAATACAACAGAATGTCTTGTAATCGCAGATGAATACTGGGTGAATGCCTCAGATATTTCAAATCATACGAATTATTCTGCCTGTGTTTCTTGTTTATCCGGAGTTTTGGTTTCAGGTGATCCCATGCCAGCGAGGCGTTTGATTTCGCTGGGATTTTGCAGGGTTGCTGCAAGTTGCTGAACGCAGCGAGCGGGGATTCCTTCGTGCAATACAAGGATGGCAGGTTGATTTTTACCACTCGACATTCCGGAAATCGTGGATACGTGGCCAGTAACGTTTCCAGCGGCGTCGAAGAGGGGCGAGCCACTGCTTCCAGGAGCCCAATCGTTGCTGTAATTTAGACGTAGATGACAAAGCGCGTCGATGGAGTCTTTATCCTCCCCACGATAAGAATCGTCCCAATAGAATCGATTGATGATGCCGGTACTAAAATAGCCCTCTTGGCGAAGGGGATAGCTGAAACAGTAGGAGGTTGAACCTTGTTTCACCTCTGAGTTTAATGGGATGGGGGTAAAGTCTGCCCCTGCGATTTTGATGATTGTTACGTCCATCACTGAGTTGCGAGCGAGCACGGCGACACCACAAGCGATGTTACCCTCGTGGTCATATGCTACGAGAAATCCGTCACTCATTTTAGTTTTGGTGGCGAGAACATGGTCGCAGGTAGCAATGACATTGGGAGCAATGGCGTAACCACCGGCGAGGTTGATATGCCAGTGATCGCATTTCATGCATTTGTAACAATAGCCGACGCGCAGGTTGGATTTTCGTGCATGCTCGGCAATATCTTCAGTCGACATTTCTTCGCTAAGAACTGGCGGCAGTGTGATGGTCTCCGGAAGGGGTTCGATCAACTGTTTATCGATTTCCTCTTTCGAAAGAGCGGAAACCTTTTCACGCACGACTAGCGCTTTTTCGATGATCTCTTGCTGGCTCTCCTTGATTGCGGAACCGCGTTGCTCATAGATCGGCGTGTCGTCTGTCTGAGCTAACGATGATAGTGATAGCGAGCTGAGGAATAAGAGCGAGAAGCTATTAATACGGGAAATGGACATAGTCTTAGTTAGCCCAATGGGGCCTGGGTAAGGATAAGATGATTTAGAAATTAGCGAGTTCGTTTATTTCTTTGTTTCAGCAAGAGGTTCGCTGCTGATTAGACCAATGCCGCGGCCTTGGGTTCCTACGGCATTGTAGAAAAGATAGAAGGTTTGGTTGCTGGGGTTCCACACGAGGGAAGTTTTGTGGGCGTATTGTTTATCGAGCCCAGAAGGGTTTTGACCCGCTTTGTAAAGCGGTTCGGGATCGATGGTCCAGTTGAGTAGATCGCGAGAGAAGGCAGCCATGATGTGGGCACCTTGCTTGCCGACTCCGAAGAAGAAGCAGGTCCAGTGATCGCCGTCGCGATAGACTTTAGGATCGGAGGAGAATTTTTGATTATAGCTGTTTTTTTCTCCGATGGGGAGGACGGGGTTTTCGGTTTGACGCTCCCAGTCCGTGAGGTTTTCTGAAATGGCGATGCCTGATTGTTCGATGTTGCCATTTGCAGCATTGTAAAAATTGTAAAAGTCTCCCTTATGTTCGACTAACCATGGTTGGTAGATACACGATTTTTCCCATTCTCCACCGTGGTCGAATGAGCCCTTGGGGCCGTAGCCCATGGCGAGGCGGAAGTTTCCCCAATTGATGAGATCGTCGCTCTCTGCGATGAAACTCTGGTAGCCCTTGCCGTCGAAGCCGATGAATGACATGTACCATTTCGGGTCGTCAGGAATTTGGAAGACAGTTGGCACATCCGTCATTTCGACGTCTTCAAAGCCTTTGATGGCAGGTTTTGCTGGGATCACGTGATCGGGATGATAGTGCCAACCTCGGTAAGGCGCGGACCATTTTGCGAGGGTAGTTGCATCGATCTCCAAGGTCTCGGCGAGAGTATGATGGGCGATGGTGAGTGAGAGTATGGTGGCAAAAAACAGCTTGCGAGCAAGCAGGATCAAATACTCTTGATGGATGGACTGAGAATACAAGCAGTGGATATGCTTCATACGGGTGCGCTTCATGAGTATCGCCAGTTCGATCATTGAGCCACAGTTCGAGTCTGTACCAAGCATGATTTAGTCTTGGATGGTGCTAACGTTTTTGGTGGTGCCATTAACCAGAACCTTCACTTTGCTCGGATTTTGTGAGCGGATGCGGAAATCCGTGACCTTGCTATCCTTCCAGTCGAAGTCGACCTGAAAGCCGCCACGGGCGCGCAGGCCGATGACTTTACCGTTCGGCCAGTCGTCGGGTAGGGCGGGCAACAGGTGGATGGTGCCGTCGTGGCTTTGCATGAGCATTTCTGTGACCGCCGCGGTGCCGCCAAAGTTTCCGTCAATCTGGAAGGGAGGGTGTTGGCAGAGTAGATTGACGCCTCCTCTGGTGATGAGTAAGCGGAGCAATTTTGCCGCATGGTTACCATCGCGCAGACGTGCCCAGAAATTGGCTTTCCACGCCATCGACCATCCGGTGCTTTTGTCGCCCCGGCGTTCGAGGGTGACCTGGGCGGCTTTCGCCAGGTCGGGCGTTTTTTCCGGGGTGATTTCGTTGTAGGGATGCAGGCCGTAGAGGTGCGAGACGTGACGGTGGGTGGGTTCGGCCTCGTCGTAGTCCTTGAGCCATTCCATGATTTGGCCATGCTTGCCGATGCGGTTGGGAGGAAGTTTTTTGTGGGTCGCTACGAGTTCCTTACGAAAATCCGCGTCGATGCCGAGGTCTTCGGACGCCTGGATGCAGTTTTCGAACAACTCGCGCAACAGTTGGTTGTCCATCGTCGGCCCCATGCAGACGCGTGCCTTTTTGCCATTGGGCATGATGAGTGTGTTCTCCGGGGAGTTCGATGGCGCGGTGACCAACCAGCCGGTTTCCGGATCGGTGATCAACATGTCGAGGAAGAATTCAGCGGAGCTTTTCATGATGGGGTAAGCCCATTGAAGGAATTCTTTGTCGCCATTGTAGGCATAGTGCTCCCACAGGTGGTCGCAGAGCCATGGGGTACCTGTTGCAGTCGCTCCCCAGCCGGCCTGTTCACCCGGAGCGGTGAACCCCCAGACATTGGTGATAACGTGGGCGACCCATCCACGAGCGTTGTAGTAGGTTTTGGCGGTTTTGGCACCGGGTTCCTGTAGAGACTCGATGAGCTTGAAAAGGGGAGTGTGGCAATCGCCGAGGCCGGTGACCTCGGCGGGCCAGTAGTTCATCTGGACGTTTATGTCGAGATGGTAGTCGCAGTTCCATGGGGTTTTCGTGCCCTCTGCCCAGATTCCCTGAAGATTGGCGGGCATGGTACCCGGACGCGAGCTGCTGATCAGCAGGTAACGACCGTAGTTGAAGTAGAGCGCGGCAAGTGCGGGGTCGGGGGTGCCATCGGCCATTGTCTTGACACGCTGGTCGGTTGGTTGTGATTGGATCTTTGGGGCATCCTGATTGCCGCCTAGTTCAATACTACAGCGATCGTAGTAGCCGCGGTATTCGGCGATGTGGTCGGCTTTGAGTTGTGAATAGGCTTTGTTCACCGCCTTGGTGATGTCGTTATTGGTGGCGGCCACCGGGTCGCTGGTGTTGCGTCCGGCAAAGCCTTGGTAATTGGTGGCGGCAGAGACCAACAGAATAACTTCGTCTGCGGAGTCAATAACGAGTTGGTTGCCCTTGGTGATCAGTTTGCCGCCTTGATGCATGGCTCGCAGACGGGCGACGAATTTCATGCCTTCCATACCGTTCTGTCCGCTGGATGTGTTGCCGGTGAGGATCAACCCGTCGGAAGAGCCATCGGGTGTGGTTTGGAAATTTTCCAGGCGATCCATCGATGCTTTGAACGAAATTGCACCAGGCTTGTCGGCAGTGAAACGGAATACCATCACTTGGTCCGGTGCCTGTCTCTTATACACATCTCCGAGCCCACGAGACGT
>JAGXGH010000015.1 GCA_024636835.1 Verrucomicrobiales bacterium | reverse complement strand
TTCCCCGCAACTGCTTTCCATGCGTTTTTTACCTTTTTTATCCAATTTTACCTCACGCCTCCCTCGCAACCCCCTCATACACAGGACCAAACCTCCCTGCACCCATTTCGCTTTTATTCGGTTTTTTATCGATCTACTCAAATTCCACGTTGTTAACGAACTCTTTAACCGGGCGTTGCACGACATAGGCCTCATCGACAACAACGCCTCGATCATCGGTAATCGTTCGTTTCGTGATACACGACGACAAGGTGACACAAAGGGAGGCAAGGATCAGGAATGTCAGAAATTTGATGTAGTTCATTAGGAATGACAGGGATGTCTGTTTACCGTGGTAGATATACCTACTTATTATCGCAAGGCCTTTATTCAACAAAAGGGATGTCTTGCGCGTTGATGTTGGACGTTTAGACTACTGCCATGCGATCTATCACTATCACTTACCTGATCACCATCTGCTTTGCTTGCATGGCGTTTCAATCGTCCGCCCAGGCAGACGAGGCAGCAAGAAAAGTCATCGCGGATTGGATTAGCTCCCAGAAAGACATCAAAGCTTTGGAAGTCGAGTTCGTTCAAGACCGTAAACTTCGCGGCCTCAAGAAGCCTCTCCGTAGCACCGGCAAGTTCTGGCTATCCAAGCCTGATATGATGCGGTGGCAGGTTGGCGACCCTATTAAGACTCTCGCCATATATAAGGGAGATTTGGCGACGGTGATAAAGCCCGAGAAGAATGAATATCGCCAACGAAAGTCAGGGACATCAGAGGAGTCCAGCGAAGCCGAACGTAACTTCTTGCAGTCGGGATTACCCGAGTCCCTGGAAGCCTTCGAAAAATTCGCCAAGATAGGAGACACGCGGAAGGTTAAGTTCAATGAGGCATTAACGGGCGTCGATCTTACCCTTCTCGACAAAAAAGCTGCCTCTGCGATCGACTCGCTCACTCTCTTTATCGATGAGAAAAATCAATTGCTTGCGGGATATGAGATCAAGTTTCGCGACCGCTCGGAAGTGCTCACTCGCTTTTCAAAGATCAACCGCAACCCAACTCTAAGTGACGCACTTTTCACGCCGGAGACTTCCAACTTGAAGCAAGTGCCTTGGGAAACTAAGTAGTGCTGTAAATCACAGCCTCTAGTCCTTCATCATGTCGCGCGCACTTTCCTCCGACACGCTGCACTCAGCGGTCAACAATCTCCCTGCACTTCGCATCCTCGTCGCCGGAGATGTGATGCTCGACATCTTTGACTTCTGCAAGTCTTCCGAGAGCCGCCCGATAGATTCCGAAAAACCCGGCAAGAGAGCATACGCCGCGCATGAGTCGGTCGTTACTTTTGGTGGCGCGGGAAATGTGGCGACCAACCTGGCAACACTCGGAGCACAGACTTCTCTGGTCGGGCTCGCCGGGAATGACGGGCACTGGCACACACTGCGCGAGATGGCTGATAAGCTATCCATCAACCATTGTCTCATTCGTGACTCATCCCGCCCCACCACGACGAAGACCCGGCTCTACATCGACGACGAGTACATTCTTCGCAAAGACCACGAGGCCACACACAAGATCGATCACGAAACCGCACTTACACTTGTTAGCGAACTGCGTAATCGACTTTCAGAATGCGATGCAGTCGTTCTTAGCGATTATAACAAGGGGCTGTTCACAGAAGAACTCACAAGGCAGATTATCGAGAAATGCTCGGCGCTAAGCATCCCTATCGTGGTCGACTTTAAACCCGAAAACCGCGAGCTATTCAAAGGTGCCAATTTACTCGCCCCCAACGAAACTGAAGCCAACTCATTGTTAAGCGGATTCAAGGGTACGCTGAACCTCGAGGCATCCACGAGACAGCTTCGTGATGATCTCCAAACAGCGAATCTCGTAGTCACCTTGGGTGCGAACGGCATTTGCGGAGTGGACTCGAACGATGAATTCTTTCACCTCGCCGGACACGAAGTCACAGCCGTTGATGCGGTGGGATGCGGCGACACCGTGCGCGCATCGCTAGCAATCGGTCTCGCGACGGGACTCGACTTAATGCATTCAGCCGCTTTAGCGAATGCGGCGGCGGCGGTCATCGTGCAAAAATCAGCGACCGCAACGCTTACCTCCGCCGAACTCGCTAGCTTTCTTGACGAGCGGCCAACGGTCCGTCTCGCCTGAGGGTGACGTCTTCGAAAAATCCGGCATACGACCTTGGACAAAAATCATGTGCCATAGCGATCAACAGCGACAGCTTTGTCCATTCGGATCGAGATTAAACAGCCATTATTGGCCTTGTACCCTTGCCCTCTAGCCACTTATTCAGCACCGTAGGGAAACCTCGCAGTAATCATGGATGATTACAGCATATCTTCTCAAAAAAATGCACGTAAAACCTCCCCCCAGGCAGAAAAATGCACAATATCGTAAATATGTATTGTTGTAATTTTTAATTACGGTTATTTTAAATTTCAACCCTTTACGATTGTTCTAGACATATGGCGTGCGTTTTTAAGATTTGTTATCGAATCACCCATTCAGATATCGTCTCAACGAATCGCAATTTTGCTCCCTTAAAAAAACCTTGCCACTGAGCGACTAGATCCATACGTATAGAGCAGATAGACACACCCTCCCACCTCCCACCACCCACGAATTATGACTGAAAGAAAACGCGTTGCACTTCTCCACAAAGAATGGTGCGAAACATCGAGCCGCTTTATTGAAGGAGTCTTTTCCGTAGACGGCATTCGCCAGCGCTGTGAATTCCGAGATTTTCCACTTACCCGTGAGAGCAAAGAATTGTTCTTTCCATCACAGTGGCGTCCAGATGGCATCTTGATGACGATGGACGAGAAGGACCCGCGTGCTGAGCTCATTCTGGCGATGGGTATCCCCACGGTGAAGCTGCACCCAGAGTGGCAGAACGACCCTTTCCCTACTGTATGCACTGATCCACTCTCCATGGGTAGGCTTGCATTGCGCCACCTTCAGCACCTTTCCTTCCAGAATGTTGTATTGGCAATCCCTGAAGGCACTTGTGAAGGAGTTCGCATGGTCAAGCTTATGCGCCGCCTCTGCAAGCAACACGGCATTCAAAGCTTTGAACATATCGAGATCCCGGCGAGCATTCACCGCGATTTTGAGCCAGGTTCACGCGATTACGTGAACCTTGAGCGAGCGGTCAAAAACCTTCGTCGGCCATTTGGTTTAATGACACTCACTTCTGATGACGCCGTTTTCCTCTGTAACTTTGGCAAAGAAATCGGCATCACCATCCCGGGCGAAGCAGGAATTCTTGCTCCAAGCGACACCATTAAAACGCAATTCTGTGACCCTCCACTCTCTGCACTCGTGCAGGATGGCAAGGAGATCGCCTCCAAAGGAATGGACATGCTAGAAGCGATGATGGCAGGCGAAAAACTGAATAGAAATGTCATCCGTGTTCCGGTTTCCGGACTACATGCCCGTTCGTCCACACTTGGAGACAGCCCAATCGATCGCAGCATCGAGCGCATCCGCCAGATCATCCAAGAGCGCGCTTGCGAAGGTATCACCGTGGAAGAACTTCTCGACAAAGTCGATATGTCACGCCCGACCTTGGAAAAACGTTATCGCGAACTTACCGGTGTCTCACCGGCGCAGGACATCCGCCGCATCCGTGCGGAGAAAGCCAGCGAGCTACTTACCCGCACCGATCTTCCGGTTGCCAAAGTCGCACGCCAGGTTGGATTCGATGATCCGCGTCCGTTCATGGTGTTCTTCAAGCGAGAGTTCGGCGCAACGCCGGGCTCATACCGCATGGCTCACTCTTAAGATAAGCAATCTACAAAATGGCGACCGTCCTCGGGCGGTCGCCATTTTTTTGTGTCACCGCATTTGCCTGCTGCTGATACCAAATCTTGGTAATGATCTGACGCGAATGAGCGGAGGGTTGGTTGATCGTGAGCTACTTGTGCGCGGCAAATAGTCATGTTTTTATTCGAAACCGGTATGACGTGGTGCCAACATATGCAAATGCCACGCCGCCAGAACAACCCACCTCGCATCCTAATTGTCGGGCTTGGTGTTGCAGGAGCATGTCTCTATTGGCGACTGCGAGAACTCGGTGCAAAAGTGACGCTCGCCGACCCCAACGAAAGCGCCACCAGCTCGCGCGCAGCCGCGGGACTGATCACGCCAATCACTGGCGCAAACTTTGCTCTTTCATGGCGCTTCGCAGAGATCTGGCCAGAGAGCTTAAAATTCTACCAAAATCTCGCTGCACTTACGGGTGAATCATTCTTCCACCCCTTGCCCGTGGTGCGTCTTTTTTCGAGCGACGCCGAAGCGGCAAAGTTCACTCGAAAGGTCGCACACAACCCATTCCTCGAAACTTATCTGGATCTGGTTTTTTCCGCATCAGACGCCCCATCAGAACTTCTGGGTTCTGAGGTGACTGCGCCACACGGCGGCTTCGTCATGCCAGGCGGATGGGTAAACACATCCACTCTTATCGAGGAAACCCGTCGCGAGCTTATTCTTACAGCATCCTACCGAGAGCAGATGGTCACTTCCGATGCCCTCGATCTATCTAGGTCAACAAATACCGATCACCCAGTGCAATGGAATGGCGAATCATTCGACCTCGTTGTCTTCTGCGAAGGAGCCAACTCCCGCCACAACCCTCTCTTCACCGACATCCCTTTCCGCCCGGCGAAAGGAGAATTTCTCACGCTCAAAGCACCGCAAGCCAGTGCAAAGGCAATCATCAACCGCAAAGGAAGCTGGTTGGCTCCCCGCCACAACAACGAGTGGCGTGCGGGATCAAGCTACGATTTCGAACGCTTGGACATCGAGCCGACCGCGCAAGGGCGCGAGCAAATACTCACGAATATCTCCACATTTTACTCTGGTGAGCTTAGCGTTATCGCGGCCAGTGCTGGAGTTCGTCCTATCATCCGCAAAAGCCAACCCGTCGCCGGCTTCCATGCCGATCATCAAAGAACCATCGCCATGCTCAATGGTCTCGGAAGCAAAGGTTGCTCTACGGGGCCATGGGCGGCCGGGCACCTTGCCCATGCCATCGTCAATGGCACCCCGCTTCCTCCCTATCTCGATCTTGCTCAACTTGCCAACAACCCACAATAGCAGCTCATGGACTTCCAATTTCCACCGCGTTTTCCACGCACGGTTGCCGTGGCTCACGCCATGCTTACGCAGCGTGTCCGAGTTGGCGACACCGTCCTCGACGCCACTGCGGGAAACGGACACGACACAGCCTTCCTCGCCGATCTCGTTGGTGACAATGGTTGCGTGATTGTCATCGACATTCAACAATCGGCGATCGACGCGACGCAGCAACGCTGTGAGAGCCTCGGCCTCGCAGACCGCGTCCAGTTGGTTTGCGATTCGCATGCGCAGATCGACACCATTCTCTCCTCACGGGACATTAGTAACCTTTCAGCCGCGGTTTTCAATCTCGGCTATCTACCCGGTGGTGATAAATCGCTCGTCACGCACCCTGACACCACGATCGCGGCCCTGGAGCAAGCTCTAAACCACCTCCGCCCCGGCGGGCTTCTCCTCATCGTCTGCTATCCAGGCCACCCCGAAGGAGCGGTCGAATCCGACGCCGTCAGCGCATGGGCAAGCTCCCTCGACGAGCAACATTACCTTGCCGTAAATTACAGCAGCATGAACCAAACGAAACGCCCCCCGTTCATCATCGCTATCGAGCGGCGCGGTGAGTAGGCAAAATTATTCGCCCTGCTTTGAAACGGGAAAGCGAATTCGAATCACCTCATTCTCCTTAATTTTTGCGAGTCCTACACGGATTTTCTGACCGGCCTTCGCCCTTACCTCCCATTTGTAGTTTCCAGTCACCTTGTGATTACCGGTTATTGATTTATTCACCCCGCCTCTATTGAGCTGCATCACCCCTGCAGAATACTCGTCATCATCGAAAAACACTACGGGCTCCCACTCATGAAACTCGCCCAGTCTCGATGCGTATGCTGAAGCCGCACTCTTATCCAACTCTAGTTCGAACTCTACTTGGTATCCCTGAAACCCAACTTTCTTCGTCATCGCCTTCCTTGCCCGCACAAAATCCACAGAAGAATCGAACACCATATCAAAACGCTTTAGCCCGATCTTATCAGCCGCTCCATCCATAACCACCTTGATCGTAGTCCCATCACTTGCCACCCCTCCACTCCCTAAAAACACGCACTCATCACGCCGCCTTGGATATCCCGTCCGCCTTAGCAAGCTGCCCTCAATCGTGACTAGATCGCCTTCACGCAGGGGAAGCGAAAACGCCTGCTCATAACCCCATTTTTCAAAATGCTTCGACTGCGTGGCGACTCGGTTACAATCATCACTCTCCGCAAAGTCCCAGTAGAAACTACTTTGACTATAACAGACAAAGCCCTCGTCTTTGAGCCGACCTAAATCTCCAGGTGTCTTGTCCACAAACTCTGAAATCACGCCAACAAAAGGATAAGATTCATCCTGCTCTTCGAATACCCATTTTTGTAGCTTGATTGTGTAATCCTCTCCCTCAATCACCGAGGGAAAGTCTACAAGCTCAGCCACCGTTTTCGAAGCTGACGATGAGACATTCGGTATCGAGCCGCTCGGAACCTTCAACTCTACCATCTGCTCCACACCGGCTCTGACGATGCGAAATTCAAGACGCCCCGTGTCCACGAGTGTCTTCCGAGGCCATGCAGGAAACAAGGCCAACAGTCGATGCCCTCCTCCATCATCGAGTGTTAGCAGCCCTTCGCCGGTGATCCACCCAAACTCAGTATCGCGCACCTGGATGAGCAGATCTGGAATTCCAGGATCGCCCGTCGAGTTCGTTACTTGCATCGCCTCTCGCCCTCGAAAACGAAGCGGTTCCAAAGCATAACTACTCATCGCTTTGATCACATCATCTATGACCTCACCATCGGACAATACCGCGTCCGTCTCCAAGGCCCTCCCAGACTCGTCCATATAGCGACACATCAATATCAATCCAGGAATATCCTTCACGGAGCACTGCAAGCCAGTAGGCACACTATCGACAGAAAAATACTCCACTTCCACCGACATCAACTTTCCATCGATATATGTCCTTGTCGATGTCTTGACTGGACTCATCAACGATCCAGACGGCGCCACCATAGATCCATCTTCGACGCTACCGACACCAATCCGCAAGACCTCGAACCGATAGCCATCCTCCCACTCAGCAGCAGCAATCGGTTCTGGAAAATCTTTCAACGATACAGCACCACCTTCGGGTAAAAACTCCCCCTTCGGCACCATCCACCAGATCACAGCAACACCTACTATCAAGACCGTAGACCAAGCGAACCATTTCATCCCCCAATTCAGCCAACAACCCAGCCATCGTCAACGCTCAATTCGAATAATTCGCGGTTTAAAAAACTCACACCGCACGCACAACGACGCGCATCCCCTCTTGGGCGATGACCTTGATCTTGGCACCTTTCTCAACGAATCCACCGCTGGTCACCACATCGACGTCTTGCCCGTCAATTTCTGCCACTCCCGCTGGACGGAGAATCGTTTTTGCCTCACCCGTTTTCCCTAACCACGAAGAGGCGTCGGGTGCTCCCTGCGCCATAGGAACCGTGCCCGCATCTGACGACGTCCCCGTCGGCACAGCATCCGCCAACACGAATCGATGGAATAGCGGCAGCGACGGCAAAAAGCGCATTAGTAGCATGATCAAGACAATCCCTCCAAAGATGCCCAGGCTCGCATTGAACAAGGGGTCGACCAATCCATCCCATACCCCCGACCAATTCCATCCCTCGCCCTCGGTGATCACCGGAGCCTTATCGACCATCCCCAAAGCCAGTGCGGCGAACACCATTGCCGAACCGATCAGCGCAAAAATGAATGCCGTTGGAAGGACGAAGATTTCGAGAAGAATCAACACAATACCCAAAACAAATAACGCGACCAATTCCCACCCGGCGAGTTTGCCCGCCATGTTCGCCCCGAAGAAATAGATGGCGAAAGAGATCGCGGAAATGGCTCCAGGCACACCGAGACCAGGCGATTTCATTTCGATATACGCACCGGCTATCCCCAGCATGATCAGTAAAGGAGCGAGCTTCACCGCCCAGTAGGCAATGGCTTCAAATCCGGTGCGCTCGGCCACTACCACTTCTGCGGTGATCCCTTCAGCTTCGAGCACCTCTTCAACCGATGTAGCCACCCCTTTGGCAAGAACTGGACGACCATTGATCATTCGCATCGCCTCCGGTGTATTGAGATTGAGCATTTGCCCTGCGGCTGAAATCACTTCCCCATCGATGATCACTTCTTTTTCGGGGTCTATAAACGCTTCAACGATGTCCGGGTTGTGTCCATTGGTGATCGCCGCATTGCGCGCCGAGGAAATGACCGTGCTGTTGATCTTTTGCTCCATGGTGCCGGTGACATCTTCACCACCACCAGTCACCACACCCGCCGAGCCTATCGTCGCTGACGGCGCCATATAGATGGCGTTCGTCGACATCGCGACCAAGGACCCCGCCGAAATCGCCCGTGAGTTAACAAAGGTGTAAACCGGCGTTTTCATCCGCGTCAACTCCGCCAACATCAAGTCAAGCGTTTGCCAGACAAATCCTCCTGGAGTGTCCATATCGAGCACCACGGCCGCAGCGCCTTCGGCTTCCGCACGCTGCAAGGTCCGCTTCATAAACTCAAAATTCGCGGTATTTACCAAGGAGTCCTCGCCCACCTTAATCACCACCACCTTACCCTTGTAGGAATCCTCTTTCACTTTCCCTACCGGAGCAGTTGCAGGAACGACCGGCACATCCGCCTTGTCGTCAAGCACAGGCTCATCGTCACCCCAAGCCTTTGCTTCTGCGACCGTGCGAATATCGTCACCGTGCGAAGGCAAGGCGTCAACCAGTTCCACAAAGCCTAACTTCTCCGCTTCTTTTCCGGTAATCGAGATTGGAGCATCGTCATCTTCGGAGTCCACTGCCGGCAAGCCAAGGGTAGATCGCACCTTGGCCTGATGACCAAACAAGCCGTCAACAAGCGCCGACGGAACATTGCCGGAATCCATCGCTGCTCGCACTCGTGTCTTTAACAAGCGCGCCTCACGCGCTACCACATCGCGCGAACCATCGTCATCTTTAATGGTCTTTTCCATCGACGGCAAATCCACCAGATCTCCAATTACAGAGCTGGGCGTCATCATCCGTCGATCACAAAGCAGTGCCGCGAGCGAACCACCCGAGAGTGCCGAACCATCGACCAAGGCCACCGTCTCCGCTTTCAACGCGGGGATAGCTCGCATCATCTTATCGGCAACATGAGCATCGAAGCCTGTCGTCGTTCTGATCTTCAAATAGATCACATCCACGCCGCGCTCATCGAGAGCTCGTAACGCATCTTCGACCCGCGCCCAGTGATTAGCATCGCTTACCTCCTCGTTTCCGACCAAGACCACTGCAAGTCCATCATCCGCTCGAAGAAGAGGAGAGATCATCCCTGATGCAACGAACGCAAAAACTGTAAACCACACGAACCGAAAAAGTGTCTTCATAACTTACTACGCTACGCTTGAAACACCCACCGTGGCAATGGTTCTCATCGATCAATCTCACGCTGCAACACGATCACTTCGCGCGTCTCAACATCCTCGATAATCACCGAGTCAGCGCGCACATCGATAACGTGAAACCGCTGGCCCTCATCGGCAGCAACTCCAAAGGTATCGCCCGCCTCCGCTTTGAACAGGGCACCTGTGGGCCGTTCCAACACCGCATACGGGGCACCTGCCGTCGCTTCCAGTCCGGTGGTCAATTCATACACCCTCCCTGTCTGTATATTGCGTAGCCTCACCTTCGAAACATCAGCGAGCTCGCCGTCGGTTTCTTTGCTATGCCGCATCACACGCTGCACCGAAACCACCTCAAGGGGAAGATTCGCCACTCGTTCGCCCTCGCTCACTTGAACTCTTTGATTCTTACCATAGAGGAGTCGCACTTCCACCGAGTTGCTCGCATCCACTCGCTCGACAATCACCGGCAGCGGCTTGGTGCGATACTCGCGCATCGTCAGCTCTGCGCGCAATTTCTCAAGCGGCACCACTGCTGCCAACTCATCACCGTCCGACGGCTCGGCGGCAATCACGCCTGTCGCACCCAGCTCAATCACCGCTCCATTCAGACGCTCACCCACCCTGACTTGATCGCGAAGCTCAGGTGTCTCAGCCAAAGGCAAAGAGCCGTCACTATTGACCGTCACCAATTCACGCTCGTCCACCAACGTGCCGGCAACCTCAGTCTCAATCACCCCCGGCTCACCATTCAACATCGCAACAACCGTTTGCTGATCTTCAATTCGCGGAGCTGGCGCATTTTCTCCACGGGATTGATCCAATAATTCATCCGCCATCTGCCCAGCCGTCGCACCCGTTTCGCCATCCACAGCATAGCGGTTAGACCCATTGTCCATCAGCAAGCGCACCATTTCCACGTTACCACGCTTCGCTGCGTGCATCAGAGGGGTGCGTCCATTCGCATCGCGAGCGAGCACCGAAGCACCACGCGACAACAATAAATCCGCCGCATTCACATCGCCAAGCACCGCCGCCATCAAAAGCCCGTCGTCGAGCATGTCCCGGTTCGCTCGAGCAGCGAGTAAATCCACCACATCGCTATGCCCATTACTGATTGCCAAGGCAAGAGCGTGGTAACCGTTTCTATCGCGCTCCACCGGGTCATAAACGCCCTTCGAAAGCAATACCTGCACCACCTCTTCCGATCCATCGTGAGAAGCGATCATCAATCCGTTCCTACCCTCCGCACCCTTCACCGTGCGCGCATCGGCACCATGATCGAGCAGAAATGACGTCGCCTCACCTGACCCCGCACGAATGGCCGCGAGCAGTGCTGTATCTCCATTGGTTCCTTGCACATTGGGATCCATTCCCGCACTGAGAAACCACTCCAGAGCATCCACATCCCCCACCGCCGCCGCACGTTGAAAATCCGCCACCGAAAAAGCATAGCCCTTACCACTCAAATCCTCGATCTTGGAGTTCTCCTCATCACCACAACCTGTCAGCAAAACCGCAGAGGTCACCAATAGCAGTGAACACATCACCATCACCGAAACGCGCATAGCACGTAAGGCAATAGCTACGAAAACAGACTGGTTTATGGAACACAACATTACACCACAGTTTGCCTGTGTTACCCACGCCCCGTCAACCCCATCAGCAAGGAAATGAACATCATAGGGTCGGCTTTGAGCTCGATTCGCCATCACCATTAAGCTCCGTTAAAGATAAGAACCTCACCCCTCCTCAGTCAACTCACCAGGTTCGGCATCCCGCACGGATCTACTCGCACACCCCAAACCATCAATCCCCATCTCCAATAAATCACCCAACTGCAAATACCCAGGTTCGGACATCCCCATCGCCACGCCTCCCGGTGTGCCTGTCGAAATAATATCTCCGGGCTCAAGCGTCATGAATCGACTGATATAACTCACCAAAAACGCCACCGAGAACACCATGTCGCGCGTGTTTCCCGACTGCCTTGAGTCGCCATTCACATCCGTCCAAAGACCAAGCGACCCCACATCATCAATCTCATCGCGAGTCACCAAAAAAGGCCCGACCGATGCAAAGCCATCATAAGACTTCCCTTTCATCCACTGCCCGCCGTGTTCTTTCTGGAACGCGCGTTCGCTGACATCATTCAGCATCGTGAACCCTGAAACAGACTGCATCGCATCCTCCTCCTCAATATTCTTTGTCACCCGCCCAATCACCAACGCCAGCTCCACCTCGTAGTCCAATTTCTGCGAGCCCGGAGGCGGCACAAGATCGTCATTCGGACCACAGTAGGCCGACGTCGCTTTCATAAACAGCACCGGCTCCTCCGGTAGCGATCTATTGCCAAACTCCTCTGCGTGATCCTTGTAATTGAGCCCCACACAGACAATTTTCCCCGGGCGCGCCACCGGCGGACCGAGCCGCACATCCGCCGCCACTTCGGGCAGGCCATGGTTCTCCGACTCGATCAATTTGCGCAAGGCCGACAATCCGCCACCGGCGAAGAACGCCCCATCAAAATCGCTAATTTTGGACGAAACGTCGAGCCGCCGCCCGTCTATTTCCACGCCCGGTTTTTCGGAACCGGGCTCACCGAATCGAATGAGTTTCATGAGGAAGTCAGTAAAGGTTGAGCAAATCATCCACCGCGCAGCAGCGCGGAAAATCTGCGGATATCCGCATTAAATATCAGCGCCTGCCAGTAGTCCAAGACTACGGTATATCTGCCGTGTCGCATCGCTGCGGTTGAGTGTGTAAAAGTGCAAACCGTCCACGTCTTGATCCAGCAATCCGGCACACTGCTCGGTCGCGTAGTGGATTCCAATCTGCTTCAACGCTTCCGCATCGTCGCCACCGCGATCCAAGGCACGCAGCAACTTCGCAGGGAATCGCGAACCACCAGACAGTTCCGCCATTCTTCGCATCCCCGTAGTCGATGTAACCGGCATGATGCCCGCGATAATCGGCACGTCGATGCCCGCCAGACGACAGCGATCACGGAAGTCGTAGAAGTCATAGTTATCAAAGAACAACTGTGTGCAGATGTAATCCGCTCCAGCGTCGATCTTCTCTTTCAAATAGTCCATTTCCTGTAAGCGGTTCGGCGTCGCCGGATGGCCTTCGGGAAATCCCGCTACGCCAATTCCGAACCCACGATCGCCATTCGGCTTCTTTCCACTCTGTGGCGCGAAGTTACGCACGAACCCAACCAAGTCCGATGCGTGCTGGAACGCATCGTTCGCGCGATCGTAGCCAGGCATCGATCGTGGTGGATCACCACCAAGTGCCAAAATATTGCTCACACCCGCAGCCGCAAATTTTTCCAGAATCTCAGCGATCTCCGCCTCGCTGTGGCACACGCATGTCAGGTGTGGGATCGGATCCAATGTTGTCGTCGTCTTCAAACGCACCACCAGATCATGGGTCAGCTCACGCGTCCCACCGCCCGCGCCATAAGTCACACTCACAAATGCGGGAGAAAGCTCTTCCAACTCGCGGATCGTTTCAAAAAGACGGTCGGCAGCCTCCGGATTCGCCGGTGGGAAAAACTCAAATGAGAACGTAGGGTTACCTTGCCCCAGGATTTCGCTGATATGCATCGCTCTACTCATCAAGGGAAAGTGTCAAAAAATCAAGCCTCGGTTTCGTGAACGACTAAGCGTCTATCCTCACCGAGCACCCCACATAAACCGCCGCGAAAAGCTCGGCAACATCTGCATTCCGCAGACGTACGCAACCATGGCTCGCCGGCTGACCGATCAACTCCTGATGATTGGTCCCGTGAATGTAAATAAACCGCTCTTTACTGTTCGCATTCGCTTCATCCAAACCGCGCAGCCACATCACCCGCGCCACAACGTGGTCGCCGTCCGCATCAAACCCAGAACCAAACGCCCCCACTGCCTGCCTACCTTGAAAAACCATGTCGAGTGGCTCGTTGTCTCCGAACATCCCATCGATCACAAAATTCCCCGTCGGCGTCTTGTAACTCCCCTCCTCAAATCCGATGCCATTCTTCGCCGTCGACACCGGAAACGTCCGCAAAACCTCACCACCTCCATACGCGCGCATCGTCTGGGAATTCACATCCACCACCAGCTCGTCAAAACGCACCTCGCCCATGCCGCGTTCTACCAGTCCCGGCCCGGTCTCCAGCGCAGCGATCACATTCTGGCCACCCATCCCCGAAGCAATCTTCACCACCATTTCACCTGCCGCTATCGGCTCAAACCGCTCCGGCAAACGGGCGCAATCGCCCACACCGCAAAGACCCGGTAAGTTCGGAGGTAACACTCCATCACGCATCGCCGCTGCAAGGATCGCCAAATCCAAGGCCCCGCTCGCCCCCATCGAATGCCCCGTCCACGGCTTCATCAGATGCACCGTCGGCACTTCGCCTTCCACCTTCGCTAATATTTCACGCAGCGCGCGCGACTCCGCCTGACCGTGCACCAACGTGCCGCTCGCATGCGGACACACCGCACGCAAACGCCGACCTGCCAAAGACTCCATCACCTTCGCCGCCAGCCGTGCCACACCGCCGCCATCGTGTGGCACACCAACCAAATCCGACGCATCAGAATTTACCCACGTCCCCGCCAAACGAGGGCAGCTAGAACCCTCATCACCCACCTCCGCGCTCAGCCACATTGCCGCACCCGCTTCCGCCGGAAAAAATCCAGTCGTCCGCGGGTCATAGGGGTCGTTCACCCCATTTCTCGACAGCAAACCTGTCTTCGCGTAAACGTCCAACAGCACCTCGCACAACGGTAAATCAACACCCACCACGAGTGCATGCTTTACCGCACCGGATAGAATGAGCATCCGAGCCATATCCACTGCCGCAAGACCCGCCGAGCAACCATTCGCCAACACATGACATGGCCCCGTGATTCCCAACTCGATACTCACCGCCGATGCGATTTCATTGTGCATCGAATTACTCGCCGCCAGCAACTTCACCGGACGTCGACCGGGCCATACCGACAACCATCCCGCCGCGTTCCCGCGACTACTCCCCACGACCAACGCAGCATCGCGAAGCTTCACAGCGTCCACATTCGCATCCGTCACCGCATCCCTCGCCACCGCCAGCCCCAGATTCGTCGCCGGAGAATACTTCCGATATGCTAAAGCCGCCCTATCCTCAATCGCACCAACCATCAAACCAGAGTTCGACTCCTCGAACCCCTCCACCTCATCCAGACGCGAAAACGCCGTCCGCCCATCGGCAAACGCCTGGCGGTGCGCCGACCACCCACGGCCAAGCGCACTCCAAATTCCCACACCTTGGATCTCAATCTGCATCGTTAGGTATACATCGCGCAAACTCCACGAATTCACAAGCCCACATCTTTTGGGCAACCCTCGCCGCTCCCGCCATGAGAAGACTCTACGGACTGCCATCCTTACAAGTGGCTAGAGTGAGTAACGAAGACCCCTAGATCTCACCCAGCCAGCTGGAAGCGTGGCTCTCCAGAAATTAAATGAATCAAGCTAATGAGACTCGGAAGTAATTCGATTCAATACCGACGCATGCATCCTTACTCATCTATTCGTTAAATTCGTGTCAATTCGCGGTTTTAAAAGTCTTCAAGCCCTACTGGTAAAAGAATCATCATCCTCCGCGTCCCTGCGCATCTGCACGCTAATCTCACACAGCTCGACGAAGTTCAGTGGGTGTGCTTGCTCGTAGCCCTGGTATTCCGAAAGGGAAGCTCCTGCGAGTCATTTTTAAAAGGAGATCTCTCTCGAATCGGGAGTCACCAGGCTACCAAGGTTTGGTGGGGCAGCACTTTGCCGAGCGAATCAAGTTATCGGCTTTATGATAATGATGCGTGTAATTGGCTAATCCGATATTAGCTGACTACCGGAAATCGCACCAAGAGACAATGCGATCGCCTTTATTGAGGCAATATACTGAGCTTGCTCATCAGTGGCCTCATCTTTTTGGGCTCTGCCTTGAAGCTGGTAAAGTTCGTTAAGTTCTTCTTTTTTCTGGCTCATGGCCATGCCTCTTGCTGTGTGGAGGTAACGCTCGAACAGGTTGTCGTTTAAAAATCTTCCACCGAGTTGCAGCGCGGGGTCGGCACCTTCGGTAGCTGCCAGTAATTCAATTTCAAGTGGCAGTGCGATAGATTTTTGCTCGCTCACTATAGCCTGCGCGCGTGCCTGCCAATTGCGATTAAAATTACTGATAATACCCGATCGATATTCCGGTTTCTCCTCAATTTCTTCTTCTGCCCTCTTTTGCGCCTCCGCTCGATTAGTCTCATATTCTTCTCTGCGCGTTTCATAGAGCGCAATGAATTCTGAAGAGAGTTCTTGCGCGTATTTTTTGCATTCCAGGGACTCCTTTGCACTGTCAGCATTCGCCAAAGCAACGGCGGTAAGACAGGTGAGTGTGTGAGTAGCGGTCAATCCCAGCTTGTCTATAAATTCACGACTGCAAAAGAGTGTTTGCATGATCTTAAGGTCAGATGATTTGGAACCGAGCAATGCGCGTCTCATAAGCTGGCAGATCGTCGTGCCTGGAACGAGAAATTCTTCAATGGCACTCCATTCCTCTATAGTCAGGGATGTGAGATTATTTTTTGCAATGTGTGCACGGAGGAAGTCCGCGGCGATCCTGGGGTCGCTAATACGCGGGGTCCCTTCAACGGGCGCTAGTAGAGACTTCAGCTCCGAGACAGATCTCATCGGCGTACCAAATAAATCCTTATCAAATGTCGGCGTTTGATTGTAGGCCTCTTCATCGAAGAGTTCGATCAGCGCTTCAGCACGGCCTAATAACTTGGATGCCAGGGATTTATCATCTAGTTCGGCGACTGCCTTTCCCACCTCGCAAATCTGGATAATATGCCGCGCTTGCTGAAGCAGTCCCGTTCGATTTTCATCATCGTTTGCGGTCAGTTTTATGAAGCTCTTGATATCGATCAATTGATCGGCGCGATAATTGAGGATCTCTAAACGGACAGCCGGAGATACTTCAAGGTCTTTAAGAAAAAATAGCGCGGAGTCAATGGCGCTGACGAATTCGAGGCTGTAGGAGTCGATCCATTCGAGGTCGGTCACCAGTTCCTTCTTGTCAATTCCCGTTGAACTAAAGTGACTCACCACGGCCATTTTCGCTGCCGTAGATCGCACCAAGATCTCACCAATTTTTGCACTACGCATATCAACTGCTTTAGAAATATCCTTATCAGGATTTTCTTTGCGAAGCTTATCAGCTTGCGCGTTAAGATCTAGCCGCATCTTTGAAGTCTTCAGAAGCGTGCTTTCGTGCGAGTCGCGCACCTTACTGATTACTGACTGCGGGAGATCCATCGACGACCCCACGAGTTTCAGCGAGTCCGCGATCGACCATGAATAGGTCAAAGTGCCATTCTGTTCAAAGCTGGAAAGAAGATTCAGCGCCTCTTCATTGTTGCCACTGTGGATCAGAACTTTTACTGCGGCAGGTAAAATACCAACACCCGCGCCTTTCTTGACCGTCTCTAGTTGTGAGATATCATCACTTAATCGTTGATGCCAGTCCTTCTGATTATCTGCAGCACTTGTGCATGTGTATGCCAGCAGCATAGCAACGGAGGCTGAAACGAACGAGCGAGTGAGCAATATCATTGCTCATTATGAAAAAAAATCCGGCGCTTACCGTCAACTCTTTAAATGAGTTAAGAAAGCCAACGAGCCAAGCCACTCGTCCATTCCAGCTTCCATGGGGCATACGGATCGCTCACGCCATTTCGGCATGGAAAAAGGGGATGGCAATTGGATCATTCCATGCAAAAGGAGCATTCGATAATTCTTGTAATCGATGTGCAGAAATAGTGCCATTCCACACTCCCCCTTCTTGTCCTTTCAGCACGTCTGGTAAAAGAATCATCATCCTCCGCGTCCCTGCGCATCTGCACGCTATCACGCTAATCTCAGACAGCTCCCCTGAATTCAGTGGGTGTCCTGTTAGTAGCTACGCGTAAAAAAAGCCCGCCTCTAACGAGACGGGCATTTTAAAGTGGTTGCGGGGATAGGATTTGAACCTATGACCTTCAGGTTATGAGCCTGACTAATTCGTTGAATTTCTGTGTGTTACAACAGATTATACCTTATTTTTCAGCTGTGTCAATCTTTGCTAAGAGCATCGATTGTTCACGGTAAATGTTCACGTTCTAGTGCTTCATAACACTTAGATCATTACCAAGATTTGATATTACTTGTCTGGTGCATTCTCTTGTTTGCTCTGGTCTTGCTTCTCACTGTCCCTCAGTTGACTTAATTTGAGAGATCGGGCATCAATTTCTTCGTCGTCAATATTCACAATACGATATGTGACCTGCGGGTCGTCTGCGGTTGTATCAAACTCCACGAGGCCGAAAGAACATTCCTCATTGTAGCCCATGATGAATTCTGACCCCTTGGCGTTCTTCATGAGACCGTGAGTGTGCACATTTGTCAGACGTGAACTCATGACCTCATAAAGATCGTATCCTTTGGGTCGTGATATCTTGCGGAAATCCGAGCGATGTCTGTCTGCACCCATTAAGAGAACTCCGCTGATTCGATGCATTTCGATGAACGAGAATATCTCCTCTCTTTCCTCAGGAAACCCATCCCAGGTATCTTTGCTGCCCTGTTTCACTCCCGGACTCCAAGGGACTGACGAAACGAGCACCTTGAACTTTCCTTCGGATGACTTCAGCTGATTAAGCAGCCATTTCTTTTGAACCGGTCCCAGCATGGAGCCGCCTTTCAAATCTCGATAGTAACGGCAGTCAAGCATGATGAAATGGACATCGCCAATGTAGAAGTCATACCAGCAACCTGGCTGTTGCGTGCCGCCACCATAGGCCGGGTTATTCCAGTTCTCCGTAAAGGTCTTCCAGACCTGGCGTTTCCACTCGGGTTTCTCAATGTCGGGGCCGGGATTGCAATCATTTTCACCAAAATCATGATCGTCATAAATAGAGTAAACACTTGTCGATGCGACCAGCCGTCTCCATTCCGGTTGGCTTTGCCGGCGGTAGTAGCAGTAATGCTGGGTTAACTGATGTGTGGGGTCGTCGATATAGACATTGTCGCCCAAAAGTAACAAAGCGCTTACCTTGCGTTTAGCTATTGTTGTCCACATTCGCTCGTATTGAGGTGTGAATCCGGCGCCGCCTCCGAAAGCGATGCTGAAACGGGATGGCGTGTTCTGTTTTTGGAACGTACGAAACTCGGACGATGCCCCAGAGTATTCGTTGTTAACCAGTAATTTGTAACTGTATTGGGTGTCTGGTTTCAAACCCGTGATCGTCACGGTAGCTGTATAGTCGGACTGGGATGATGTTTTTCCCTTCCCGGTGAATCGGCTAGTCTTCGACTCATTCTGGGATTCGGCGATAATGGATACATCGGCTTCGCCTGCTGTACGGACCCAGAAACTTGCCGAAGAATCAGTGACCGAACCAATCAGGGGACCATGCAGCAATTCCTTGTATCGCGCTTTGATCCACGACTGGAATTCACTATGTGCGTATAGCGGCTTAAGTATATCACGGGGGCCGGCTAGAAGACGTTCTACGGGCAACCCTTTATCAACTGCCTGTCGCGCGTAGCCAAATGCGGCAGCTGCATCACCCTTTTTACAGGCAGCCATTGCCAGCACAAAGAAACGTTCGGCATCACTGATCGGGCTTTCCATTTTCCCCGGGGATTTCGCCACTAGCTCTACTGCAGCATCTGTTTGATCCTGAGCCAGCAGACGCACTGCGTTCCGTCCCGGATCGTGTTGGGCAAAAGCGCTCGTGGAAAGGAGCACGGTGAGAGTCACTATAGCAATTTTTTGCAGTTCAGAATCTTTCTTCATTGGCAGAGCAAGTCGTTTTAGGAGGGTGGAGGACATCATTTGGCTGATTAAGTCTGGGAGCACCTACGAGCCTAGTTTCCCGAAGGACTGATATCGGGTGCCGCCGGAGGTTTGGTAACGGATGTGTCCACGATCGTGGTGACGTAGGGAGATCTCGATCCCTGAGGCGCGACGATCAGATAAATTCTCCGGAGCTTGTCGGAATACTTTACCTGCCGCTCAGTAAAAACGACCCAGGACTCGTCCTTCTTGTAGTAGAAACTCGTCTGGGCAATGTTGAACTCGTTGTGTTTTTCAACAGCCGGAATCCGCGTGATTTTTCCAGGGTCGGCTCGCACCCGATGCTCACCCGCCTGGATTCCGACCTCCACTGGAATCATGCTCAGAATCCTTGACTCGCCCTTCGGAAAACCCGTGGCCGTGTCTTCGATCAACACCGCATGCATGGCGAACTTCGAATCGGGAGGATTCGGCACGAGAATCACAATGATACGGTTCATACCCGGCGGCACCTTCAACATGGCTACCAGGTTTTCCATCGGCTTCTCGGGGTCGAAGGTGGCGGTGTTGTAAAAGAGAATAGCACCGTTGACCGGCCGGGTCATCTGCACCGGGGACAGGTTGGCGCGCCGCAGGTTTAATTTCTCCACACCATCGGATGAATCCGGAATGAAGAGCTCCGTCTCTGGATGAGCGGGATCATGCAACACGGCGCGAATCTGAATTGTGGGGGCGTCCTTGTCACTTTGAGCATGGCCGGTGGAAAACAGCCCGAGGGCGGTAATGGACAAGATGAGTTTTCTGGCAATCATATTTCACTTGGGTTCAACCAACGGAATGAGACGATGGCGAAGCGTCGACCAAATCTCTGATTCACAGATGACGCGGTGGGATCACTGTGTGCGTTGACAAATACGTTATCAACGTTGTCGACATGTTCGGGCAGGCGTTGCACCACGGCCTCCGCGTATGCCGTTGCCGCGATGTTACCACTGGTATCCAGGGCCTGGCCACAGACACGGATCACAAAGGTGTCCGAACGCACGGTGGCGGCAGGCTCAAGAAGACGCAACAGATCACCCTGGGAGATCCAACCCGGAGCACCGGCAGCGGGATTGCCCACCGATGCAAGCGGTGTCCTGAAGCCATAGAGCTTGGCGTTACCGAGATCTCCCTCGGTCACCGGAACCTGATCCAGAAAGTCCGCACGGTTGATTCCCGCATTTTCGATCGCTGCCTCCAGCGCACCCATGCGGCTGAGTTCCGAATCCGGTCCGATCCTGCGGTTCACAAACTCGGACATCGAAAGGAATGGCCCGCGCTCGCGCACTTGGTCAACGATGTTGGTAGCAAGGCTTTCCAGCTCGATCTCGGAAAGCTCCCGGTAGCCGTTCCAATCATTGGTTGCCTGATTGTCGATTTTCTCGAACTCCGCGTCCCCCCCGACAACACCGCCATTGACCAGCCCCATCGGCATCACCGGCACGCCCGTAGGTGTGTGCTCCTCAAGTTCGGTGTTCTTGGCCCAGAGGGTGACGACTTTTTCCTTGCTCGCGGCGGCGAGCATGGCCTTCCATGCCTCGACACGGGTCGAGTTCACATTGAATGAGCCTCTGACCATCTGATACGCCGCCGCACGCTGGTAAGCATCCGCCGTCGGTGTCCCTGAAGCAAAGAGCTCACTTTGGGCACTGGCGACGGATTGCCCTGAAGGAACATAGGGCTGATAGGCTTGGGAAAGCAGCGATTCGCCCGAATTCATGAAACCTTCGAACACATCTTCAGCATCAAGCGCGCCGTCCCCGGCGAAGGTTGAGAAGTAGAATTGATCGTAGAGTGCGTGGTTCGCCAAAAATCCATGATCCAGCAGTTCGTAGCCGGACGCTCCATCGGCAGGCATCTTGACCGTGTCGGTAGAGATATTCGGAGCGATCCGCGAGTTTGCGACCGGCTGCACATAGTTGGGCAGGTAGGGGGAAGACAGTGCATTCGAGCGGCGGAAGTCGGCAATGGCCTGCATTGGCCCGAGTGGGACTTCAAGGTAGCTGCCCGTCTTGATCCCCCGCTGGGTGGTGTTGCCCGTCAGGGATGCCGTGCGGTTGAGGGGATCCAGATTGAAATAGTCCTCCACCTCACCGGGACCGTTGAAAGGCTGGACGTTCAGTTCATGCGAATGGGCTCCCGGCTTCTCCGTTGCAAGATCCAAGAACGCCAATGTCCGCGCCGGATTTTGGAACAGATAGGGCATCCCGGCGACGCGTCCGTCCCTCAGGGCACTTCCTGGAGTTCCGCTGCGCGTGCCATTGTCGTATACCCCCCCGCTCGTAGTTCTGGCATAGGCGGAAAAGACGCAGAAGGTCTGCGCATTCTCGTGATTCGAAATGGGCTCCGCATTCGGGACATACGCTTCGTTGACCCTGAAGTTACCAGTGTCGAAAACTTCAGGAGCAATCCCATCCGTAAATACGTCGGTCGTCGGTTCATTATCGTCTGCACCCAAGCCGAACCTGAGTCCTCCGTAGTTGTAGTCCGTGCCCGCCACGGTCACCTCCGCGCGCACCTGGAACTGGGTGTCATCAATACCCGACCTCGTAGTGCCCGTAATCGGTTGCCGGATCGCACATTCCAACCGCAGATTGCCATTATCGAAGTCCTCTGTTCTGAGACCTAGGAAGGCGCTTTTCGGTGGCTGGGGCGGGGTGTTCGTCTGGATGTTATCTGCCCCGTCATAATTGAATTTCGGGCGAATCACATCCGAATCAAAGCCAAAGCAACGCCCGTAATACCCAGGTTTGGACTTGCGCCCTCTGTTCTCGTAGCGGAAATCATCGGTTTGATTTTGCGCTGTGATATTTCTCCACGTGTAGCTCGGATCCAGATAGGGCGAGCAGACCAGTGATTGACCCGGCTTCATCACGATCGGACCGTTAGTTTTAGTGTATTCTCTCTTGTCCCAGTTCGTCCAGTCGGCGATCCGGATCGTGAAACTTGTTGCACCCACACCACTCTTGTGGTTCTGGAAGAAGTAGTAGCTCAAATCCAGCAGGCGCGTGTTGATGGGGTCGCCATTGAGGTAAATCAGGAAGGCGACGGGAACGTTGTCCATGGTCACCTTCATCTGATCGAAGGAAATGTTGACGTTGTAGGGATTGTGCAGAGTGACGATCGGAGTGAAGACGAGATGGCCGAGGAATGGATACGTGGCGCTGGGACAATAGCGATCGGTGGGGCTCAGATGATTGTCGCGCACCACGATGGACAACATCATCTCCACCTTCTGAATCACCGGACCCGGGAAGAATTTTCCAGGTGACTCAGTGTCGCTGAGAGTCAGCTGCTCGCTCGGCGGCTGGGAGAATTTTGGATTACTATTGGTGTTATTGAGCACCTTGTAGGTGTTGTAGTAGCTTGCCAGTGCTCCCCAACGGGGATCGGAGACTCCGGTGATACCGTGGGTAGTCTCATAAAGACCCTTGCCGGCGAGTTCCACAGGAAGGTTCGTAGTGTTCGAGAAACTGACACGCTCGAACGCCGAAGTCAGATCCTGCTTGAGTCCGCCATGGCGGACGTCGGTCAGCAATCCCAGTGAGTAAGGCGTCACATCGTGACGGAAAGGCTTGATCCTACTCGCTCCATTACCAACGGCAGGCAGTAGGTCGAACTGATTGAGGCTTATCAGCTTCATTTTGTTGGCCTTGCTGAGATTAAATGCGGCGGTGTTGCCGTCACCGGGAAGAAAATCCAGAAGGCTTCCATCCAGCCCCATGATCCGTGAGGCATAGGGGCGCTGGCCGCCGAGCAGCGCAGCTTTCTGGGCCAGGGTGTCGTTCATATCCGGATTACGAGGGACATTGATGTGCGCCTTGGCCGCCTCGTCGGACACATGCCAGGCAAACGCCCCGTTTGCCTTTCCTTCGGAGGAAACCAGAACCCGTCCCGCGGAGACCTTCGCTTCATCCGGTGCTCCCACTCCCAGCGACCCCTCACCGACCAACTCGATCGTCTCGCCGCCCCAGCCGGAGTTTACGAAATCCATGTTTCTGGTAGCGATGGGATCCGGCGACGAAACCAACCACTGCTGAAAGCGGTCGCTCTTCTCGGAGTCGTAGTCCGGGGAACCTGCGGACGGATCGAAATCCCACGATTTCCAAACCCCGGTGAGATGAGACTTGGCGGGAGCCGCATCGACAATGTCAGAAGGCACCGTGACCGCAACGTCCGGACCCGCGTGTTTTTGCAATTCACCAAGAGCCATCATCAGCCCAAGCCTGGCGTTTGCCTGCGCCTCGATTTGGGTCGAATCCTGCGAAGACGTTCGCAGAGACACCGCCGACAATGAGAGCAAGCCCACCAGTAGCATTACGAGGAGAGACATCAGCACTAAGGTAGCGATCAAGGCGAAGCCACCGTTGCCAGATACCTTTCGAAGTTGGATGATGGATGGAGAGCTTGCTTTCAATTCTTGCATTGGAAATAAGTTTGCGTGGGTTTCTATATCTAAAAATAGCTTCCGAATGCATCACAGAGCAATCATCGCTTCACACTTGACCGACCCACTTAATGGGTAACCCCGCCATCCGCTCCAGTTGCGGGATCAAGGGATGGTTTCCACGATACTATAGCCATCCCCTTAGGGGGTCGCTTGTTTGGAAAGGAATTATCGACCACCCAAGTCGGCAGATGCCATAGATAAGGATGTCTACGCCGCGTAAAACCACCACATTACATTGCGTGACCGTCTCGGTATTTCGAGCCGAATTGTTCGAACATTTTTTAGGCGATAGATAGTTCCGGAGTTTTATCTTAAAAATGACGCAAGATTGTCATCGCGCTGATTTTTTTATTTACCATATAAATACATTGTGAATACAATTTTACACGCTTCCGCACAATTTTCAAAAGCTGGGCGCTCAACGGGATTCGCGCTCGTAGCCACTCTGACTTTGATGGTTCTTATTACGCTGTTGTGTGTCGCGCTGCTCAGTCTTTCCTCGGTTGCGACACGCACGTCCAATATGGGCGTATCACAGGCCGAGGCTCGTGCCAACGCAAAGCTCGCGCTGATGCTGGCGATAGGAGAGGTGCAGAAGAACGCGGGACCTGATATGAGAATCACGGCTCCGTCTGACATTCTCGATACTGCCAACCCACCCCTCATAGGTGTCTGGAAAAGTTGGCAGGGGTCTGACCACGAAATCAGCGGAACGCTGGCAGGGCGCCCCAAAAAGCCGGACTACGACTCCAAACAAAACGCCGAAGATCAGAATGGGCGTTTCCTTTCCTGGCTGGTCTCCGGCACGAAGTCCACAACGGCTCCGAGCGACGCCAACAGTCTCGTAAGCAAATCCCCGTCGCCTACATCCGTCCCGCTGGTATCATCGGGAAGTCTTGGCCAGGACGACGACCGGCAAGTTCATGTCGAGCCGATCGCATTGAGCGACAAGGGGAAATACGCTTGGTGGATGAGCGGAGAGAACCAAAAGGCTCGTATTCCCAAACCATACGATGGCAACACCCCCACCGCAGCTCAATGGGCCGACCAGAACCGCAGCCACTCCGTCGCCGACCCTGAACCCTTCAACCTTGATCCGGTTTTGGCAGATCCCTCGCTAGCCAAAAAAGCGGTGACCCGCAGCAGCGCGGACTTTATCGCCAACGGTGCCGTCGGTGCCATTACTCCCAGCCAGAGTTTCCACGATCTCTCCTCCAGTTCCATGGGACTGCTCACCAACGTCGCCACCGGCGGGTGGAGAAAGGATTTGTCCCTTCTCACCGAGAAGTGGGAAGAGCAACCGACCTCGGGATTGAAGTTTTTCCAAATCAGCCCGACAACGAGCCTTGATTACACCCGTCCCGCAAATGACTCTGATTACCGACCGGCCAACAGCATGTTGTATCATTGGTCCGACTACAGGACTGGGAACAATAGGGAGTTTCGGTTCGAACGCGGCCCGATCGCAAGTTGGGCGAAAATCAAAACTTACGCAACACTCTACAAGGATATGTCGTCCACATCCTCCAACGCCCCGAATATCAATCACCGGAGCTGGGTGGATGACGGGTTCCGGCGTTCCTCCGACCCCAATGTGCTAAATCGTGGTCACGAGATGTTTCATAACATACGCATCATGCCCCAGATGGCCAGGTTGCAAATCGTCGTTTCCCATTACGCCACGACGTCGGGTGCGGAGCCTGGAAAGTATCGTCCAGCGGTTCTTTACACACCTATCGTCACCATCTGGAATCCCTACAACACGAGGCTCACCTTAAACGGAACCCTCGTCATCAACCCTTCTTACACGCTGCCCTTGGCGCTTAATCACAAGCTCAGTGGTGCGGGCGCGCCAGCTCTGGCTGACGAATACTGGTCGGTCCAGGGACAAAGTTCATTGACGGAATACATAGACAAATCCCTTAGCTACGTAAGCAAGGCGTGGGATATGCGATTCTATATAAGGCAGAACCCGATGATCCTGGAGCCAGGGGAAACACGCATTTTCAGCCCTGCTGCGGGATATTTGAATGAGGTGAAAACGGGACGCGACTATGACCTGTTCCCAGGGGCCCGAACCGGGGTAGGGCTTTTCTTCCCGCTGGATCAAAGGCTTGTGGGTGTTGGCGGTGCGATCACTCCCGCTGCGGTCTCGCTGCCTGGTTCGGTAAATATGGGGGTCGATGCCAAATTCGATGTTCCCTCCGCAAAATCCGGCGATCGCCAAGTATGTGGATCCGCCTACCAATGGTACATCGATAGCGTTGGCTCCGGTCGCTCGCATAGTTGGTTCGAAATATTCTACGATAGGGCGGACGCTGATACTTTGTTTCCGCCCAAAACCGGATTGGCGTCTGCCACGCTAGCCCAATGTTCAGTGACGCCCGTGCCGTTTCTCTCCATGATGCTTGGTTCCCGCATTGCCAATTTCAGGGCCACGGCCACCAAGGGAGTGGTTCAGGCCGACCCCGTCGTGGACTTCTTTACTTCCAACACGGGACCCAGGTTCGCGGAGCAATATCCCGGCAATGATAACCTCCTCAACTCCCCATGGGATTTCAGTGTGGTGGAACATTCATCGGGAGGGGACGACATGCTCCCCAATGTCGATAACAGCACGAACAGCAGCTACATCGTCACCGGGGTGCGCAAGGCCGAAGGAGTCTCACTGATCGTTGCCGCTGAGCTACCCATCCGCCCGCTTGCGTCCCTGGCGGATTTGACCCACATGCCGATCCGGGGTCTGAATCCAACTTCTCCTTTCACTGGTAACGTGGTGGCCAACTCGGACGCATCTCCTATCCTTCCAAAGGACTCTATCGTTAATCCCGCCAATTCCCGCGCCAACTCCCGGAATAATGAACAGCAAGACGATTCCTACTGCGCCAACCATGTCCTTTTTGATGACTGGTTTTTTTCCTCCATCGCCCCGCAACCCAGTGGTTTCGGCCCTGCGGGTGGAGCTGATCTGCGTCAGAACTATCTCGATTTTCTGACGGGGAAGGATCCGCTGATGAACCGGGCCTATCAGCCCATCCACGAGGATCAGGCCGCCAATGACACCAAGGCGGGAGAGATTTACTCGAACAAGGTACAGCCCGCGGATTCATGGAAAACCATCGCCTCCCGCCTCGAGGTGGAAGGCATGTTCAATGTCAATTCCACCTCCGTAAAAGCGTGGCGGGCCCTTCTCGGCCACGCCCGAAACCAAAAGATCCCGTACACCCAGCGCAATGGAGCCATCGAACTCTCCGCCGAGACCGATTACGCCTTCAGCCGTACCAGTGTCGCCGGGGATAGGGCGGCAGGCGAAGCACCGGAAGTTGCCGGGGAGTATGCCGACACCACGGAGTTCACCGGCTACCGTGTCTTCACCGATGAGATGCTGGATCTGCTTGCCGAAAATATCGTCGAACAGGTTCGCGCACGCGGCCCGTTCCTATCGCTTTCCGAGTTTGTGAACCGGCAGCTCTCGACCGATACGAACCTAGCCTTGGGCGGAGCGATCCAGACAGCCCTCAATGCCTTGACCGCAGATAGCCTAAATCCCTTCGAGACGATCCAAAATGAATCTGTAGTATCGGAAGCCTATCCATTCACTAATAACCCCGGTTTTCCCACGGGTTACGTATTCCCTGAGGCGGCCGTCGGCCACAACACCTATGGCCTCCCCGGCTGGACACGGCAAGCGGACATCCTGCGTCCCATCGCCCCCATTCTTTCCGCCCGCGATGACACCTTCACCATCCGCGCCTATGGAGAGTCGCACTCCGCAGATGGCACCGTCCAAGCCCGCGCTTGGTGTGAGGCGACGGTGCAACGCACCAAGGATTTCGTTGATCCTACGGATGAGGCGGACATCACAACCGTGCCCACTCAACAGGCTAATCAGGCTTACGGCAGACGTTTCAAAGTGATTTCCTTTCGTTGGCTCGATGCCGATGAGGTGTAGTCTGCGGAAGAGCGTTCCTGTGGTGAAAAACGACCGACAAAAACATGAAATTCATCCTATTTTTCTTATTATTCGTCCCCATCCTCAGCGCACAGGAACGTGGGCACACCTGCCGCACGCTGTTCCTCAACGGACCACAGCAAGCACACGGCGATTACTACCTTTTTGATGGTATACGATCCCAAAAAATCGAGTTGCCTAGGCTGAGTTTATCTCCCGTTTATGATATACGCGCCGGCAACGCAAAGCTCTGGCTTCTCACCTCACCGGTGCAGAAACCCGATGAAATTCCAGAGGGGGCGCCATCAGTGGTGGTCCCGGCGGGGACTTTTGATTTCTATCTCATCATCGCCCGTGATCCTACCAACACCGTCCTTCCGCTGCGCATGCAGTTGGTCAACGCGAACCAAGACCGTATCGGACGGGGCGAAATGCTTTGGATCAACCTCACCCGGAAATCCATCGCCGGGAAAATTGGAAAGCAAGATCTGAAACTGCCGCCAACTAAATCGGTGTTGGTCAAGGAACCCGCCCAGGCTCCGGGCGATTATCCGGTCGAACTCTACTTCCGCGTTCCCGATGACGAGCGGACGCATCCCCTGATCGAGAGCCGATGGAACCACGATCCGCGCTCACGCAGCATAGTATTTGTCTTTGACGAGGGGAAAAGGCGCGCACCAAGGATCAGTTCTTTCACGGATTTCCGAATGCCGAAGGAAGAATAGTCGGATTGCGAGCGAGTAATGGCGAATGGACATCACACAGAATCGACAGGCATGTAGATCGCCAGACGGAGAACCGACACTCTGTCGGTTTGGCGAAAGGTGTGGTTTGCAAGAGCGACGCCGCCCCAGCAAGATACGCGAAAGAGATGATCGACAGGAGTGTCGATGCCCCTGACGAAGGATAAAAAAACGGCGGCCATCCGAAGACGACCGCCGCTGAAATGTCTCGTTCTGAATCCTTCGCAGGGATCAGTTACGGCGACGGCGGAGCAGCATCAGTGCACCAAGACCACTGAGAAGAGCTACGGAGGGCTCAGGGACAGCGGTTAAGTAGAAAACCATATCTTGACCGACTGTAAAATTACTGCCGCCAGTCCAAAGCCCACCGTCGTGGGTGGCAGAGGCACTCTGCCCGATTGTGGGTCTGATATCAGCTGCATTGCCATCATCAAACGATAGGAGGAATGCGTAATTTGAACCCTCGGTCAGAGAAACCGTAGTTCCGAGGTCGAAGGTGAAATAATCAAGGGAGGTGAACACAGCGATTGGGAACGAGGCACTTTGGTTGAAGATCTCGCTTCCAGGGCTGCCACTGTTTATACTACCAGCAGGCCAATTGACAATCGAAAGGTTCATGTCGACAGCCCCGGTGGGAGCCACATCACTGGTCCACTGAGTCATCTGCACAGTAAGGGCTCCAAGACTCCAAGTCTCGCCATCGATAGAGCCACCAATTTGAGGTGCCGAAAAAGTCTGCCCTCTGTCGCGATCGGAACCTGATGCCGTATTGGAGAGCCGAGTGAGGGTATTACTCGAGGGAGTGGCAAACGATTCAAAGATATTCGAAGACGGTGCTGTTTGGCCGATGTTTAATATAGTCATAGCCGCTTGACTAGATGTCGCTCCAGCCATCAAGGCCACGGCGGCAGCGAGGGGGAATTTGTTTTTCATTTTGTATTTCATGGGATGGTTTTTGTGTTGGTGGCTTCTCGTTGTTATTTTGTTCGTGAAGGACACTCGGTTTAAGGCCGAGTGACTGCGATTCATCCGTTATCATAAGATGCAGAGAAAAAATCTAGACGATAATCTTACATGCCCATCCCCTTGGATGGGTCGCTAAGTTTCCATCGTCCAATCCCTTTGGATCAAGGTGTCGCTCATGTTCAGATCGTGGTGGAGACTGATGCTCGCCTTGACTGCTTCGTCGGGGAAAGTGATGAGGAAATAAGCCGTGCGTCTTGATGGCTACTTAATAGACCCAGACGAGACAACTACGCGGATGGAAACGCTGGAAACTTCCTCACTGAAGGAGAATGTAACGTTCGTTGTGCTTCCTACGGTATCGCTAGTAGTGCTTGCAGATGGGCCGCCAGCAGGGCCATCCCCGCTTTCATACCAGTCGAGATTATTTGGGGACCATTGATACGTTCCCTGCACATCACTGAGCGGCGATGCATTTTGCGGATGACTAATGACAATCGTTGAGCCTGCCGCGGATACAAGACCCAGCCCGACACTCTTAGCGCCAGGATCCGTGCCGAACCACGCTTCTAAGATATTTGGTAGTTCATCGTGATCGTAATCCGCCGAGGGGTCAGCCAAATCCAGTTCCGGGTAGTTTGCGGTCCAATTCAAATAAGCTGTGGGAGCAGAAGTCAGAGATAGAGCGGGCTCGGGGACAGCGGTTAAGTAGAAGACCATATCCTGCCCTCCTGTCAGACCACTGCCACCAGTCCAAATCACACCGGGGTGCGTTGCTGCTTCATTCTGGCCGATTGCGGGCCTGATATCAGCTGCATTGTCGTTATCAAACGATAGGAGGAATGCATAATTTGAGCCCTCGGTCAGAGAAACCGTAGTTCCGAGATCGAAGGTAAAATAGTCAAGTGCGGTAAATGCAGCGATTGGGAACGAGGCACTTTGGTTGAAGATCTCGCTACCAGCGTTGGCACCAGTGATACTTCCAGTCCAATTGACAATCGAAAGGTTCATGCCGACAGCCCCGGTGGGAGCCACATCACTTTGCCACTGAGTCATCTGCACAGTGAGGGCACGAAGACTCCAAGTCTCGCTATCGAGAGAATCACCAATTTGAGGTGCCGTGAAAGTCTGCCCTCGGTCGCGATCAGAACCTGATACCGTATTGGAGAGCCGGGTTACGGTATTGCTGGCCGGAGTGCCGAACGATTCGAAGACATCCGAAGACGGCGCTGTTTGGCCGATGTTTATTATCGTCATATCTGCCTGGCTCGATGACGCGCCAGCCAACAAAGCCACGGCGGTAGCCAGTGGCCATTTGTTTTTCATGCTGTATTTCAGGGGATGTTTTTTGTGTTGGTGGTTTCTCGTTGTTTCCGTGCCCGTAAAGCACTCTCGGTTATTGGCCGGGTCAGTGCGTTGTGGCCAAAATCGGAAGCTGCGGAGAAAAAATCCAGACGATAATCTCTCGCAACCATTCCCTTGGATGGGTCGCTAAATGGCACCCCTGCTGCGGGGTTACAGATTCCCTTCGTCCAAGACCTCTGGATCATGGTTCTCACCGGTATTTCGGTCATCTGAATGCTAAGCGCAAGGCACGACGCATTCTTGGGAAATCTATCGTTCCAGTGGCTGGACATTCCTAGGCACCCACAGGTTCTCGTCCCGCCAGCGTTTTACCTTCCAGGCTGCGCGCGCGATTTTCTTATGCTCTGGAGTGCTCGTGCCAAGCGGTCAGTTCGGTTGGGTGTGATTTTTTTTTGCGGTGGACGGGCTGGCCGAAGGCTTTTGAGTGCGGCTGGCACTGCCGCTTTTGTTTTCTTTTGCGCGACCATTGAGCGTGGTTAGCAAATTACCAAGGTGTTGCCAACTTGCCGTAAAAGCGGTGATACTCACCGCACTCAAAAGCTTTCGGATCAAGGTTCTCTCCGGTATCGCGCTGTTTTTGTGTGGTGATTCGGACGTTGGTGAGAACCGCGAACACCGCTCACACGGGCGAGACGCACCGCGCTCCTTGAGCAAAGAAAAGGGGTGATAAGTCGGACTTTTAAAACATAAAAAACGGCGACCATCCGAAGATGACCGCCGTTTAAATGTTTTGATCTGAATCCCTCGCAGGGATCAGTGGCGGCGACGGCGGAGTAGCGCGAGGGCTCCGAGTCCACCGAGAAGGGCCGTGGAAGGTTCGGGGATAGCGGAGGCCCCATGAAGGTAAAAGACCAAATCATCACCGGAATAAACTTTGTAGGCTGCACCGTTGAGACCAGTAGTCCCTTCATCACTAAACAACAGCCCGTCAGCATAGTCATCAGGAGAACTTTGCCCGCGGCCGATCCTGAGTGTCCACTCATTGCCAACAGGACCGCCTTCAGCGGATCTGAGCAAAAATGCATAGTTGCTGTTTTCATCCAACGCGACGGTAGCACCAAGGTCGAGATTCACATAATCGTTAGCGGCAACCCCACCAGCAATTGAGGTGAAAGCACCTGTGTAAGATCCCAACAGGCTGCCCTGGTCACCTAGACTGTTTGCGTTAGCCCCCCACGACCAAATTTCAATCACAAGATTGCTTGGCGGAGTAGGAACCGTCGAATGACTTTGAAGAGTGATTCCCGTTAAACCCCATTGGGTGGCAGCGTCTCCGGTGTCTGGCGTCATGAATGTTTGACCACGTGCCTTGTAATTTCCTGTATCAGGATCTGTGGTATCATTCTCTATCTTGGTGTTGGTGCTACTGATACCGTAGGAAAGAAAAACTCCTGACGATGGCGCAGTGCCATTCAGGTCGGTGATAGTCATCGCAGCATAGCTCGATGTCGCACCAGCAATCAAGGCCACGGCGGCGGCGAGGGGTAATTTATTTCTCATTCTGTTTTTCATGGGATGGTTTTTGTGTTGGTGGGTTTTCGTTGTATTCGTGTTCGTCAAGGACTCTCGGTTATTGGCCGAGTGGATGTCAGTTAACTACGTTTCGCAAGGTTCGGAGAAAGAATCCAGACTTTGTCTTCTTGCGGCCGTCCCCTTGGATGGGTCGCCAATTTACACCCATGGACGGGGTGACCTATTCCCCTCGCCCCAGACCTCCGGATGAAGGTGTCATTCATGTCCAGAGCGCGGTGGAGATAGATGAGCGCCTTGACTGCTTCGTCGGGGACATGTCAGCCATTGGCTGCGCAGCTACTCATGGATCGGTGCGCAACGTCTTCGCTTTCTTTAGATAGATTTCTGCAAATCGTTTGCCGAGCTCTATTTGGCCTTTTGCGCTGTAATGCACATTGTCTTCACGTTTATTGATTTGTTTGTCTTTTGGAGTCCTTGCCGCTCCATATACATACGCATTTTTCTCGCAGTCATCCGTCTCAACCATTGCAGTATTGACTAAGTCCAGGTCTTTCTGAGCCTTGCGGACAATATCGGCGTATTTCCACCGAGTAGCACCACGGAAACTTTCACCTGGATTGATTTGACCGTAAATAAAGAGTAACTGCGGCACTTCTGTGTCTTTGCGAATGGAATTAATATGCTGCACTAATTTTGCCTTATACGCTTCCGCGACCCCTTTATCATCCGAGTCACTTTCTCCCTGATGCCAAAGCATTGCTGCCAATTTTGCATCAGGCACACTCTTTTGCGCGTTCCTAAAATCGAATAGTAACCGCGAATACAGTTCTCCTCCTGGCTTCCACTTGTCCATAGAAGTCCCCCCCACTGCGTATTTGATGATACCAATGTGTTTATCTGGCAGTGCTTTTGAGAGAGTATGGGCAAAACCAATTTCTGGGCCGAAGCGGTTCTTAAGCTTAAGAACCTCCCAACTTTTCTGTTTAGCATTCCAAACGGATACATTTTCTGGAGACGAACTATACTCTTTATACTCATTTGTATTTGGGAGGTCTGTAGTAAATCCATTACCCGCCATATTGGATTGCCCGGCCAGTAAGAAAAGTAATTCCGGCTTGTCGGGAGCATCGAATTTTTGATTGTCTTTCCCATGCCCTACAGATGCAATCAAGAAGAAGAAGGCTATTGTAATTTGATGTTTCATTTGTTTGGAGGGTTAATTAGATTACTAAAGGGTCGATTTTAAGGCTCAGCAGACAACCTTGGTCAAAATTTATTAAAAAAAGCCTACCCCCTTGGATGGGTTGGTCGACAACGGCTCTATTTGATAGGGAAGAGGAAATGGGAAAGTGGAAAATAAAAAGCACACTAGCGTCTATAGGACTCGGTATACCACTTCCGCCAGAGTTGCCTGAGGCGTTGAACCACTTCTGGTTGTTGTTTTGCGAGGTCTACGGTTTCCGTCATGTCGACACTCAAGTCATACAACTCCCATTTGATTCCTTTCTCTGAACTATCCGCGGGTAGTGTCTTGGTGACCAGCTTCCATTTCCCATCTCGGATCGCCGCGCCGTGGCGATACTCCCAGAAGAGGGGCTCGGCGCGCTCCTTCATCGATCTTCCCTGAAGCGCAGCTAAAAAACTCTCTCCCTGCATCGGGGTCACCGACTGCCCCTTGAATGTGGTTGGATAGCTTGCTCCAGTGATTTGCTGAACCGTGGACATCACGTCGATGAGGTGGATCGGATGGCGGTTGACGCTTCCTTTCCTAGTGATGACCTCGGGCCAGCGCGCGATAAAGGGCGTGCAGATGCCACCTTCATAACTCATGTCCTTCCAGAATCGAAAGGGCGTGTTGGAGACGTTCGCCCAGTCTTTCTGCAGGGATGACCAACGGGTTAGTGAGCCAATCTCACCGCTTCCTGTGTTGACGTCCTCAGCTGAAGAACCGTTGTCAGAGGCGAACATGATCAGGGTATTTTCCTCTTCACCCAACTCTTTGACCTTCGCCAGAATCTTGCCTACATTTTGGTCGATTCGATCAATCATCGCAGCATACACTTGCATTCGGCGAGCCTGATCCTTCTTTTCCTCGTTGCTCAGTGATTCCCAATCTCGATGCGTTGGAGCTGGCAGTCGGACGTCCTGTTCGAAGAGACTGAGCTTCTTCTGGCGTTCATGCCGTACCTTGCGGATCGCGTCATAACCGCCATCGTAAACGCCGTCATACTTCGCAATATCCTCCGGCCAGGCATGCAGGGGATCATGCGGAGCTGTGTAGGAGACATAGAGGAAGTAGGGCTTGTCCTCGCTCTTGTATTCCTCAAGAAAATCGATTGCCCACTTGGTGAAGTAATCCGTTGTGTACCAATCCTTCTCCTTGGGCGTGTAATACGGAATCATCTTCTTGTCGTCGAAACAGAAGGTGCGGGTTTCGCGACTCTTTCGAGACGGGACGCCTTCACCAGGTCGTTGTAGTCCCGGATTGAAGTGACATGCGGAGCTTTTTCCGTCGCCATAGTGAAAGCCGTAGAAACGATCGAACCCCCGGTCATAGAGACTCTTGTTCGAGTGATGCTTGCCAACTGCGAGGGTGCGATAGCCTTCTTTTTTGAGCAGTTCAGCGAGGGTAATGGCATTCTGGATGCCTTGGTGGGAACTGCGGCCCATGCCGCATTGCTGCGCATAGACGCCGGTAAGGAGGCAGGCCCGGGAAGGGAAGCACTTGGCTGTGTTGTAGGCATTGGAAAAGCGGATCCCCTCACTGGCGAGGCGGTCGAGGTTCGGAGTCTTTATCTCGCCGCCGTAGCAACCTATGTCGGAGTAGCCCATGTCATCGACGAGAATGAAGATGATGTTGGGGTGTTGCTCCGAGGCCGCTGGCGCCTGAGGAGCCCAAAACGAAATGGTGATTACCAATGCCCAAGCTAAAAAATGTTGTTGTTTCATACCTAGTTCGCAACAGGGTAGATTCGTCAGGCCCTCCGCATCATCGTCATCGTCGATCCCGCCATCGAGACTGTGGCCCAAGGATCAATCATCATTAGTCTTGGTTTCGAGGTCGAGCATTTGGTCAGCCATGGCACGTCCCATGGCGAGCGCTCCAACCCAGTTGAGATGGATGTTGTCTTTGAGGGTGGGGAAATCAACGGCATTGGTCGCGACGATGCCCGTGTTGGCCACCGACAGCGCGGCACCCGAATCCTCGTCGGCATCAAGAATCGCCTGACGAACCGTATCGCGAAATTTATAAGGTGAAGTTGCGGAGATCTGCCCAGCGACGAATCGAATTCCATCCGGGGATGCGTGGGTGGCGAACTGCTCACGAACCCTGCCAATGAAGTGAGCGAGATTCTTCCCGTAGGTATCCGCAACGCCTTTTCTTCCGTTGGCATCAGCTTCCCCTTGGTGCCAGAGCATGCCCTTGATCTCAGGTTTCCAACCCGCTGCTTCAAGTGCGGCAAGCCCACTATTGACGGTGTTTACGAAGATGGTAAATCGCTTGCCCCAGTTCTTAGTGTCGGCAGCATTCGCACCTGGATTCCAGTCGGACTTCAGATTCGTCCCGATATACGCATATTTGATCAACGCGATGTGTTTAGAAGGGCTGAGCTCCCTCATCTTCTCCCCGAATCCAATGCTGGGATCCATGGTGTCGCCTCGGGTGCCGGTGGAGTGGACCTGTAGCGGAATCAGGGTGTCAGCAAGCTCGGCCTTGATGAATTTGGCCGCGCCGACATAGAGAAGAATCTCAGGAATCGTGTAAAGATCCTTCGGAAGATCTTCAAGATAAGCGCTTCCGACCATGTTCGATTGGCCGCCTAAAAGATAGACGGAAATCGGCCCCTTGTCGGGCAGCGGATCGGCTGCCAGGGAGAGGGTCTGGGTAGCGGTCGCGATTACGGCGACGGCGAGGGAGAGTGTGTTTCTGCGAGTCAGTTTCATCATTTTCATGTTCGTCATCTTTTAGCGAAGTATCCGAGTTTGTGAATTGGCCATCACTATTCAAAGACGATATAGCCGACCTGTTCCGTAGTATGCCCCTGCTCGGCGTCGCCCAATGTGTCCTCGTTGAAGTGTATGCCGAGGGTCGTCGTCGTCAGTGCAGGATTGCCAGAAAGCACCGGCCAACCACCGTCGCTGCCGTCAACACCAGCCACGCTCAGAGCTGCGGCGCTGGCCGTGGTCAGGCCTCCGCTCAGGGTATATGTGTTGGGCGTGCTAGAGTCCCCGAAACCCCTCACCGTATCCGAGCCCACTGCCGCAAGGTAGGCAACACCGTCGATGGTGCCGCTCCCGCTCTCGATGACGATGTAGCCTATCGTTTCGTTAGCCCGGGTTGTGTTCGGATCTTCGCCGACATGCTTGCCGACATTCAGGCTGGTGGCGCTCACCGGGTTGCCCAGGGCCGTGCCCATGCTCCAGAACACAGACCAAGCGGGATCATTAGCACTCATCACCTGACCAAGGACCACGGGGTTTGTGTAGGTATTCTGGAAGGAACGCGCCTCCGCAACCCATGCACCCTTGCGGGCGGTAATCGTGGAGGTGAATTTCACCGCTTCCATCGTCACACCGTCCACCGCCTGGGTGTAAACCCCTTCATCCACCGCGATGATGGAGACATCGAAGCTGACCGGATCGGTTAAGCCGTCGGCGCGGTCGACCTTCACGTCGAATCCGGTGCTGGTCACGTTGGTAATGCGGGCCACAACCGGCGGCAGGCCTGCCGTCGGATAGATCGGCGTGGCAATGATCACCGGCGAGTTGTAGGTCTTGCCCAGCGACACCGTTGTCCACGAATCGCTGCTTACGCTCGTGACCGAGGTGCGGACGAGCTTCGGCGAGAGATCGAGACC
>JAGXGH010000014.1 GCA_024636835.1 Verrucomicrobiales bacterium | reverse complement strand
GGCCAAGGTTGCCCTGGCTTTGGACTTGATCCGCTTGGCAGGTTATCCAGCGCGCAAGGCATTGGGGATTCACTTGCGCGAGACACAGATTCAGGCAGAACAAGTTCCTTTGATCGAGGTGTTCGATGGTGCGAGTTGGCAGATGTATTTGTCGAGCGCGCCGGAACAAGCTTTACCTAATGATTTGTTCGTCTGGTTGCGTGGAGATCGGCCATTGTTCGACGTTTACGGTGCGGGCGAGAATTCTAAAATACGCTTCACCTGTATTAAGGACAGGATACCAAAAGAGGATTTGGCAAACCTCACAGATACACCGCTTCTCGTGTCGACCATTCAGGCACTGCCGGTTAGTGAGCGGTCGATTTTCAAGTTCATCGTGATGATTCCCATTGGTGCGTTTGTGGTGGTTCTGATGAGGAACGTGATTGGCATTGCGACGCTGGGAACATTCATGCCAGTGCTTATCGCGCTGTCATTTTTCGAGATCAATAACATAGCGGTAGCACTGGCATTGTTTGCAATCGTGATTGGCGTTGGCCTCTATTTCCGTTTCCTACTGTCACGACTCAACTTGTTGGTGGTTCCCCGTGTGGCCGCATGTGTGGTGATCGTGACGCTGTTGATGATGGTGATGAGTGTGGCGAGTTTTAAACTTGGCTATGCCGCAGGTATGGGAATTACTTTGTTTCCGATGATTATTCTCGCGTGGACAATTGAGCGGATGTCATTAATTTGGGAAGAAGAAGGGAAGCGCAGCGCGTTGACTCAAGTTGGTGGGAGTTTGGCAGTAGCGGTGGTGGCGTATTTGTTCATGGCAAACTCATTGATCCAGTATTGGGGGTTTTACTTCCCGGAACTGCTTTTGGTGGTGCTTGCAGTGATTCTTGTACTGGGTCGTTACACTGGTTATCGCCTGCTCGAGCTTCATCGGTTCCGTCAGTTCGAATTTAAGCCCATCGCGAAATGAGCGTGTTCAATAGTCTGTTCGGGAAGTTTTTGATTAGTCCTGCCGAGCTCAACTCGATGGGAGTGATCGGCTTGAATAAACGCAACGCGAAATATTTGCTACCGAACAACCGACGGCGGCTATATCGGCTCGTTGATGATAAGTTGGAGAGCAAAAAGTTGGCGCTTGAGGCCGGGATCAATACACCTGAGCTTTATGGCGTGCTTGAGTCGCCCCGCCAACTCAAGCACTTGGCGGCGATCTTGGATAGCCGAGAAGATTTTGTGGTCAAACCGGTCAAGGGAAGTGGCGGTAAGGGGATCATTGTGGTGACAGGAAGAAAGCGTGGCGATTTTCTGAAGCCAAGTGGTGCAACGGTGACTCTCGATGAGATGAAATGGCACATCACGAATATTCTTGGTGGGCTTTACAGTCTCGGTGGTCAGCGTGACAAGGCGATGATTGAGTATCGGGTGCAGCCTGATGCGATGTTTTCGAGCATCAGTTATCTTGGTGTTCCGGATATTCGGGTGGTGCTCTTTCACGGCTATCCGGTGATGGCGATGATCCGTCTGGCTACAGCGGCATCCGACGGGCGTGCAAATTTGCACCAAGGAGCGGTTGGCGCGGGAATTGATTTGGCGACGGGGCAGAGTATTCACGCTGTTTGCCTTGGAGTAAAAATTGAAAAACATCCTGACACCGAGTTTCCTCTCGATGAAATTGTCATTCCCGATTGGCAGGAACTACTTCGCCTTGCGACGAGTTGTTACGACTGCACTGGTCTGGGATACATGGGGGTGGACATGATGGTTGACGAGAACAAGGGGCCGCTACTGATTGAGCTCAACGCCCGACCGGGTCTGGCGATACAGATCGCGAATGGTAATGGCTTGCGTCACCGCCTCGATACCATCGCGGCTCGAGTCAGAAAAGCGCCGAACGCCTCGGTGGAGGAACGGATTGCGTTCAGTTTGAAGGAATTTACAGCGAGTTGAGAGGGATCTTTAGAGAAAGAGATTAGGCAGGATGTTAAGCATTGACTGAAGGAACTGTGCAGATTTCCAGAACTTCAATTTGGATGAAATGACACTGGGGTGGTACTCGTAGGAATGAGCGATGAGTGATTCCAATATACCACGACGCGGATTTTTGAAGACAACGGCTGCTGTTGGCGGGGGGCTTTTAGTGATGCCCAGCGGATCGTTGTTCGGACAAAGTGCAAACAGTAAGCTAAATATCGGATTGATCGGATCTTACGGCAGGGGCAAGGCTCATTGGTCGGCGATTAAAGATGAACATGTCATTGCCATCTGTGATATTGATGATAATCACCTGGATCTCGCGGCAAAGGAATTTCCCAAGGCGAAGCGCTACAACGACTGGCGCAAACTACTCGATACGGAGAAAACGCTCGATGCTGTGGTGATTTGTACGCCGGATCACACCCACGCGTTCATCGCCAACTGGGCACTGAATCGTAACCTGCATATTTACCTTGAGAAGCCTCTGGCAATCACCTGCGAGGAGGCGCGCATTGTCAGAGCGAATTATCTGAATCGTCGCGACAAGGTGGCGACTCAAGTGGGTATGCAGCGTCATGCTGGTGTGAACTTCAACCGAGTGCGCGAACTCATTCGGGATGGTGCGATCGGAGAGTTGAAAGACGTCCATACTTGGGGGAACCGGCAGATTCCAAAGCCGGGGTATCTTCCCGCAAAGGGCAGTCCGCCATCGAACCTCCACTACGATTTGTGGCTTGGGCCGTCGCCAGAGCATCCTTACAACCCTGGCTATTTTGCGAATTCCAAGCGACCTGGATCCAACTGTTTGTGCTGGAATATGTATTGGGACTTCGGTGCAGGGCAGATCGGTGACATGGGTAGCCACACCATGGACCTCGCATGGAATGCCATCGATGCCGACCTTCCAACCTGGGCGGAGGCCAGTGGCGATCCGTTCAACCCTGACGTTACCCCAGTGAACATGACGTCCTCGTTTGGGATTCCTGCCAACGGTTGGCGGCCAGCCATCCGGTTGAATTGGCACCAAGGCGGGGCGATGCCCAAGTCACCGGTAGACTTCATTGACTTGAACAAGATTGGGCACGGTGCGCTCTTTAAGGGTGACAAAGGATTCCTCATCGCCGATTTCACACGGCGAATTCTGATACCTTTCGGGCGAGACGCAAACCTGGGCTACTATGATCGCCGTGACCCCGAGAAGATGCTCCCTGAGATCGGACACTTCCAGAAGCAGTGGATCGACGCAGCGAAGGGTAACGGCAAGGGGACTGCGTGCGATTTCGATTACTCATCGAAGATGATCGAGACCATGCTTCTTGGCCTGGTCGCGTATCGCAATGGTAGCAAGGTGAGCTACGATTCCAAAGCGGGAACGTGCGACACTCCTAAAGCCACCGCACTGCTCGCGAAACCATATCGCAAGGGCTGGTCGATCGACGGTTAGAAAAGTAATAAACAAAAAAGGCCCGACCGCGGTGAAGCGATCGGGCCTTTTGAATTTTCAGTGCGGCTGCGATTAGTCCTTGGACTCTTCTGCTGCGGCTGGTGCTTCTGCTGCGGCAGCGACGGCTTTGTCGACCCACTCGATGTATGCCATCGGTGCGGAATCGCTGGCGCGTTGACCGAGCTTTGTGATGCGGGTGTAACCACCCTGACGATCGGCCGAAGCTGGTGCGACGTTCTCGAAGAGTGCTTTAACGACGTGTTTGTGGCGCAGGAACGCAACGGCCTGACGGCGTGCGTGGAGGTCACCGCGCTTGCCAAGGGTGACCATTTTCTCCGCGACTGGGCGGATGGCTTTGGCCTTGGCGAGGGTGGTGCGGATGCGCCCGTGCTCGATTAGTGAGCAGACGAGGTTGGCGACGAGCGAGCGGCGGTGAGCCGCGGTGCGCTGCAGTTTAGATACCTTACGTGAGTGTCTCATGACGATTTATTAGCTAAGAGTTGGGCGACGCTGGTCTGGTTAGTCGTCGAGGTTCTGGTTGATGAGGTCGGCGAGTCCACCGAAGTTGTCGCCGCTGGCGAGTGGGCTGAGAGTTGCGCCACCGTCCATCAGTGATGGGTCGATGTTCATTCCCAAGGAGAGACCAAGCTCTGAGAGCTTCTCTTTAATCTCGTTGAGTGACTTCTTACCGAAGTTGCGATACTTGAGCATTTCTGCTTCGGTCTTCATGGCAAGCTGACCAACAGTGGTGATGTTCGCGTTGTTGAGGCAGTTTGCCGCGCGGACGGAGAGTTCGATCTCGTTGACGCTCATGTTGAGCAAGCGCTTAAGCTCAGCGTTCTCTTCGCTCTGCATTTCAGGTGCTTCGTCGAAGTTGACGAGCGAGTCGTCGTAATTGACGAACACATCGAGGTGCTTGCGGAGAATGGAGGATGCCTGAAGAACGGCGTCGGATGGCTCGATACGTCCGTCTGTCCAAAGATCGAGGATGAGTTTGTCGTAGTCGGTCTTCTGACCCACACGGGTGTTCTCGACAGCGTATTTCACGCGGGTGACTGGTGAGAAGATCGAGTCGATCGCGATCACACCGATTGGCATGTCCTTGTGCTTGTTTTCCTCACCGGTGTTGAATCCACGGCCGACGCGGATTTCGAGTTCGGCATCGAACTTGGTTTTGCGGTCAAGCGTGCAGATGACCAAGTCTTTATCCACTACGGAGTAGTGGTTGTCCTCGGCGATGTCGCCGGCGGTGACTTCGCCTTCTTTATCGACGCTGATGTTCAGCACACGGGCGTCTTTTTCCTCGCTGTTGTGGAAAAATTTAACCTTTTTGAGGTTAAGGATGATTTCGGTGACATCTTCGACCACGCCTGGAAGCGAGGTGAATTCGTGCTGTGCACCGGAGATTTTCACTGATGTGATTGCTGCGCCTTCCAAGGAAGACAGGAGAACACGGCGAAGGGAGTTTCCGATGGTGTGACCGAATCCGCTTTCAAAGGGCTCCGCAACAAATTTTGCGTAGGTCTCAGTGGCGGTGTCGTCGTCTTTTACAAGACGGCTTGGCAGTTCGAATCGAGCGAGTGTAGTAGACATGTGGTATTGGATGCGCTGGGTTACCTCCGGCGGGCGTAAGATTACCGAAAATCGGCACTCTACCCGGAGACCAACAGCGAGATTTAAGAGCCCGCAAAGGTAGGGAAGGTTTCAATAGCAGGGAAATGTTCTAAGTCAAGGGTTCTGAGAGAAATTTACGGGGGTTTCTCAAGGATTATGCAAACCTGCTGCGATGGGCTGCGTAGGGCATTTTACACTGCGCCGTCATTCGGCTTGTGCTATGCGTATTGATATGAAGACCATTTTAAAACTAGTCCTTGCTGCTGCGGTGGTGATTAGCATGACTTCCTGTGCTTCGCTGAAGAAGGAGGCTGGAGAGTATCATGTGAACGCTTACCGCCCTCAGAACCCTGCCAATGTGCAGGTGAAAATCAGCCTGAAGAACCAAGCGATGTATGTTGTCGAGGGAGATAGTGCATTGATGGTGACTGCGGCTTGTATTGGAACGCCATCAAATCCGACGCCGAAGGGGAATTGGCGGATTCTCAGCAAGACTAAGTATCGTCGCCGCCAGAGTCAGCCCGGTCGTGGATATCCGATGGGTTATTGGTGTTCATTCTACAGCCCCGCTTACGGTATTCATCAAGGTTGGGTGCACCCATATCCTCGTTCTCACGGTTGTGTGAGAATTCATCATAACGCGGCTCCAAAGTTCTTTGAGTTGGTGCGCGTGGGCACCCCTGTGATCGTTAGGGACAGTTTCCCTGAGGACGCCACGATTGGGAAAAATATCAGTCGCCCTATGGATTACGGTGATCCAGAATGGCCGCCGCACATCTTGAACACGAATGCAGTGTTTCATCTCTACAAAGGGCCGATTTACGCTAACGGGCCTGCTCCAAAAATTCCGCGTAGTTAAAGCCTGCTGCTGACTCTTCGTCCTCATCTCACTTATAGAATATGTCTGATTCATCTACCCCAACTCCACCAAAACCAAAACGCAAGCGAGTCAACGTCCGCCGTCCTGACGTGATGGAAGTGGTACAAGCTGAAGTTGCCGAGCACTACCGAAGTTCGGTGGTGGAGAAAGTCCGCCAGAACGGTGGGGAACTGACGATTGGTAATACCCAGATCAAGTTGGCGCAGCAGTTCGGCTTCTGTTACGGAGTTGAGCGCGCGATCGATCTCGCCTATGCCGCGCGTCGGGTATTTCCAGATAGCCGGATTTTCCTGATAGGAGAAATTATCCACAACCCGGAAGTGAACCGTCAGCTGAGCGGGATGGGTATTCATTCGCTCGAGTGGCGTGAGCTGACAGCTGAATACGACGAACTCACCGAGGATGATGTGGTGATCGTGCCTGCCTTTGGTGCCCCCACAGAGTTCATGGAAAAGATCGATGCCAAGGGGTGCGTGGTCGTGGATACAACCTGCGGTGACGTGATGAGCGTTTGGCGTCGCGTGCGCGGCTATGCCAAGGCGGGTGTGACTTCAATTATCCACGGTAAGGCCAACCATGAGGAAACCCGTGCCACCGCATCTCGCGCCTTGGGAGTGAATGGAACCGGCCACTATCTGGTGGTGCTGACTCTTGCCGATACGGATTACGTCTGTGATTACATCAACGGTAAGGGTGATCGTGACGAGCTTCTCAAAAGGTTCGCTGGAGGCTACTCCGATGGCTTTGACCCAGACTTACATCTCAAGGAAGTCGGCGTTGCCAATCAGACGACCATGTTGAAGTCAGAAACAGAGGAGGTGCAACGACGCCTTCGTGCAGCAATTGAAAAACGCGATGGCGGGAAGGTGGTGAACTTCCAAGTGTTCGATACGATTTGTGGTGCCACTCAAGAGCGCCAAGATGCGCTTTTCGATCTGCTCGATAAACCTTTGGATATGTTGCTTGTAGTCGGTGGATACAACAGTTCAAACACGACTCACCTTGTAGAGATTGGCGAGGAAAGTGTGCCGTCGTTCTTCATTCGCAATGCAGAGTGCCTCCGGAGCTTGGAAGAACTCATACACTTCGATCTAAAAACGAAGAGTGAGACAGTGCGCAACAACTACTCGGAAAAGTTCCTCAACGGTGATGCGGTAAACATCGGTATCACAGCCGGTGCATCGTGCCCAAGTAATCTTATCGAAGACACGATCGTTCGTTTGTTCGAGCTTCGTGGAATCAGTCGAGATGAGGTCTTGTCCGCGTGAGTTTTAGGATGGGGCGAGCGACTTTAATCTCTGTCGGAATGCACTAAACGAGAGTGTCGACGCCGCGATTGAGCGTGAATTTTTCAGTGCCTCTCCGTAAACGTTATCATCTGTGATTAACTCGATGAGGATCTTCATCCAGTCGCCGGAATCAATGTCATCATTAGTGATCGCGTAGTCGGCGAAGGCGATGGACTCCACCTCGCCATTGCCGCCGACACAGAGTGTGTTCGCGAGGAGGCAATCGCCAGCTACTTGTCCAGGGACACCGCTGGTGTCGAGCTGGAAGACGATGCGGTGATTGGAGATGAGCTGAAGGTATTCGCGATAGGGAAGCGACCTATTAATGAGATGAAGTTGTTTCTTTGGAAGGTCGCCGACAGCCTTCGCGATCTGATCGTGAAACTTTTTACCTTTTGGGTTAATGATAGTCAGCTGACAGTGGGATTTTTCGGCTACCTGAGCGGCAATTCGGATGGCGGCCGCGTGGTTGCGGCTGGGAACGTTAAACTCCCTTGTTCCTATCATGATTCCTTTGCCGAGTGCTTTCTTGGAAGGTTTGATCGACCACGCGGCATGATCGATGGGGTAGGGTGTGGGTAGGTCGATCAGGGGTGTGTCCTTGGTGTCCAAGCTGCGAAAAAACTGACGTGCAGCGGGTGAGGGGATGACAATCGCGTCGGCGAGTTTGATGCATTTTTCGAGTTTCGCGCGGTTGCCCATGCGCGACATCGCTGAAGTGATTTGATGTGCTCCGGTTTCTTTGAATGTGATCCACACCGTGAAGCCCGAGTGACGTAATTTCTTAATGGCTTTCAAGGCGCGTCCCATACGACGACGAAGTAAGACGATGACGATGCCGTCTTTATTGAGGACTTGGTCAGTGTGTTGAGCGAAGCAACCTTTTGTAGCTGCGGGGTAGGCATGAAAGTTAATCGGTGGATGATTCGCAGGCTCCGCGAGATCACGTTTCGTTTCGAATCCTTGGAAGAGGTCTTTTCCTTGTGCGTTGAGCACGTGAATGGTTTTCTGATTCATCGGAAAGGGTAAAATGAGAACTCCTATACGAATCGTAGTTCGAAGTTTTGCAGGGCGGGTTTGGTGATGACTGTCAGATAAAGATTAGGATAAGTGAATTAAATTCTTGACGCTACGATACGAATCGTAATAAGCGAGTATGTGACATTAGTCTAAGTTTTTATGAATCGTCCTTCCAATCTCGAGTTACAAGTGCTTTCCATTCTTTGGAAGCATGGAGCGTCTACTGTTCGTGAAGTGCTTGATGAACTTCCTGATGGTCGTGATCGTGCATACACGACGGTTCTTTCAGTCTTGCAAAACATGACTTCAAAGAAGTTAGCGAGACGTGAATCTATCGGCCGCGCGCACGCCTATGCGGCGGCCCTCTCACGCAGAGATGCGTTAGCACCCTTGGTTGCCGAGTGGGTGCATTATTTCTTTTCCGGTGATGTTGACGAGTTGGTTGCGCTTGCGCGATCAGCACCGAAACGCCCGGTAAAGCAAAGAACCGCTACAAAAACCAAAAACCACACAGGAAGTATGGCCAAGAAAAAAACCACCACAAAAAAGAAAGCTGCTCCTAAAAAAGCAGCACCGAAGAAAGCAGCACCGAAGAAAAAGGCAGCTGTGAAGAAGGCAGCCAAGAAAGCAGCACCCAAAAAGAAGGCAGCTGTGAAAAAGGTCGCTAAAAAGAAGGCAGCGCCAAAGAAAAAGGCAGCAGCTAAAAAGAAAGCAGCACCTAAGAAAAAGGCAGTAGCTAAAAAGAAAGCAGCACCTAAGAAAAAGGCAGCCGCCAAAAAGAAAGCTGCACCGAAGAAGAAGGTAGCCGCTAAGAAAGCAGCGCCAAAGAAAAAGGCAGCCGCCAAAAAGAAGGCCGCACCTAAGAAATAGATTATCGGGCTGTTGATGACCAGTCCCGCCGGGCTTGTCCTGCGGGCGAATCATAGCCTGCTGATCATGTCCGCCGGGACGGGGTGTTATTCCCTTCCTGTAGCGGAGTTGCATGAGGCTGATTTGAACAGCCCCACATTCCAAAGCCACCGTAGGATTCATTCCTGCGGTGGCTTTTTTGTCTTCGATTATCGAATGTTCGCGGTTGTAGACTATTGATCAACCTGCCTAGTTTCCTCGCGTGGACATTCTCTTCCCCCTCATTGCCGCACTTCTCTATCCGCTTGCGAGTTTGTTACTCAAACGCGCCATGCAGCTCGGTGTCTCTGCGTTCGCATGTCAGGCAATCTTTGCGTTTTCGTTGCCCTTGGTCTCGTTGCCATTGCTTATCTCAATAAACCGTTTTCCTGAAGTGTCACAATGGGGATGGGTCGCGCTTTCCACCGTGTTTTTAGTCGTTGCTCAATGGGTGACGATCTTGGCAGTGAGAGCTGGCGACGTTTCAGTTCAAACTCCGATCATGGGATCAAAACTGGTAATGGTCGCCATGCTGGCTTCAGCGTTTGGAGTGGATCGACTGGGTTGGTTGGGTTGGCTGGGTGTGTTGATTGCTGTGCCCGCTATCTTTGTGATTACCGGTGGTAGCTTGAGTGCATGGAAGAAGTCTTGGCTCACGGTGGTTCTCGCGCTCACAGCGTGCGCGATGTTTGCGGTTTCCGATGTGGTCTCAGCTGCTAAAGCGACGGCTATAGGCGCTGCCACATTTGTTCTTTTGCAAGGGTTTATGCACGTGCCATTTGGACTCGTACTGACACCGATCGGTCTCAAGCAGTCAGCCAATGCGCGCCCTGATGCATGGTGGTTCGCGCTTGGCGGTGGATTGGCGCTCGGGCTGCAGTCCCTATGCATTGGCTGGACATTGTGCCGCTACGCGAATGCGACAGAAGCCAATATGATTTATAGCACCCGCGGTCTCTGGGGTGTGTTGCTGGTGTTGGCTGTGGGACATTGGTTCGGAAACGTCGAGGCGCGTGAAGCTGCACCGGGCGTGATGCGCACTCGCCTCATAGGAGCTATAATGTTGATCATCGCGGTCGGACTTGTTCTCACTAATCCAATCTAACAATTGGTGGAATCCTTTTGTGGCCATCATCGGCAATATTTGGAATCAGGCAATTCAGGCGCAAAAAAAATCCTCCATCCCGTCGTGGATGGAGGATTTTATATGATAGGGTCGCTTAGTTGGACCAGGTGATCTTGCGGATCTCGTGAGCCTGCGTGAGCAGTGGAGAGGTCGGGATTACGCGCACCGAAAGCCCGAAGGAACCGGAGTCGGCAGGTGTTAGGCCGCCGCTGAAGGTGAACACACCGTGATGATCGGGGCCGTCGACGCACTGCAGCTCAGTGAGCTGCGGTGAGATGATGTCGCGGTCGTCAGTCTCGCCGTAGTAGGCTTCAACGCGGACGTCTTCTGGTTTAATCGTGCCGATGTGCACTTTTGCGGTGACTTTTGCGGTCTCGCCAACGGGGATGTGGAAGCGATCGGAGACATCGACAGTGACGTCGTCGATGCGTACTTGATGCCATTGGCTGCGCATTGAGTCTTTCCATTCGGAAAGCTCGGTAGCTGGTGCGCAATCGTCGACGGATAGTTTTTTCCGTGCGGCGGCAGCTGGCTCGTAGAAGCGTTCGTTGTATTCAGAAACCATTCGCTCCGTGTTGTAGACAGGTGTGACAGTGCGCATTGACTCCTTCATGACCTGAATCCATGCTGTCGGGATATTGCCGTCCGGCTTGGTGTAGTAGAGTGGGACGATTTGGTTTTCGAGCAGCTGGTAGAGTGATGTGGAGTCGACTTTGTTTTGGAACTCTGGATCGCCGTCGAGGATTTCTGATCCGATCGCCCAACCGTTTTTCTCGTTATATCCCTCGCACCACCAGCCATCGAGGATGGAGAGGTTGATGCCACCATTTGGTGGGAGCTTCATGCCGGATGTGCCGGAAGCTTCGAGCGGGCGCAGTGGGTTGTTCAGCCAAAGGTCAACACCTTGATACAAGCGGCGACCGATGTAGGCATCGTAGTCTTCGATGAAGGTGATACGGTCTTCGAAGCCATGCTTACGGGTAAACTCGATGACTTTTTGGATGAACGCTTTGCCGCCTTCATCGGCAGGGTGGGCTTTTCCGGCGAAGATAAACTGAACGGGGCGCTCTGGATGGTTGAGTAATTTATACAGGCGATCTTCGTCTGCGAACAGTAGTGTGGCACGCTTGTAGGTGGCGAAACGACGTGCAAACCCGATCGTTAAAATGTCACGCTCGAGCATGTGGGAAACCTTGCGCAGTTGGTCGGGAGTTTCGCCGTTACGTTTGCGCTGGGCGACGACACGCTCGCGAGCAAAGTCGACGAGGCGGCCTTTGAGTTGCTGGTGGGTGTTCCAAAGTTCTTCGCTTGGGATGTTTGCGGTGCGCCCCCAATAATCGCAGTCGGTGAGATGATCTTCCCAATCGGCTCCAAGGTATTTGGTGAACATTTTGGAAAACTCGGGTGCAAGCCAAGTCTTGGTGTGGATGCCGTTGGTGACGGAGGAGATCGGCACTTCGTTGGCAGGAACACCAGCCCAAACGGTCTGCCACATTTTCTGACTCACCTCGCCATGAAGCTTCGACACGCCATTGGCATGGCGGCTGGTGCGCAGCGCGAGGATGGTCATGGAGAAATCCGGCTCTGGGTTCTGGGTCGCCTGACCAATGCTGTAAAATTCATCAAATGAAATCCCTGCGCGTTCGCAATATCCGGAGAAATACTTGCGCATCATGTTCGGTGAGAACGCGTCGTTTCCTGCGGCTACCGGCGTATGCGTGGTAAACACATTAGATGCCGCGACAACTTGAAGTGCGGCGCGGAACGTGAGTTTGTGCTCTTCCATGTTACGATGAATTCGCTCGAGACTGAGGAAGGCGGAGTGGCCTTCGTTCATGTGGTAAACCTCTGGAACAATGCCCAGTGCCTCGAACATTTTCACGCCGCCCATACCTGTCTCTTATACACATCTGACGCTGCC
>JAGXGH010000146.1 GCA_024636835.1 Verrucomicrobiales bacterium | reverse complement strand
GATCAATACCACCCGAGGTGCCGCCATCGACAGCTTCTATGTCACCGACGCCAAGGAAAATCAACTCGAGGAGACAACTGTTGGCGTAGAACTCGCCAACCGCCTAGAAACAGCGCTCAATATCCCTCATCAGGATATGTAATACCGGTTTCGAATAAAAACCTGACTTTCCACCGCGCACAAGTAGCTCACAATCAATCAGCTCCACGCTCACTCGCGTCAGATCCAACCCGTGATTTGGTATAGTATCAACGCCCGAGCATGTCTCTCACCCACTGATCGGTAATTTCACTCGCAGGCGGCGTGATAAACAGGTCATTGTGACCTGCACCATCGATCAACACTCGATCCACATCGTCCAACGTTGCCGCGAGGATTTTCGAATACTTCACTGGGATCAGTGAATCGCTGCCGCCGTGAAGAATTCTCACCGGCCCATCAAATCCCGCCAAGGCCGATACATTGTCGAAGCGGTTGCGCATCAAAAACGGAGGAAGTGCGGCTCGTTTGGCGAGCAAGTGCAGTTCACTGAACGGCGCACAAAGTATCAGCCCATCAACCCGTCGCTTCTCCGCGAGATGGCAAACCGATCCCGTCCCCAAAGAGAACCCTAAACCCACAACTCGCTCCGGTGGGTTTGGAAGAACCGTATCCACTGCCCAATCATAAGCCTGTAAGGAAACCTCACGCATTCCCTTAGTCGTCGGTTTGCCTTTCCCGACCCCATAGCCCGGATACTCGATCAAAAGCACATCGATCCCACGCTTCGCAAAGCTCCTGGCCTCCGGCACGTAGTCGTCGATCAGTTCCCCATTCCCATGCGTCATGATCAGCATACGCGTCGTCAGTTCATCCACCGATCGCCGCACCAACAGCGCCTCGCCTGTAGCACCCTCGGAGGTCATAAAAACCTTGCTCTCCACCCCATTCGGCAAGGAGTCTCGTTGATAGCTCACCGATCTACCTGAAGCAGGAAACAACATCTGCGTTTCGCACGAAATCATCAAAACACCATAAATCGCATAGAGAATCGTCAAACGAATCGCCTGAACACCGAGCCGACGCCACAGCCCGCCTTTACGTGGGTTTAAAAAATTTCGCACACTCTATAAATACATTGGAAGTAAAGAGTCATTCAAGCCCCGTGAACTCAGATTTCGGCATATTCAAAAAGGATCAACTTTCCCTCGCCTCTCTCTAACGCTAAGATATGGCGCACATTAGGTGTAAAATACCCTCAAAATCTTCTATGTCCTCACTTGACCAACCAGACGTCGTCATCATCGGATCCGGCATTATGTCCGCGAACCTTGGGTTCATGCTCAAGCAACTCGACCCGAAACTATCGATCCAACTTTATGAGGTGACTGACAAAGTCTCCCAAGAAGCATCCGACGGCTGGAATAACGCGGGAACAGGTCACGCAGGGATTTGCGAAATTTCCTATACACCCGATCGCGGACCCGACGGTGAGGTCGATGTCACCAAAGCCATCTCTGTGTTCCAGGAGTTTCTCCACTCCAAGCTTTTATGGGCATACGCCGTGCGCGAAGGCCTGATTAAAAATCCAAAGGATTTCATCAACCCAGTGCCCCACATGTCTTTCGTGCATGGCGCGGAACAAGTCGACTTCCTTAAATCACGCTACAAAGGCATGGCTGCCCACCATTTCTTCGAAGAGATGGAGTTCTCCACCGATCCAGACCAAATCGCCGCATGGGCGCCGCTGCTGATGACCGGCCGTGGAGACGTCCCGGTCGCCGCAACCAAGATGATGGGAGGCACCGACATCAATTTCGGATCGATCGCACGCAAGCTCGTCGAATGGCTCGGCAACCAGCCGGGCTGCAAAGTCTCCACCGGTCACCGCGTCGTCGATCTCGATGAGATTGATGAAGGATGGTCAGTCACTGTAAAAGACCTTAACGAGGGCACCAAGCACACCGTTCGCACCAAGTTTGTGTTCGTTGGTGCTGGTGGCGGATCGCTCCCACTTCTTCAAAAGGCGGGCATCAAAGAAGCCAAAGGCTACGGTGGCTTCCCCATCGCCGGTCAGTGGCTGGTTACCGATGATCCAAAACTCGTCGATCAACACAACGCCAAGGTATACGGTCAAGCGCTCGGCGCTGCACCCACCATGGCAGTCCCCCATTTGGACACCCGTGTCATCGACGGCAAGAGTTACATCCTGTTCGGCCCATTCGGGTCATGGACCACCAAGTTCCTCCACAAGAAAGGATCGTTCCTCGACATGCCGCTATCGGTGAAGCCAAACAACATCACCACCCTTATCCAGTCCGGCCTGGCCAACTACCCACTCGTCGAATACCTCGTCGGCCAGTGCCTTCAGTCCATGCAAGATCGCCTAGACGTGCTGCGCGAATTCTTCCCAGACGCCGTCTCTACGGATTGGGATTTGATCGATGCCGGTATCCGTGTCCAAGCCATCAAAAAGACCGACGGTAAAGCCGGCATTGTCCACTTCGGCACCGAAGTGCTGACTAACGAAAAGCGCACCATTTCCTCACTGCTCGGCGCATCACCCGGAGCTTCAGTATGTGTCAACGTCATGCTCGACACCATCAAACAATGCTTCCCTGAACTCCTCGAGTCGCCGGAATCCAAAGCCAAGATGAACAGCATGGTCCCCGTCTACGGAGAGAACCTCCTCGACCCCGCCAACAAAGCGAGGTTCAAGGAAGTCAACGACCAGGCGAGCAAGGATTTGGAGTTGGTGTGAAAGGACGATCTGGCCTTTCCCCTTACGGTGAAGTCTTCTGGCGTCTCACCCTGGAGCATGGACACTCCTGTCCATTGAGTGCGATGACACATCAGGAACGCGCACAATTTACGGCGACTCAAAACCGCACAGAACCTTCAGGAGTGTCGCTTCCCCGGAAGGATACGCGCCGGTGGCGATGTTAAAACCAGCACCTCGACAAGCCACTACTTCGATTCGTTTATACACATCTCTATCAAAAACTCGATGATGTCGTGAGCCTCATTCGCCCCACTGACATGCAACTTCATTCCCCTCACCAGCTCAACCTGATCGCTTTCCCTCAAGCGAGATCCATTTGCATTGACCAAATCTTTGATTGTTGGCTCCACGTGTACGAATGGGTTTTCCATATTTACGATTACATCTCCAGCACGTCTCTCCAGCCAGTGGATAAAGTTTACCGGGATCGCATAATTGGCAATAATCTTACCTTCGCCAATAGCATGACGGCTGGCTTTACCAGTTTCCAAAGCTTCTGAATTTTGTGCGTCTGCTGATGATCCTGCTGTGGCACCGAGATTCTTACTCGTCACCAAAGCGACCACCATATCCTTCCCCACCGCATTTTTTTTCGTGGGTATCACCATCTCGGTCAGCGAATCCTTTACGATGACGCTTTGCTTGAACTCGAATCCTGGTTCTGAGGTTTTCGTATCCGGGGCGGACCATTTCAAATCAAGGCGCAGGTCCGCCATCTGATTCACTATGTCCACCAAGCGGTATTTGCCAGATCCATCCACGCCTCCAAGGACTGTCGTCCAGCCGTTCTCGTCGATGATTCTGTCGTTCCCGAGCCGAATACCTACGTCTCTGGAAGGTAAACTCGGCATGGTGATTGACGCCAGTTTCTCTGCCTGAGCGTGAAACCAATCCACCGCTTTGCTGCGCGTATCCTCACCGGATTTCAAGAACTTCGCGGCATCGTTTTCCGTGGTCATAAACAACTCGAAGCTTGTTTCTATATTACTTACATCTTCGACAATCTTCGAATCATCCATTTTTCCATCAACCCTCATTAGCAGCAAGGTCGACGAGTCGGCGATCTCCCATTGAGTTGCGACTATCCAGTCCCCAGGTCGCACAACGAATATATTCCTACAGCCGAAGTTTGAACTCTCATATTTCTTGCCGGTCGGAGCAGCGAGCTTAAAGGCTATCGCTACCTCGTAAAGCCCGGCTTCGGATTTGTCCGCTTCAAACATCAAGTCCATCCCCATCGGAATCTTGATGTCGTCGGGAATCTTCAAAGGCGGCTTCCTGTCGCTGATGCTGATTTGCCCACCAAGCGGTCGGGCACCTCGGAAGACTTCCGTCACCCGTCCGGCCTTCACCATCTGATCCACGCCGGCAACAAAAGCGGCAGGATCCAGATCGGTTCTATTCGTTGCCGCCACCAATTGATCCGCGGATGCCTTCGGAGCCCGGAGAACCATCACCTCCATCGTATCATTGGCGCGAAGCTCACTGGCAACAAAGACTAAAAACATGAGCATCGCCCCATGAAACCAAAGCGTGTGACGAAGTTTTTCCATATATCCCTTCATATATCCCTTCATAATTACATTCATAATGAACTTCGGTAAATGATGACGGTATGTGCGAATCGAGATCTAACGGTTGGCGATTTCGCGAACGAAGACAAGCATCCAGCGCATCCAGCCGAAAATCGCTGCCGCTGCAAGAGAACCCGCTAGAAAAGGCAATACCTCTACAAAAGCATTCCCTGCCATAAAAACAGCGAAGACAAAAAAGCCACACGCAAACAAAGAGAGGCCAATACAGAAATCAAGAACGACAACGATCCACTGACCGCGCATATCTTCAATTAGGGGTTCGTCCTGATCTTCTTGCCAATCCTCGTTCATCTCAAAAATTCGATCAATTCGCAAAATTGCCTCACTCCTGATTCTTTAAATCATTCCGTGTGCTCAGTGCATTCCGTGGTTCAGCCTGTATTTATTCTTTTTCCGGCGGTCTTAGTCGCTTCTGGCTCCCTCGGCTCGCGGTTCAATCTCAGCTCAGGCGCTTGAGCACTTCGGCGTAGCTTTCCATCACGCCACCGAGGTCGCGGCGGAAGCGGTCTTTGTCCATTTTCTCGCCGGTCTCCACATCCCAAAGACGGCAACCGTCCGGACTGATTTCGTCGGCAAGAACGAGGACGGATGGGTCAGTGGCAAGACGGCCGAACTCAAGTTTGAAGTCGACGAGCTTGAGTCCCGCTTTGAGGAAAAATTCCTGAAGGATTTGGTTCACTTCGAGCGCAGCCTTCGTCACGTGAGCCACTTCGTCAGCGGTCGCCAACTTGAGTTCACGAATATAAGCTTCGTTGATCAGTGGATCGCCGAGTTCATCGCTCTTGATGCAGAACTCAACAAGCGGCTCGGAGAAGTCCCACCCCTCTTCGGTGCCGGTGCGCTTGCAGAAACTGCCTGCTGCTGTGTTGCGGATGATCACTTCGATCATCAAAATCTCCAACTTCTTGACGATCACTTCGGTGTCGCTGATCGAGCGGACGAAGTGCGTCGGAATCCCGCGCTCTTCGAGCATAGCGTAGATCAAATTACTGATCGCCGCGTTGAGACGTCCCTTATCCTCGAACTGTGCCTTCTTCTTCCCGTCGAACGCGGTGGCGTCGTTCTTAAACTCCATGCGGAGTTCATTCGGGTTGTCAGTGGTAAACAGTCGCTTGGCTTTGCCTTCGTAGATCGGTTCCATAATAGGGTAGTTAGAGACGCGGGAGTGTGACTCACACTAGCAAGGCGTAGAACGAACGGAAATCGGAAATACCGGATATTAAATGATTTTTCTTCGTCCAACGATAGTCGTCGCCTCATCAAGTAACTGTCTATCAGCTACCAACAGTAGGTTCGATGATCGCCTTCAGTGTATCACCAATAAACGGCACACTCCCATATTCCTCCAAGAGTTTTTCGGCGGCCCGAATTACGCTTTTGTCAGTATGCCTGAATTTTGATCCTCCACCTTCTCCAAACTCCGCCATTTTTTTCTCAGAAAGCTCATCGATGGCGAGTAGGCCTTCATGATATTTCACATTGTTCTGTTTTTTTCCAAGTTCGGCAATAATCTGCTCAACAAGTTCTTTATTCGTCCCACCAATCGAGTAATCGTCTTTCAGGAGCCTCGCCGTAGAGTAAACGCGCTGGGGGTCTTTCTCTTTATTCTCGTTCATCCATGTGATCAGCGCCGCTTCAAAGTCAGCAGCTTCCTCGTCATGGTCACCACGTTGATCCAATAGATAACGCATATTTAACCAGAAGATACCATCCACAAAGAGCGACTGCGGCCCTCCTCCATGACCTCCGGGATGCATTCGATGCACGGCGTTTTTCTTGAATCGCTTGCCAATGTAAGCAGAGAGGTAACGATTGTAGTCTTTGCCTCCACCAAGCACAAAATAATGCCCCTTCGAGTTTGGATCGTGCCCACTTGGGATATATCCAATGTTCGGCATAGCGCCCGCACACTCAATCTCCGCAGCGTTCATCATCGCAGTCGCACCACCACCAGAGTTCCCGGTGAAATACACGCGTGTGGGATCGACAGGAAGCGTCTCTATCACATGTGCAACAGTCGCTTTACTGACCTTAAGGTTAGTTACAAACCCGGCAGCATTTGATGATTCGACGCTCATCGCAAGCACCCACCCACAAACCTCGGCTCCTTCGATAAACGTTTTGAGCCCGTTCGCATTACCTCTACCTGAATTGGTGTAAAGCAAGAACGGCGCCTTGCGATCTTGTTTGAGTGACTTTGGAAGATATAAGAAATAGGTCGCTCCATCACCTGCATCGATCGGTCCATGAACTACGCCTAATTCGTGAGGCATTCCGGTCGCAGCAACCGAATCACTACCCTTGGGCTCACCGGCAACCTCAAGGCCACCAGACTCATCCGCCTTGACACCAAAATGCTCAATCAACAGCGCACGATCAGCCTCGACGAAGGCACTTAGGGGAACGTTGACCTCCGGGCCATCCGCGCGCTCCAGACGAGCGACAGAATTGACCACCGCGAGCACGCGCCCATCAACCGTGCTACCGCTTGTTGACGCCCATTTGCGAATTTCAGTTGGCTCCGCTCCGAATGTCAGAGACAAAGCACAATGCGCAAGGAAAATGGCATAACAAAAGGTTCTCATATCCTCAGTTCTTACATCATATCACCAATCTCAGAAACTAAATTTTACCCAGTAATCTGCTTGCACGCCTTCACCGTGTTGGCCATCAACATGGCGATGGTCATCGGCCCCACGCCGCCGGGAACAGGAGTGATGGCTTTGCATTTCGGTGCGACTTCGTCGAAAGCCACATCACCGACAATACGATATCCCCTATCGTCGATCAGGTCTTCGACACGGTTAATCCCCACGTCGATCACGACCGCGCCTTCTTTGACGTCGTCGGCTTTAACGAACTCGGGCTTACCGATGGCAGCGATCAAAATATCCGCACCACGCATCACCTCGGAGAGGTTTTTCGTGCGCGAGTGAGCGATCGTAACCGTCGAGTTTGCGCCCTTCCCTTTCGCCATCATCAATAGCGCCATCGGCTTGCCGACAATCATACTGCGCCCGAGAACCACCACATTAGCGCCTTCTGTTTCTACGCCGTAATCCATCAACAAGCGCTGACATCCCATCGGTGTGCACGGAACAAATCCTGACGAATCCTCCAACACAAGCTTGGCGACGTTCACTTGATGAAAACCATCCACGTCCTTAGCCGGATCGATCGCCGCGATGATCGCCGCTTCATCAATTTGCTTCGGTGGTGGTGACTGCACGAGAATCCCATGAATAGCGGTGTCGTTGTTGAGATCGTCAATCACCTTCAAAAGCTCTTCCTGAGAAGTCTCAGCGGGCAGCTCAAGCTTTACCGAATGGATACCCAACTCCTTGCATTTTTTGCTCTTTGATCGGACGTAGAAGGTCGATGCTGGATCTGAACCGACCAGCACCACCGCCAACCCCGGAGTGATACCTTGCGCCGTAAGTTCGGCGATCTGTTCACTGCACTCGGCGATCAATTTCGCCGCCGACTTTTTCCCATCGATCAAAGTTGCACTCATAGGTGACTAAGTTCTAAATCGGATACGCCATCGCTGCAAGCGCAGTTGGGCGGCGATTCACCAGTTCCGAGCGAACTAGCGATTTTTCTGCGGCTCCAAATCCTTGAATCCCGCAGGGGACCATGAATCGAGAACCTCAACCGGCGTGCCCAATTCAGACACGGGATAGAGCTTCTTCATCGCGGAGCGGACCACGCGAATACACCCGTGCGACGCAGCATAACCGGGCACATAACCGATGTGCATTCCCACACCGGTATTGGTCAGGCGCATCCAATTGGGCATCGGAGCGCCAACAAACTTCGCGCCCTCAGGCGTCGGCTTACGACTGTCAGCATCGCTATCGATCGTCTTGCCAGACTCAATATCGACAAATCGACCGTAGAGGTTCGAGGCATAGTCCTCCTTCATTTGAAGCACCTTGTAGCTACCCGTTGGCGTGCGGTAGTTTTTCTTTCCAGTCGCTACAGGAAAATCCATCGCGACGTGCTTGTCATCAAGCAAAAGGTAAGCACGCTGATCCGCCAACGACACCTTCACGCTACCACGCGACGTGGTAATTTGATCGTAGACCGGTGGATTAAAAAACACCTGCTTCTTCCACCCTTCCGACTGGCGGAACGTTGCATGTTGCTCAGACCAATTTGTACGTGCTTCTGGCGTAGCACAAGAAGCTAGTAAAAGCCCGCCGCAAAGAAGGCCAAGATCTCGTAGAGAACGCATGATAGAAAATTTCATCTCTGTGGTATTACGTGGAACAGAGCGCTATCGACAAGCAGCTTCGTCAAAATATAGATACCATAATATGAGTGATTTACGGGAAGATTAACCAAAAGTTTGAGATTTCTTGGATTATCCCTGCGTTCTTTTCGAAACAATCTTGCCATCGCTTGTGGAAAACCCTCACAAAACGCCGCGATTGACCCGTTAGAACATTTGTTGTAACATTAGAGTCATATGAACACATCGGCGAAAATCACCAAGGTGGGAAACTCTTCCGCCGTTATCCTGCCGCGCGAAATCATGGAAAAGTTTCACCTCGCGCAAGGAGACGTCGTTACCCTTACCGCTTCGGACACTGGGGTTTTAATGACTCCATACGATGAAAAGAAGAGTCGTCAGCTCGACATGGCTCGTGAAATCATGCGTGAAAATCGCAATATGCTCAAGAAACTCGCGGAATGACCATCAACGAACCTGAATGGATCGATCCAGAGGTCGTTGACGTCTTTCATTTCGAGCAAATTCGTGAGCACGGAGGCATTCACGGCCTTCGTGACGAAGGCATGCTCGAATCGGCACTCAGCCGTCCGAAACAATTATGGGCGTATGGCGATCCACCGCCAGACATCTGCTCGATGGCAGCAGCCTATGCCTTCGCACTCGCAAAAAACCACCCCTACCTAGACGGTAACAAACGCACTGCCGCGATCAGTTGTGAGCTATTTTTGCAGCTCAATGGATATAAATTCACGGTCGATGAAGTGGCCAAATATCCGCAATACCTAGGCCTCGCATCGGGCGAAGTCAGCGAGGACGGATTCGCCGCATGGTTGCGGACAGTGACTCAACAATCATGAACAAACTCGGAAAAATCTTCATTGGGCTACTGGTGCTTGGACTCGTAGCGCTTATCGGATCGTGGATCGTTTCCGAAGTGCGTTGGCGCATCGTCAACACGCCATCCGGTAAATTCGAAACCGCAGAGGCATATCTCGCCACAGGTCGACCACCTCGCGATGTCGTCGCGCTTGAAGCCAACGAAGGAGTATATTGGATCGCCTACGGGGCACTCGACACCTGGATGGCCACACCATCCGGCTCCGCCGCCTACGTGTTCGACGCAGATGGGATCCTCCGCGACTGGACATCCGACGTCGGCGACGACTCCGGCTTCCAAATCCGCTGGACCGGCAAAGCCCGCCCGTCCTCCATCGATGAATTGCGCGCTTTAGGGAAGTAGTCAGCTACTTCCAGAACGCGACTTTAGACGACTGCAGCGCGGCTATGATAACGATGCTGCCGGTGATCATGCCTATTCCGCCCATCGCAAATGCGCAGATTCCGGAAACAATAGCGATCGTCCAAGCTGTGAGCGATGTGGTGCCTTCAGCCCAGCCGTAAATCCAAAACAACCCGACACCGGCAAGCGGCAGCACCTGACCCAATCCTCCCAGAATGATGACATAGCGCCACAGACTGAACACAAAACTCGCTAACTCATTATCACCGGATGCCAGCGAATTTCGAAAAGCTTCTGTCCATCCAAACAGTCCGATGACACCGAACACGGCCGTCAAGCAGCAGAAACAGGCCGCCATGTAGAGTATCTTGGTCATTGGTGAGATGCATTACCGATTTAAAAACCTGATCCAGACCTCGGCGGTCGATTCGAGAGCATATTGTAAATCAGAATGATCACATAGAGCACAACATTCCCAATCACTGGCGACAAAAGTGCGAGCGGCAAAACAATCGTTGTCCCAAGCGACATCAAAACACTCAGGATCGCGAGCAGCCAAACTTTCCGGTAATATTCGTTATTACCAATATAGTAGAAAATTGACGCAAGCGCGCCCACGAGAAGGTAAAACAACATCGACCCCTACCTACATGCCGCACAGAAACGTCTCAAGGAAAATCAATAAGATAGACGCAAGACCACAAACCTTAAAACTGCAGATCAAACAAAGAAACACTCTATTAGTGGCATGATCCGTCTCGGTCATGACCATCACTCATCGGTCACGTTGCTAAGATTTAGATATTTACGGCTTTTCCTCAAAATCACTCCTCTCACACCTTTTGCACACCATCCACCCACACGGCATCAGGCCGAAAAGTCTCGGGGTTGAGCAGTGCCAAGTCGGCGCAGAATCCGGGTTCGATCTTGCCGATGCCTTCGAGTCCAAGAGATTTTGCCTGATTCCACGACGTGGCTTTGATCACTTCCTTCGCTGGTAGTCCGGTGACTTCGATGACATTCTTAAAGCACTCGTAAAACCGCACCGTGCTTCCCGCGAGGGCGCCGTTTTCGAGACGTGCGGAGCCACCCTTCACAAAAACATCGAGTCCACCGAGATCGTATTTACCCTCGGGCAACCACGAGGCCGACATGGAGTCCGTGATCAACATCAACTGATCCACCGGCTTGAGCTTCCAGACCAAACGAATCATATCCGGCACGAGGTGAATGGTATCGCAGATCATTTCGATCATGATTTCATCATCGACCAAGCCCGCCCCGACCATGCCAATCTCGCGGTGGTGAAGTGGAGTCATCTGATTGCAGAAGTGCGTCAGGTGCTTCAGCCCCGCCTTCTTTGCTGCGGTAAAATCGGCAAACTTCGCCGCTGTGTGGGCTGCTGAGCAAGCGATACCCTGCTCTTTCATCTGAGCCACGAACTCCACACCATTTGGCATCTCAATCGCCACGGAGACGATCCCCACGGGTGCGATCGCATTTAGTTCGAGCAATTCTTTCGCATCTGGATTACGCACGAAGGCCGGGTTCTGTGCACCCGTGCAATCCGGATTAATGAATGGCCCCTCAATGTGAACCTTTGGAGCCTTCGCCCAGTCCTGATCCGCCTGATAGCCCGCCACACCCTGCATAATCCTCACCAAATCATCATGCGGCAGGGTCAGGGTCGTGGGGAAAAACGTCGTCACACCTTCCCGTGTTTTCGCCTCTGCCATCGTCCTCATTTCATCGACTGATGCATTCGATGTATCGGCACCATTGGCCCCATGCGTATGGATATCTAGAAAGCCTGGGACGAGCATCCGCCCCTCGGCATCAAAAACTTCGGCACCTTCCGGCACACCACCACAATTTCCCTCGACCTTATCGATCTTTCCATTCTCCACGAAAACGCATGCCTTAGGCAGGTCAATATCCGGGGAGATGACGTGTGCATTTTTGATGACCAGAGTGCCCATAGGGACACTGTGAAATCATTCGTCCTCCATGCCAAGTCCACACGCAATAAATAGTCAGAATTTCCAGCCTATCTTGTCACCTTTAGCCTTCAAGCTTACCGACTTGCAACATGAGAAAGAAATCAACGGAAAATGGAGCCTTCTTCCGATTTCGTAGTTGCCACGTCTTCAAGAATTGGTGCATCAGTCCAAACTACATATAAGCCGACCCAGCCCTCCCATTCACATGAAAAACCAAGCCATCAGCACTCGCCTTAATCGAGATCATTTAAAGCAACTCAAAGACCATGAGATAGCCGATTTCGCCGTGAATTTGGCTGCTGATCTTCTACGCGAATCTAAGACGCATGAGACCCGTCGTGAACGTGCGAATGCGGCGAAGGTTGGCGGGCTCATTTGCGACCCCATGGGCAAGGCAATGACCCTGAGCCTTGCGGATCAGGTGTTTCGCGCCACGTCTCCGAAGCGCTGTGCCAGTCAGTTTCGCTATCTCATTGATGAATACGGTGTGCCGGACTACCTCAAAGGCTACGAGAAATTAGCGATGCGCCTTGGTGCCGCCGCGTCGTCACTTTTCCCGGACTTGGTGATGCCCCTCGTCACCCAGAAAATGCGGGTGGAAAGCTCGGACGTGATACTTCCTGCCGCAGACGACAAGCTCGAGAAGCATCTCAAAAAACGCGCATCCAAGGATATTCGAGTAAACATCAATCTTCTCGGTGAAGCCATCCTCGGAGAAACTGAGGCCACCAAGCGCCTCAATGCCAATATCGAACTGCTACGCGACCCCAACGTCAGTTATATTTCGGTGAAGGTTTCTAATATCTTCTCGCAGCTTAATCTGCTCGCCTTCGACAAGACGATCAGCAAAATCCAAGAACGTCTCCGTCTCCTTTATCGCGAGGCCATGCTGCATCCCTACACAGACGAGCACGGCAAACAAGTCCCCAAGTTTGTCAATTTGGACATGGAGGAATATCGCGACCTCCAACTCACTACCGCCGCATTTCAGCGCACTCTCGATGAGGAGGAATTTCTGAATCTTGAAGCTGGCATCGTCCTTCAAGGCTACCTCCCTGATTCTTGGAAGGCTCAGAAAGAGCTCACCGAATGGTCAAAAGCCCGCGTCAAACGCGGAGGTGCAGGCATCAAGGTGCGTCTGGTAAAAGGAGCGAATCTTGCGATGGAAACCGTCGAAGCCGATATCCAAGGATGGGAACTCGCCACGTACCACTGCAAATCCGACGTCGACGCGAATTTCAAACGCATGGTAGAGTTCGGAACCAAAGCGGAAAATGCTGCCTACGTGCGCATTGGCATTGCCTCCCACAATCTATTCGATATCGCTTTTGCTCTGATTCATCGCGCTCGCAACGGCGTTGAAGATCGCGTTGAGTTCGAGATGCTTGAGGGCATGGCGGATCACCAGGCCAAAACCGTTCAAAACGCATCGGGCGGAATGTTACTCTACGCACCCATTGTACACCGCAAAGACTTTCACACCGCCATTGCCTACCTCGTCCGCCGTCTGGATGAAAACACCGCCGATGAAAACTTCCTGCGCGACTTGTTCTCCCTCGAAGTCGGGTCTACCACGTGGAACGAGCAACGCGACCGTTTTCTCAAAGCGACGCGCGAAAAAGACAGTGTTCACGACACCCCTTACCGCGATCAAGACCGCTCAAAAGAAGAGAACCGCAAAGCTTTTTGCAGGCCGGGCCAACCATTCGTCAACGAACCTGACACAGACTGGACCATTCCAGCCAACAGAGAATGGATCAACCATCTCCGAAAAGAACGGCTCGCCGCACCACCGGAAGAAATCCCAGTCGTCGTCAATGGCCAAGAGCAGTATTACGACCAACGTGGTGTTGGCCACGATCCATCGCGCCCAGGTGTGATCGCCTACCGCTTCGCATTGGCAAAAATGACCGATGTGAACGAATCGCTCGACATCGCACATGAGGCTCTTGCGCACTGGTCGCAAACATCCATCACCGAGCGCAAAAATGTCCTCAACAGCTGCGCTGATCTGATCGCTAAACGGCGTGGTGATTTACTCGCCGTAATGACTCTCGACGGCGGAAAATCGATCACCGAAACCGACCCCGAGCTTTCCGAGGCCATCGATTTCGCGACCTACTATGCGCGTAGTTTTGATGTTCTAGAAAACCAGACTGACATCACACCTGAGCCTTTGGGTTGCATCGTTATCGCTCCACCATGGAACTTCCCGTTCGCTATCTCTTGTGGTGGCGTGTTGGCAGCGATCATGGCCGGAAACACCGTCATCCTCAAACCAGCGCCGCAAGCGGTCCTTTGTGGATGGTATCTCGCGCAATTACTCTGGGAAGCCGGTGTACCAAAGGACGTCCTGCAGTTCATCCCTGCGCCAGACAATGAGATTGGCCGCCGCCTGATCACCAGCGAGCGCACCAACGCGGTGATTCTCACCGGCGCATTCGACACCGCAAAGCTGTTCCAGAGCTGGAAGCCGACGATTAAAATTTTTGCAGAGACCTCGGGTAAGAATTCGCTCATTGTTTCCGCTTCCGCAGACCTTGATCTCGCCGTGAAAGACACAGTCAAAGGGGCGTTTGGAAACGCAGGCCAGAAGTGCTCAGCTTCGTCACTTTTGATTGTTGAAGCGAGCGTTTACGACAGTGAAATCTTTATGCAGCAACTAAAAGACGCTGCAGAATCACTGACTGTTGGCTCCGCTTGGGATCCCTCTGCCACCATCACCCCCGTCATCGAAGAACCCTCAGGCTCACTGGCCCAAGCTCTCACTTCACTTGGCCAGGAAGAAGAGTGGCTACTCGAACCACGAATAATCAACAACAACCCATGCCTCTGGTCGCCAGGTATCCGCATCGGAGTGACGCCAGGCTCGTGGTTCCACCGCACCGAGTGCTTCGGTCCTGTGCTCGGCGTCATACGTGCCGACGACTTCGAGCATGCAATGAAAATCCAAAACGAATCATCGCTCGGACTCACCGGTGGCCTCCACTCTCTCGACCAACGCGAAATCACCATATGGCGCGATAAGGTGGAAGTCGGCAATGCCTACATCAACAGAAGCATCACCGGTGCCATCGTTAACCGGCAACCCTTCGGCGGATGGAAAAAATCCGTGT
>JAGXGH010000145.1 GCA_024636835.1 Verrucomicrobiales bacterium | reverse complement strand
TTTCTGTAGAGATTGATATTCAAGTAGATCAAACTTAAATCAGCACCCAAGAAAACTACATTTTTTCGATACAAACCTTGACTACATCTAGCCTGGCGCGCATTCTCTACCTGAATCACGACCCTGGTATCAGCAATCCCGACAATATCAGAATCGTGTATTAATACTGTTCGGTCTAAAATGAGACAGTTGATCATCACATCAGTAACAATCATCTTGGTTGGTTGTCACTCTCCTGAACCGCTGCCAGATGGAATCCATCTTATTACAGATTATTCACCTGACGTCGTGATTGTGCTCGATAAGGATCGAGCTGTTATTATCAAGCAATCCGGCAATGACCCACGAAGAATGATTGTGGGTAATTTGGATGGAATTCTCTCTGCAACTCAACTTGAATCAGGAGGCAGCACGCCACGGAGCTTGGAACTGAAATCTGAAAGAGAAGCTGAAATTACTGTTTCAAATTATGTAGGTGAACCGACGCGGTATATTTTTGATAAGGATGGAGACGGAGTCCCCGATCAAAAAATCGAAGATGCTAAGATGTTCGACCTTGATAAGATCACTTGGAAAGAAAGAAAGCAAAAAAATGACTGACCGAACAAGGCGGTGCTAGCAACCGCCTACACGCTCCGAGTTTGAATGATTGACGTAACTATAAACCTTAACCCATAGTCGGTGTGGCGCTGCCTGTAGGTGGTGCCAGACCTCGACGTTCTGCAATATAATGAAGCATCTTCTCACAACTCTATTTTTATTCGCCAACTTCGCTTTTGCAGGTGACTCAGTGATCGACTATCCTTGGGACGCACCTAAAACTATACTAGAAGACAGGATTTCTCGGATAGAATCTGAGTTAGGCATACGCACTGTCTATTGGAATTTTGATTCAACAAAGTCTGATAAAAAGATTGAGGTATGGTTTGAAATAAAGGGCGAAGACGGGGGATTTAAGGCTGGCGATAAGTTTGTCTTAGGAAGTGTTGGACCCAAGAAGGGATTTTTATCCCTTGTTACGAAGGGAAAGCAGATTGTATTTTCTACACCAATGAATACTGTTGCAAATGTCGTAAGAAGCACGGGATCCTCCCAAACGGTATATTCGGAACATGATAAAGGATTCCTACTTCGATGTTATGATACTTCTGGTGACGAAAAAACGGAATTATACAGGGTAAGGTGGCAAATCCAAGAAGCAGAATAAAGCGGGTGGTGAGTAACCGGATGTAGTTCTAAAATTTTGGAGGGCTTGCTCGCTCCGTTGGAACTGGTCTGATATTCAATATACAGTTGCTGTTCTGCAACCGGCACCACACACTAAACGTCAATAATAATGAAGAATCTCGTTCTAGTTACGGCTCTGGCCTTGGCTCTTATTCAAGTCGCCAATTGTCAAGATAAGCTCCCTACATGCATCGCTAAGGTTTTATCTGCCATTGCGAATACCAAAGAGAAGGATACGCTCAATGGACTTTTTATACGAGCTGCTCTAGATAATGATGCTAACATTAAGATTGCATCTGTCCGCAATGGCGGCGGGAGACACGATGTCACATGGATCGTTGGTGAGAAGCATCGATGGCATTTAAGAGCTAATTTCGCGAGATCTGCCAAGTTTGGTGATGGAGAGTTAATAGACTTCAGGGTTTACTACCGCTCAGATGGAGTTGAGGAATTTTCTGAGGAGGGCATGGTGTTACATTACCCTTATGTTGAGAAGGGGAAAGTGAAGCTCAAGAAATAGCTCAGCCGAACAAGTCGCGGATGATCAACTGCCTGCCCGCAACGAGTCAAAAGCCGAATGAACGTTCAATACTTAACCCAGAAGTCCGAGCGCGCTGTCGGCAGGCAGTGACATCGCTTGGACGTTCGCTGATAAATTATGAAGATCCTACTCCTGGCCATCCTATCACTGCCTTTTTTCGGGTGCGTGCAATCGCGCCCTACTATCCAAACCTCGGCTGATTTGCACAGCAACTATTCCGGAGTTCAAGAATGGCGACAATTTAAAGTTGGGATGACGAAGCGGGAGGCCTTTACGCAGATTTCAACATTTTCTGGGACGCGAACATTCGATGAGCATGGCAATGCTTCTGATTGGCTTCGACCATCCGATGACGCTTTGGAAATGAATATTTGGACGATCGAAGGTCCATCCAATAAGTTTGCCGGCTCTGTCGAACAAGCACAGTTGGTATTCATAGACGGAAACCTCCAAGAAATCTACCGATTCACGATGCAATGATTGGCACATCTGGACATCAAATCAAAGACCGGCTACCTTGATCACATGACAGCTACCGCGCACAACGAAAAAAAGCGAACCATCGGCCGGACGGAACGGAGTACGCTCGCTGCCGCTCGCGTATCCGTCCGTCATCCGTGACGTTAGGCTAGAAATGAACCCAAAGTTTCGAGTAATCCTGAAATTCTTGCTCCCAGTGATACCGATGTTGGCGATCATGCTGGTGTTGATTGTGACGACGGAACTTGGGTGGTTCTATTCGGCCATCATTGGATATGGATTATCCGCAGTTGCAGTTATTGTAGTCGCTGGAGTATTTGCTTTATGGGCTACATATATTTACCGTGGTGATTGCCCTCATTGTGGTAAAAGGAAACTGAGAGCAGGTAGGATGTGCATTGAAGATGTGGATGATCCTGATTCTAGACGATTTAAGTTGGCCCAATGCGACCATTGTGGATGGCAATTTCGCACATACAAAAATGATGAACCTCTGATTCATATTTCACCTAACGACACAAATTATTGGCCCCGTTCCACCAAAACATAAGCCTAACAAGGCGTCGCTCTCAACACCTGCCCCGCCGCGAGTTCAATCCGCCATGACCATTCCACCCTCAACCCACAGTCGAAGCCTCGCCCTCGGGCAGGTGTGAGAGGACTTCGACGTTGGCTCAAAAAAATCCCTGACTCACCACAATGGCCGTTGATCTAATCGTAACTTCCCTAAGCAAGTATTGGAGTGGTGACTACATCACACCTGTAATGCAGGATGCCTGGGATATTGGCGCGGACTATAAGGTGATGACTCCGCAAGGAGTGACGACAATTCCCAAAGGGACTCGGTATGGCGGTGAAGGTGCAAAGGACGAGCGCAAGGAATTGGTCTCCTTCGTCAACCAGATCATGGAGGCACTACCGTTCGAGGGTTCCTCAGGCGCATGGAACGAGGAGTCGGAACACTTCGGCTTTCATCGCGTAGATCCAGATGCTTTCGGAGAACTCACGAAGCGCGCCGACAAACAATTCACTCAGAAGATCGGTCTGATAGGGCGCTTCAAGGGGCGCAAGGGTTCTGTTTCACACCTTGGAAGGGCGCTTATCTTCATCCCAATTGACTTCGACACACCTTTCGATCTTGAGGGCAAGGCGTTCGCTTCATTGCAGGGCGCGAAGAAGGAGCTCGACGAAGGAGACTGGAACGGGATTCCGCGAGAGGCTCTTAAACCGATTCTCGATGCATTTTCTGAGGCGATGTCCGCCAAGCTACCACTCGTTGTCGACCAATAGAATGAAGAAAGCCAATCGGGTAGGTGAGGGATTCTAACCCTCACCCCCCACACCACCGGACATGCGGATCCGCATCCGGCGGTTCCAATCCGTCATGCTTTCCCTAGGAAGCTTTCGCCTTTTCGGGATAGCGAATGGCGACCCATTGTTCTGCTAATGCTGGGACTCCTTGTTCGTGTATCCAGTGATCGGTCATTGCCCGATGCACGATGCTATTTCGGCTCATTCTCCAATGCCCCTTTCGGCTCCGGCTCGCCATGTGCACCTCTTCCCTATCGATACCCAAACTGATAAGCTTACGCCTTCTTGTGCGCGGTCTTCCCCATTGCTTCCAATAGTAGAGACGCAGGCGACGGCGCAGCCAACCGTCTAGTTCGACGACTTCCCCGTATGGGATACCACAAGCATAGTAGTTGACCGCTCCCCTCAGGTATTGGTTCAGATCCGCGATCACTTTGCTCGGCGAGACTCCCCGCGTTCGTTTAGTGATGGCACGGATTTTCGCCTTGAGCTTGTTTCGGCTTTTCTCAGTCCAGCGGATTTTCTTCCGCATGATCCGAAAACCTAGGAAGCTCGCTTCAGCAAGCGGAACAACTTTGCTTTTGGCCACGTTGACGATGAGCCTGAGCCGTTGCGAGAGGTAGCGTGTAACGCTTCCAAGCACTCTCTGCGCGGCGCGAACGCTGTGGCAGAGGATGACGAAGTCGTCGGCGTATCTCACGAAGGCATGCCCCCGTTGTTCGAGTTCCTTGTCGAGGTCATCGAGAAGGATGTTGGCGAGTAGCGGGCTTAGTGGTCCCCCTTGGGGCACTCCGCTACGACTTTCCTCGTAGGTTCCGTCCGGCAGGATGACTCCCGCTTTGAGGAACTTTCCGATGAGTTCCAGAAGACGCACGTCGCTAACGCTTTCGCGTAGCTTCGCCATCATCTTCTGGTGGTTAACGGTGTCGAAGAAGGTCTTCAAATCACAATCAACGACTTGGCAATGACGTCCTCCTTTTCCCTTCATCAAGCTTTCCTGACGCATCGCTTCGATGGCCTGGTGTGCACTGCGCTTGGGTCGAAACCCATAGCTGTGCTCGCTGAATTTAGGGTCATGGATTTCGCCTAGCACTTGCGCGATTGCTTGCTGAATCACTCGATCCAACACCGTTGGAATGCCGAGTGTGCGAAACGCTCCTCGGTCTTTGGGAATGAGCACGCGGCGCACCGGCGAAGGTCGATATGATCCTTTCTCCAGTTTACCTCGAATGGTTTCCCAGTGGCGGCGGACGAACTCGGGGAACTCCCCGATGATCATCCCATCCACCCCTGCCGCTCCGCCATTTGCCCGCACGCGTTTCTACGCACTGGCCATATTCTCGGACGACAGCATCTGTTCAAACAGGTCGTCACGGACTCTCTCTTTCTCTGCTCGCTTCACCTCCATGTCTCACTCCCCTTGCTGGTTCGTTGTGGTGGATGGGTTCCGCGAGTCGGAGTCCCATTATCGGTTCGATCCTTCGTCTGGCAATGCTTGCGGGTTTCGTCGTTAACTAGGCTTCTTTCATCCTCCCGATTCTTCGCTAGACTACTATGATCTCTGCTGACTCCTCGCCGATCACAGCTCCCATTGCTGAGAGTTGCGCTGCCGCCAAAGCGACCGCATGTCGACGAGGTCTCCCCAGATAAGAACGGAAACCTCCGCCACCCAAGCGCCTCTTTTACCTCCGGAGCAGAAACGCACGGCTTCGCTGTGTTGTGCCAGCTCACCTGACTCCGTCGGCCTCGTAAGAGGTTTTTGTTCATCGCCTGATGACTTTCCCATAGCCTGCCTCCCCACGCTCGGTCACCCTCACGCAGTTGGCTTCTGGTAGTGCTTTGTTCTTTCATCGTTTCATTACACAGGGGACTTGAACCCCATTTGGTTTCCGCCCATGATGGGCATACACAAGTCGGTCCTGATCAACCGCCTACACGCTCAGAGTTTGAATGATTGACGTAACTAGAAACTTTAACCCAGAGTCGGAGTGGCGCTGCCTGTAGGCGGTGCCAGACCTCGACGTTCGGCAGAAAATATGAAGACTACACCAATCATCTTTCTCTTATTGTGCGTTATCTGCAGCGCAGAAACTGCAGATGAGATTGCACGGAAGACAGTCCCTAGCTTCGTTGGCTTCGACAACGGACTTGATCACAGTCTTGAAGGTCGGCGCAAGACTGCACTGAATAACGCTGAATTTAATTTGGAACACTATATGGGCAGCGATAAGGTGCCTGAAGGTGTTCGGATCTCCTATGCTCTGAGCAAGCTCAAGGAACAGATGCGTGGTTTTATTCCCAAGATGGCAGATCGAACGGATAAGGGAGAGTTCGCTTTTGAAGTAGATCAGGAGGGAGGATGGGTTGTTGATGAGGAACAGACTCGAATTATGAGAGATAACTTGGCGAAGAAGATCAAGATACTCGAACAACGACTGACAGAGATCTATGATCCGAACAAATAAGCCGAACGAGTCGGAGATGGCGACGCCGAGGAAGCCGTCTGATTAATTTTGTGCGTGCAAGCCGGCGCCGCCATTCCTATGACGTTCTGCAAAAATGATCTTCTGGATTAGGGGTCAGGCAACAAAAAAGATAGCTTAAGCTTGCTGTTCTCTTCGCTTTTCTGCAAAATCCCTCCATGCCCAGACAAGTCCGCATTGAATTCCCGGGAGCCTTTTACCATGTGATGGCACGCGGAAACCGGCTCGATCCCATTTTCCGTGGAGACGACGGACAAGATCAAAAATTGTGGCTCAAGACTCTTGGCGAGGCATGTGAACGCTGTGAGTTCAGAGTATGGGCGTGGGTGCTGATGCGCAACCACTACCATCTTGTGCTGGAGACTCCGAAAGCGAATCTAGTCGAGGGTATGGGTTGGATGCAGAACACCTACACACGGCGATTCAATGCAAGACATAGACAATGGGGTCGCTTGTTTGGTGATCGCTATAAATCGATCCTGATTGACGAGGGAACCGCTACCGCAGGCACGTCGTATCTCCAGACGGTGCTCGATTACGTGCATCTCAATCCAGTGCGGGCTGGATTGATCTCTCCCAAGAATGGGCAGTCGGTAATGGACTACCCGTGGAGCAGTGCGGGAGATGGATATGCGCTTTCGCAGGGCAAGCGGACGGAGTGGTTGGCTGCGGTGGACGGAATGGCGTTATTTTCGCTGAAAGACACGGTGGCAGGGCGACGCAACTTCGTGCGAAGGCTCGATGAGCGAGCGGCGGCGGAAGGCTCGGAGAAATCGGGGATGGCGAAAATCAAGGGGCAGACGCTCAACAGTTCGCTACAGCGTGGATGGTATTGGGGCAGCGAGGCATTCAAGGAATCGATGCTTGAGCTGCTAAATCGACGAAAGAAGTCAGAGGAAGGTCTACCGACGAGCAGGAACTATGCGAGTTCGACTCAAGGCGCGAGCATTCGCGAAAAGGAGGCTGAGGAGATCATCGAACAGGGACGAATACATTTCGGGTTCGAAGGCTTGTCGCGGGAGAAGATCGCAGAGATGAGTGTGCAGCGAGGCGATATGCGAATGTTAGCGATTGCGTGGGCGCTAAGGAAGCGAACAACGGTTTCGTTGGGATGGATTGCGCAACGGTTAGGGCTCAGGAGTGCCGCAAATGCCGGTCAGCGAGTGCGAATGTTCGATAAACTTCCGCAGCATGAGCAAAATGAGGAGGTAATGCTATGGCGTAAGTCTTTCTGAAATTTGCGATTTGTTGCCTGACCCGTTTTCCACATGACCACTGAAGAAATCCAGCAAACCATCGATGCGGCAATCCGCCTGCATTTCGTCGGCTACACGACCGAATCTGGGGAGTGAAACCGATCGATCTTGCGTAAGAACGCGAATTAGACCAAACAACACCTCCAATGATGACTCAAAAAACGCTTTTACTCACCTTTTCTCTCCTCGCTCTACTGCCGGCTGCTCATGCGGAAGTCGTGCTGCCGGAAATCTTCCAGGATCACATGATCCTGCAACAGGGTGTCGAAAACAGAGTCTGGGGGACTGCACTTCCCGAAGAAAACGTCACCGTGTCTTTCGCCGATAAAAAAGTCTCAGGCGTATCGGATGCAGAGGGAAACTGGGACGTTACTCTCCCTCCACTTGAAGCGACTTCCGAGCCGATGGTGATGACCGTGAGTGGCAATAGCACGATCGTCATTCAAGATATTCTCGTAGGGGAAGTGTGGCTTGCTGCGGGACAGTCCAACATGGGCACAGGGATCAGACAGGTTCCCGGCACAGAGAAAAACGTCTTTGTAGAGCAAAAAGACAACAAGCGAGTGCGCACCTACATGAACGGGAAATGGTATTTGCTCTCTGAGCAGGCCCTAAACACTTCAGCTGTCGCATTTTTCTTTGCGCACAAGCTGGAGCAGGCATTGGATCTGCCTGTTGCGTATGTCGTGGTGGCTCAGAACGGTTCAAAGATAGAACCGTTTGTGCCGCCGGCAGAGGCCAAGGCTTTCAATCTCGGCCCAAAGAGCTCGAATATTTACAACGACCGTGTCGCACCACTAATCCACTACTCGATCAAAGGGGTAATCTGGTATCAGGGCGAATCCAACCGAGGAGCGAACAACTACTACGACTCCCTAAAAGCCTTGCATGCCGGATGGTCCCGTGTCTTCGAAATGCCGGAGCTGCCATTTTACCAAGTGCAAATCGCTCCGTTCAACAAACAGAATGAAAAAACTTCTCTAATCAGTGACAGCGTGTGGAGCGCTCAATACCAAGCGACCAAAGACATCCCCGGTATGGACATCATCCCGCTACACGATACAGGTATCAGTGTGAAACACATCCACCCGCGACCCAAACAAACGGTGGGCGAAAGGCTGGCAGCGATGGCGCTCAACCATCAATACGGCAAGGACGTCGTCACCACCGGACCCGTGTTCGCCGGAGCGACTCGCCAAGGAAGCAAGGTGGTCGTCTCTTTCCTTCACGTCGACCAGGGACTGGTCACCAGCGATGGCGAAGCACCGAGCTTTTTTGAACTGTCTGCCGATGGAGAAACTTTCATCGAAGCAACGGCCACCATCAAAGGTGACCAGGTCGAGCTTTCAGCCGATGGGATCGATGTGCCCAAATTCGTGCGTATGGGATGGTACGATATCGCTATCCCCAACCTCAAAGACAAAAACGGCTGGCCGGTCTTTGCCTTTCCTGCAAAGGCCGTCCGCTGAGACGTGGAATGCTAGCCCCCCCTTCTCCCCCCGGTCCGGTGGCAACCGAGAGCCTCCCACCAAAATAATCGCACAGGATTCAGAGGCCCAAAAAGGTTGCTTCCTGATGCGCGTTGCGCTTTGCTCATCTCATGGCTATGAATCCCGGTGGTCGCCCAGGTGGCGAATTCAAATTTCTTATTGGAGCAGTTCTTACCGTGATTGGTGTGTGGCTCTTCTTTGACTCTGTTCGCTTCACCACGACGCACATGGGAATGGTCTCCGGGGCGATCTCTCGCGGTCGGGGTGGCGGTGGTTTGATAGAGACGACTTCGATGGGCGTGGTGCTCTTACCCCTGTTCATAGGAATCATCGTGCTGTTTTTTGATGTCAAGAAAACCTGG
>JAGXGH010000144.1 GCA_024636835.1 Verrucomicrobiales bacterium | reverse complement strand
TTGGTGACCCGGAGACTTATGCGACGGAGTGTGGGCGCCCTCGCCCACATCGGGTGGTATGACCGAAGAGGTTGGCTCGCTCGAGTTACCAGACCAGAGTGCTGTGAATGATACGAGGCGACTTTTTTTTGCGAGGTTGTTTCTGGTCTGGGCGTCGATGAGCGATGTGCAGTGAATGTGGGGCGCGAGGCGCACCCTCTCCGACGGTGAATGGTGTCGCGTAAAACGGCTGCGCCGCACGCGATGGATGATTGGTGACCCGGAGACTTATGCGACGGAGTGTGGGCGCCCTCGCCCACATCGGGTGGTATGACCGAAGAGGTTGGCTCGCTCGAGTTACCAGACCAGAGCGCTGTGAATGATACGAGGCGGCTCTTTTTTGCGAGGTTGTTTCTGGTCTGGGCGTCGATGAGCGATGTGCAGTGAATGTGGGGCGCGAGGCGCACCCTCTCCTACGGTGAATGGATCCACCGATAGATTGCTTATGGAAGAATCTAGTCTCTCTCACATCCTGGTCGCATTCGCGATTAATTCACCGAAGGGTGAATCGATGCGATTCATACCCTTGCAAGAGTGAGCGCTTTCCGCTTGAGTGACACTGATGCCAACTCGATTTTCAGACTTTGTTCTTCTCGCGCTGACGCTGGATGACCAATGGGCGTTATTGGCAGGAACAATCAGTGTGCTTTTTGTGATCTGCGGGTGGATCGCGGCAATGCATGCGCTGTTCACGACAAGGACGGCCCAAGGAGCTTCGGCATGGGTGCTGTCGTTGGTGCTGATGCCTATGGTTTCGCTCCCCTTCTATCTGCTCCTGGGGCGTAACCGATTTCAAGGCTATGTCGACATGCGGCGTGCTCGGTCGCGCGACTTCAACACGACGGGCGAGGATCTGCGTAAACTCATCCCACGCTATAAGGCGGAGCTTTCGCCCGAACTTCAACAGCGCTACGGCATCCTCGAAGACATGGCAAACATGCCGTTCACCAAGGAGAATGGCCTGCGACTCCATCCGGACGGAAAGGAAACCTTTGAGCGGATTTTTACCGCGATCGATGAGGCGAAGAACTATGTGGTGATTCAGTTCTACACGGTAAAGAACGATCACTTGGGGCAGGAACTGAAGAGACGACTGATCGCGAAGGCGCGCGAGGGAGTGGCAATTTACTTCCTCACCGATGCCATCGGATCGCACGATCTGCCGGATGACTACTATCACTCGCTGGAACAAGCAGGTGTGAAAACGGCGCGTTTCGGTGTTGGCAAAGGGTTCTGGAACAAATTTCAGATTAACTTCCGCAACCACCGCAAACTGGTCGTGATCGATGGTCTGCACGGCTTCACCGGCGGGCACAATGTCGGCCGCGAATATCTCGGCGAGGTGCGAAAGTTCGGCGACTGGCGCGACACCACTCTTGAAGTTGCCGGTCCGGCCGTGTTGGAACTGCAACTGAGCTTTCTCGACGACTGGTACTGGGCGTCATCATCCATCCCCGAACTGAACTGGGAACAGGACGACAACATCGATGATTTGGTGCTCGACGATGCAGAATCTCGCTACGCACGCGATGCGGTGGCCATCGTGGTGCCAACGGGACCTGCCGACGTCTTGGAAAACGGTGGGTTGTTTTTCACCCACCTGATCAACTCGGCAAAAACGGACCTGTGGATTTCCTCGCCGTATTTCATTCCCGATCAATCACAGACTGCCGCGATCCAACTCGCTGCGATGCGTGGAGTGAAGGTGAGGATCATTCTACCCAGGATCTCCGACCGCGTGCTCACTCGTCTCGGCAATGACGCCTTTGCCAATTTGTTCGACCATCGGAACGTTCAGATCTACCACTACCTGCCTGGCTTCCTCCATCAGAAAGCGATTTTGGTGGATGACGAACTCGCCGCCATCGGCACGGCGAACTTCGACAACCGATCGTTCCGCTTAAACTTCGAACTGATGCTCTGTGTGTTGGATAAACGCTTTGCCTGGCAGATGCGTCAGATGCTCGAAGGGGATTTGGAGAACTCCCTTCCCATCCCCGCCGACTTTATGAAGGACGAACCGTTCCTGCGCCGCCTTGCATCGCGAGCAGTACGGCTGATGTCGCCGGTGCTGTAGCAGATCGGCACCGGAATGGCGGGCGGCGCTAAAGGAAAGTTACGGACGAGGTGGAAATCGTCCCTCCCGTAAAAAAACGCGTCTGCTCCGGGCTGTGATGCCGCCCGGTAAGTGCGGCCTACAATTCCTTGATCGTGATGTTTTTCCACTTCACTTGGAATGGACCGCCATTGCCCACACCGTGCACCTGGAAGCCGATAAGGCCTTTCGAGTGATCTGCATAGACCTTCTCGTTGGTCAGATCGGAAATCATCTTACCGTTGATCCAAACCTGAATTGTCGAGCCTTTGGCGACAATGCGGTAGTGGTTCCACTCGTCGGATTTGAACGTTTTGTGCGGCTTCAAATCTGCTTTTGGCGTCAACCACCCACCGATTTGTTCACCATAAATGTAGCCAGCTTCAGCACCGTTTTTGCCACTGTCTTCAATCTCCACCTGCGGGCCGTAGACACGTCCGCCAAACTTATCGCCCTTGAGCTTTGAGCGGACCTGCACGCCGGAATTGAGTCGAGCGTCCACCATCACTTCAAAATTGAGCTCGAAATCACCATATTCCTTATCCGTGCAGAGGAAGGTATTCGGGCTGCCTTTTGCGGTGGTTCCAATGATGACTCCATCTTCGACGACATACGTTGCGGTGCCTGACCGGATGGAAAACCCATTCAATGTCTTCCCGTCGAACAGCGGAGTCGCTTTTGTACCGTCATCGCCGCCGCTGACCTTGTCCGCTGCCATCTTCATCTCGATCCACTTTGCCAAGGTTCCACTGCCCATCCCGTAGTCGCCCGGCAACTTGCGGTAGTCTCGCGTTTGAACCTGCGGCGGCTCACCCCAGTGTTTTGGGAACTCTTTTTCAAGTGCTGCATTGGCATTGATGACCAAAGCGGCGACGGCGAGAACTGCGAGGATGCGGTGAGTTTTCATATCACTGTGTACAACGCTCATCGCAGAAAGCTTTTATCAAACAAATGCTCAGCGACGACTCGCGACAGGAAATACGCCGAGCAATTGCCGCACCATCGCCCAGTAATTCCCCCATTTTCCATGATACGGCGTCGGCGGCGTCAGAAGGTGCCACCCACGGGTTGCGCGAATTTCCTCGAACGCGTTCGATGGGTTTACCACGTAGCCGATTTCGGCAATATCGAGCAGCGGGGTGTCGTTGACACTGTCTGTGTAGGAAACCGATCCGGCAACAGGCTGACGGTTCTCCCCGGTGATTCCGACAGGAAGAATGTCGCTCATTGCGTCGATCTTCGCGGCGCGCTTGTTGTTCGGCCCGAGGATGCTCGCATGTAAGCGCATCCGCTCCGGAATTTCAACACGAGTGGCATAGCAGTGGTCAAACCCGAGCCATCGTGCGATTGGCTCGGCGTAGATTTGCGGGCTCGCTGTGTTCAATACCGTCACCCTTCCCTCGTCACGATGGCGGTGCACCTCATCGATGATCGATGGATAGGCCTGCTTGGGAAACTCCTCGTTGGCGAACTTCTCCGCCAACTCCGCGAGTCGTTCTTTTTTCATTCTCCAGAGATAGCCGAGGAAAATCCGCTTCATCGCCCGCGCCCCGAGCACCCGGCACGCTGCAAGCGGGATACACAGAAAAAACGGCAACTGAAACAAACGCCGCCACGGTTCGTGATGCAGCACATAATTGCAGAAGAGCAGTTGGGTATCGTGCGGAATGATCGTGTGATCGAGATCAAAAAAAGCAAAACGCGGCTGATCCTCGGTCGTTGAATTGGCATCTGGCATAATCCCCCCATTCTGCCCCGAATTTTGCCGCTGATCAAGTAAGCGTAGCCCTTCGCCCCTTTAGCGGATGCTTTGTAAGCGCCGAACGCACGTCCCCGAGTTCCCCTCACCACCCTCCGACGTTTGCAAAACGCCGCTACAGAAAGCCCCAATCTTCCATCTCCCACTATCAGCATCATTCTTGATCGACTACTACCCAGAGTGCACAAAATTAGCGCCCAGCCAAAGTTAGCTTGTCAAAGATACCCAATTTTTCGCAGATAGTATCCTCCCCTCCAATCTACCCTCTGTTTCCCGACACCCAAAAACGCCCATGAGTTCCTCAACCGACCAATCTGTCGTCCCGAAGAAGTATCTCGTCCCGTTCATCCTCGTCACCTCGCTCTTTGCGTTGTGGGGGTTTGCGAACAACGTAACCGATCCGCTGGTTGCTGCCTTCCGCGACATCTTCGTGATCAACAATGCGCAATCAAGTTGGGTACAGATGGCGTTCTATGGTGGCTATGCGACGATGGCCATTCCCGCCGCGATTTTCATACGCAAGTATTCGTATAAAAGAGGTATCTTGGTGGGGCTAATTCTCTACGCAACCGGGGCGTTCATTTCCGTCCCCGCCGCAGCCCTGGCCAACTTCAATCTCTTCGTCTTCGGGCTCTATATTCTGACTTTCGGGCTCGCTTTCCTCGAGACCACCGCCAACCCATACATCCTATCGATGGGGCCACGAGAAACCGCAACCCGCAGACTAAACCTCGCTCAAGCCTTCAACCCCATTGGGTCCTTGGTCGGTATTTTTGTCGCATCCACGGTGATCCTTGGAAACATCAACGTCGAAGATTTCCGAAATGATGTCGGCGCCTATCACGCCGAAGCCTTCCCTGGTGAGGAAACTCAGAAAAAAGCGGACGTCCTTCCCATTCTCGAAGCGAAACAGCGTGACCTCAAAAGGGATCCTGCGGTGGCAGAATACATCGGCAAGCTCGATGCTAAACTCGATAATCCTGTAGGCACCGCGCTCAAGGACTACAAAGACGGTGTCATTGCCAGCTACGACGGCATGACCCACTCAGAGATGCAAAAGAAGGACCTGAAGATCGTCTCCCTTCCCTACACAGTAATCGGCTTTATTCTCATCATTGTCCTGATTACATTCATGATCATCAAAATGCCGGACACCTCCGAGGCTGGCGAAAAGAACGATCATCAACTGCACTTCGGTGCCACCCTTAAGCGTCTGTTGAAAAATAAGAACTATATCGGCGGGGTGATCGCGCAGACATTCTACGTCGGTGCGCAGATCATGGTTTGGACATACATCACCCAGTATGCGGAGAACGAACTTGGAATCGATAAAGCCACCGCCCAACGCCATCAATTGCTCGCTTTGGGCATCTTCCTCTCCAGCCGATTCATCTGCACGTTCTTCCTGAAATATCTCTCACCGGGCAAGTTACTCTCGGCGCTTTCCTTCGCCGCCGTGGCCTGCACGCTTGGAGCAATTTACATGGAGGGCATGCCGGGGCTTTACAGTCTCATCGCTATTTCCGCATGTATGTCACTCATGTTCCCTACCATCTACGGCCTCGCACTCGACGGCGTCGGTCAAGACGCTAAGCTCGGGTCCGCCGGATTGATCTTCGCCATCGTCGGTGGTGCCGTGATGCCTAAACTTCAGGGAGGACTGATCGATATGGATACGGTGATGGGTGTTTCAGGAACACGCGGCTCCTTCTACCTTCCGGTGCTTTGCTTCATCGTGATCGCTATTTACGGATGGTACGCAAACCGCAATAACATAAGCCGCCAGCGACTCGCCGGAGGCGAGGGATACACCGTATAAATCCCAACAACCCTCATCTCTCCGCCTGCAGGCTTGTGGGCGGAGAAATCGTTGAGTGACAAGGCGCGGCGAATTCTTCAAGTTTCGGATTCCGCAATTCGCACGTAGCGTGACTATATGATCAACACAACCGGATGCAGCCAGAGCGGACTCCCTCGCTTCGTCGCGGCTCTCGTGTTTGCCACGAGTCTGATCTTCTCCGCGAACGCGCAGGAAGCCGATGCCGCCCCGACCACGCCCGAGCCCGCGGTTCAATCCGAGAAGCCGCTCGGTTCTGTCACTGCTCTTCGTGAAGTACAGCGTGGACTCGATGCCCTAAACCAGCGCATCGCAACCGTCACCGAACAACGCGCAGCCACCAAGGACGAGGCGGAAGCAAAACGACTCGAAGAATCGCTCGCCCAACTTGAGTTACGCGCCACCGAGCTTCGTCGCGATCTTGAAACGATTGCTACCGGACTGAACCCCGAAGAGCTTAAAAAAGCGGAACAGGTGGAAACCACATGGAGCGAGGATTTGCGCGAAGTCGTTTCGCCAGCACTGGATGCCATGCGCGATCTCACCGAGGATTCTCGCGAGACGCAAGAACTTCGGGAAAGGATCGCCGTGCTCAAGGAGCAACGTAGCCGCGCCGAGAGAGCAGTTACGAATCTTAGAACAAACATCCAATCAGTAACCGACGAGGAACTACGCGAACAACTCAAGGAATACCTGCGAGACTGGGAAGTGCGACTCACCGAAAGCGACAGCCAGTTGAAGGTCGCCGAGTATCAGCTCAAAGAGAAAACGGACAACGCTCCCTCCATCTTTGATGCCGCGTCTTCGGGACTCGCCAGCTTCTTCCGCAACCGAGGACTCAACCTGCTCGTTGCCGCTATCGTACTCATCGCGATCATTTTCGGCGGACGCTATGCGCATCGGATGATCGTTCGTTACGGACCGATGCATAAAAAAGATCGACTGCGCTCGTTCGGCACGCGTTTGTTCGATTTAAGCTGGTCGGTGGGCACCGCGCTACTCGCCGTCATTGGACTGCTTGTTACCTTCTATCTCTTCGACGACTGGGTGCTGCTTTCCATATCGATCATTTTCCTTTTCGGTTTGGCTTGGGCGGGTAAAGAGACGCTGCCACAATTTTTCGAACAAGGAAAACTCCTGCTCAACCTCGGGCCGGTTCGCGAGAGCGAACGCATCGTTTACGAAGGCGTCCCGTGGAAGGTCGGGCGACTCGGGTTTTATACCGATCTCACCAACCCCGCATTGGATAGCGCCGTCATCAGACTCTCTGCCAACGATCTCCTAGGGATGCATTCGCGTCCGCTAAACTCGATTGAGCCGTGGTTTCCCACCGAGGAGGACGACTGGGTCATCATCGGCGGTGAGCACGGGAAAGTCGTCAAACAAACGCCCGAATACGTCCGCGTGCTGCAGTTAGGTGGCGCGAGAATCACTTACCCAGCGAGCGATTTCATTGCCGCAGCTCCGGTAAACCTCTCCTATAATTTCCGCATCAATGTGGTTTTCGGTATCGACTACATGCACCAGAAAATCTCCACCACCAAAGTGCCTACGATTTTCGAAAACCACATCCTCAAAGGGCTCTGCGAACTACTCGACCAAGAGCAGGTGATCAGCGTAAAGGCCGAGTTCGCCAGCGCGAATGCCTCATCACTCGACTACGAAATCATCGCTGATTTTAGCGGCAAAGCCGCCTCAAAGTATCGCAAAATCAACCGTGCGATCCAGCGCCTTTGCGTCGAAGTGTGCAACGAACACGGATGGAACATCCCGTTTACTCAGATCACTGTGCACCAAGCGGATGCCGCCGCTGCCGCAGAAAATGACGAACCGCCTTCCAAGCCGCATCTGCCATAAATTATTCAATTAAAGGCTTCAGCGATTACGCATTCACAATCCATTTGAACTCAAATCGCACGCCATCTTAGAACGTCTTTGAGCGGTGTGGCGTGAATGTGGGGCGCGAGGCGCACCCCCTCCGACGGTGAATGGTGCAACGATAGGATAGAGGAGCTGACCGAAGGCTTTGACGATGGAGTGTGGGCGCCCTCGCCCACATCGGGTGGTGTGGGCGAAGAGACCGGCCTACCCAGAACGTCGATGAGTGGCTGAAGTAAGCCCAACTACTCCTCCTCGTCGGAAACCTCAGGCTCCTCACCGCGCGCCGCGATCAATTTATCCACCTCTTCGACGTGCTCCCAAGGGAGGCGTCGGCGGGTGTATTTCGCGTGTAATTTCTCGCGCAAGGTTTGCAGATCTTCGAGTGAGATGTCGGCAGGATCTTGCTCTTCCCAATCCCATTCTGCTTCTTCTGCGGCTGCGCGCCCTTTTGGAACGATGCAGGTCGAGTAAAACCATCGCCCACCTTCACGCCACGCTTTGACCATTCGATACATGCGGTCAGGCAACTTCTCACGCCACTCGTAGGTATTGCGGGTGAATTTGCGATAAACGCGGCGCTGATCTTGGCTGGATTTGGGGCGACGTGGCATAACAGTTGGGACAAAAATCTTCCACACCCTACCACTGCTCCACGCCTTGCGGTAGAACAGATTTAATGGTCTGCTATGTGGACATGAGTTCTACCAACATTCTGCGCCAGGATTGGGTAAAGGTGAGTCTTTGGCTCGTCGGCACCATGGTGCTCGGCGCCGTTTTGGCGCCATGGATCTTCAACGCAGGAAAATCGCTGGCGGCCTGGGTCGCAGCGGAGGATTCCCGCGCTGGTATTCCCGTCATCGGGTGGGTCGGAGAAATGGCCGACCACGCGGATTTCAAACGATACTTCAACCGCGCGTTTCTGGTCGCCGCGCTTATTCTTATGTGGCCGTTGATCCGGTCGATGCGCTCGAAGGACGGCACAAGCGGGTTCAGTCTGGAAAAAAATCCTCGCCGCTGGTCTCACCTGCTTATTGGCTGGGTGTTTGCTTCGGGAATATTGTTGGCGATGGGATTCACTTTTCAGTCCATCGGGTTTTTCAAAATGACGGATCCCGCCGACTGGGGGAGCTGGCTGACGACCGCACTAATCGCCGGTCTCGGAGCCGCGATCATGGAGGAATTTTTCTTTCGTGGGCTTTTGATGGGCGTGCTTCTTCGCAAGACACGACCACTTCCTGTGCTGATTTTCGTCACCACCTTTTTTGCTGTCATTCATTTCCTTAAACCTCCGGCAAACCTTATCATCCCCGACCACACCGTCGATTGGCAAAGTGGATTCTACCTTGTCGGCATCATCCTCCGCCACTTCCTCGAACCGCAATTCCTGCTCGCCGAGCTTGGCACTCTGTTCGCGGTCGGCTTGGTGCTCGGCGTCGCACGGCTAAAGACAAATTCACTCTGGCTCTCCATCGGTCTACACGGTGGCTGGGTATTCGGGCTTAAACTGTTCAGCGCCTGCACACGCCGCGAAGCCCCGCTCGACGTCACCCTTCCATGGATCGGTGACGATTTGAAAACCGGCATCGCGCCACTCGTCCTCGTCTGCCTCACTGGATGGATCGTCATCACACTCGCAACCCGCAACCACAGCTCGAAGACATGAACACACATAAGTCATCATTGCTCGCCCGCGATGCGAAGGCCGTGTGGCATCCGTTCACACAGCACGGCATCCCATCGCGGCTACTCACCGCCAGCCGAGCCGAAGGATGTTACATCTACGATGCGGATAGTAATCGCTATACCGACCTGATCAGCTCGTGGTGGGTGAGCATCCACGGCCACAGTCACCCGGCGGTTGTCGAAGCCATCTCCAAACAGGCCGCGACCCTCGACCACGTGCTTTTTGCAGGAGCCACACATGAACCCGCGGTGCAGCTCGCTGAAGTGCTCCTGGAAATGGCGGGAATGACCGCCGGCAAGGTTTTCTACTCCGATGACGGATCCACCGCTGTAGAGGTGGCTATCAAGATGGCGTTGCAGTTCCACTCCAACCAAGGAGACATCCGCGAGCGCATCATCGCGTTCTCCGGTGGGTATCATGGCGATACATTCGGCGCGATGACGCTCGGCAGATCGTCACACTTCTTCGACAAATTTCCGTCCACTGCTCTCGACGTGCAATTCCTCGATGTGCCTGAGGTGTGGGAGGGGCTGGACGACGAAGATGCCGACAACCTAGCAATCGCTCAGTTCGAAGAAATGATCAGCGACGGCAAATGTGCGGCGGTAATTTTTGAACCACTGGTGCAAGGCGCTGGCGGAATGAAGTTCCACTCCGGCCGCCTGTTGCAAGGTGTGGTCGACGCTGCAAAACGCCACGGGGTGCTGGTCATCGCCGACGAGATCATGACGGGATTCCGTCGCACGGGAAAGATCTTCGCAACCGATTGGCTGGAAACGTCGGTCGACATCCTGTGTCTTTCGAAAGGGCTTTCCGGTGGCATGTTGCCGCTCGCGGTGACTCTCGCACAAGGATACATCTACGACGCCTTCCTCGGCGAGACCTTCGACCGCGCGCTAGCACACGGCCACAGTTACACCGGTAATCCCATCGCCTGCGCGGGTGCTCTCGCGAGCATGAAGCTGGTGAACGATCCACAAACCGCTGCCACCTGCGACGCACTAACCGCCACGCTTCGACGGGAATTTCTGCCACTTGGTGAGCGATTCGGTCAACTCGAACATGCGCGGGTCATCGGCGGGATCGCCGCCATCGACATCAAGCCAGGACTCATCGAATATGGATCATCAGTCAGCAGATCGATGCAGGAATTCTATCTCGACCGGGGATTGGTTCTTCGCCCGGTGGGACGCACAATCTATCTGATGCCCCCCTATGCGATCGATGAAGCCGAGATCATTCGCGCCTGCGAAATCATCGGCGAGTCCGTGCGCACATTTCTGTAGAAACCTGCTCGCTAAGACATGATGAATTCACAAAGAGCGCAGGCATTCAACACATCACGTGTGAATCGATTCGCCGGATGGGTGATGGACATCGTGTCGCCGCGGTTTTGTGATTTGTGCCGATGCAGCCTCCATCATCCCGAAGCCTTCTTTCGCTGGGGAGCTAGACGCGACCTCTGTTCACCATGTGAAAACCGCCTGTCGCCGCTCGATCGACCATTCTGCATGCGCTGCGGCGAAGCCTTCGATGGCGACATCGGCGATCACGACTTTCGTTGTGTAAACTGCGACGGTCGCAAGCTGTGGTTCGAATTCGCCATCGCCGGCTATCGCGCAGAAGACGAAGTTCGCGATCTGATCCATCTTTATAAGTTCGCTAGAAAGCTAAGACTTCGGCAAACGCTCGCCAACATGTTGATCGATGTTTTCCGACGAGACCCGCGGCTCAGCGCGCTCGCCGCAGAGGGTGATACGGTGCTGGTTCCTGTCCCTCTTCACCGCGGTCGCCACAGCGCGCGCGGGTTCAATCAGTCGCTCCATTTGGCAAGACTCACCGGCCGCGAGCTCGGATTGAAGGTTAATCACTGCCTGGCGCGCGTCCGCGCGACCGAGCCGCAAAGCCAACTCAACCGCAAGGAGCGCTTGAGCAACCTCAAGGGTGCATTCGGCATCAAGAAGCGCCCCTGGATGAACGACCCCGTAATCGACAAAACAGTGGTATTGATCGACGACGTATTCACCACGGGAACCACCGCCACCGAGTGCGCAAAAGTGCTGATTCGCGATGGCGGAGCAGCAAGAGTCGTCGTTGCCACGATTGCTCGGGGATAATTGCATTTGGCAAACTCTTGCCGAAGGCCTTAAGATAGCGCAGACTGCACTTTAGAGACTTCGGTCTGAAACTCAATACCATCAGCTACCATGGGAATTTTCAAGCGTCCACGCCTCAAGTTAAAATCCAAATCCAAGCCCGACATGCCGGAAGGCCTTTGGCAAAAGTGCCCGTCGTGCGGCGAAGTCATCCACGAAATGGATCTCAAACAGGCGCTGCGCGTGTGCACATCCTGCCAACACCACTTCCTGCTCGGATCCCACGACCGCGTAACATCAATCGCCGATCCGGACAGCTTCGAAGAGTTCGATGCCGGACTCGTCTCGGTGAACCCATTGGGATTCGCAAACTACGAAGAGAAAATCGCCAAACAACGCGAAGTTACCGGCCTCAATGACGCCGTGCTGACCGGGCGCATTAAAGTCCACGGCAACCCGGCAATGATCTGCGTCATGGACTTTAAATTCTTCGCTGGATCGATGGGTTCCGTCGTTGGTGAGAAAATCACCCGCGCCGTGGAAGCAGCCACGAAGGAAAGTATTCCAGTCATCATCGTCTGCGCGTCATCTGGTGCACGAATGCAGGAGGGGATGCTCTCGCTCATGCAGATGGCAAAAACCTCTGGGGCATTGGCACGCCACCACGACGCCGGCCAAGGGTTCATTTCCGTGCTCACTCACCCAACCACCGGAGGTGTCACCGCATCGTTTGCGACTCTCGGCGATGTGATTATTGCCGAGCCAAAGTGCATGATCGGCTTTGCGGGACCACGCGTGGTCAAAGAAACGACACACCAGAACCTACCCGAAGGGTTCCAGACCGCGGAGTTCATGCTCAAACACGGCTTGGTCGATGAAATTGTATCGCGCCCGAAAATGCGCAACACACTGTCGCGCCTGATCGCCTACTTCAGCCGAAAGCCGAACCCCATCGTCACCGAGGCTTAATCCGCCCGCGACCACTCACCTGCCTGTCCCGATGAACTACCAAGAAGCCATCGATTGGCTCTACGGCACGCAGTTTTTCGGGATCAAACTCGGGCTGGACAACATCCGTCGTCTGCTGCGCGAACGCACCGCCTTCCCGGATCCTGGGGTGAAAGTCATCCACGTCGCCGGCACCAATGGTAAAGGTTCCACCTGCGCGATGATCGATGCGCTGGGTCGCGCCGCCGGTCATCGTTGCGGACTTTTCACCTCGCCGCACCTCGTTGACTTCAGCGAGCGCATCCAGGTCGATGGCGTGATGATCAGTGAAGATGAAGTCGCCGAGGAGTTGTCCACACTGCGCGAATTAGTCGCCGACTGGCAGCAACACCCCACGTTTTTCGAGCTCACACTGGCACTCGCCATGCGTCATTTCCGCTCGAAGGGCGTCATGCTCATCGCGCTCGAAACGGGAATGGGCGGACGGCTCGACGCAACCAATGCCATCCAGAAAGACGTCGCTGTTATCACGCCCGTAGCGATGGATCACGCCGAATGGCTGGGCGACACCTTGGCAAAAGTTGCTGCCGAAAAAGCGGGGATTATCGAAGAAGGCAAGCCTGTCGTGTGTTCGCCTCAGAAGCCTGAAGCCCTGCATGTTATCGAAGGACAAGCCAACGAAAAACGCTCACCGCTGGTCGTCATCGACGCTCCGCTGGAAGGCTATGGCATCAATCTGGCAGGCAAGCATCAGCGTTGGAATGCCGCGCTCGCCGTGGAGGCGGTATTTAAAGTCGGCATCGCCATACGTGTCGACATGGTGCGCGAGGCGCTGGGCACGGTCACGTGGCCCGGTAGGTTTGAGCGGCGCTCTATTGCTGACGACCACGGCGGGCAGCTGAGTATCGTGCTCGATGCCACGCACAACCCACACGCCGCCGAGGCATTGGCAGAAACGTGGAAAGAAATTTTCCCAACACGTAAAGCCGTGATGGTTTTCGGCGCGGCGGAGAAAAAAGACATCGGCGGCGTGCTCGATTTTCTGCTCCCCATCGCTTCCGAGGTGATCACCGTACCGATCAACTCGCCGCGTTCATCGTCTTCTGACGATTTGGCACATAGAATCAACAAGCACCAAGACGCAAACAAGGTGCATGCCGAGCAAAGCGTGGCCGCGGGCATCGAGCGCGCTCGCGCATCAGCTCGCCAGTCCGGTCTGCCCATCCTCATCACCGGCTCACTCTTTCTCCTGGGCGAAGCCACCGCACTGCTCGACGGCCGAACCGATACCCTCCGCAAATCCACCCAGTGATTCCCCAGGTGTCAGGTGTCAGGTCTCAGGTCTCAGGTCTCAGGCGTCAGGCGTCAGGGCGCAGTCAGGTCTCGGCAGGGCGCAAGCCCACCCGTGGCGGTGGCATCCTGCCACCAAGCCATTCTCCATTGACTATTGGCAAATCCGCCATTGACTAATCAGGTGACGATTTCCGACAAACAGCAACAACTTCTCGAAGAACTCAATCTGTTCCAAGACTGGACTGAGCGCTATGAATACGTCATCGGACTGGGCAAGAAGATCCCATCAATGCCCACCGATCTACAGACCGAAGACCGACTCATCAAAGGCTGCCAGTCCCAGGTTTGGCTCGATGCCAAACTCGACGACGGCAAGGTGCACTACATCGCCGACTCCGATTCACTCATCACCAAAGGGATGATCGCACTGTTCGTCCGCGTGCTGGATAACGAGTCTCCGGAAGCCATTCTTCAGGCCGACATGGGGTTTATTGAAAAGACCGGACTCAAAGAACACCTCGCCCCCACCCGCGCCAATGCATTGAACCTCATGGCAACGCAAATGAAGCAGCGCGCTTTGGAGTTCGCGACCAACACATAGCCGTTCATCCGAAAACCGGCTCTCTCTCCGGCAGCTGATACGTAACGAGACGGAGCGAATGAACAATAACGAGATCAGAGTCGGCATTATCGCCGATGCACAGTATGCCGATTGCCCGCCCGATCCGGCAGTGAATCGCTATTATCCGCTTGCTCTCGATCGACTCGCTGACGCCGTGACTACTTTTGACGAACACGGTGTCGACCTTATCCTCAACCTAGGCGATTTGATCGATCGTGATTGGAAAAACCTCACCCCCGCTCTCAATGTGCTGGCGACAGCGAAGGCACCGGTTTTCCACGTCCCCGGTAACCACGACTTTGCCGTCGATCCCGATCACCTCCCTGAAGTCCGCACTCGCCTCGCACCATCAGGCGGAAACTTCCCCCATCGCCATCAGGTGGCAGAGGGGCTTCGTCTCCTTGTTCTCGACTCCGCAGCCGTCAGTCTTTATGCAGCAACTCAAGGCACGCCGTCGCACCTTGAAGCCTCAGGATGGCTTAGCGAGCTTAGCCGCGCCGGCAAGCCCAACGCTAAATCCTACAACGGCGGACTCGGCGACGACCAACGCCATTGGCTCCATCGCGAACTCTCCGAAGCCAAAGGACTAGGCGAACGCGTTATCATCGCCTGCCACCAACCCGTTTACGGCGGAAATGAAAAATTCCACCTCTGGGATGCTAAGGAAGTGAACGAGATCCTCGCCCGCTCACCTGGCGTTGTGATCGCCTGGCTGGCCGGACACTCCCACGCCGCGCTCCATACTCAGGCGAACGGCACCCTTCACTGGCAAGCCGCCGCCATGGTCGATTCGCCCGACCAAAGCGCTTACGCAGAAATGCTGATCGGAATAGGCGAAATCCGCATCAAAGGATTCGGCAGACAGCCCTCGCTGCCAAGCGATTAGACTGGCACGAGGCTTGCTTAAAATCTTTGTTTTGACACTTCTCGCTCATGGAGAAGTGCTTCACCTCTCCTAAGTAAGAATGTGACTGAATTGTCGCCATGCTTGTATTGAAAGCCCTTCCCTGTTGTACACAGTAGCACTGCAACCGAAACCCATCGAGCTTCTATCCAAGTTCGACCTCCTATGAAAATATGATGAAAAAAACACTGCTTATCGCAGCCGTAATTGGCCTCGTCAATGTCACTTCTTCACAGGCTGTCCTACTGATCACTGGAATTTCAGACGGCAACGAAACAGGTGGAGAGCCTAAGTCTCTCGAAATTTACACTACTACGGATATCGCGGATCTCTCAGTCTTCTACATAGCTCGAGACACCAACGGAGCTGGTCCTTGGGATACATTTGCCCAACTGCCGAGCGTAGCTTTAACAGCTGGTTCATTTTACTACACAGCTGGAACTACAGGTGCAGAAACCTATCTCACCAATGCAGGATTCTCGGTCGGTACCACAAACTCTATTCTCAATGTAAATGGAGATGACATCATCGGCTTAGCCACTGCGGACAACGCCGCTGCTGTTTACGACTCTGTAGCCGTCGTCGTTAATGCGACGACGTAATCCACTTTCCTTTGGTTTGGAAAACACATGAAAAAGGCGGAGGACTTCGGTTCTCCGTCTTTTTCCGTTGCCCGGATTACCACCGCGCTTCTACTCCAACCGCCGGCATTTTATCCTGACGGCATCGCAAGAATCCTGAAAGCTTCTACCTAATCATACCGCCCAAATAAAAACATGACTTCCCGCCGCGCACAAGTGGCTCTCTATCAACCAACTCCACGCCCTATCGCGTCAGTTCAATACCAAGATTTGGTATCACTTATCACTCTTACCTATATCCCCGCCAAGCCCCACATCCATCCGGCACCTGCGCAAATTAATAGCACTGGTATCAAGTCTACCTTGAAGCGGACCAGCGCCAAAAACGCCACCACCGACAACACCGCCGTGAAGTAATCCCACTCGCCCGCTTGCGGATGTGGCGCGACAATCGCAAATACCACCGCGAGGTTCAAAATCACCCCCACAACGGCCGCCGTGATCGCAGAAAGCGCGTTGGCGATTCCTTTTTTCTCGCGAAGGCCCTCAACGTAGGGACCACCTAGAAAGATGAACACAAAGCACGGGACAAAGGTTGCCCACACCGTGACCAGCGCACCCAGCACCGCAGATCCACCCTGCGACCATCCCAGAGGCTGTCTCTTATACACATCTGACGCTGC
>JAGXGH010000143.1 GCA_024636835.1 Verrucomicrobiales bacterium | reverse complement strand
GCGTGTAGGCGGTTGATCAGGACCGACTTGTTATCCCTTGGTTGCTTCTATTGGGTCGATCCAGCCTGCCTCGATAAAGGCGTCGTGGAGCATCTTCTCTGTGGCGGACGCACCCTGCGTCCAGTTTAGAAGGCGTCACGTAAAGCCATACTGGGTCGCGTTGCGGGCTGTCGGATCCACGTCGAACCCGTTGATTCGGACAGTCGGACTTCCGATGAACTTGTGCTTCTGGACGTCTTCGTCGGTCTTAACGATTGTCCGCTCGATCGACAATTCCAAGTCGATCTTCTTCGCGTATTCTTCGATGAGAGCGACCGCTCTCGGAGTGTTGGCTCACCCATCGGATTGGAGCACAGATACTATTCGCTTCATTTCAGGAGGAGGGGTTGTGTCTTCGGAGTTGCTGGAGTTTTCGCTGTCGCCACAAGAAGACAGAAGTGCTGACACAAAGAGCGATGCGATGATCGGGAATAGGGTCTTCAGGGTGATTTTCTTGGGATAACAGTATTTATTCGTATAAGCTCTGGGTGAGATATCATCAGAGGCAGTCAAGATGGATAAAACCGTGCTTGTCAGGTAAAAGCAAGGGTTATTGGGTTCATCAGTGTGTATATCAGTCAGGTTTTCGGGGTGTGATGGAGAGAGGATTGCCTACGGTGATATGATCAAGCATAAGCGCCATGTGCCGCGTAATTGTCGTGTATGACATGGGTGGATGGGGTATCCCTCGTGGGATAAGAAGGGCCAAAATTCGACAAGTTCGGTTCACCCCGATGACGTTGGGGCTACAGGGAACTACGGGGAACAGGAACTCGATGTGGGGTTTCAATCCTGCACAATCTTGTAAATCCTGTCTCAGTATCCTCGATAAAAGAAAGCTACGGACGGCTGAAAGCCATCCCTCCCCGGAAATGGGAAAAACTTCTGCCACTTGGCGAATTTTCGAGTGACAATCGCTTAATCCTGTTCTTAGTAGGACATGGGCGAAATTCCTCTTGGTCTCAGCTTTGACGACGTTCTTTTGGTGCCGAAATTAAGTGAGATCCTGCCGGGTGAGGCGGATCTTACGACGAATTTGACGGCAGACATGCGGCTCAACATTCCAGTGCTCTCATCGGCGATGGATACGGTGAGTGAATCCGAGCTCGCGGTGGCGCTTGCCCGTGAAGGAGGAATGGGCGTGATCCATCGCAATATGCTCATTGAAGAGCAAGCCTCGATGGTTTCCCGCGTGAAGCGTTCTGAGAACGCGGTGATTCAACATCCCTTGACCGTCACCCGCGATCAAACCATCGGCGAGGTGAAGGCGATCATGGATGAGCATGGGTTCTCCGGCTTCCCCGTGATCAATGAGGACGAGAAGTTGGAAGGCATGATCACTGGACGTGACGTGCGTATTTTAGAAGATGATGAGGCCAAAGTGTCTGACGTGATGACGCCTATCGATCGATTGGTCACAGGCTTTGAGACGACTACGATCGAAGATGCTCGACGGATCTTGCATGAAAACCGCATCGAAAAACTGCCTTTGATCAACGATCGAGGCGAGCTTACCGGATTGATCACAGGCGCGGATATCGAGAAGCGTGCGATGTTCACCAATGCATCGAAAGACCCGCATGGCCGCCTGCGCTGCGGTGCGGCGATTGGTGTCGGTCCGGATTGCGTCGAACGAGCTGTGGCATTGGTTGCTGCCGGCGCGGATGCATTGTTCATCGACGCGGCAACTGGTCACACCAGTCGTGTGATGGATGTAATTCGCATGGTGAAGGAAAAAGTCGACGTGCCGGTGATTGCTGGAAACGTGGTGACTGCCGCTGGAGCGAAGGATCTTGTCGAAGCAGGAGCCGCTGCTGTGAAGGTCGGAGTTGGCCCTGGTTCAATTTGCACGACTCGGGTGATTTCTGGCGTTGGAATGCCGCAGTTCACAGCGATTCAAAATGTCGCGTCTTACTGCCGGAGTGTTGGCGTTCCTGTGATCGCGGATGGCGGAATTCGTTACTCAGGTGACGTGGCAAAGGCGCTGGCTGCGGGTGCAGACATCGTGATGCTCGGTTCGATCCTGGCCGGCACGAGAGAGAGCCCGGGAGCGACGGTGCATTTCCAAGGTCGACGTTTTAAACAGTATCGAGGCATGGGATCGCTCAAGGCGATGCGCAAGGGCAGCGGTGACCGCTACGGTCAGAATAGTAGTGGTAAGCTGGTTGCTGAAGGTGTTGAGGCTCGAGTTCCCTACAAAGGTCCCTTGGCAGATGTGGTGTTCCAACTGATGGGCGGATTGCGCTCGGGAATGGGTTATGTCGGAGCAAGCTCCTTAGATGAGTTGCGCGAGCGAGCAGAGTTCGTGAGAATCACCGCAGGTGGCCTGCGCGAGAGTCATCCACACGACATTACGATCACCGAAGAGCCCGTAAACTATCAACCGAACGTCTAGAGCCCTTCACAAATCAGTTGTTCATTCCCCTCCGCTGATCGGATCACGAGTCCGTCAGCATTTCGCATTACCTTCATGGAAGAAATTAATCACGTAGCTGTCCTCGACTTCGGGTCGCAATACACACAACTCATCGTCCGCCGCGTTCGCGAGCTTGGCTTTTTTGCCAAACTTTACAGCCCGGAGAATGTCGCTGACATCGGTCAGCCGGGGGCGATCATTCTCTCCGGTGGGCCAAGGAGCACGTCAGACCCCGATGCACCGGATATCGATTTTGAGACCCTGCAGGGTTACGGGGTTCCCGTTCTCGGTGTGTGCTATGGCATGCAGATTCTGAACATCAAGTTCGGTGGCGCGGTCAAGGCCAGTGATAGACGTGAGTATGGTCCCGCGACCATGCACCCTGTCGCTCACGAAGGTCTTTACGAAGGAGTTACCGCCGCTTCGCAGGTTTGGATGAGCCATTCGGACACCGTTAGCGAGCTTCCTGAGAATGCCAAGGTGATTGCCACAAACAGCCACGGCACTCCTGTTTCCATTCAGTGGGGTGACCGCTTCTATGGAATTCAGTTTCACCCTGAAGTGACACACAGTCATGAAGGCAACCGCGTACTCGGCAACTTCCTGATGCAGGCGAGCAATTTGCAGAAGTTCAGCATCGATGAATTTCGCCGCGAGATCATCTCAGGCATTCGGGAAAAAGTGGGCGACCGCCAGGTGGTTTGCGGTGTTTCTGGTGGTGTGGATTCTACCGTGCTCGCCGTGTTACTTCATGAGGCTGGTGTGAACATGCGGGCGATTTTCGTGGATCATGGACTGTTGCGAAAAGGCGAAGCCGAAGAGGTGGTGAATAATTTCCATCGCATGGGCGTGCCGATTGAAAAAGTCGATGTGACCGAGCGCTACATGACAGCTTTGGCGGGTGAGGGCGACCCGGAGAAGAAGCGTATTATTATTGGTAACCTTTTCCTCGATGTGTTCTGGGATGTGGTCGGTAATGCCGAACTGCTGGCACAAGGGACGCTTTATCCAGACGTGATTGAAAGCGCGTCGAACGACAATTCGAAGGCGTCGAAGATTAAGACGCACCACAACCGTGTCGACCGTGTGATAGAGCTACAAGCGCAAGGTAAGGTGCTCGAGCCATTGGCTGAGCTTTTCAAAGATGAAGTGCGCGAGTTAGGCCACTCCTTGGGTATCGCGAAAGACATTCTCGACCGCCACCCATTCCCTGGTCCAGGCCTTGCTGTTCGCTGCCCGGGGGAGATTACCTTGGAGCGTCTCGATGTGATCCGCGAGTGCGATGCCATTTTCATTAACGCCCTTAAGGAACATGGTTGGTATGACAAAGTTTGGCAGGCATATGCTGGATTAATCCCGGTGAAAACAGTCGGAGTGAAAGGTGACGAGCGTTCCTATGAGTGGGCGACAAACCTTCGCGCTGTGGTTTCGGAAGACGCGATGACAGCCGATTGGGTGGAATTACCTACAAGTCTGCTCCGTGAAGTCTCCAACAAGATCCTAAACGAAGTGAGTGGGATCAACCGCGTGCTCTACGATATCTCCACCAAGCCACCGGCATCGATCGAGTGGGAGTAGGTTCTATTGCATGGCCTAGGACTGATCTCATCGATTGGCCCCAGGAGTGACATGCATCTATGGTCCTACGAGTAAAGCTGGCAAGCCTTGTTGATTTATTCATCCGAAGAGAATGGGTGTGGCGTATTGACGTCACTATGAAAAACTCCTCCCTATTAGTAACATTCGCTGCGGCTTGTCTCGGGTTGTCTCCGATGTCAGTTGGGGCGAAGTCTCTCACGGAATTTGATAAGAAGTCTGACGGCGGCCTGGAATGGCGTGTCGTCGATGACGGTGTGATGGGAGGGTTATCGAAAGGAAAGGTTGGAATGACCGATAGCGGCACGATGCGTTTCAACGGAACGCTTTCGCTGGAAAATAACGGTGGTTTTTCGTCGATCAGGACAAATTCTGTATCCCTCGATATAAGTGATGCCGAGGGTTTGCAGATGCGAGTGAAAGGCGATGGGCGCAGCTATCAGGTGCGCTTGAGCACTGACGCAAAATTCAGGGGAATGGAGATGTCATTCATGGCGGAGTTTCCCACCAAGAAGGGGAAGTGGACGGAAGTTCGTGTACCGTTCAGTCAATTGGAGGGGACATGGCGCGGGCGCTCGCTCCCGGATGCAAAGTTTGATCCGTCTAAAGTGACGCGACTTGGTTTGCTTCTCGCTGATAAAAAGCCCGGTAAGTTTGCTTTGGAAGTCGACTATGTGAGAACGTATGGCGACAAGAAGAAGGATGGCGAGCGTGGCGACAAGCCAGTGGCGAAAGTGGATGGTGAATCCATTGCTGCCATAGCTTCGGGCAACAAAAATTTCTCCACGCTAGTCGCTGCGGCGAAGGCGGCTGGACTCGTTGATGCCTTAGCTGCGAAAGGGCCGATCACAGTATTTGCTCCCACCAATGAGGCATTCTCCAAGTTGCCGAAAGGCACGATTGAGACGCTGCTGAAGCCTGAGAACAAGGAGCGTTTGCAAGCTGTATTGAAATATCACGTTGTGGCAGGATCGGTGCCGCTGGCTGATGCTCTCAAGGCCGAATCTGGGAAAACCTTGGAAGGTACGGCTGTGCGGGTGAAATTTTCCAAAGGTAAAGTGATGGTCAATCAGGCAAACCTTCTAGATGCCGATATCAAGGCGAGCAATGGAGTGATTCACGTCATTGATGCGGTTTTGCTGCCACCGGAGAAGGTCAAGAAGCCTGAGCGCAAGACGGTGGTTTCTGTTGCGAAAAATGCTGGAAGCTTTAAGACATTAGTCGCTGCGTTAAAAGCTGCAGAGCTCGATTCCGTGCTGAGTGGAAAAGCACCATTCACAGTATTTGCGCCCACCGATGAAGCGTTTTCAAAACTCCCCAAAGGAACGGTATCGAACCTTCTCAAGCCAGAGAACAAGGATCAGTTGAAGGCCGTGCTGTTATACCACGTAGTAGCTGGCAAAGTTGCCGCCGGCGATGCATTGAACGCTAAGACAGCGGAGACACTCAACGGAGCGAAAGTGAAATTCTACGTCAACGATGGTATGCTTAAAGTGAACCAAGCCAATCTTAAGAAGGTTGATGTCGATGGAGGTAATGGCGTGATTCACATCATCGATCAGGTATTGCTTCCGCCAGATTCAAATAAGAACAAGAAAGCGAATACCTCGCATGACAAGCACGCTAACGAACGTATGGCTAAAGCCGCGATGGCAGCCATCGATAAAGGTGTTCCTATGTTTAATTCCGGCGACGAGAAGGGCTGCGCCAATGTTTATGAGGAATGCCTTGTGATGATGGCGAAAAACAATTACCTGAAATCCGAGGTTCGTGAGAAGCTGGCGATGGTGGTTCGCAAGGGCAAACATATGAACGCAGAAAAGCGTGCATGGCTCTACCGCCACACCTTGGACGGAATGATCGCTATGTTGACCAAGTGAAACAGGAGAACAATTATACAAATAACAAAAAAGCACGGTCACTCGCTGAGGACCGTGCTTTTTGATGTCTTGATGATTATACCAAATCTTGGTAATGATCTGACGCGAGCGGGAGGTTAATTGATTGATTGTGAAACACTTGTGCGCGGCATAAAGTCAGGTTTTTATTCGTAACTGGTATTAGTGGCGGGAGTCGACGTATTCGAGGATTTTTTGATCATTATCCTCGGCTGCCCATACCACCCGAAGGAAGTCAGCGGGATGGATGTCGTGTTGTTTGAGGAAATGCCGGTCGCCTCCACAGGAATACATGATGTCCGGGCAGTTTTCACCTCTGAGTTTGTTACGTGCCTTTTGAATGATGCGTGGCAACCAGATGTGACCACCGAGTGCCGAGTCGCGTCCGGGAAGCTGGTTGCTCTGCATTTCGGTCTCACTTTTCTCGCCATTCTGGATGGTGAGGAAGTAGTCTCGTCGCACGGCTGCGATCAAGACCGCAGCCTCGATGGTTGGGTCTCCGCCGTCGCCGAAGTCTTCGACGAAATCAAAGAACTCGCGAGGTTTGTGCCCGATACTGGAAAGGAATGCCAGATCACAGGCTGAATAGTAGGTGGTGAAATCTTCGTTGCCGTCTTGGTATTGTTTGAGGCAGCGGTGGAAGAGTTCAATGAAAGTTTGGTCCCAGGTGTAGTGCGGTTGACTCATACCATTCTCTACGAGTGATACGGAGGGAGGAAAGGGGAAATTTTTAGAATGGAGGTTAGAGGATGGAGATTAGAGGATAGAGGGCGCGTTCATGGCGCAGGAGGCTGAGGTAATGTCTTTTCGCCCCAAGGGGGCACTCCCGTGCATTCCCGAGGCGTTGCACCAAGATCGACATGGCACGGGCCGTGGGCGCTGAAAGCGCTGCTACCTGCTACCTGCTACCTGATACCTGATACCTGATACCTGATACCTGATACCTGTGTTCCGCGTTTGACCGAGAACGATCCGCGTCGATCATGGACGCATGGCTGAAATGGTGATTAATGAACAGCAATACCGAATGCTGCTGGAAATGGTGAACCTGTCGACATGGGTGGCACATTATCATTCTCGCCCCGGACGCGATGATTGGCAGCGTGCCTTCGAATCGGTTTCGGATGAGATTTTGTCGCAGGCAAAAAAAATGGGGTGCGGCGATCTAGTCGAGAAAGACAAGGAGTCCGGCGCATGGGTTCCATGCCAAGACTACGAAGAGGAGTCGTTCTATCGCGAATGCGTGGACGATTTGATCGAACACACGTTCTGGGAGGAATTGGTAGGCCGTCTTACGGATAAGGATATCTGGCGGACGCTAGGCGAGGAGAAATGGGCGAAGCTCGACGATGAGGAACGTCAACGTGTTCGCGAAAACCGCGACGCCCACTACTGGAAAGAATTCGAAGCCCGCGGCGTGGAACACCTCGAACTCATCTCCCGCGAACCCTCACAATGACCGGATGCCGGTCGGCAGGATTGGAAATGGCGAGTGAAGGGTGGTTAGGAAGCCGCTCGGTTGCCGTGTGAATTGACTGTGGTATTACCGGGCTTTGCCCGGTTTAGAGGCTGTTGGCCGACACGTCCAACCTACAATAAATGAAGATGATGATGACTGTTAATCACTCGGTCATCTCAGCCTTCATGATCTTCATGTCCTTCATGGTTAATCACTTTAGGGCAGAGGTAACCAATGGGGATCAGTCGCTACCCTTGTTGCCCACCGAAGTAGACTTCTTCGTAGGGTTGGATGACGACGAAGCCTGAGCCTTCGAATTTCATTTGAATGGACTCGCCGGATCCACGGCCAAGGAAGGTTTTGAAGGAGACGTCTGTCTTGAGATCGGGGCTGAGGCCGGCACTCCACGCGATGGTGGCGTTGGGGTCGGTGACGATCGGCTTTCCTGGTTCGACACGGAGGGTGACTGGCTCGTAATGGCTGGTGATGGCAAGCATTCCCGATCCGCTGAAGGCGACGTTGAATAGTCCGCCAGACATCATGCCAGTGACTTTGCGCATCATGGTGATCTTGTGCTGTAGGGAGCTTTCGAAAGCGAGGACGTCGTTGCCGTTGACCACTAGACCTTCGCCCTGAAGGTTGAGGATGGAGATTTTCTTACCGGCGTCGGAGAGATATACTTTTCCTTGCCCCTCGGCGTAGGTCAGGCGCATGCCTTCGCCGGATACGGCTTTCTTGAGTAGGTTGCCGATACCTTGATCGAGCATGCCTTCGCGGGTGAACTTCACATTGCCGTGGTAGGCTACCATTGAGCCAAGTTTGGTGTTCACTTTGCCGTTGAGGTTAACCTCGAGCATGCGTGGTGTTTCGAGTTCGAAAAATCCTTGGCCACGATCTTTTTGTTCGGTGGCGGCGACAAATTCTTCGAGTGTGTAGCGACGTTCTTCGGCGGGGACTGGTGGTGGTGTGCTCATACTATGTTGATGGCTGAAATCGAAAGGAGATGCAAGAGTGTTTGCTTTGTGCTTAGACACGGAAAAGTGCGCCGACTTTGCGCCCGAGAATCATCGATGCGCCGATGATGGTGATGGCGAGGAAGACCATCGCCCAAACGCCGAGTGCGGATGCGAGGTTGTGGCCGTTGCCCAGTGTGTTGAACAATTGGTAGATCGCCATGGTGATCGGGTAGTGCTCGGCCTGTTGTGCGAGGATCAGTGAGTCCGATACTTCAAGCATTGCGAAGGAGAAGGCGAGAAGCGCACCGGCAATAATATTGGCGGTGATCAGTGGCATGGTGATGCGGCGAAGCGCTTTGGTCGGCGAGGCACCGAGTGACTGCGCGGCTTCTTCAAGTTCGACGGAGGTTTGTTGGAATCCAGCGGCGGCGGAGCGCACAACGTAGGGGAGTCGTCGGGTGGCGTAAGCGATGATCAGAATGAGCGTGGGGTTACCATCTTGGCGGAGAAACTCGAAGATTTCTCCTTCACGTGTCATGGCGAGGTAGCCGAAGGCGAGGACTAGTCCGGGCACGGCAAGCGGCAACATGGAAATGGCGTCGAGGATTTGTCGTCCGGGAAGTTTGCTGCGAACGATCACGTAAGCGATCATTACACCAAGCACGATGTCGAGAATGGTAGCTGCGGATGCGTAGCCGAGTGAGTTCTTGATGGAGGGAACGACGAGTGAGTTGGATAGCGCGTCGCTGTAGTGATTCAAGGTGAAGGTGTTTGGCAGAACGGAATTATACCAGTCGCCCGCCAGCGACATGAGTCCGACTCCGATGTGTGGGATGATGGCGAGACCGATCACGGAAACGAAGGCGCTGAGGCAGAGCACGCCGGAGAGTGCGGGAAGTTTCTTGGGTTGGCGGCCTCGGGTGGCTTTTGAGACGCGACCGGCCTCCGCCTTTCCGAAGAAGTGTTTGCCAACGAGGAAGAAGATGCCGGAGAAGACGAGCATGACGACGACGAGCGCATAGGGGAACGGGTTGCCGTTGATGTCTTTGATGCCGTCAAAAATCTGCACGGCGGTGACCCGGTTGAAGTCGAAGATCAATGGCACACCGAGCTCGGTGAACGACCAGATAAACACCACAGTGCCACCGGCGAAAACACCGGGCATGGTAAGCGGTAGAGTGATGCGGCGAAAGCGCGACCACCAGTTTGCTCCGAGGTTCTGCGCGGCTTCTTGCATCGCGGGGTCGAGGTTCGCCAGAGCGGCGACGATGTTGAGGTAGAGGATGGGGTAGAGGTGGAGGGCGTTCATCACCACGACGCCGAAAAACCTGCTGGACCCGAGCCAGTCAAAGGGTGAGAGATCGTCCATTAGACCGAAGTTCACCAAGGCCGCATTCAGTGCGCCGTGGGTGCCGAGGATTTGCTTCACGCCAATAGCACCAACGAAGGGTGGTAGAATCATCGGCACCAGAACCAGAGAAGCGACGATCTTTTTTCCGGGAAAGTCAAAGCGGTCGTTGAGGACGGCCAGTGGTAGAGAGATCGCCAAACAGACGATCATGGTGGCGACGGCAATAAGGAACGAGTTTGTCAGGCCTTCGACGTAGATGGGATTTCGAAAAACTTCGAAGATGTAGTCGAAGGTGATGCCTCCATCCGGCGTAATGAAGGCTTCAACTACCGTGTTGAAGATCGGATAGATAAAGAACACCGCCATGAAGAGGGCGGTGATGGCAAAAACGGCTATGGATACTCGACGACTCAAGGAGCTGGTGAATGGCTGGTGTTACAATGTTCGCCATAGAGAACACGGTGTGAGTGGAGGAATCAAGAGCGTTGACGACAGGTGGCGAAAGTTTTTCAAGACTCGCGTATCTGCTGGGCGTCCGCAGATTTACATCTGCAATTCATACACGCCGGGGGAGGTAGACTTACGTCATTCAAGATAATCAATGAGGGCGCTGATATCACGATATACCGGCTTCGAATAAAAACCTGACTATTCGCCGCGCACAAGTAGCTCACGATCAACCAACTATCCGCACGGTCGCGTCAGATCATTACCAAGATTTGGTATAAAAGAAGAAGATTCGTTTTGGGATGTTCGATGATGCCGCTGATTTCACGAAACATGCCAATAGAATAATTAAACAAGGCGTTACTCTATCCACTTGCCCCACACGTCGGGGGCTTCCAAGGGCGGTGTGGTTGCTTCGGCTTCGGGCCATGTGCCAATCGGCAATTGATGGTCGTAAATATCGGTGAGCAGTTCTTTGGCCCGGGCGAGCAGTTCCTCGACCTTCTCCGGATGTTGTTCGGCGACATTGATTTTCTCCTTCGGATCTTCACTGAGCTTGTAAAGAGCTGGACTCTCTATGAGTGCTGGATCTTTCGGGTCCTTGGCCCCGTAGTTAAAGTGTAGTTTCCAATCGCCAACCCGAATCGCGGTGGCTTCGCCTTTGCCGTGCCAATAGAGGAGTTCATCACGGGCCGGCTTGGATTCGAGATTTTGCAAATTTTCCCATGTGCCAATGCCGTCCAGTTTTTGGGCCTCCTTCGGTAGATGGATATCGATGTCACAAGCCTCTGCCAGGGTAGGGAAAAGGTCGATGGCTGCGACTATTTCATCGTAGCTCTTGCCGGCATCGATCTTTTTTGGATAACGCAGGATCAGAGGCACCCGTGTGCCGCCTTCGAGCGACTGCCACTTATGGCCACTGAAATCCGGTTCGTCCTTCGGGCCTTCCTGACCGGGTTGTCGTCCGTTGTCGGAGGTAAAGATGACGATGGTATTCTCCGCTTTGCCCGCATCCTCGAGTGCGTCCAGAATCTGTCCGATGCGTTCATCGAGTTCCTCCACAACGTCGGTGTATTTGCCCGATTTATCTTCGCCGGACTTGCCATGCCAATTCGGATGTGGGTCGGCTGGAAAGTGAGGTGCCGTCCAGGGGACGTAAATGAAGAAGGGTTCGTCGCGGTCTTCCTTGATCACGCGGATCACTTCCTCGGTAAAGGTTTCTGTGAGCAGGCGGTTATCCCACTTTTTTTGCACCAGTTCGCCGTCGCGATACATGTCGCGGTTCTGGTTGTTGGACATCAGAATGTAGTAAGCGGAGTCAAAGCCCTGTTTTTCCGGACGCATGTTCTTGTCGCCAATATGCCATTTGCCGCTCATTGCCGTGTGGTATCCCGCATCGCGGAAGGCTTCGGCCATCGTGTAGACCCTCGTAGACATGCCGGTCTTCGGTTCAAATCCGTAGCCCAACACGCCCCACTGCCAGCCAAGTCTGGCTGGGTAGGATCCGGAGAGTAGTGCCATTCGGGATGGAGAGCAGACGGGGTTGCCCGCATAGTAGCTAGTGAATTTCAGCCCCTGGGTAGCCAGGTTGTCGAGATGAGGCGTTTTGATGCGCGTGCTTCCATAGCAGCCAAGATCTTCATTGGCGAGATCGTCTGCCATCATGAGGATGATGTTGGGGCGTGCTTGTTCCTGGGAAGGTTTTGGATTCTGTGCGCTTGCGGTAAACAAAAGCGCGATGCTAATGATAAAAATGCTAAGGGCGTATTTCATTGTGGTTTGTGTTCCGGATTCTCGGATAGCTGCCAGATAAAACTTACCGGGATTTTGTTCAGTGATGGCGATCTGAACTTTTTCGTTGCTGCGCCACTGAATTAAGATCAGCCTTTATCTCGGTGACAGCCATCACCGAAAAGTAGACTTCTACCAGTTTAGATTCATTTTGAGTATTCAAGAAATCTTATTATCCAATACATAGACTTCACCGAATATTGAGCGCTCTGATTGCGGGTTAGCTCCTGTTGACGTGGAATCCGTGCCATTCATGCCTGACATCAAGCTGCGTGGTGTGCGGTTCACCTTGCATGGCTACTGAAGTCGCACCCTAGATTCGCTTCGCTCCACGGCACTTGCAAAGCGCCGTTACAGTGGCGGTTGCACGCTCCACAGCGCTTACAAAGTGCCGATAGGGCGGCGGTTTGACGTTGCTTGAAGTCGATGCCGGCTTTGGAAATGACAGCTTCAAGTGAGTTGGCTCCTTTGAACAAACGGGGAGCTAGTCCCCGCTGTTCGCTCTGTGAACTTATCTTCCGCGCGCGGCGCGGCGGGGGCGTGAGGATGAGCGGTTGCCAGATCTGGCACCACCACCTCCACCGTAGTTGTTTTCGCGGGGTTGACGTGGACCGCGGTTTTGGCGGTTGGCTTGCTTGCGGGCTTCGGCGGCCTTCATGACTTCAGCACCTGTTGGTGCGCGGTCGGGCCAGAGTTTTGGAACGAACCCATCGACATCTGTCAGTGGGATGCGTTGATTGATGAGCTTTTCGATTCCCTTGAGGAACGGACGTTCGTCGTTACAGACGAGTGAAATTGCTTCGCCTTCCATTCCTGCGCGGCCGGTGCGGCCAATGCGGTGGACGTAGTCTTCTGAGACGTTCGGTAGTTCGAAATTGATCACGTGCGGAAGCTGAGCAATGTCGATACCGCGAGCAGCGATATCGGTGGCGACGAGTACGCGAACGGATCCATCTTTAAACCCAGCGAGTGCACGTGTTCTTGCTCCTTGCGATTTGTTGCCGTGAATGGCGCTGGAGTTGACTCCGGCACGACACAGTTTTTCGCTGAGGCGGTTGGCGCCGTGTTTGGTGCGGGTGAAAATGAGCACCTGACTCCATTCGCCTTCTTTAATCAGTTTGATCGCAAGATCGGTTTTGTCAGCGGAGTCGCAGCGGTATGCACGTTGAGCGACGGTTTCAGCCGCAGTGTTTTCGCGCGCGACTTCGATGGTCAATGGATCGTTCAGAAATTCGCGGGTGATCTGACGGATTTCCTTCGAGAAGGTAGCGGAGAACATGAGGTTCTGGCGCTGCGCGGGAAGCAATTTGACGACCTTGCGGATGTCGTTAATGAATCCCATGTCGAGCATGCGGTCGGCTTCATCGAGAATGAGCATTTCCACTTGGTCGAGCTTACAGGCACCTTGCTGACAGAGATCCATCAAACGTCCCGGAGTGGCGACAAGAATATCCACTCCGCGACGAAGTTGGCTCATCTGCGGCTTGATGTTCACACCACCGAAAACAACCATGCTGGTGAGCGGTAGATGTTTTCCGTAGGTCTTGATGCTATCTTGCACCTGAGCGGCGAGTTCGCGGGTAGGGGTGAGAACGAGCGCACGAATCGCGCCTTCACGGCGTGGTTTGTTCTGCGTGAGTAGCTCGACCATCGGCAGGGTGAACCCTGCGGTTTTTCCGGTGCCGGTTTGAGCGGCAGCGATCATGTCGCGTCCGGCGAGGACGGCGGGGATGGCTTGTGCTTGGATTGGGGACGGTGTTTTGTAGCCTTTGTCAGCTACAGCCTGAAGTATTTTCTCGGAAAGTCCGAGATCGTTGAATGATGTCATTATTGAATAGTTGGTTGCCCAAATCGGGTTTCCTTCATCCTTCTGCGAAAGGAGGCACGCGTGGGCTGGCGTGGAGGCGTCGAATGGATCGCCTGTGGTCGGTAGAACCATAAATTTGGTTCAGCAAGGAACCGACCTGCGCGCGAACATACGCGCGATTGTGCCGATTCATAGAAGAATCGGTAAAAATCTTATCCAAATTGAGTCCACAGCGCTCAGGCGCGCCGTGGACTTAAGGTGAATATCGCGAAGCTTAGACGGTATAGTAATGCTTCCAGTCGTCTCTTATGGGAGCGCCGTCGAGAAGTGCGTTGGCTTCTTTGTCGTTGACGAATTTTTTGGTGGCTGGGTCAAAGTCCAGCGAACGGTTGAGGTGTTGCGCAATGCTGCCCAGGATGAGAACCTGGGTAAGCGGTGCTCCTTTGGAGAATGGCGAAGTGCAAGTGGCGTTGCCGAGACAGGTCTGGAGGAAGTTGCCCATGTGGGTGAATTCGGGAGCGGGTGCTTTGAGGCTGTCACGGAAGTCGCTCATCTTGGCACGTGGCAAGAGACGTGAAGACGACGAGTGAGAGCCACGTGTAATGAGGTAATCACCCTGTTTGCGGTGAAGCAAGCTGCCTGCTGTTCCAATCTTCGGCTCATCCGTTTTGCCCTCCGCGTTCTTGTCCCAGTATTGCTCGGGTACGCTGGGTCTGGCATCCACGCCATCCGTCCAATGGATTTCACAGGCGGGATGGTTGCCGCGTGCGGGGAACTTCATAATAATGTAGCTGGCAGTGGGGAACTGAATCTTATTGTAGTTCTTTTGTTCGACCACCTCAATGTGGGTGGGGAATCCAAGTTCCAGCCAATCGTGAGCGAAATCGATGATGTGGGCGCCCCAGTCGCCAAGTAGTCCTAGACCGACATTGAAGAATCCACGCCATTTGGCGGGATGGTATTCATCGCTGTAGGGGATGGGTCCGATGGGTCCGCACCATTCGTCCCAGTTCAAGTTTTCGGGGACGGGTTGTGGTTTGGGTGGTGCGGAGAGTCGGGTTTCTCTGTTGATGTATCTGTAAAGATGGGCGAGGCCGGCATTCGGGTCATCCGATTGCTCCATGTAGGCGTCCATACGAACGATGTCACTGATCACACCGGCTTTCACCAGTTGTTGGAATTGAGTGGCACCGGTCGAGGTGTGTCCCTGGTTTCCCATTTGGTTGACGACCTTGTATTTCTCTGCCGCTTTGAGCAACAGCTCGGATTCGGTGAAGGTGTGGGTCAGTGGTTTTTCGACATAGACGTGTTTGCCGCGGCTCATGGCTTCCATGGTGGCGACGTAATGGGTGTGGTCAGGGGTGGAGATTACCACGGCATCGATGTCTTTTTCGTGTTTGTCGAGCAGCGTGCGGTAGTCACTGTAGCGTGGCTTGCCATTCGCATCGACGGGTTCCAGTCCCATGTTCACGACATCTGCGGAAGCGACCAGCACCGCACCGGCACGGGAAGCTTGCTGTGCATTGGCTCCTCCCCGGCCGTTCGTTCCGACAGCTGCGTAGTTGATGCGCTTGCTTGGCGGGATGTTGCCTTCGCTGTCTTCTTTACCCAAGGCCAGGTACGAGGGAAGAACAGTAAAACCAATGGCTGAACCGACACCGGCACGAAGAAAGCGGCGACGGTTCAATGTGGAGGTGGGTTCTGAGGATTCGTTGTCGATTGAAGGGGGCTGTGTCATGAAATGATGACGCTAAGCTTATCTGGTTTCTTTCATCTGGGTGTGAATGTGCCGAAAATTCAAGAGGGGCGTCTCAACCGCCATATGACTATCCGTGTAGCATCCTCAGCAGTCGACTGGGTTTACCTGCGGGTCTGGTGAACGATGCGCTGGCACCGAATTTGAAGGTAATGACAAAGGGGCAGGCTTGAGCCTAGATGGTATAGTAGTCCTTCCAGCCGTCATGCACGGGAGAGCCTTCGAGAAGAGCGTTGGCCTCGTTGTCGTTGACGAAACGTTTGGTCGCCGCATCGAAGTCTAAAGCGCGGTTAAGGCGTTGGGCGATGGTGGCCAAAACCAAGACCTGGGTGAGAGGGGCGGCTTTGGAAAATGGCGATGAGCACGTGGTGTTCCCCAAACAGGATTGGATGAAGTTGCCCATGTGATCGTGAGGCGGTGCGCTTGTTTTCAGACTGTCGCGGAAGTCGCTCATCTTTGCACGAGGGAGAAGCCGTGATGCGGCAGTGTGGGATCCGCGCTCGATGAGATAGTCGCCCTGCTTGCGGTGAAGCAAGGTGCCGAATTGTGGAAGCTTTGGCATACCTGGCTCGTCGTTATCGCTCTTGTCCCAGTATTGTTCAGGGATTGCAGGTTTCGCATTGGCGCCATCTTTCCAGTAGATATCGCACGCGGGGTGGTTCTCTCCGCGGGCGGGGAATTTCATGCAAATATGACAGTCTGTGGGGAATTGGATGGTGTTGTAATTGGTCTGTTCGATGACTTCGATGCGGGTGGGAAACCCGAGGTGTAGCCATTCGTGAGCAAAGTCGATGAGGTGGGCTCCCATATCGCCAAGTAGACCCGATCCCACGCTGTAGAATCCGCGCCAAATGCGAGGGTGGTAGAGTTTGTTATAAGCGAGGGGTTCTCTAGGGCCGCACCATGCGTCCCAGTTCAGATTGTCGGGGATAGGCTCTGCCGTTGGAAGGTTCTTCAGTCGGTATTGCTCAGCCCTATACAAGTGGAAGCGGTCGTTGGGATCAGGTGCTAGCTCCACGAAGGTGTCGATGCGGACGATGTCGCTGATGACACCCGCTTTGACGAGTTGCTGAAATTGAGAAGCTCCGGTAGAGGTGTGCCCTTGGTTACCCATTTGGTTGACGACGGGATACTTTTCTGAGGCACGAAGTAGTAGTTCCGATTCTGCAAAGCTATGCGTCAATGGCTTCTCAACGTAAACGTGCTTGCCGCGTCGCATGGCGTCGATGGTAGCAACATAGTGAGTGTGATCCGGCGTGGAAATAACGACCGCGTCGATGTCCCTTTCATGCTTATCGAGCATGATTCGGAAGTCGCTGTAGCGAGGTTTTTTATCGGGACCATGGGTCTCGAGACCTTTGTATTCAACGTCGCAGGAAGCGATGAGCATAGCGCCGGCTTTGGCAGCGGTTTGGGCGTTATTGGCGCCCCGTCCGCCGGTGCCAATGGCGGCATAGTGGATACGTTTACTGGGAGGAATGTTGCCCTCGCTGTCTTCCTTGCCGAGGGCGAGGTAGGATGGCAGAAATGTAAAACCAATGGCGGAACCGACACCACCGCGAAGGAAGTGGCGGCGGCTCAAGCTGGGGCTGGATTCCGAGGTGTCGTTGCCGGTTGAAGTCGTCTGCATGATAAAAAGATCACGCTGACGCTGGTCAGACTATTTCAGCGGGGTTTGGATATGCCTAAAAATCATGGATGGCGGTGGAACCCGCACATGACCATGGGTGCAGCATACGCAGTTTTTGGCTACGTACACAGGTGGTCGTGGTGAACGGTGCACAGGCACAGAACATCACAGTGGCGATATGGCTAACGGCTTGCGCTTAGAGGGTATAGTAATCCTTCCATCCTTCACGCACGGGGGCACCGTCGAGGAGTGCGTTGGCTTCGTCGTCATTGCGAAAGCGTTTGGTAGCTGGATCGAAGTCCAGAGAGCGGTTAAGGCGTTGGGCGATGGTGCCCAAGAGTAAGACCTGGGTGAGAGGAGCCCCCTTGGAAAATGGTGATGAGCACGTGGCATTGCCGAGGCAGGCCTGGACGAAATTACCCGAGTGATCGTGTGGCGGTGCGGCTGCTTTTAAGCTTTCCCGGAAGTCGCTCATTTTGGCACGGGGGAGAAGACGTGAAGCATCAAGATGAGATCCCCGGGTGATGAGATAGTCTTCCTGCTTGCGGTGAAGTAAAGTGCCAGCGCGGCCGATCTTTGGCATCTCCGGTTTGCTGTTTTCGTCCTTCGCTTTATCCCAGTATTTTTCGGCAACCTCGGGTTTCGCGCCGGGTCCGTCCTTCCAGTGTAACTCGCACGCTGGAAGGTTTTCTCCACGTGCGGGGAACTTCATGCAAATGTAACTGGATGTGCAGAATTGAATCGCATTGTAGTTGGTCTGTTCGATGACTTCGATTCGTGTTGGGTAGCCAAGTTGTAGCCAGTCGTGGGCAAAATCGATGATGTGCGCGCCCCAATCTCCAAGCAATCCTGCACCTACATTGAAGAATCCGCGCCATGTGCGAGGGTGGTAGAGTTTATTGAAAGGAATAGGATCCATGGGGCCGCACCATTCATCCCAGTTGAGGTTTTCCGGGATCTCTTGTGCGGCTGGTGGTTGCTTGAGTCGGTTTTGCTTGGCGATGTAGCCGTAGTAGAAGGCACCGGGATCTTCTGGTAGCTCCATGTAGGCATCGATTCGGACGATGTCGCTGATGACGCCAGCTTTGACGAGTTGCTGGAACTGTGTGGCACCGGCGGAGGTGTGCCCTTGGTTGCCCATTTGGTTGACGACCCCATACTTTTTCGCGGCGCGGAGTAGTAGCTCGGACTCTGCAAAAGTATGCGTCAAGGGTTTCTCGACGTAGACATGCTTGCCGCGGCGCATGGCGTCGATAGTGGCACAGTAGTGAGTGTGGTCTGGCGTGGAAATAACCACCGCGTCGATGTCCTTCTCATGTTTATCCAGCAAGGTTCGGAAGTCGCTGTAGCGCGGCTTTTTATCCGGACCCTGGGTCTCGAGTCCAAGGTTTTCCACATCACAAGAAGCGACGAGCACTGCGCCGGCTTTGGCAAAGGTCTGGGCGTTTTTGGCACCACGACCGCCGGTGCCGATGGCGGCGTAGTTGATACGTTTGCTCGGAGGAATATTGCCCTCACTGTCCTCCTTGCCCAAGGCGAGGTAGGATGGCAGAAAGGTAAAACCAATGGCCGAGCCGACGCCACTGCGGAGGAAGCTGCGGCGGTTCAGAGTTAAAGCGGGATCTGAAGATTCGTTGTCAGTTGAAGGGGTCTGCATGGTGTATTGGTTCAAGGTTCAGTATACTGAATATTATCACGGTGAACGCGGCAACTTCCTTTCCTTAGTAGGTTGAAATTTATCAATAGTTGATCCAAACTCGCTAAATGATACCAAAACGCCGCATTGAGCTGACGTGAGTGGAGAAGAGTTGCTAGATAGTGAGCCACATGTGCGTGGCCCAAAGGCATGGTTCCATTCGCAACCTCTGTGACAGGGAAATAGCTCACGCGCTCAGGATTTGAGCGTTTTTTCCCAGAAGATCGCTTGTCCTTGAGATGGATCGAGCTGGTAAGGGGTGTAGCCTAACGAGTGGTAGGCTGCCTTGGCAGGTTCATTGTTGCTCAGCACTTCGAGGGTGAGTTTGCAGCATCCGAGCGAGAGTGCGATAGACTCGATCTCGCTAAACATCTTCCTTGTGATGCCTTTGCGGCGATGGCTGGCGGTAACGACCACGTCATGGATATTTAGAATGGGCGCACAAGAGAAGGTCGAAAATGCCTCAAAAGCGTTGATAAGTCCGACTGGTGTGTCACCGGCAAAAACAAGGATTCCGTGGTAATCCGTGCGATCACGAAGCGCGTTTGGCAGCCGTGATTTGACGTCGTCGCTGAGAGGTGACCCACCCCCTGCGGTCTCGGATGCATATTCGTCGAGCAGAGTGACCAGCGCCTTGCCATGGGCACTGTTCGAGAAATCGACTTGATGGAATTGATACATGTCTTCAGTGAATACAAAATCCTCTGAAAAATACATCGGCGATTACGAGGTGGTGACGCCGGTGATCAAAGAAATGGGCGGGGCTAAAAATCCCAGAACAGTGGAATGGTAATGCTGGCGACAACCCAAAGGAGGAGGTTTAGCGGGAGACCAACCTTGATGAAGTCGCTGAATCGATAGCCGCCTGCACCGTAGACGTAGGTGTTGGTTTGATAACCAATGGGTGTGGTGAACGAAGCGCTGGCACCGAACATGACGGCAACGACAAAGGGAATGGGACTGTATTCGCCTGCAATCGCAAGCGAGTAGGCAATCGGCGTTAAGAGTACACCGACCGCGTTATTACTGACGAGTTCGGTGAAGATTGAAGCCAACAGATAGAGTCCAGCGAGCATTATATATGGCTTAGCGGTTGGTGAGAGACCTAGTCCATCAATGGAGGACATCATACCTTTGGAAATCGTCTTTGCTGCACCGGTGGATTCTAGGGCGCTGCCTACGCCGAGCATACCGATGATGAGGAAAATGATACGCCACTCAATAGCTTCGTAGGCATCGCGCGGAGCGACACATCCGCCGATCACCACGACTAATGCCGCAATGAAAGCGAGCGTCAGGGTAGGTGCGACATCGAGAGCGCCGAGAACGATAAAGATGAGCATCGCGATGATGGCGATGGGTGCTTTGTTGCGGCGGAAGGGTTGCTCCTTTGGCTCTGAAAGTGAAACGAATCCACGCTCTGCCATGAGTCGGTTGATCCCCTCGCGGGTGCCTTCGACGAGTAGAGTATCACCGAACTGAAGCGGTTGGGTTTCGAGCTTGTTGGTGATGTTGGTTCCCTTGCGGTGGATGGCGAGGATGATGGAGTTGAAGCGCTGACGAAAGGAGAGTTCGGGGAGCGTGCGACCAGCGAGATCGGAATCGGGTCCGACCATGCCTTCAATCAGAAGGGCTTCGCGTTGTTCCAATGGGTTCAATCCTAGATCAGCTCCCCAACCGAGGTCGGTGCCAGAGGTGTCGCGAAGTTTCTGAATGCCGGTGCGCCCGGTGCGTAGCACGAGACGGTCGTTCGCTTGGAGTTCGACGTCGGGAAGCGGTAGTAAGACGTTCACCCCGCGGCGTCTAATTTCGAGGATGTTCATCCCTTTGAGCTCGGAGCGCAGAAGGTCGGTGAGTTCGCGTCCGACGAGTGGTGATTCGTCGCCGACCTGAACCTGGACGAGGAACTCACGGCGCATCTCCGGTGTGAGCAGAGAGCTGAGTGTTTCGCGCGATGGCAGGAGGTGGCGACCGAAGAACCACATGTAAAGAAATCCCGTGATCGAGTAGATGATTCCCAATGGTGTAATGGAGAATAGACTGAACCCTTCGACACCAAGGTTTCGCGCCATGCCGTCGACCACGAGGTTGGTGGATGTTCCTATCATCGAACAGGTGCCGCCCAGAATGGTGGCGTAGGATAATGGGATGAGCAGCTTGGATGGTTTTGATCCAGTGGAGCGGCAGAAGGCGAGGAGCACCGGCATCATCACGACAACCACTGGTGTGTTGTTCATCACTGCCGAGATGATTAGTGGAAATGTGAGGATCATGAACAAGGCACGCGTTTCACTGCCTTTGGCGAGGTGGAGGAATTTCTCACCGAGCGAGTCGATTAAGCCAGTGCGTTCCAGGGAAACACTGACAATAAAGAGACAAGCGATCGTCAGCGGTGCTGGGTTGGAAAATCCCGCGGAAAAGGCATCGACATCGAGGATGCCGCAGGCGAGAAGCACCGCAGCTCCACCCATCGCAGTGAGTTCGGTGGGGATCCATTCCTTAATGAACAGAACGGTGCACGCGACAACAACGCCGATGACGATGAGCTGTTCAGGAGTGAAGGACATGAGATGGATGGGAAATAACGAAGCAGTGAACTCCGACGCGCAACCATGTGCGTATGCTGCACACTCATCAAGAGGGAAATTGTGAAGGTTCTCACCCTGTTTTCTTTTGTTTAAGCCGCAGGCTTGATGTGGAAGGACTTACGGTACTAAAAATTACCTAGTAATCCGAGGAAATTCAGCTGACGGGATAGGAACGCTGGCAATATTCAGGCTTGCGGGTAATGGTGAAAACTGATGAGCGAATTAACGATAGATGACCTTGCCGAGAAACTGGGAGAAGAAAAACTGCGTGAACTTTGTGCGGCGTTTTACACGCGGGTGAAGGTGGATCCGATTTTGTCACGAATGTATCCCAAGGACGACATGGAGGGGTCGGAGAAACGGCTCGCTGATTTTCTGATCATGCGGTTAGGAGGGAGTGCCGAATATTTGGAGACACGCGGTCATCCACGTCTTCGCATGCGGCATGCTCCATTTGTCATTGGCGTGCTTGAGCGCGATCAGTGGCTCACGCTGATGGGAGAGTCGATGCGTGAGGTGGCGATTCCGCAAGAGGAAGGGGTTGTGATGGGGAAGTTTTTTGCGCAGGTCGCGGATTTTCTGCGGAATTCACCGCATTGATGGTTTGGCCGCAAAGAGGGAAAGAAAAGGGGGCAGATTGAGCATGAAAGGAGTGAAGGGTATGAAGCTCGGGTTGTGCTGTTTTTCTTTAGCGGTGGCCTTTATTGAGTGACTGATGGTGGTGTGGAATACCATTTGATCAGTATAACTGTGAAGATGCTATAAGTGCGGCTGTGCCGAGGATAAGGTGTTAGCCGACACGTCTAACCTACATTTTTGGGCTGCGCCCTGGGGTGCTCAGTGATAGATCAGCGCGATAAGAACCTGCATCAAAACCAGGGATGCGGCGAAGACGATCAAAAAACTGAGCCGCCAGCCAAATCGTTTTCCGTTAAATGGGGGGCTTGCCCTATAGCGTAGAGCGAGAAAAGCGAGACTCGGCAGCAGAGAGATAAAGAATGTGAGGAAGAATCCGAGGAACTTGGCTTCACCTATAGTCAGATTGTAGATGACTTCACAGCCGAGCAGCCACAGAAGAAACGCTCCAATCGTATCAATGAACTTTGTGGGTTTGGCTGCCTCTGTATCATCCGTTTCGACGATAAGCGGTGAGTTACCCGTTTGATAGGGATTTACGTCATCTTCATCTTCATCTTCATCTTCATCTTCATCTTCATCTTCATCTTTCGGGCTGGCCATCTTAGGAAGAAAATCATCCTTCCATATTCGGATACGAGCCGAGGATTTTGATGAACGAGCAATGGGTTTCGAGTTCTTCGATGGCGGTGACGAGTTTTGGGTCGCTGCAATGGCCGAGGACGTCGACGAAGAAGAAGTATTCCCAGTCGCGTTTTTTGGACGGTCGGGATTCGATTTTCGACATGTTGATGTTGAACTGGTTGAAGGGTTTCAAGGCGTCGTAGAGCGAGCCCGGGCGATCCTTCACGGAGAACATGATCGACGTTCTATCGTTTCCGGTGGCGGGGCAGGTTTCGCGTCCGAGAACGAGGAAGCGCGTGGTGTTGGTGGCGGAGTCCTGTATCGACTCCTCAAGCACCTTGAGGCCGTAGAGTTCCGCGGCCAGCAGTCCTCCGAGAGCGGCTCCTTGAGGGTCGGCTACGGCGAGTTCGGCGGCGCGGGTGGTGGAGGAAACTTCGACGAGATCGGCGTCGGGGAAGTTTTTGTGAATCCAGTCGCGGCATTGGCCGAAGACCTGTGGGTGGGAATAGAATTTTTTGATCTCCTCGCGCGGGATATTGGAGAGCAGGCTGTTTTCAATCGATAACAGGATTTGTGCACAGATTTTCAGCGGGCTGTCGGCGAAGAGATCGAGAGTGTGCGAGACGGCTCCTTCCGTTGAATTTTCGATAGGAACGACGCCGTAATTGGCTTTGCCACGGGCGACGGTGTCGAAAACGTCCGCGAAGTTGGTCTGCGGCAGGTATTCGACGGAGTTGCCGAATTTACTGATCGATGCCTGATGTGTCCATGTGCCCGCGGGCCCCAGGTAGGCGATACGAAGATCGGTCTCGAGCGCCAGGGCGGCGGACATGATCTCTCGGTAGATGGCGCGGATGGATTTCTCGGGGAGGCGGCCCTGTGCATCGGCGCTGCGTTGCACGAGTTTACGCAGCAGCGCTTCTTCGCGCTCGGGGGCATAAAACTCGAGCCCGTGTTCTCTTTTGATTTCGCCGACTTCGTGGACGAGTTCGGCACGCTCGTTGAGAAGGCGGAGGAGTTCTCCGTCGATGTGATCGATGCGGTTTCGGACGTCGTTGAGTTCCATAGGGGCTTATGTCTGAGGTGCGGAAGAGTTAGTCGTCGGACTTGGTGGTGTCTTCGTCTTCGTTGGGGGCGGCCGTCTCTTCGGCTTGCGGCGATTCCTGAGCGTCTGGCTCGGTTGTCTCGGTGTTGGAATTCGGTTCGTCGCCTTGTTCAGTCGACTCACCCTCGGCCTTGGATTCCTCTTCCTCGGCTTTTTCTTTGTGCACTTCTTCTGCGGTAGGCAGTGGTGCGCGGCGGAGTTCTGCTGCGTTGGGTAGTTCTTCGACAGATTTTACGTTGAAGTGTTCGAGGAACTTCTCAGTAGTGATGTAGAGGAGGGGGCGGCCAGGAAGCTCGGCACGTCCGGCGATTTTGACGAACTCGAGGTCGAGCAGTTTTTGCACCATGCCGTCGACGGAAACTCCACGGACGGCTTCGATTTCGCCTTTGGTGACGGGCTGGCGGTAGGCGATAATCGCCATGGTCTCCAAGGCGGGGCCACTGAGTCGGGAAGGACGTTGGTCGGGAAATAGTCCTTGGACAAACTCGGCGTATTCGGGACGGGTCATGACCTGCCAGCCGCGCGGGCGTTCACGGATGATCGTGGGACGCCCCATGGACTCGTATTCCGCATTGAGTGTGGTGATGGCTTCGATGACTTGTTCGACGTTGAGCGTCTCGAGCTCCTTGAAGAGCGCGGGAAGTTCCTGAGGTTCTGGGGTTTCGCCGTCGCCAGCTTCGGACTCTGCGAGTTGATCGAGATGGATCTGCTTATCGATGCAGGCTTGCTTGGCGGCTTCGATGATGCCATCGCTGCTGAGTGGTGACTCGCTGGCGAGGATTAAGGCTTCGATCACGTGCTGAACGTTGGGCTCTGACATTTTGGAAAGTGGGCGTTGGAAAGCGTGGGTCTAGTCGATTTTGCGTCTAATGACGACGATATCGCCGAGTAGATCGATTTGGCGAACCATGAATTGATTCATTTTCATGAGTTCGAGAATGGCGAGGAAGGTGACGATGACTTCGGATCTGCTGGCGGCATCGGCGAAGAGATCTTCGAAGGGCACCGAGTCGCCCTCGACGATGGATTGAAGGAGAAAGTCGATTTTGTCACCAACGGTGAAACGTTCGTCGTGGATCTCGCCGAATGTGTTTTCGTCTTCGAAGCGTTTGAGGACTTTGCGGAATGCGCGGATGAGGTCGAAGATACTGACCTCGACTTCTTGTGGCTGCTCGGTCACCGGGCGTTTTGCAGGCTCGGGATGGGCGGCGAAAAACTGCGACTGTTCGAGTTCCTTGATCGAGAGAAAGCCCGCAGCGTCCTTGAATTTTTTGTATTCGATCAGCTGGCGGATCAGTTCCCATCGTGGATCTTCTTCGTCCTCCTCGTCTTCGGGAGGCTGGACGTTTTTCGGCAGCAGTGTACGGCTCTTGATATACATCAGTGTTGCCGCCATCAGCATGAACTCCGAAGCCAGGTCGAGGTTGAGCATTTTAAATGCCTGAACGTATTCGAGATACTGCTTGGTGATACGTTCGATGGAAATATCGTAGACGTCCACTTCATCTTTTTTGATGAGGTAGAGTAGAAGGTCCAAGGGGCCTTCGAAAATTTCGAGTTTTACTTTATATGCGTCGTCCACAGGGAATGAACTATGGCGGTGAGTGAGATATGTTCCAGCGGATTTTGTCTGAAATGTTGATTCGCTTCTGTAATGTCCGCAGTTGACGTCATTCGGATGATTTGCGAATGATCGGTGCTGACACTCATTTTCTATGCCTGACCCAACTCAAGACAAGACGACCTATAACGAGGAAATGCGCCGATGGATGGCGAAACAATCCTTTTGGCATCGTTTGAAATATGGCCGCCACCCGGGGGATCGCTCGCGTTTGCTTAGCTTTATGGCAAAGGCGATTTTGTTTATTTTGGTTGTTTTGGGATCCGGTGTGGCTGGCTACCTGATGTTGGTCAAGAAACGCGTGGGCTCGGATGAGTTCGCGATGGATCTTAACTCAGCGGCTTCAGAAAGTCTGGGCACTCGTGCAGTAAACGGGTCGCCAGTGCTATGGAGCAGTGGTGTGGCTCGGGTGGGAGACCTGAGTATGGATGGCGGACGATCCAATTTTTTCTCAACGCTGGAGATCGAGCAGCTCAACTTTCCGCTTACGATTTTAGATGTGCTGGGTGGTGATTGGCAAATTCGTTCCATAGAGGGACGTGGTGCGGATGTGAAGCTTCGTTCGGGTGCGTTTACAGATCGTGAATGGCAGGAACTATTGAGTGACGATGATGAAGTGCAGAAAAAAGGTAAGGATGGCTGGTTGAGTCCAGCGCTTGATCTCGGTTCGTTGAATCATGTTACCATCCGCGATGTCAACGTACGATGGGGAGCCAAGGCGTGGATGGCAGGATCGCTGATAGGCTGTGATTTGGATGCTACCAAACGCGATGGTGTGTGGAAGGTGCAGATTGAGAACGGAAGCTTTTCCCAGAACTGGATTCAGAATGCGGATATTGAGAAGCTTGTGTTGGAGATCGATTCGTCGGGGATTCGAGTCGTCGTCGGCAAGTTTCGGATGCCGTCAGGTGGCCAGGCTAGCATCAGCGGGACGATCACTTGCGGTGATGATCCTGAGTTCGATCTGGCCGTGCGCATCGACGATTTCCATTTTAGCGATTTCATCGCCGAGGAGAATGCAATGTTCCTTTCTGGCGAGTTTGGAGCTGAAGTGAGGATCACCGGATCGGTGAACCGTAAAGAGGGGCTGATCAGCAAAGGTCGACTTCTGGCTGAGCCTTCGCGATCAGAAGCGGAGGGTAGTGTGAGTCGAGATCGTCCATGGCTGGCGAAGATTGGACGTAACATCGATGCGGAGTTGTCTGTATTTAGAGCCTTTGGTGATGCCTTGGGCGCGGATGGAATCCGATACTTTACCTCCGAGCGGACCGTGATCGATTTTGAGACGTCGATGGGAAATCTTGAAGTCACGGATATGACGCTTTATGACCCGTTGGTGGGACAGTTGAGAGGAGCGTTTTCTTTCGAAGGAAAGTCCAAAATGATCACCGACGGGAGTTTGACTCTCTCTTTGAAGGACAAGGTCTTTGAGAATAACCGTGAGCTTCGTGAAGTCCGCTCCTCGTTATTTTCCGAGGTTGAAAATGGTACGAGTGATTATATTATCCAGCTTCAGGGACCGATTGATCAGCTTACTGATGGCGATGCCCGACGTGTGATGGGAGTTGCTGAGATTGGCGATTAGATCCAGCTATCGTTGGGAATAACTGCGCCTTTCGGAATCACAACGATGCCGTCTCGGATGTAAAAGTTTTCGGCATCGAGGTTCTCGGCTTTGCCTTCTGGCGAGATTCGGACCCGGTTGCCGATACGGGCATTTTTATCGATGATGGCACCGTTGATGTCGCATCCTGCGCCGATTCCCAGCGGTGGGTGTCCTTCGATTTTTTCTGCGGCTTCGTCTTCGAAGTGGTCGGCACCCATGATCACGGTGTTGGCGATGGTTGACCCTTCACCAATGATTGATCGCACGCCGACGACGCAGCGTGAGATGTTCGATTTATTGATGATACAGCCGTCCGAGATGATGGCGTTTTTGATCTGTGCGTTGTTGACTTTCGATGCGGGCATGAAGCGCGCATGGGTGTAGATCGGTGCGGAATGATCGAAGAAATTATACGAGGGAACGACGTCAGTCAGGTTGAGGTTTGCCTCGTAGAATGAGCGAATGGTTCCGATGTCTTCCCAGTAGCCTTGAAAGATGAAGCTCTGCACCGCTTTGCGATCAATGGTGGACGGGATGATATCCTTACCAAAATCGATATGCTCGTTGTCGAGTGCTTCGAGCATGGTGTCGCGGTTGAAGAGATAAATTCCCATCGATGCGAGATAACGCTCGGCGTCCTCAGGTAGGTTGTTTTCGACAAGCCGGTTTTCGGACATCTTCAACTCATTGAGCGTCGATGGATCCTTGGGCTTTTCGTCGAAGCGCTTGATGCGTCCGTCGTCGTCGGTAAGCATGATGCCGAAGGACTTTGCCGGCTCGCGCTCTACGGGGATGGTGGCGATGGTGAGTTCGGCATTGGTGTCGAGGTGTTCGCGCATCAACTGGCGGTAGTCCATGCGGTAGAGTTGGTCGCCACTGAGGATGAGGAAATACTTATACCGCTCGTTGGTGAAATACCGGAGGTTTTGGCGTACGGCATCGGCGGTGCCTTGATACCAAAGGTTACTGTCAGGTGTTTGTTGAGCGGCGAGGATTTCGACGACGGAGTCTGAAAAGCGGTCGAACTTGTAGGCCGACGTGATGTGGCGGTGCAGTGACGCGCTATTGAACTGAGTAAGGACGTAGATACGCCGCAGTTCAGAGTTGATGCAGTTCGAGATAGGAATGTCGACGAGGCGGTATTTGCCACCGAGAGGGACGGCCGGCTTAGAGCGGTCTTTGGTGAGAGGGAAAAGACGACTGCCTGCTCCTCCCCCCATGATGATGCAGAGTGTTTTGTTAAGGGCGAGATGGACTTCTTGTTCGAGATCGCGGTTGCTCATTACCCTTACCTTCTCTATCGAATCGCTGCTTGTCACGTCGATTTCACGGATTGGGGTAAAATTGACAAAATCCATGCTCAGATCTTATGTGAAGCTTGCCATCAGTGTGGGATTTTGGGCTAATAAGCGAGAGCTGTCCATATCTCCATGTGCTAACCGCTCTGCATCTTTTATTTCTCCATGTCATCTCCGACTAAAGCTCCAGGCTCTGCAGTAAAACAATTTTCGGTATTTTTGCCGAGTCGTCTCGGTGCGCTGATGCGCTTGGTGAAACTTCTCAACCAGTCCCATGTCGAGGTGCTTGGTTTGAGTATCCTGGACTCGACGGATGCAACCGTGGTAAGGCTTATCGTGACGGATCACGATATTGTGGAACAAGTTTTCTACGAACGCGGTATTCCGTTTAGTATGTGTACGATTGTGGTGGTGGAATTGCCAGACGGTCCTGCTGGCCTTGGAGCGTGTCTGAACTCACTCCTGGAAGCAGAAATCAACGTGCTGTTTAGCTATCCGCTCCTTTGTCACGCGGATACCGGACCTGCCTTGGCGATGCGCTTGGAGGACAGCTCTTTTGGTGTCGAGGTTCTTAACCGAGCGGGTTTCAAAGTCCTCTGCCAAGAAGATTTAGCGCGCTAAGAAGGCGTCGAGGTCTGCGAGCAGGGCGTCGTGCCTGTCGCTCTGATAGTGGTGGCAGGTAAATTCAAAATCTTCGCCGGTGTTGATGTTGGCGAGCAGGTCATCGATGTAGAAGGTTTCCTCAGGATCGGCGCCGACGCGGTCGACGGCGTCTTGATACATGGATGACTGAGGCTTGCTTTCGCCGACTTCGTAGGAAAGCACTGCATTGTCGAAGAGCGCGAAGTCCGGGTAGCGCTGGCGAACAAACTGCATGTGCACGTCGCTGGTGTTGGAGAATAGCACGGTCTGAGCACTTCCAGCGATAGAGCGCACGGTCTCCCACATTTTTTCGTTCGGTGTGAAGATGTCGCAATAGGCGTCGCGTAGCGTATCGGTGCCGCCGGTGAATTGGGTTAGGGCGGTGAGTTTTTCAAGAAAGGCATCGCCGCGGAGTTCGCCGGTTTCCACGCGGTCGCGCAGCACGAAGAAGTCTTCGATCAGTTCCTTTGGAGGTGATGTCGTGTCGATGCCAAGTTTCCTTAGTGCGCGGTTGAAGTCGAAAAATAACAGAACGTTACCGATATCGAATAGAATGGTTTTCATGAATCTTGTTGGGGAAGAAGTGGGTGGGCTATCACCCATTGTGCGATTTCCAGTGCGGCGTGTGGTGCGGCGATCGCGCGCATGGCGGCGCGCTGGTCACGCCATTTTTTGAAGTTGTCTTTGGCGAGCGCCTCGATGCTTTTGGCAAATTGATTCTGCGAGGCCAGGCATGCGCCACCGCCTTCGGATTCGAGGAGTGTTGCGTTGCCCTCTTCTTGGCCGGGTACGATGTAGTGAATCAACATCGGACATGCGGCAGCGCGCGCTTCGTGGACAGTTGCTCCACCAGCTTTCGCACAGAGAAGATGATGGGTGGCCAGGATTTTCGGCACCTGATCGGTCCACCCGAGGATCTGGACTTTATCGCCGAGTGAGTGGTTCGCGATGATGCTTACCACCACCGGGCGGAGGCTGGGCTCGTGTTTTCCGAGCACGATGGTGGCGCGCCAGTCAATGGTTTTCGGGATTGCGGCCAACTGCTCGACAAGGATTTTCGCGTGGTTTTTAGCCCCGGTGGGAAAGAGCGCGATCCGAAATGGCGGGATGGTTTCGTGGTCGCCTTGTTGATGTGCGGCGAGCTCGTCGGCGAAATCCGGGTTCACAGGAAATCCCAATGCGTGGACTTTTTCCTCGGGGATGTCAGCCTCGACAAACTTGCGCGCGGTGAATGGATCAGTGACAAAATACGCATCGGCTGCTCCACGGAGCCATACTGAATTGATGGTCACCGAATCGGTCACGACGGTGCACAGTTGGAATTTGTTCTCGCGGCAGCCGTCTTTGTAGAGGCGCGCGCGGCGGAGCATCAGCGGGTAGAGAGGGTAGGTGCAGATGATGGTGTCCGGATGAAACTCACGGATCGCTTTTTCGATGATTTTTTTTGGTCTGCGTAGGAGCATCAATGGATCCCTCGATACGTCAGTCGAATGATCTGAGAGCGAGTAGAGCTTTTTCCACAGGCGAGGGGTGCGGTGAATAGTCAACAGATAGAGCTTCTTTACCAGGCTGTTGACTCGTGGCCGTCCCTCGTCGAGCGGGTCGAGCATCATCACTTCGCAGCCAGGAGCTTCGCGATCGAGGGCCTTTTGAACCCCTCGTGCCGCGGCGTTATGGCCTTCGCCAAATCCAGCGGTCAAAATGAGCACACGACGACCTGCGCCAATGGTGGCGGACGGAAGTTTGTCATTCTGGTGTGTTGGTTTGGGTTCTGACATCTTTGAAGACGATTCGCGACACCTCTTATTGATCGTCGCCTGCTACCATTGTATAGACTTTTATCGGGATATGTTAAATTTTCGTTTAGTTGCAAAATTCGTCTATGCCTTGGTTTTTACCATTGGGTGCGCAGTTTTGTCGAGTTGTGGCGATGCTCAGCGTGCTGAGACCGCAGATGAGTCGCCCGATTTTGCCCCGCTGCATAGTCAGATCGTTAAAAAAGGCGAACATCCTGCGCTGCGTCCGAAGAAGCGAAAACAGAAAGAAGTGGATCTGCATGGAGTGGATCTTTCCACTCCGCCCGATGGTTTTGTCTACCTAAGCCCGGATGTGCGTGGAAAAATTGATGCTGGGTTTGACGTCGAGGGCGCGCCAGCGTGGTCCGGGGTCGTGATACACTCCAGTGGTGAGGACAGTGGCAGTGCGGCATCGCTGCGCTACCATCACGAGCGGGTGTTGAAGTTTGCTGACGGGATGGTTTATCACTTTGTGATCGGCAATGGGAACGGTGCCCCCGATGGCTCGGTTGCAGTGGGTTCGTGCTGGATCAATGGCCAACGCGGTGCCGGTGTGAAGGATGGCGAACGTTCGCCGCGCATCGAAATCTGTCTGGTCGGTGATTTTCATGATGCTGGTCCGACCAAGGCACAGCTCGAAGCGTTGCGGGAGTTGTTGGCGAAGTTCGAAAGCAGGCTTGGTGAGTTTTCGGCGGCCGATTGCCTGGGGCACGACGAGGTGGAGTTTAATCGCCGTTCATGCCCGGGTCGGTATTTCCCGCTGGATGCGGTGAAGCATCGGCATGGGGGGTAGGGGGTTATTGGAGATTGGAGATTGGGGGAACTGTCGTAAGCGGTGGGGAATGTGGATGCTGAAGGTGATGTTGAGAATGGTGTGGGTTTTAATGATGGAGTGGCGGAGCTTTGCCATAATTAGGCGGTGTATTGGGCAGTGTGGAGTGAATGTAGGGCGCGGGGCGCACCCTCTCCGACGGTGAATGGTGCAGCGATAGAATGGCTGATCGGAGGTGTTAGCGGCGGAGTGTGGGCGCCTCGCCCACAAGGGTTGGTGTGGAGGTAACGGTGACGGAGAGAATGGCGAGGGCTTTAATGATGCGCTGCGAGTTGGCAGGAACGCCATCTACAGGTGGTTTCGCGGGCTTTGTGAAAATTTGTGTCACATTTTGTGCACTATTTTCTAATGATTGCTGAGGTGACGTGTCTAAATAGGTAGAAGCAATGATCTACCGATGCGGGCAGCCTATCCACAATCTAATTTTCCCATGGCGGAACAGCGTATAAACACGCCCCGTAAGGCGAAGGGTAAATCCGCTATGGAGGCTTTGTTTCTCCAAGAGGAGGGCGCTTTGTTGCGCTTTGCTTGCGGGATAGTCCGGCGGCGGGAGGTTGCCGAGGAGTTAGTGCAGGATGGGTTTATCCGCTTGATCCGCCACGAGGAAGAATTGGATAACCCGCGGGCATGGTTGTATCGGGCGGTGAGGAATTTATCCCTTAACCATCTACGCAAATACCGACGCGAGTCGTTGCGTCAGATGTCTGACGGTGAGGAGCCCGTCAGTCATGAGGAAGAGCCGGATACGCGGATGGAGAGGATGGAGCGTGTGGGGATGTTGCGATTGTGCATGGCGGGTTTGGCAAGCGATGACCAGAGGATGTTGCGGATGAAGTTTGAGGACGGAAAGAGTTACAAAGAGATCGCCGATGCGCTGGAGATCGGGATCGGAAATGTGGGTTACCGCCTGCACCATTTGTTGAAACAGTTGGCTGGCGAGATGGGCAGGGAGCGGAATGATGAAATGGATTTGAAGGAGGTGGAGCGATGAGCAAGGATCAACACAATGGAGATACGCCAAAGGGCATCGATGAAGCGCTGGAAGTGCGGATCGTCGCGTGGCTGCTTGGCGAGGCGTCGGAGTTTGAGCAAGCGGAGCTCGAGGCAATGGTGCGCGATGATGCCGCTGTGCGTGCGTTCCATGGCGAGATGAAAGCACTGGTCGGTGACGCGCGTTCGGCGCATGGAATGGACGGCCCGGGAGAGGAAGACTGGAAGTTGCCGGACGATCGTCGCGACAAAGTGTTGGCTGAACTCGGTGCGACACCGAGTCGGAAGAAGAGTTCATCGGGTGCGCTCATGGGGCACTGGCCAGGTGCGGCGATCAAGCGTCGGATGCAATGGATTTCGATGGCGGCAGCGGTGGCGCTGTTTGGTTTCGGGCTGTGGGCGGCATCGCGGATGATGTTTACAAACGATATCGCGAAGATGGCACAAGCGGAGTCGATCACCGTATCGATGGCGTCTTCCGCGGATCACTCGGTGAATCGTCCTGCGGTGAAGTCTGAGAGCGTCGCGAGAAAGCCATCGGCACCGTCGAGTTCATCGAAGCTGATCGCAGCGAGCGTTCCCTCGGTAGATATTTTCATACCGGAAGTGGCAGAAAGCGAATTGGCTGCTGATATTAGCACGTCCTTGGAATTACAGCCTGGCTTTGGCGGATCCGGTATAGGTGGAGGCGGTGGTGTCGCTGCACGCGATGGGAGTGAGGGTGTTGGATTCGCTTCGCGGGGGACTTCTGTAGAGCTCGATGGTCTTGGCGCTTCAAGTCCACAAGGGGCAGTCGACCCGTTTGGAATACCGAATGCACTGGGCATGGGTGAAACAAATGGAATTACCAGCGTCTCTGGATCCAAAGCGAAGAAGAAAAGGGCTGACCGGATAGCCGGGATGGACGGGAGTGAGATGGATCCGTTTTCGTCAGGATCGACTGCGGGCGATGAGCTTGCCGACTACGATACGGACTCGGTTGCGGCAGATCCTTTCGCCGCACCCGCAGCGGTAGCCACGACCGAGCCCACAGCGCGAACTCAAAACACGCCGGTGGATGCACCCCGCAAGCGTCTTTTCTTTGAGTCCTTGAGAGAGCGGCGTAGAGGACGCGGAACGAGTGTTGTCGTTGGAGAAACGAGCAAGGCACTCGATTCGAATTTGGATGGTCGTAGAGAAGGCGAGGTGAAAGGCGGTTTTGCCGCTCAGGGTTTCCCTGTCACCCCGGCAACACCTACGGAGTTTGAGGATGCGGTTGGGATGGATCGGTCTGACCTGAACGATCGGCAGGGTGTGGTGGTGAATCGCGAATTCAATTACCCCACCGAATACGAACCACCGGAACTGCCCAATCAGGTGGGCGGAGGCTCTGGCGGACAGATCGCGACACTGAGTGATGTTCCTGTGACAGGCCGTTTGTTTCAGTCGAAGCCGGATGTGGTTCAGGATGGCAAGAACGAAGCCGTGGATGGTCTCGCGGATCGTCGTCGGGTTCTAAATCAAATGGATGCAGCTTGGGAAGTAGAAGAGAATGCTGCGGAGTTGGGTGGCGAGAAAAACAAACGTCTAATGGTCGGAACTGTCGTTACTGCGAGTGGCGAGAACAGACAACGTCAAACGGTTCGCGCTTTGGAGGAAATTGAGTATGGGCCTGCCTTGAAGCCGGACAAGGTTATCGATTTGGCAAAGTCTTCGGGTTACAGGGCTGACGGGGATATTGCCCCCGAAGATGGTTTGATTGTTTCTGACAAACTTAGAGAGGTCTACAATAGTAATGGAGTAGATCCAGCTGACAAAGAGATGGCTGCTGAGCTGGGTATAGGGTCTGGAATAGTCTCTGAAACGGCTAAGCAGGAACTATTAAAACGTCAGCAGGTTACGATACGCTCCCGTGAAATCGCGATCGAAGGTGACAAACTTTTTGAGAGTGGCGAAACAGAGAAGGCGCTAGAGCAATATCAAGCTGCTATGGATTCCTTGCCTGATGGAAGTGTGACAGAAGAGTTGCGCGACTCCTATCGTGAGAGGTTGGCAAGGGCATCCGTGCTAAATGCGCAAAAGAAACTGGAAGAGGGAAGATACTCTGAAGCCAAATCTTTGTTGAATGATGTGCTCCTTCCTACGGTTGATCCGAGTAACAGAAACGCCATGGCCTTGCTCTCCAAGATGGAAGACGAAGAGCGATATCCACTCGTCACCACCGGTGATGATTCGATGGCGGAGATTCAAAGGAAGGCCAAGGAGATTAACCGACTACTCAAGATTGGTGAGAGCTATTATCAGCTCGATGATCACGACAGTGCGGAGAAACAGTTCGATAAAGTTCTCGCGCTTGATCCCTATAATAAGGCCGCGCAGCGTTTTCACGAGCGGATCGAAAGAACAAAAATCGACTACTACGGGGTCGCTTACAATCGCACGCGTTCAGAGATGCTCGCTGAGGTTGATGCGCTTTGGGAAATCAAGCCGCCAAATATTCAGATTCCGAAAAAGCAGCCGTCAGGTGAATCCCTCCGACTTAATCAACAACGGAAGCTGGAACGGTTGATTATACCTGGAGTGGATTTCCGTGATACAACATTGCTTGAGGTGGTTCAGTTTTTACGCGCTAAAACCCAGGAGATTGATACCGATCCCAACCCTGAGAATAGAGGCCTTTCGATCATTGTTGCTTCGGAAAGTCTGCCCGGAGATGACCGGTCCGAAGCGAATCCCGAGAACGTTGAGATCGATTCGATTCAAATGAGAGAGGTGCCTTTGGGAGAGGTTCTCAGGACACTTGCTGACAAATCGGGAATGGAGGTGAAAGTGGAGGAGTATGCCGTGGTCTTCGTTCCCAAGAAAGAAGCTGACCCAATACCTCAAAAAAAGCCCGCTCCGCAAATCGACCTCGATGAGATCTTTCTAGAGCAATCTGCGGCGGATGAAGGGGTGTCGACGTTTTCGCTGCATGTGAACGATGCGTCCTTCAAAGTGGCAGCAGCGCTTTTGGAGAGTGGTCAGTGGCCGGATGTGGACAAGGTTCGCGAAGAGGAGTTTGTCAATGCGCTGGACTACGGCGATCCTTCACCGACTTCTGCGGAGCGGATTTCTGCGAAGGTCGAACAGTCTGCGCATCCGTTCCTCGGTGGCCGGAATTTGGTGCGGATTGGGTTGCGCACGGCGTCGGTGGGACGCGATACGCGGATGCCTTTGCACCTGACCATTTTGCTCGATACCTCGGGGTCGATGGAGCGTCAGGATAGACGTGAGATTGTCGTGCGTTCGCTGGCGAGTTTGTCGACGATGCTCGGCGAAAACGATGTGGTCAGCATGATCGGTTTTTCGCGAAACTCGCGTTTGTTAATTGACCGAGTGCCGGGAACTCGTGCTGGTGAGTTGGTGAAAACGGCGATGGCACTGCCTGCTGAAGGTGGGACGAATATTGAGGCAGCGTTGACGCTGGCCAGTGAGATTGCTCAGCGTCAATTCAATGCCGAAGGGCAAAACCGGGTCGTGATGCTGACCGATGGGGCGGCGAACTTGGGCGGGGCTGAGACCGATCGCTTGATGGCGATCGGTAGCCAATTTCGCGAAATGGGAGTGGCTTTGGATTGTTATGGCGTGGGGATTGATGGCCTCGATGACGCGGTGCTCGAAGCGCTGACCCGCAAGGGCGATGGCCGGTATTTTGTTCTCAATGCTCCGCAAGAGGCCGATGAAGAGTTCGCCAAAGCGGTGGCGGGAACGCTGAGTCCTCTGGCCTTGGATGTGAAAGTGCAGGTGCGCTTCAATCCGGATCGCGTCGGTGGATATCGTTTGGTCGGGTTCCGTAAGCAGCGCTTGAACGAAGAGGATTTCCGCAATGACGCTGTGGACGGTGGCGAGATCGCTGCGGCGGCTGAGGGCAATGCCCTGTATCAGGTGGAAGTCGTGCCGGACGGTGCGGGTGACATCGGCGAGGTTTGGGTGCGTTTCCGCGATGCACGCACGGACGAGATGATCGAGAAACAGTGGCGGATTCCCTATGACGAGAAGGTGAAATCGCTCGCTGACTCGACGGAGACCATGAAGATGGCGGGCTTGGCCGGACTGTTTGCTGAGGCCTTGTTGAAAGGGCCTGAGATCGGTAGTGACGAAGCGGGTGAACTGGAAAGCCTTGCGAGAGATGTCGTGGCGCGACGTGACTACGATGAACGACTGAAGGCGATGGCTGAAGCAGTCAGCAACGCGGCGGAGCTATAAACCAATAACAAATAACTTTACCCCGCCCGCAGGGCACCACTGACAAACTTCTTACAAGTCGCGGATCGCCACGGCGGAGGAATCGAATTTTAATCAGACGAAGAGAGAAAGATTTTACCATGAAGATTATGAAGGATATGAAGCGAAAACTGGGACGGGTGTTTGGAGTATTGTTGGCTGGAGGGCTGATGACATCGGTTGCCTTCGCTCAGGACGTGGCAGAAGCCAATACGATCCAGACGACGAGTTCCTTGGGTCAGCAGGGCGGCGAACTGGTGATCAAGGCGAGTGGCTTGCGCCTGCCGGAATTGGCGGCGCTGACTTCGGTGAAGGTTGAGTCGAATGCGACAGTGGATCGCGAGATGGTTCAGGTTGCGATGCAGGTTGAGTGGACATTGATTCAAGGGAATCCGGAAGTGTTGTCCCTGGGGATTGATGGTGATTGCGTGGTGGAAAGCGTGGTGGGTGGTAATGTCGGGTCGTGGGTGGTGAGGCGCGATGCCAATGCTCGCCAAGTGGTGGAGGTAACTCCTTCGGCTGAGATGAAAGTTGGTGAGAAATTGAGTGCAACCATCACGCTGAAGCATGAGCCAACAGATAACGAGAAGCTGAATACTGTGCAGATACCGACGGCATCAGCAGAGGGGAATGTTGGTTTTTATCACCAAGTGAGAGTTCGTGGAGGTGCTGGTGTTTTCCCAAGACTGAAATCTGTGCAAGGCCTTGTGCCCTTGGTTTCAGATGACACTGCGCAAATGTTTGCTGGTGCCGAAGCCGCAGTGATCAGGGTGCTGCCTATTGTCGGTGGCAAGGGCTTGGCCGATGTTGGCGCATGGAGCGATACAGAACTCGATGGCGTGTTGAGCGAGAACGGAAAGTCGATTGAGTGGACATTCACCGGAAACTACGTGCCTCAGAAAGGTGATGATTCGAAAAGGGGAGTGTTTTTGTTGAGCGGAGCTGCGGCACTTACAGAGATTTCCGTGAACACGAGAGCTGGCATTGTAGAAGTTGAAGGCGGAGCGTATGTGCTGAGATTTAGCGGCGACAAGGAGTCGACTGCAGATAACCGATCGGGTGATTTTGGGATACCTAGGGGGGCTCTGGATCGAATTGGGAGCGGAAGCATCGCGGATAGAAGGGGGTATTTCCCTGTCACTATGAAATTCGTCTCCAAGGTGAATGCGAATGGTGGGGTCGAGGCGGTCAACTTTACGGTGCCTACATCGGGAGTGACTCCGATGCGGGTGACTGGGCTTGATGAAAAAGTGGTTTTTAAGAAGAGCATGGCGGTGTCGCCACAATGGGTGTCAGCTGAGAACCAATGGTCGGCATTTTTGCCGGTTTCGGGTCAGGTAGCGATGGGATGGACGCGTCCGGTGATGGGTTCTGAGGAGGGGCGTTTGTTCTTCACAGTGCTCGGTGACTTGCGTTTCCGTGTCGATGCAGGATTGGTAGAACAACAGACGGTGCTGCGTTACAATTTGCTGCAGGGAGAAATTTCGGAACTGCGTGCTGAAGTGACCGGGCCCGGAGAAATCGTCGATGTGACGGGTTCTGGAATCAGTGGATGGGAATTGGTGGAAGGAAATGGGAAGCGTGTGGTGGTGGCGACTTTGAGTCAGCCGCGTTCAAAGACGGACGAGACTTATCTGGTGGTTCGTTCGCGCACGCCGGTGAGTGCTTTTCCTGCCGATGTAGCGTCGACGATTGTTCGTCCCGTTGGAGCGGTGCGCTATTCAGGAAACCTGGCGGTAACAAGTGCCGGTGCCGTTCGTGCTGAGGTGACGGATCCTGTGGGATTGGTGCAGGTGGCTGCGGGTGATCCACGTCCAGGCGAGCGCCAGGGTTATGCGTTTCAATTTCCGTCCGGTGAGTTTGGGTTCGCTCTGCGCGCTACGCGAGTCGTGCCAGAAGTCGGAGTGAATGCTTTGGCGATTTATCGTATGGGTGAGTCGGATCTGGCGATCGAGTTAGACTTGGAGATCGACGTACGCGAGGCACCGTTGCAGGAACTTCCTTTGGAGATTCCCGACGGCTACGCGGTGGCAAAAGTCGCGGGTTCTGAAGTTGCGGATTACGTCCTGTCGAGCCGTGTCGTCGATGGGAGACGCGAGTTGAAAGTGCTTTTCCGCCAAGCCGTGTCCGGCCGTCATTTTGTGTCGATTGGGCTGGAGAAGAGTCAGCCTGCCGCTGAGGGAGAGTGGGTGCTCGATCGTGTGACGGTGCCCGATGCGCGGAGCGTTCGCGGATTTGTCGGTGTGGTGCCGGCGAATGGTTATCGCCTCAGTGAAGTAGTGAAAGTCGAGGGTGCTGTGGAGAGTCCATTGACCTTCTTCCCGAAACGCGATCAAGGCGTGCAACAGGCATTCCGTGTGCGCGAAGCGGATTGGGAAATTACCATGAAGGTGCAAGCTCTCGGGCAATCCGTCGAGGCGGATGTGTTCCATCTTTATTCGCTCCGCGAGGGGATGGCCTACGGCAGTGTGTTGATGAATTTCTTTGTCGTCGGTGCACCCGTCTCCGAGTGGCGGGTGGAGATCCCCGAGGAGTTGGGGAACTTGTTGGTCGATGGTGAAGGTGTGCGTGGATGGCGTCGCGATGGCGATGTGGTGGTGGTTGAGTTGAATAAATCGACCAGTGGGGCGAGCACGATTCTGTTCACCTTTGAGTATCCGATGCCGTCCAGCGACATGACCTTGAAGCCGGGTGTGGTGAAACCGCTCGGTGTGCAGAATGAATCGGGCTACGTGCAATTGGTCAGCCCCTATCAAGTGCTGCCTAAGATGGTCGAAGTTTCGGATGACCTATTGCGTCTTGAGACCAGTGAACTGCCTGCCGAATATCGATTGCTGACACAAACACCGACCTTGGCAGCATTCCAATATTCCACACGTCCGTTCTCGATTGAGGTAGGGTTTGAGTGGTTCGCTCCGGGTGAAACCGCGGAGCAAGTAGTGGATTTTGCAAAGATCCGCAGCACCGTGGCTCGCGATGGTCAGGTGATGACTGACGCGCTGTTTTTCGTAAAAACCCGCGGACGTAAACCGCTTGAGCTGATGATTCCTGAGGGTGTGAGATTGTGGGGTGTGGAAGTGAACGGTAGTTCGATTGCTGCGCAAACCGATGGTAATGCGACGATGATTCCATTGCCGCCCAACGCCGATCCAAACACACCAGTGCGCGTGAAAGTGCGTGTTGGTCAGTCGGCAGTGGATGATGGTTCTGCGATTTTAAAACTACCAGCCGTCGGTGTGCCGGTGATGATGGCGGATTGGAAAGTGGAAGCGGATTCTGGCCGGATGTTGTTGCCGAGTGGTGGTGATGTGTCGCCGCCGGAAGACCCGCGTCGCGCGGTGGGCAGTGAGGTGATTGCGCTTGGTCGCGGGCTTCTTCCAGCGCTGATGTTGTGTGGTGGTGGATTGCTCGCTCTTCTTCTTGTTCTGACGCGTCGCTGGCTTCCTTTAGCGGTTTTGATTGGTATAGGCGGGGCCTTGTTAGCGTTCGGAGCCACTGCGTTGGTGATCGATTCAGGTGGTGTGAACAAAGGGTCGCTGGAGTATTCGGTGCCTGCGATGGAGGTTGGCAAGGCTATCCAGATCGAAGTGAAGAGTATTCCGATGTGGCGCGCGATGTTGTCATTCCGCACGATTTTGTTTGGTGCGATTGGTGGTATGCTCGTTCTCGTCGGCTTGGTGTCGAAGCATGTGCTGATCCGTTTTGCCGGATGGATTTTGTTGGCTTTGGCCTGCCTGCTTCAGTTCGGTGGTGCGCCTTTGTTCTTCCTGTTGATAGCCGGTGTGTGCTTCTTTGAATTCATCCTGGCACCTGCGCGTGTGATGGTTCGCCAAGCAAAGGAACGCAAGATAGCTGCTTCAAAACCACCGGTCGCAACAACTGCCTTGGTGATGTTGGCTGGAATGCTGGCGCTGGGTTCGGTGGATGTAGCGCGTGCAGATAAGGCGGCTCCACAGCAAGAGACGCTTCCTCAAGGACTTTCTGCAATCAGCGAAATCGATCAGTCGTGGACTGTTGAAGAGGAGCGAATCTCCGCATCGGGAACCATCATCGTGAGTGGCGAAGTTGGTGATGCGTGGCTGCTCCTCGATGGCACCGCTCGTTTGAAGGATTTGCAGATGGATGGGTTTGTCGTGCGTCCTACTCAAGTCGGTGGTCAGACGTATTTGCTTTTGGTTCGCACAGCGGGTAGTGGGGTGATGAAGGGTGAGTTCCGTTATGAACTTCCGATGGTTGCGATGAATGCCAACCATGGGATACCCACCGGGCAAGCAGCGATTGAGCGTTTATCGGTCGATGTGCAGGCAGACGGTTGGATGGTGAACTCACCACGGGCGATTTCTGTTGTCACGGGTGAGGGCAATGCCCCTGAGGCAACGCTTGTGCTGGGGATTCACGGTGCGGATGTGGTGACGATTTTCCCGCGTGGTCGCGATGTGGAATCTGAAGAGACGCGGTATTTTGTCGATGGCCAGCATCTCTATATGCCAGGGCCGGGCGTGGTGAATGGTGTGCACCTTTTGAGTGTCCGTCCATCGCGCGGTCAGCTTCGTCAACTCACGCTCGACGTTCCCGATGCGTTTACGGTGAGTGAACTGATGGGTGATCGTGTAGCGACTTGGCGGTTCGATCCGGAGTCACGGCAGTTGGTCATCGACCTTGTCGAAGCCGTCAGTGAGCCGTTTTCGATCGTTGTGAAAACCCAGCGTCCTCTGGCAGCATTCCCGGTGGACGTGACGTGCGGGGTGTTGGGAGTTAAAGGTGCTGAGAGCGAGGTCAACCTGATCGGCTTGGCATTTGGATCGGGTGCGCAATTGGATTCTGTGATCAATGCGGAAGGCGTTGCGCCGGTGAGCTTGGAGGATTTTAGTCAGGAGATGCTCAATGGAACAGAGACGACTCTGCGCCGAGTGTATCGCGACAACACGCAGAATGACACACCCTTGGTGGTGCGTGTTGCTGCGGTTGAACCGGAGATCCGCGTAACCAGTCAGCAGGTCGTCTCGCTGTGAGATCAGAGGGTGGTGCTTGGTGCCACATTGAATGTCAACGTCGCTCGTGCCGGTGTGTTCACCTTGGCGGTTCCTATCCCCGATGGGTTCGAAGTGGATTCGCTCACCGGTGAGGGAGTGGCGCATTGGACCGAGGGCAAGAGTGACGCTTTGGGGCGTCATGCGGTGTTGCATTTGGCAACTAAGACGAAGGGGATGATCCGCGTCGATGCGAGTTTCAGTGGGGCGGGAATCAAGCCGATGGAGAGTTGGGCCGTGCCGCAGATCGAAGTCGCCGAGTCGGTGAGAAGTTCTGGCACACTGATGGTCGTGCCTGGTCAAGGTCTGCAAATTCGCGCGGTTGATCGCGAACGCATTTCGCAAAGTGATGCGCGTGATTTCGGCGAAACGCGCAAGGGTGCGCTGGCATTCCGATTGCTTGAGAAAGACTGGAAGCTGGCTCTGAAGATTGAAGCTTTGGAGCCGTGGATCACAGCCCGCACATTGCAGGAGGTGACATTACGGGAAGGTCAATCGCGCACGCGTATGGCGATTGGGATTCGGGTGGAGAACGCGGGTATCAATACGCTTCAAGTGCAGCTCCCTCCGATGAGTGAGTCCGCGGAGCGCACACTGCGTGCCAGTGCCGGGCCGGTGAGTGATTTGGTAAAAATTGATGACTCGGGCTTGTGGGAGATTCGCTTTCAACGGCGCGTAATTGGCGATGTCGAGTTGGTATTGGATTACCAGGAAATCAGCGGCAGTGACCCGGCTGATGCCGCAGCGAGCGAGATGAAGATTGTTCCGGCATCGGTTGTCGGATCACGCCAGCAGAACCGATTCGTCGCGCTGCGTGCGGGTGGGCGATTGGCGCTGAATGTGACGGGGCTTGGTGAGGTTTGGCAAAAAACTCCGTGGTCGGCTGTGCCGGATACACTCAAAGATCGTGGCGACATGAGTGCGCCGGGTCATGTGATGCGAGTGGTTCGCTCTGATGAAAACCCAGCGCTCGGAGTGAAAATCGAGCGACGCGATATTGCGGATTCACTGAAATTGCAGGTGACTTCTGCGGGGTTGACGACGCTGGTTTCGATCGATGGATCGACCGTTACCGTGGCGGACATGCGAATCAAAGTGGTGGAGAAAAACACCCTGCGAGTGACTTTGCCCAAGGGCTACGAGTTGATGAATGCGTTCGTTAACGAGGAGAGTGTATTGGTCGCAGAGGTGCCTGGTGCAGCGGGTGGCACAAGTTATCTAATTCCTGTCGCTGCTGATGTGGATGGAGAAGGAATGGCGGTGGTGCGCTTTGCCTATCGTGGCGGTGGCGCTGCGGATGGCGATGAGTATGCACTGGTCGGACCAGCGATGAACGTGCCGATGAAGTCTATCGAGTGGCAGGTGTCCTTGCCGGAAGGCGTTGAGCTCAGCGATTTTGCCGACGGGTATTCCTTGGTCGGTCAGCAGATGCTCTCTCGCTATGGGGTGGACCAATATTTGAGACTCATGGAATCCAAGAAGCTGGAAGGCAAGGAGAAGGCAACGAGCATGCTCGATCAGGCCAATGTGTATCTACAACAAGGCGAGCAAGAGAAAGCACGCCGCACCTTGAGCAAGGTTGCGAAGGGTAATAAATTGGATGCCGCGTCGAACGAAGATGCGCGGGTGCAATGGAAGTCACTTCAGACTCAGCAAGCGCTGGTGAGTTTGAACACACGACGCCAGAAGATGGAGATCTATAACAGGTCTGATCAGCAGGGTCAGGTGGTTGCCGACAATGCGAACCCTCTGCTCAACGACGATACTAATTACAACCAAGCACAAGCTGAGGCGATATTCGCACGCAACACGACCGAGGAAAATGCCGTGCTTCGCCGACTGGCAGAACGCATCATTGACCAACAACAAGCGGCCGATCCGGCTCCGGAAGGGATCGAATTGACGATTCCTGACGATGGGAATGTAGTGACGTTCCGACGTGCGCTACAGGTCGCCGGTGATGCTCCATTGTTGTTGGAGTTGGAAGTCGATGAAACGAGCGTGACTCCAGCCAGCGTTATTTGGGGGAGTCTGATTGCCGCGGGTCTTACCTTGGCGGCGGGGATGCTGAGGAAGGGGCGGAAGTAGAGTAAGAGACTCCTTTCATGCTTGCAGTAGGATGAAAATATGGGAATATGTTTTTATGCGCACTACTATCGAGCTACCTGACACCCTATTTCGCGAAGTGAAATCGACTGCGGCAAGGCAAGGTATGCGTTTGAAAGACTACATTACCGAGGCACTGCAAGACAAGTTGGCCAAGCGGCCAACTCATGAAGATAGACCTTGGATGAAATTTGCGGGTATTGCCGCTAGTGACCCGGAGATGGTGGCGGAACTCAAGGGCATCGAGCAAATCGTGGAGGAGAACTTCGGACAGATCGAAGAGGAGGAGTGGAAATGATCGTTGATACCAACGGTCTTTCCGCGTGGTGGCTCAATGAAGCGTCCTTCATCCGACACATCGAGAAGGCGGATCGCCTGTGTGTGCCTGTTCCTGCGCTGGCGGAATTTCGCTTCGGCATTCTGAAATCGAGGTTTCGTGAAAAGATGACGGTATGGATGGATGACGCGCTCGCTACCACCACGGTTCTGGCCGTCGACGAAATAACTACCCGCCACTATGCGGAGATCCGTCTTCAACTTACGTCAGCAGGCACTCCCATTCCGATGAATGATCTGTGGATCGCCGCCATCGCTCGTCAGCACAAACTGCCGGTCATCAGTCGCGATGCCCATTTTGACAATGTCGCCGGACTGACTCGGATCGGGTGGTGAGATCTGGTGACCGGGAGTGGGGAAAATCGGCTGTGAACTGGAGGTATTGGCTTGGCGGCAAGATGCCACCGCCACGGTGGACGGCATGGCGGCAAGATGCCGATGACATGCCATCGGCGATGTAGGCCGCACGTGTCGGGCGGCGTCTTGATCCAAGCGCGAGCTTGCCGTTATTTCGAATTGTGGACTATGTCCAGGGTGATGGTGTTGGCCGACACGTCCAACCTACAATGGTGGTGAGGGGGCGGGAGTCGTTGCCTCCGGCGACTGGATCATGCCTGTCCGGGCTGTAGCCGAAGTGGTGACACTTTGGCAGTGCAGGCTTTGCCTACTGCTTGCCACCCTATGGCGCGAAGGTAAAGCAATCCCGGTCGTCGAACCATGCGCAGCGGATGTCCTGTTGGTTCACTCCGGCGCGGTAAACCAGGGCTTGCGCGTAGAGCGCCAATTGTGCGCCTACTTTTGCTGGGTTCTCTTTTGCCGCACGCGGTTTGTAGTCCAGCACCCACAGCTTGCCGAAATTCGCCATCAGCACGTCGATGTGTCCTGTCACCGTCGCTCCCAGCCGCTTGTCGTAGAACCACACCGGCACTTCCGTCGCCACGGTATTGCGATCGCAGCTCAGGAAATAGCGTTCGATCACCGCATGGCGTTCCCTGTTGTGACGCGCCAGACGCAGTGCTTGCGAGGCTTGCGTTGTCAGCCAGTTCCAGCGCTGATGCCTAGCGTGGTGCAGTGGAAACTCCGCAGGATGTTCGGAACAGCGCAGTCCATTGTCGAAGACACCAGCGGGAACGCTATCGGGAATGCTTTCCAGAAACCCCGTCAGACCACCGAACTTCTTCGCAAACTGCAACTTCGGCAGATGCACCTGATACTCGTAGCTTAATCCCCGATGGTTGAACAAATGATTACGCACCACCGTGCGACGCGTTTCATTCAAGCGCCGGATCGCCCGGTAGCTTGGCTCGAAGTCCGCCAGCCACTTGCTGATGCAAGCGCGCGAGCGCCGAACCTTGTATTTATTCGACAGGATGAACGCCGTTTCCTCCAGCGAATAGCCCTCGCACCACAGCGTCAGTCCCATCAGCACCACATTGCCCGGAGTGCGCTTGTCCCCGCGCTCAAGCTTGGAGAACCGCTTTCCACACTCGTGACACCGCCATAGTTGGCGATAACCCTCGACCAACTGCCGTCTGCCTGCACGTATTACCTTCTCGCCGCCACACAAGGGACAGCGCATCGCGGGACGATCCGTCGTATCAGCGCGCGGCGACATGAGACCCTCCTTTCCACTCTGAAGTCGTGCGAACTTTTAAGCCAACAACCACCGTCGCGCCGTAGGGGCTGTTGTCCGCAAAATCCGCCTCATGCCACCAATAGATCAGATTCAGCCCTCGCTCCTTGGCGATGTCTGTAGCGATTTCCTCTTCATGGCAAAGCAACCAAGCGAAGGCGAGTCGCTCGAACTCATCAGCATCGTTGCGCTCAGCCACATGCTGCTCAAAACACGACGGGTGCCACTCCTCGACGACGACCAGGAAATCCAGTGCGGACAAGGGTGTGACACACGGGAAACCCAGCCAACAAGCGATGATCCAATTCCACCACATGCTCTGTTGGACGGTTCACACAAGACGATTATTCACCGAATCTTCCAAAAATCGGCACACCCTGTGCTTTGACCTTGCCCGTAGCACCTGATCCGATTAAATTTCTAGCGTTATGACCAGTTCTTTCCATTGTATCTTACCTTCGTCCGCCTTCCGTGCATCTATCCAAACTCTCAAAACTGCCGGTGCAGGGATTCTCTCGGGAATCATTGCAGTAATCATCCTTCTTTCTGCCGTATTTATCGGACAGGCAAGCGGGGCAACGGTAATGGTTCCAATTTCGGAATCAGAATATGATAATTACAAATCAAGCTCAGTATTTTCTTGGCTTGTCAGCTTCCAGGCTGGAGCACAAGGGTCACCTGATACGCAGCAGCGTTCAGAGGTTGTGTTGGGTACTAGTACCCAAACATTGTATGGTCAACATCAGTGGAATCTTGTTAATACTTTTGACATTAATGAGTCAATAAGCATTAGCTACGATGACAGTACTGGTAACCTCTATTCTGTAGTTGGTTCAGACAGTTTCAATGTTCAACCTAATTCAGGTTTCAATATGATCTTAGTTAGGTTGGCTGATGGAAGTACTGCTAACGGAACCTCTTTTACCGGAGGTGTTATTGGCTCTACAAACATCCCTAGCATGTCAGCTTCTGGAGGATATCAGTATGCATCAATTATGTTGGATTCTGATTCACCTAGTTTCAATCTCAATGGTCAGTTTGAAAGTAGTTTCGGTGCAAACCTAGACACTACTCATGTCATGTTCGAAGGTTTTACTTCGTCCGTACCTGAGCCATCATCTTTGATTTTGTGCTTGACTGGATCCTTTATTGCATTTCGTCGTAAGCGTGTTTAAAAACACATAGCCCTCTATATCGCTAAAATGATATAGAGGGTTTTTTAATTTTGTAATTCCCTTAATAATTCCCTTACACAATAAGTATATCCTGTAAATTCAGAGGCTATACCGTATATACAATTTTGATCATCTGGTAAATACCAAGAAACAAAACATGTGTCTTTTGCGTCACATCTGTACATAATGCCTTTGGTTTCATAGGTTCCAAAAAGTACGACATAATCATCATTTTTGGGCATAGAAGGGTAATATTCATTAATCTCTCCAATTAAATCTGCATTACCGTCAACCACTGAAGCAAAACAATATTCATTAAGATTATAACCTAAGCATTCTAGAGCTGAAGTTGTCCCCGGATATCCATTAATTGTATTTTCAGTGTTGATATTATCATTCCTATACAACTCCAACGCATTTATATACTGCCTTGCAATTTCATTTTTCTTTTTTACTTGAGCCTTTTCACGAGCATCACCAACTGCACCTAATACAATAGTAGAGAGTAGGGCAATAATAGAAATTACTACTAATAGTTCTATTAATGTGAAGCCAGATTTGCTACGCAAATCTGCCCCAAATCTTTGTGCCGGACTTGATCCGGTATTATTTTTTCTAAACTTACTTATTTTTTTGTCAGCTTGTCCAAAAAATATAATATTATTTTAGTAAGGATTTTCTACTGTTACATCAATACCTTGTCCTAATAAATCTATATATTCATCTGCTGAATATTCACGTCCATCTACTCCACGAATATATGCATTCTTTGCAGTATCACCAGGCTGTCTGAATCGGCGGATCACGCCGAAGAAGACCCTGTGTTTCCTTTCGTGGCTTTTGGGCAATGTTTCCTTGCGTGACCTCGCTAAGTCCGCATTTTCCGTCAACATCCCGCAACTGCGGGAGCTTTTGTTGTTTCCCTCCGTGGCTTTTATTACGCAGTCTTTCGGATTCAAGGATTCTACGCGGTGTTTCCATTCGTGACTCGGCTGAGTGTTTCCTCGCGTGTCTTCGGGAGATTGGTTGGATTGTAGGTCGGAACGTGTCGGCCGACATCATCGTCCCGGACATCGTCCGCAATTTGGAATACGGAAAGCTTGGGTTTGGGAAAGTGCATGCTGTGCATGGGGTGAGGAGCCGCCCGACACGTGCGGCCTACAATGGGAGATGCCGCCTGACATGTGCGGCCTATATGGCGGATGGTGGTTGTTGGTTGTATGCGCTTATCCGAGAACCGCGATGTGGATTTGATCATAATGGACTGTTCAAAGATGGCTTTTATTTCAGGTATTTCTGCCCTAATGGGGCAATGGCATACCAGCCCGTGGGTGTAACCCCGGGAACCTCGCCCAAAACATTTCCGCGTTCTGAAGGAACGCCGCAAATCGTCCACATTTTCACTCGTCATCACACCAATCCAATGCGGCGTTCCTTCAGAACGCATGTTGTTAACATTCCCATTCCAGGGCTTGCACCCCTGGCTGGTATGCTTTGCCCCTTTGGGGCTGGAATGCGTTTGGCTTGGTGGCAGGATGCCACCGACACTGTGTTGGGGATGGCTGAGGGGCAAGATGCCCCTGCCACGATTGGGCTGGCGCCCTTTTAGCCAATCACCTCTCCATTCTCCATTCTCCATTCTCCATTCTCCATTCTCCTTGCGCGAGCGCGTCCGCACTAGTATGGCTTTCTCACGATGATCGATTCTGCACAATCCAACCAACGTCTTGCCGGTGTGGTGGCGCCGCTTTTTGCACTTCGTAGTGAGTCCGATTTAGGAATTGGCGACACCGCAACATTGCATGAATTTATCGACTGGGCGGCGAATGCCGGTGTGGGGATTGTTCAGCTTTTGCCTGTCAACGAAACGGGCGCTGATCACAGTCCCTATAACGCGATCAGCTCGGTAGCGCTCGATCCTGTCTATGGCGCAATGACGCCTGAGCTCGTCCCAGGTATATCGGATGCGGCATTCGCCGAGGTGAGCGAGCCATTTAATGTGGATGCTCTACGCGCTGCGGAAACTGTCGATTACAAGGCGGTGCTGAATTTGAAAAACGCATTGCTGGAGGCGGGGCATCGTGGGTTTCGCGAGATGGCTGATCCGGCAGCGGTGACTGAGTTTTCCGAGTTCTGTCAGCGTGAACAAGGATGGCTTGAAGATTATTGTTTGTTCCGCGTGTTAATGGATCGAGAGGATGGTAGCGAGTGTTGGGATCACTGGAATGACCTTTATAATTCGGTGACAAAGGCGCGGGCATTTGTCGATATGATGGTGGTGGCTGGCACCGACGAGGGGCGTGAACTAAAGTCGAGAATCGAGTTTTTTGCCTATGTGCAGTGGGTGCTTTGGCGTCAGTTCGCCGCGGTTCGTCAATATGCCAACGAGCGAGGCGTGAAGTTGATGGGGGATATCCCATTTGGCGTGAGTTACTACAGCGCGGATGTGTTTTGTCGTCCTGATGTATTTGACCTGGAGTGGTCGGGTGGAGCCCCGCCGGAGAAGGTTTTCAAGGACGACGAGTTTGTCATCAAATGGGGGCAGAACTGGGGGATCCCGTTGTATCGCTGGGATGTGATGGCGGAGAACGGCTACTCATGGTGGCGTCAACGGGTTGAGAAGACCTGCGCGATTTTTGATCTGTTTCGTATCGATCATGTACTTGGGTTTTTCCGCATCTACAGCTTTCCGTGGCGGCCGCAGCGCAACATGGAGTTCATGCCGCTGTCACTCGATGAAGCGAAGGAGCGAACCGGCGGGCATTTACCACATTTTGTTCCCTTGGATGATGACCTTGAATCCAACCGCCAGGCAAACTGTCAGCGTGGTATGGGGTATTTGCGTGTTGTTCAAGACGCTGCAGGTGAGTGTGGGTCGGAAATTATCGCCGAAGATCTGGGCACTGTGCCGCCGTATGTTCGTCCCGCTCTTCTTGAGATGGATATTCCTGGAACCAAGGTGCCACAGTGGGAGTGGACGGGCGATTCCTTAACCCCCGGAAGCGAATATCCGGAGTGTACGCTGGCTACCTATGCAACCCACGATCACGAGCCGATGATTTTGATGCGGCAACGTTTGGTGCGCGAGATGAACGAGGGCGAAACCCATGAAGAGCGTGAGGAAGCCGGGCGCACATTGTATCTTTTGCGTGTTTGGGCGGGGATGGAAATAGGCGATACGGTGCCGGACTACGATGATTCCGTGCGCGAGGGACTGCTGCGCGGATTATGCGTGTCAAACTCGCGCCATGCGGTGATGATGATCAACGACTTTCTCGGCACCGGTGAGCGCTTTAATGTGCCCGGTGTCGCCGGTGTGCAGAACTGGTCGCAACGTCTACAAATGACGGTCAGTGAGCTGAGTAGCGATTCCCGTTGGGCGGATGTGACCGCGAGGAGGCGTGAAATTTTCGCCGCCACTGGTCGCTGTTAGATAGATCGCGAATCAATGGTTTTTTGGGGTTAGAAGTTGGCAGGTTATGGGTTATCAGTGTTCTAATGACCCTGCTGGGATGCATTTCCTGTTAGAGGGTAGCACCTAGTGAGTAAATCTATGGATCGACATGTGCTTGAACAGAATTTACTCATAAGCAATAACTCATAACCAATAACTCTGGAACAATCATGTCAGTCACTGAAGCCGCGGAATTTAATCAACTTATCGACGACGCCAAGCGAGCCATCGAATCGGTTCGCGATTTACATCCGCATATCCATGAAGCGGTGGGTGTGTTGGAAACGTCGATCAAGTTTGGTGGTAAAGTGATGGCGTGTGGGAATGGCGGAAGCGCGGCGGATTCTGCGCATTTTACAACCGAGTTGCTGTGTCGGTTTGAGAATGATCGCAAACCCCTGGCAGCGATTGCTCTGACCCAGGATGGAAGTTTTCTCACCGCCGTGGGGAACGACTACAGCTTCGATAAAGTGTTCTCCCGCCAAGTGGAGGGGCTAGCCCGCGAACATGATGTGCTAGTGGTTTTGAGCACAAGTGGAAATTCGCCAAGTATCATCGAGGCGATTCATTCTGCCAAACGTCACGGGATCAAGACGATAGCATTGCTCGGCCGCGACGGTGGCAATGCCCGCGGGATGGCGGATGTGGAAATTATCGTTCCGGTGAAGAGCACGGCAAGAATTCAGGAGGCTCACAAATTTATCATCCACGCGTTCTGCCGCTTGTTGGAGAAGCGTTTGTTTGGTTAAACTCGGCGTTGTGGAACTGAAGGCCGGAGGATCGACGAGTGTCGGTGTTTAGATGTTTTTTAACCGTAGATTTCGCAGATGAACGCAGATGTAGAAATACTGGGTCCCCCCGGGAGGGACGCTTTTCAAGCGTCCGTGATTGTGTGCGGTCGCCTATAACGGCTTTGCCGCACGCGATAAGAGATGGCTTTTGGATATGAATGGGGGGTGACGTTGGAAGGGAAGTTAGGGACGACTGAAAGGCATTCCTCCCGAAGCGGAATTGTCTTGGGAATGGGGGAAGTGATGGAGTGGGGACGCCTCGTCCCCACCGGGTGATGCGGCCTCGTAGGCGGCTTACGTTTGTTGATTTTTCCTGTTGCGATATTGCTCAGGGGGCGCGAGGCGCACCCCCTCCGGCGCTTGGGGTGAGTGGCAGGGACGCTTTTCAAGTCCCTGATTTTGTGCGGTCGCGTATAAGGGCTATGCCGCACGCGATTGGAGATGAATTCTGGACATGAATGGCGGGTGGCGGTGAAGGAAAGTTACGGACGACTGAAAGGCATCCCTCCCGAGCTATTCATCGTTCCTCGATGATTGAGATGGCTTCGAGCGATTCGGAATCGTAGGTGACTTTTCCGCCTTTCAGCGGTTGCTTGAGAATGTGCACGAAGAGCGGCTCCTTCCAATCGGAGGGCTTGCGGAGTCCCTTCGACCAAGGTGTCGTTGGAAAAGTAGTATTTGAATTGGGATTAACACCGAGGAAAGCGCGGTGGATTTGCCACATGAAGTAGCCGCGTCCACCAGGTTCGACAACGGTGATCGGTGTTGAGGGTTGGGCAACAGCAACCTTGGAGAGCATCATTACACGCATGTCGCGTGTAGCTTCGTCCATTGCAGCGGAGATATACTTGTCGCGCTTTTCCTCACCGAGTTTCGCTTGCGGATAGAGTTCTTCGGCTTTGATTATTGCGGGATCACGCATGTCAATAATCGGATTGCCCACTACATCAGTGAGTCGTGCGATAATCAATCCACTGTCTGGATGTTCTACAAGAGCTGGTGCAATTCGCTCTTCAAAGGCTGCTGGGTCGGCTTTGTAGATGTCGAGAAGCTGCTTCCCCATTCTCTGTCGGTGCCATGCTTCGACGATGGGTAGATATGGTGAAGAATCGTACTGGAAAAGTTGGGAGTTTACGATATGAGACTTGTCGACTTCAGCAATTTTTATGCGCTTAAGTGTATCTTTAGACGATCGATAAAATGCCACGGCTACTTCCATCGCCTGTTTAGTGGCAACCGGACTTTGCAGGGCGGGGAGAATATCGAACACATACCCCTCTGGTGTGCAGAAGTAGATGGCGATTTCGCCGCCGACGGTGCCGGAAACGGATCGACCTTCGCCGAGGTCAAAGGTGACCTCGCGTACTGGAGAGACCGATTCCCAGACTGGGATGAATTCGTCTTGAAGGAGTTTGACGATGCGGCTGTCGGAGAACGTCACGGTTCTCGCTAGTTTGCCGTTAGCTCAGCAGAATTCCTCATCGAGTTTGCCGAAAAGCTGGAGCAGCATGATCGGACGGTTCTGCTCCATCGCGAGTTTCACCGCATCGTCGAATGAGCGTTGCCAGACGAGATCGGTTTCGGAACCCCAATGGCCGGTGATGCGACCAATGCAGGTGCGAGCACGAAGGTTGAGGCGAGGGTCGTCGGACTTCGCCCACTCGCGGAGGGTAGGGAGAAATTCGGGGCCCTTTGCCGCAGCGTCGGCGATGGCTTGTCTGACGAGTGCGTCATCGTTGGACGCGAGACCGTCGTGGATTTTCTCCGACGCCATCGAGCCGGAGACGATGGCGGTGAAGGTGAAGACTAAAGTAGCAGTTTTCATGATCATGACCTCATGTTCTATAACATTATTCTACGGAAGAGTTACCGATTTGATCGTATGTAGGGTGCCATCCTGATCCAGATATTTCAGAGTATAGACCCCAGCCCGTGCGCCGTTGACTTCGATGTATCCAGGATAGCGACTTTTACGATTCGCATTGGTAAAGATCGCCGTGACTTGAATGTCTGAACCGTCGATTTTAGCCTTGGTTGTGTCAATCCATTGACCCGAATGCACAATTTCCGTCTCAAAACTGATAGGTATTCTGTAAGTACCGACCTTCACTTTCACAGGGTCTCCAACGGTGATGCCATTTGCGGCGAAAAAGTCCCGCGATTTTGTATTAGCGCACGCCACTAGGCTGGTAACCGCAATAAAAAGTAAAGTTCGTAGTATGGCTCTCATATATGGCGCAACAGTATCTGCGAGGGAACTGATATGGAATACAAGATTTGTAAGGAGTTTGTCAGGTGAGAGGTCTTTAAGACATTGTAGCAGACGCATTGTAACTGCCGAAAAAAGTCATACTGCTTTCCATATCACCCGGCCACTTTTTTACAAAAGTAGCTACGTATGAGGGGCTTTTTTTTTGTAAATGAGGCTACGTTTATGGGGAAGGTGAACGCCGCTCAGTCTTCCACATCACTCGGCCACTTTTTTTTACAAAAGTAGCTACGTTGATGGAGGGTTCGAGATTGCTCTTACCCTTCCGTCTCTTCTTCCAACTGAAGGCGGGGGAAGAGGGGTTTTGGTTTGCCGGTTTCGTGGCCGGTGGGGAGGAGACCCCATGCCATGTCGCTGAGAAGGGTGGTACGTTGCTCTGGCGTGAGACGTAGCTGGTCCTGGAGATTCGCTGCGGCCTGCGGCATGACGGGGGCGATGAGTAGTGAGACTTCGGCGATGACTTCGACAAGATGATAGAGCACGGCGTCGAGTTTTGCCGATTCGGATTCCTCTTTTGCCAGAGTGAAGGGAGCGGTTTGTTCGACGAACTTATTGGCGCGAACGATGAGTTTCCACACGTGCTCGAGGGCGAGGTGGGGGAGATCGCCGTTCATGGCGTCTGTGTAGTCCTTGCGTGTTTGTTCGGCGACTTGGCGGACGTCCAGACAAAGTTCGTCGTCGTAATCGCCGCAGTTGAGCACCCCGCCACGATACCGCTTGGTCATGTTGAGTGTGCGGTTGGCGAGGTTGCCGAAGTCGTTGGCTAGATCGGAATTGAAGCGCATGATGATGCGCTCTGGTGAAAAGTCGGAGTCTCCGCCAGTGGAGATGTCGCGCATCAGATAGTAGCGCAAGCCGTCGGCACCGAAGGTGTCGGCGAGTTGGTCGGGATCGACCACATTGCCGAGGGATTTGGACATTTTTTCACCACGGATGTTCCACCATCCGTGGACAAGAAGGCGCGGCATGTCGTCGTCGGAAAACCCGATGGCGTGAAGCATGATTGGCCAATAAATACCGTGCGGTGGGACGAGGATATCCTTACCGATGATGTGGGTGGTGTTTGACCAGAGCTTTTCGAAGACGGGGAGGTCGGCATTTTCTGCCGCCTGGTAACCGGCGAAGGAGATGTAGTTCGTCAAGGCGTCGAACCAGACGTAGGTAACGAAATCGGTGTCGAAAGGAAGCTCTATGCCCCAACGGAGACGCGATTTTGGACGCGAGATGCAGAGGTCGCCTTTGTCGGATCTTTCCAAGGCATTGAGTAGCTCTTGGCGGCGGAACTGAGGGAAGACAAAATCGGGATGGGTTTCGACGTGGTTACGCAACCACTCGATGTGATCGGAGAGTTTGAAATACCAGTTCTCTTCCTCGACTTCCTCCACTTCGCCCCATTCCGGGCCGAACTCGCCTTCGTCGTTGCGGTCGCGGTCGGTGAGAAATTGTTCCTGGCGGATGGAGTAGAATCCTTTGTGTGATTCCTTGTAGAGCTGGCCGTCGTCGTAAAGTTTTTGCAGAATGGCCTGCACGCAAGTGATGTGGCGCTGGTCGGTAGTGGAAGCCCACCCGTCATATTTTACATCGAGCTTGTCCCAGAGTTTGATGAACCCTTTGGTAACGCGGTTGGAGTAGGTGGCTGGGTGCACGCCTTCTTTTTCGGCATTCTGTTGGACTTTTTGGCCGTGCTGATCGACACCAGTGAGGAAGTAGACTTCGCGTCCAGCAAAGCGCTCGTAGCGGGTGAGCACATCCGCGAGCACTTTTTCGTAGGCGTGGCCGATGTGCGGTGCGCCATTGGTGTAGTCGATGGCTGTGGTGATGAGTTTCATGGTGGGAAGAAGTAGCAGGTGGCAGGTGGCAGGTGGCAGGTAGAAAGGGAAAGGCGTCAATCTTTGACGACTCTGCCTCCTAAGGAGAGGATGCGGGCATTGCCTTTGGCGTCTTCGGCCTCAGCGATTTGTCCGTCGCGGACATACATCTGCGAGAGCCCGGTCCAGGCGAGGAGGTCGTTGGGGCGGAGGGTGGTCGCCATCATGCCTGCGCCGATAGCTTCCTTCACCTGATCGAGTTTGAGCAATGCCATGCCAAGCGCGTGCCAACCGTCGAAGAACTCGGGATCGAGTTCGACACATTGACGGTATTTTTCTACAGCATCCGCGATCTCGCCGAGAGCGAGATCGCCGTTGGCATCATCGAAGAGATCGTCGCGGGTGGACTCTTGCTCTGGGGTGATGCTCATGAGATGGGTGGGGAGTTATCCGCCGAAATGTGGATTTGCTGCGCTGACCCGGTCTGCCCACCAGAGTCCAAATACCACATTCTGCAAATAGCTGGAGACGTTTGAGTCGGTGACTTCCACCTGCGAGGCTTTGTCCTCAGAGCGCTCGACCTGGCGGTCGCGAACGAGAGCGATGGTGAATCCACCGTCGGTTTTGAGGACTTCGCTGAGTCCCTGGTTTGGAAGGGGAAGCAAGGCTTGGCGAAGGGTTTGTTCGGGCGTTGGCATACTTTGCATACGCGTATCTGATGGAGCGAGGCGGCGCTCGGTTTCCACCGTGCCGTTTTCGATTTCGAGGGATTTCTTGAGGGATTCAAGAGAGTTTTCCTCGGTGATGGTCGCGGTGCTCAACTTTTCCAAGGCTTTGTTTGCGGCCTCGCGGGTGAGCTCGTTGGTCTGTGCGGTGATCAAGTCATTGCGCACGTCTTCCTTCACGGCGTCGAATTCTTTTGGCTCACTTGGAGTGAAAGACTTGAGCTTGATGACGTAGAAGCTATCACCGTCTGCGATGACCTCAGCGGGATCGTTTTCGCTATTCATCCGTGAGATAAGCTCCTGAGAGCGGTACGATGCAGCGAGAGCTTCCGGTGGGTCGGAGATGGAGAATGGCGGAGTGGTCACGAGATCGACCGTGAGCTTGTTGGCGGCCTCTTCGATTGAGGTGCCGGAGCGCAGCAGGTCGAGCATTTCATCGGCAGCGGGCCCCAAGGTGTTACGGCTTTTGCGACGAGCTTCGGTGATGGCCTCGATTTCTGCGGGTTCCATCGTGGCGCGCTCTTGTGGGGATGGCAAATTTGGCAGGTTTTCGTCGACGAAGTGAACGTATTGCACCGAGCGCAGCGCATCAGTCATATATCGGTCGCGGTTTTCTTCGAAGAAGGCGGTGAGCTTTTCATCGGAGACATCGACCTTATCCTTCATTTCTTCGGTTTTGAAAGTGATGGTGTCAGCGATGACGATCTGATTGGTGACGTCGTAATTTTGTTCGGCGAACCAGTGAGGGAATTGAACACCGCCGCCAACGGTCTGGATGATCTTGTCGAGCAAGAGATAGTCGCTAATGACTTCCTTGAGGTCTTTCACGCTGTTGCCGCGCTGGCTGAGTGTGACGGGTCCGATCTGCTGAGGTTGACCGTACTGACCGCGGACGGTGATCATGATGCCTTCGGATGGATTGGAGGCGTCGGCGTTGGCGAAAGCAGTGAAGCGGGACTTGTCGAATTGACCATTGGTCATGAATGCAGGGCTGTTTTCGATGACCTTGCCGATTTCCTCTTCAGAGATGGCGATACCGAGGCGCTCGGCTTCCTGACGGATCAAAATGATCGCAGACACATAGCCGTAATCAAAGTCCACGTTCTTTTCGTCGGTGACAAATACTGCGGCAGTGCTTGGAGCGAGTTCGCGAAGCATTGTCGAATAGTTGGGAAGGGAAAGAGTTTCAGCGATCCAACGTTGGCCGCGGACGGTGTTGAATGCACCCTCGCGAACACCTTGTTTACCGATGGTGAAAATGGTGGTTGAGCGGCCTGTTGTGGTATCGGAGCGCATCAAGAACCAGCCGAAAGCGGCGCAAATTATGATGGTGACGACGACCAGGAAACCCTTTTGGTAATTGCGAATGAACGTGAGCATTGGATCGGAGGGACGGGTGTTCTAAGAAAAGTGAATGGATGTGAGTGAGGCGGTGTTGTGTGCAAAAAAAGACCGGCGGGCGATGAAATAGAAAAGCGCCAGCCGGTCCTTGAAATTGATGGCCTTAGCGCTGTTTGTAAGCGGGGGCGATTTTACCGCCATCTTGGAAGGTTACGCCGCAGCTGGTTTCCCAGCGGTGGGCGGACACACCGAGTGGACCGGAAAGGAAGGCGCTGCCGTCATTGTAGAATGAGACACGTGGCGGATCGGGCATTTTCACGCGCAAGGTTTCCCAGCGGCGAAGAAAGTAAAGGGCGGTCTGATCGACACCGAGCATGGTGTTTTCGACGTGCATGTTCTCAAGCTTGCTGAGCCATTCGTCGTCGCTCTCAGGCATGTAGAATCCGATGGCCTCAGGAAGGCGGAAGCGGAGAGATGCGAAATTTCCATCGGCATCGGCCTCATTTTTTGCGGCGAGCGAGCGTTTCTGGAAGAGCGTTTCGATTTCTCCTCCCCATGGAAGAACGATAAAGTCTGGGCCGTCGATGTCGGTGCTGCCGACTGGAAGAAGAATAGAGGTGAACATGGCGCGGTTGCGGCGTGATTCGGTTGGATTAATTGAGGTGGATTATAGCTTGGAATGGCTACATCAAACGATGGGTGTAAGGAATGTAATCCACCAAGAATTGACGCAACGCAACCGGATTCTATCGAGTATTTGGAATCGAGTGTATCGCTGGAATCGAAGCTTACTGCTCGGTTGCGTGGATTAAATCCCAGTTCCGCTCTCGAAACTGGATCCACGAAGGAGGCTGCAGTGGTCCATGGCCTCGGATGGGCGGGTGTCATTCACACAACTGACGATCTCAGCGGGAACGCCAACGACGGTGACATGGGGTGGAACATCAGCCAAAACAACACTACCCGCACCAATTCTTGATCCACTGCCAATTTCGACCCTTCCGAGAATTTTTGCGCCTGCGCCGATGAGCACGCCAGAACGCACGACAGGGTGGCGGTCGCCGTGCTCTTTGCCGGTGCCGCCGAGAGTGACCTCGTGGAGGATGGATACATTATCTTCGACGATGGCGGTTTCACCGGCAACGAACGAGGTGGCGTGGTCGAGTAAAATCCCGCAGCCGAATTGCGCGGCCGGGTGGATATCTACCGCGAAGGCTTCGGAAATCATGCTTTGCAGCAGACGCGCCAATGTGCGCCGTCCTTCGTGCCACAAGTAGTGAGCAGCACGGTGCGCGGATAGCGCGTGGAAGCCCTTATAAAACATCAAAGGGTCTAAATACGTGTCTGCTGCAGGATCGCGTTCGCGGATGGCGATGAGATCGCAGCGGAGTGCATCGCCGACCGCAGGGGAGGAGAAATACGCGCTTTCCAAGAGTCTTTGCAGTTGAGTGCCGGTGAGACCGTGGCCTTCAAGTTTGCCTGCCACGCGTTGAGCAACAGCGGCTTCGAGTGAGGGCTGGCCGAGGATGGTTTCGTCCATCGCTGCGGCGAGGATGGGTTCATCCTGGATTGCTTTGGTCGCTTCCTCTTGCAGGCTTTCCCACACGGGATCTGCCGATGAGCGGCGGCGGTGGCCGTCTTCAGTCCGTACGCTCGAAGACGTTGCCGACTTATCCGGTGTGTTTTGGTCGCTGGATCCCGACGAGGCGGAGGTGGGGAATGGTGGTTGCATGAAGCGGGAAAATAATGTGATACCAGAGCCTGGTAATTTAGGGACGCGAAAATGGCTGTGAAGATTATTTTTATCGGGGAATGCCCGCGACGAATGTTCTCGAGGAAGTTTTTGAAGCTGTAGGAAAACCGATTAGTGGTTTCATCAGTTTACGTCTGGTAGACGCTTCGGGCAATGCTGACCACCCACATAAGGTTTCTTAGGATTTGGGTTTACATTTCGGGTTCTTCACTCCATCAGTCAAGTGGTGAAAATTTCGCGTAAACTTGAGAATGGATGTCGTGTGCTAGTTCAGCTTGCTGGCAGGCACGCTACTGGTGGTGTTTCTCCCGTGGATGAATTGGCGGCGGCCGAGCAGGTGTCGCCGAGTTTTCTGCTGCAAATTCTCAACGACTTGCGAAAACATGGGATCGTGGCGAGTCGGCGCGGTAAATTCGGTGGCTATCAACTGGCACGTCACCCGCGCGATATTACCTTGGCCGAAATTGTCTCCGCTTTAGAAGGATCGCTGATTGATCCGGATTTTGATGCGATCGGCGAGTCCGGGGACAAAGTGCTGGGCGCATTTCGCGATCTGGCTGAGACGGTGACCAACGAGCTGAATGCGGCAACTCTGGAATCGATCGCCTCACGCGAGAGCGCCGATATGTTTTATATTTAGTGTCGGCGGGGGAGGGGCGGGGTGGTGATGGAGATTGGGTGGTCGTTTGAGAGTCGCTGAGATGTATTACGCGACGGCCGACACAGTCATTGGTCATTGGGCAATAGGCATTGGTCGCTAGCGGTAGCGGCGGGTAATGCTGATTTTAAGCTTCTTGTCCTTCCAGTCCTTCTTGTAAAATAAACCACAAACCAAGCATCATGCCCATCATGTTCTTCATGGTAAAAACCCATACTCCCATTTTTGTGCCTTCTGTGCCTTTTTGCGGCTAAAAACAGCACAACCTAAGCTTCATGATTTTTCATGGTAAAAAATCCATCGCTTATTTCGGCGGTCTAAACCGATTTCAGGCATTGGCCGATGAATTCGAGGACTTCGCGTTTTCCGGTGGCTTTGGTGGCTGAGGTGGTGAAGATGCGGGGGAGGCCTTCGCACCATTCGGACATGGCATTGGTGAATGCAGTCATATTGGCGCTCATTTTGTTGCTCTTGGTTTTATCGGTTTTGGTGAACACAAGAACGAACGGGACTTGGCACTCCATCAGCCAACGGGTGAACTCGAGATCGATTTTTTGCGGAGGCAGGCGTGAGTCGATGAGGACAAACACACAGGTCAGGGTGTCGCGGTTGAGAAGATATTCGTCGACGATTTCCTGGAACTTATCCTTCGCCTTTTTTGAGATCTTTGCGAAGCCGTAGCCGGGAAGGTCGACGAGATGCCAGGCGTCGTTGATGGAAAAGAAGTTCGCCATTCTCGTCCGTCCGGGAGTGGATGACACGACGGCTAAACCTTTGCGGTTGGTCAGCATGTTGATCAGCGAGGACTTGCCGACATTGGATCGTCCGATGAACGCGAACTCAGGGACTCCTACTGGCGGACATGCGGAGAGCGATGTCGCGCTGGTGACGAATTCTGCGGAACGTATGATCATGGGGGTAAAGTAGCGGGTAGCAAGCAGCAAGTAGCAAGGGGGAAATTACGGCGCGTCGAGATAGGTGCGAGCGATTTTCAGGAGGGTGAGGCTGTTTTCTGAGTCTGAATGCACGCAGACGGTTTTTGCAGTGATGATGAGTGGCGAGCCATCGGCAATGGTGATGGGATGGCCGTTGGTGAGTTGGTCGAGTCGCTGGGTGATGAGCTTTTGGTCGGAAATTGTAGCCTTGGGTTGGTCGCGCGGGGTGAGTGACCCGTCAGCTTGGTAGCTGCGATCGAGGAAGGC
>JAGXGH010000142.1 GCA_024636835.1 Verrucomicrobiales bacterium | reverse complement strand
GACTTCGAAGACGCGGGGCATACGAGTCATGCCGCCGACTAGAACGAGTTCGTCGATTTCGGACGCGGAGAGTTCGGCTTCCTTCATGCAGTCGATCACCGGTTTCTTGGTGCGCTCGAATAGGTCTTCGCAGAGCTGCTCGAGTTTCGGACGGCTGAGGGCTTTCTGGATGTGCTTTGGTCCTGTCGCATCAGCAGTGATGAACGGCAGGTTAATGTCGTAGTTGGTCGATGAGGAGAGGGCGATCTTCGCTTTCTCGGCCTCTTCCTTGATGCGCTGAAGAGCGTCAGGCTGACCACTCAGGTCGATGCCGGAGTCGTTTTTGAACTCATCGACGATCCACTTGATGATGCGGTTGTCCCAGTCGTCGCCACCGAGTTGTGTGTCACCGTCAGTGGCGAGCACTTCGAACACACCGTCACCGATTTCTAGGACGGAGATGTCGAAGGTTCCGCCGCCAAGGTCGTAGACGGCAATTTTCTCGTCGGACTTTTTATCGAGTCCGTAGGCGAGTGATGCGGCGGTCGGTTCGTTGATGATGCGGCGAACCTTGAGGCCCGCGATTTCACCGGCGGCCTTGGTTGCGTTGCGCTGTGCATCGTTGAAATACGCGGGCACTGTGATGACCGCCTCGCTGATGGTCTCGCCGAGTTTCGCTTCGGCGTCAGACTTCAGCTTGCCGAGAATCATTGCGGAGATTTCCTGAGGGCTGTAGACCTTCTTTTCGCCGCCGACTTCGACTTCGATGTGTGCGTCGCCGTTGCTGGCTGCGACGATATTGTAAGGAACTTTTTTGTCGTCAGCCGAGAGCTCCGAAAACTTACGACCAATGAGTCGCTTAGCGGAGAAGATGGTGTTGGCAGGGTTGGTGATTGCCTGGCGTTTTGCGGCTTGTCCTACCAAGCGCTCGCCGGATTTCGAGAACGCAACCACGCTCGGTGTGGTGCGAGCTCCTTCTGAGTTCTCGAGTACAGTGCTCTCACCGCCGTCCATGACGGCCATGCAGGAATTGGTGGTGCCGAGGTCGATGCCTAGAATTTTTGCCATGATATTTGAATAGTGTTGTGGTTTGGCACGATGCTTCGTGCCTTGAATCTGAGGTCGCGCGATGATTGGAATGCACGCCGTGTCTAAATTCCATTGGTGCATGTGCTGTGCCACATCCTGATAAAGCTTGAATTTGTATCCGTTAAGTGACTTAATATCAGTGGGTTATGATTTTTTATGGGAATTTTGAGAGGCGTTTTTACCATGCGAGATAGTGACAGCTTGGCGCGCTTTTGCTTCTTACTGCGTGACAAAGTGACGCGCTGTGTCGACTTGACACGGCGTGCGTGAACACTTGAGATTGCGTTCCGCTTGGCTAGCCGCGAAGGGTACGAAAGTTTTGGACACAAAAAAGCCGCCTCTGATCGAAGTCAGAGACGGCTGAGTGTTAAGCTTATTTAATCCGAAGATTAGAAGCTGAAACGAAGACCGGTCATCACGTTGGAGTAACCGTCTGTCTCGTCGTTCCATGTGTAACGACCTTCGACGAATACGCCGAGGCAGTTAGCAGCTTCGATCTTGTATTCAAGACCTGCACCAATGTGGCCTGTTCCTTCGGTAATACCGTTGGAGAGGACACCGCCACCTGCAAGTGCGTATGGCGCAAGGCAGATGCTTTCGATTGGGTAACGAGCAACAAGGCTGGCGCTCACGTCATGATAAGGCTTGCTGCCCATCGCGACGTATGTGAGGCGTGTGCCGAGGAACTTGTTGTAGAAGTATCCGAACGATACACCTGCGCCGCTCTCTTCGTCGATTCCTTCGAAATCGGAGAGGGAGTAGCTGTAGAATGCGGAGACTTCGAGCTTGCAAGGCTCAAAGCACGCGCAACCGATTGGATCCATAGGTGTGATCTCAACGGTTTTGCCTTTAGCTGATGGTGCTGGGGTGCCCATAGGTCCGGCAACTGCTGTGCCGATACCCATGCCGATAATTGTGAGTGCTGTTACTAGTTTCATTTTGGTTTGGATGAGGTGTGGTTGAATACCTCACTCCATACGATAAGCTGCTTATTGGGCACTTTGGCAAGCGAAAATGTTAGTTAATTTTTATTAAATAATCGTGTGGTTTTTGGGCGTATAGATCCAACTGAAAGTAATTTTGGCGTTGGCGAGGATAATTTGTTGCGTTGCCGAGCAATGTGCGTAGCTTTCCACCTCCCTCATACCGGACATCCCAAGGTGAGATTGCTGACCACAAATTCTGCCAGTCCAAACGTAAACGGGAGCCCAATGAGGATGGATGCCAGAGTGGTCGAATGGGCACGCCTGGAAAGCGTGTGAGCGAGCAATCGTTCCGAGGGTTCGAATCCCTCTCCATCCGCCATTTTCTTTTAAAAGCCAACGGGGGGCTAAAAAGACGGCGTTATCTGATCATGGCAAATTAAGTAGAGGTCGGTAGGTAGGATCAGATTCCTGCATCCCTTGAAATGTGAAGTGGCCTGGAAGACGAAGTCAGAGGCCTAATCTAATATTTAATTCGTTCATTTATTGTTCATATCTGAGCCAATTAGAGTCCCTTACGTCATTCGACCCGCGAAAACTGCTGAGGTAGCCATATTTTGGGCTCGTCATAAGTGTGATCATTTAGGATTCTTAATTTTAGTACAAGCTCATGGAAAGATGATTAGAATCTCCAGATACTATGTAATTACAGTCGTATGCCTTATTGCTGTAGTATTCGCAGTCTCCTCTTATGGGCAGTCGACCATAACTTACGTTGATGCACAGGCGGGAAGCTCGGGAAACACCTACGCCACAGGAGGTGCGTTGAAGGAAACGTCCTGGGTGGACTTAACCAGCAATGCAGCCGACCTTAACGATAATCATTGGGTGAAACGTTTTGGTGGCGAAGGCTGGAAAGCGCATAATAATGGCGATGTATTGCAGGCTATGGTTAGCCATCTTGGCAAAATGCCTGAAATCACAACGGAGGTCGTCGGGGTCGATAATGGTATCTATGAAGTCTGGGTGTTTTTTTGGGAACAGGTATTTTTAGATACACAAAATTGGGTGATGGATGCGGGGCTGGCCTCTGGAGATCTAAAAATCTATAGCTCCCCGCTGGGCCCGGTAGCTGCCAGCGATTCTACCAGCCCTGTGAATGCAGCTAGCCTGAAATTCAGCAACTCTGTCTCCGTTGTAGGCCAAGGAAGGAAACAAAAAATGTTCGGAGTCAACTTGGGTCAAGTCAAAGTCACCGACGGTCGCATCAAGGTTTACGTCGATAAACTGTTTGGAATAGCCAGCGGCAATCGAACCATCTACGACGGTGTTGGCTACAGGCTGGTGACTCGAAACCTAACTGGAGCAGGAGTTACAAACTCAACAGCAGGCTTGCAGGTGGTTGACCCTGTGGTGCTAAAGAAATGGCAAAAGAACGGTGGAGGCGACTGGATCGGAGGTGATAGATCCAATGACGCAAACTCCTTCTACGAGTCGCCTAATTGGAAGGCACCCGCCTCAGCAAGATCGGAAGGAAAGGGATTTGACCTTCATCTTTCCGGCGCAACTTCACAAGCCCAAGTAAGCACTCCATTGCAACTGCCAAATTCCTCTTCATTGATTATCAACGACGGCGCATCCCTTGATCTCAATGGCAATGCTCTAAATTATAGTGGAAAAGCGGCCCTCATTGTTGATTCAGCCTATCTGCAAGAATTGGGTGGCATGGTGCCTATCGACAAGAACGCGACCCTTGATCTCATGGTCACCAATAACGCCGTGATTAATGGAGCGGCCGCTGATGCGATTTGCGACTTTGCTGGCGGATCGCTACTCGTGACCGATTCAAGCTGTAGTTTTTCCAGTCTCGTGCGAGGAAAAGTAAAGATCTCCGGATATGGGAGTATTGAAGTGAGCGCAAATTCGAAACAAGTGATTGAAGGCACTACGATAGAACTCGCGTCCCCTCGTGCGCGGTTCCGCTTCATCGGCAAATCAATGGAAAAAGTCATTAATGAGGATCTTGATAAGTTCTCCGTCAATGGGGCACTCCCCATCTATGGATCAAATCCTGAGACCGTGGAGGACGGCGATAATATCCTTATTCGCAATGATGGCGGGACGGGCACAGCGCTCACCGTGGTGAAATAGTCGGCAAAAGTTGTCCAAGCCAATCTCGATGAAATGCGGCTGGGCGTTTTTTTCTCAGGTGACTGATTCTTAGGGATTTTTCGATGGAGTGATACCTTTCCATGTCGGTTTTTCAGGCCGCTTCAATCAAGATTGATTTTTTTGAAAAATCATTGCAATCTGCGTGATCAAGCCATAATTTTTGGGCATATATTTATATCAGGCACACTTATGCTTCGATTTGGGTTACTCCTAATGACAGTTGTTCTTATGATAGGGGACACGTAAAACTCACAACAACCTTATGAATCATTCGAAAACCACTTTCTCGCTCAGTATCTTTGCAGGCATCGCAATGTCTCTTACCACTTCTCAGGCAGCAATCACCTACGTGGATGCTCTTGCAGGTAGCTCTGGAAATACTTTTGCCACCGGCGGATCGCTTTCAAACACGAGCTGGGTAGACCTGACAACGAATGGTTCTGGTGCTATTGAAGATAAGTGGCAGCGGCGAACTGGTACCGATTTCGGAAATGGTTCGAACGAAGACGTTTTTCAAGCACTTCATGAAGTCGTTACTTCTGATGACATGCCTGAGTTGACCACTACAATCACCGGACTGGCGGACGGCACTTACGTGATTTGGGCTTTTTATTGGGATCAAGTCGCTAGCGGCACGCAAAACTGGACGATTTCGGCGGGTCTCACCTCGGGCTCTTTGTCCACTTATAGTTCTGTTGGGCAGCCTTCAGTAACGGGAGCGACAAGTTCTGGAATCGATACAGCTGGTCTATCTTTTGATAGCACTGTCCTTAAGATAGCTAACGAGGGTAGCCTCACAGCGGAGCGCCGAATGTATGGTGTTAACCTAGGTGAGGTTACAGTTTCGGGAGGATCGGGTACTGTTGACGTCTTTGTGGATCAATTGATCGGAGGTGGCAGTACTGACCGCACGTGGTATGATGGCGTTGGCTTTGAAGCTGTTCCTGAGCCTTCATCTACTCTTCTGATCGGATTTGGCGGACTCGCCTTGGGTCTTCGCCGTCGTCGTTAATCTCGATAGCGGCTTCTCAACGTTCTTTAAACAAACGCTCATCCTGAGAGGCGCGCCTCCTTGGGATGGGCGTTTTAGTGCCAGCCTCCGATGCCTTAGATCACATGCGTATAATGTCTAAAACTCATCATTTGCTCCGTCTGTGTGTGCTACTGAGTTCGCTCGTCTCGCTCCATGCCTACGACATTCCTGGCTTCACGCCGGATCAGATCATTCCCTACAAGCAGACGGAGAACAGCACAGGGGGGGCAGTCACCTTGCATCTGGATGTGTTTAAGCCGGATGGTCATCAAGCATCCGACAGCCGTCCCGCCATCGTGTTTTTCTTTGGCGGCGGCTGGGTCAGCGGTTCGTCGAGTCACTTTCATCCACATTGCGAATATCTCGCCTCGCGCGGTATCGTTGCGATCTCGGCGGAATACAGGGTGAAGAATATCCATGGCACGACCCCGCAAGAGTGTGTTAAGGACGGGAAATCCGCCATTCGTTATGTCCGCGAACACGCAGCCGAATTGGGGATCGATCCCAACCGTATCGCTGCCGGTGGAGGTTCCGCAGGTGGCCATGTCGCAGCTGCCGCGGGCACGCTCAGCAGCTACGAGGAACCGGAAGAGAACCTTGCCATCAGTTCCAAGCCCAACGCTTTGGTTCTTTATAATCCAGTCATTGACAACGGGCCCGGTGGCTACGGTTACAGCACGGTGCAGGCTTATTGGGAGACTATCTCACCGATGAATAACATCGACGCCACCGCACCGCCTACGGTGTTTTTCCTTGGCACGAATGACGCCCTGATACCGGTCGCCACGGGGAAAAGCTACAAAGCATTGATGGATGCTCAAGGTATCCGCTGCGACCTCCAACTTTATGAAGGTCAGCCACACAGTTTTTTCAATTTCGACGTGCTCGGCGACTCCAGCGGACCGTTTTACGGTTATCAGAATACCCTCTTCAAGACGGATGAATTCCTGGTCTCTCTTGGTTACCTGTCGGATCCGCACGCGGCGCCTTCTCCAGTCACCGACTGGGTGCGTATTTTCGGCGATGCCGGATTTTCGGGCGGTAGTGCGACGACCGCTTCGCCCGTCACCAGCGACGCTGATGGGGACAGCATCGCCGCCAATTTCGATCCGGTCACACTGGCGGATGGTGAGTTTATTAGGCTCACTGGGTCGGTGACGATTAACGCAAAACTCAGCGGAGACAATTTTCGCATCGGTTTGTTCGATGGCGATAACCCTGTAACCACTGGCGATGGCACTGGCTACGTTGGCATTTGGGCGAGTGCTCCAGCCACCGCCGACGCCACAATGGCAGCTGGTGACGGAACGGGAACTAGCAATCCATTCGAGAGTGCGAGTTCCACTACGCTCGGCCCCGTTCCGGCGGCCGATGCCACGGTGCCGGCAAACACGCCGATTGAGTTCACTCTGATGATCGCCCGCAACGGTTCCAATCTCGATATTTCAGTTAACTTTACCGACCTCGGTGCGTATATCCCATCTCAGAACCTCCTCAACCAAGCGGTGGCGGATTACAGCTATAACAGTGTTGCATTCCTGATGACCGGCAACCTGAACGCAACTCAGGCTAGTTTTTCCAACATCGGGATCGAAACCGGCTCGGTCCTGCCGGCAGCAGAGCCACCTAGCGGCCTGATCACATATATAGATGCCGCTGAGGGGGGGGGCGGCAACACCTTTGCGACTGGCGGATCACTCGATATCACCACATGGGTGGGGCCGGATTCGTCCGATACTAGTGCCACCCAGTGGAACAAGCGAGGTGCTGCGTATGAGGTGAATGACGACACTGTTTTTCAAGGTTCCACCACTACGACTCTTCCGGAGTTGACCACCCAGATCACCGGCCTCGCCGATGGGACCTACAACATTTGGGCTTTTTACTGGGATCAGGTGGATAGCGACTCCCAAAATTGGGTTCTTTCGGCCGGGCTGAATAGCGGCTCGCTGACGACTTTCAGCTCACCCGGTGAACCTGCAGTTGGCGGTGCGACTACTGTCGGAGTGACCAACGCGGCAAGCCTCGATTTCACGAATAGCCCGACTGTGGAAGGTGGATTGAGCGGATCAATCTACGTCCGCAATCTTTTCGGAATCAATCTCGGCGAGGTGGAAGTTTCGGGCGGCTCGGTTGTTAATGTGTATATCGACAACAACATCACGACCGGCGGGAACAACCGCGCGTGGTACGATGGCGTTGGCTACCAAAGCGTGGAGCCAACGGTTGATGTGACTTACACTTCGGTGTTGGGTGTGGAATTCAACCGGAACGACGCCCTTGGTTCACCCAGTCAGTCGGGATACCGCATCATCTCCGGATCGCATACCCAATCTGCCAACGAAGCGTCCTACATTAAAACAATCGGATCGCATCAAGTCACGGTTTCACAACCCAATGCCACCAACTTTGAATTTCGCGGAGCCAACACCGAGAGCACTAGAGCAATCCCCGGTGGAGACACCTCGCTTTCGTTTCTGGTTTCTGATTTCATAGCTACACGCGAGGGCGCTATCGATATCACAATCAGCGGACTCGCTGCGGGAGACTATCGGTTCCGATCCAAGCATCTCGATCCATTTACCGGAAGTGCACTCGGTTTTGCCCAAGGAACGACGACCACCACTCCAAACCTCATCGAGGCAAAAATCGGGGGTGTTCTTCAGGATTCAGTCGAACCGACAGCTCTGGGTTCCGCCGGGCTCGACACAACCTTCATTTCTGACTCCCAGATACCGACGATAGAGTTTACCTTCACTCACGACGGTTCATCGCTAGCTACCATTCAACTGCGCTCCACTCGCTCGAACGGAAGTGACAACTTCCTGGTTCTGAATGGCTTCGACCTTTATCAAGTAACCCCATGATCTTTCGCTCACTGCTCTTCGTCTTCTGTGTGACTGCTGTCTCGGCAGTTCCGCCCAATGTGCTTTTTATCGCAGTGGATGACCTGCGCCCCGAGCTTGGCTGCTACGGTGAGGCCCACATGGTTACGCCGAATATTGATTCTCTAGCTAGTCAGGGGCGGTTGTTTAGAAACCATTACGTGGCGGTGCCGACCTGCGGAGCCTCGCGATACGCTTTGATGAGTGGTTTGCGCCCGACGTCTACCACAGATGACAACGGGGCTTTCGACCAGATGCCTAGCTCTCTTCCGGCTGCGCCTGAAAGCTGGGTTGATCTGCTGCGTCGAAACGGCTGGCATACTGTATCACTCGGGAAGATCACCCATGAACCGGACGGCTACGGCTGGAATGATTCGGGAACCTACGATATCGGTCGTAGTAGCGCGACAAATCCGGATATGCGCTATTCTTGGAACGAAGTTCTTTACGGTCATGATAAGTGGGGCGCGCAACGCTACCCGCTTTTCGCCTATGCCGATGGAACGGGACGAGTCAGAGGCTCGACCTCGGCCTGGGAGATCGGTGTCGATGGAACGGGCCAAAGCCTGCCCGATGAGGCCTATCCCGATGGGCAAATGGCACAGGCGGCGATTGAAAAGCTCCGCGAGTTTAAAGATGACGGAACGCGCTTTTGTATGGCGGTGGGCTTTTTTAAACCTCACCTGCCGTTCAACGCGCCCAAGGCCTACTGGGATCTTTATGATCCCGCTACGCTTCCTGCGGCCAGCCCTGCATCCAAACCAACTGGAGCCAACCCGGCTACCACCACAGACTCGGGTGAAATCGGCGCCTATACCAACGGCTCCGACCGCGATCAGCTGCGTCATGCTTATTTTGCCTGCGTCTCTTATATCGATGCCCAAGTGGGCAAGGTTCTTGCAGAGCTGGATGCTCTTGGCTTGGCTGACGACACCATCGTGGTTCTTTGGGGAGATCACGGCTGGTGTCTCGATGATTACGGTCTAATAGGGAAACACAAAGTTTTAGAACGTTCGCTTGAGGCTCCCTTGATCATCCGGCCTCAGTCGGGCATTATGCCAGACGCTTACAAGGGAATCCAAACCAATGGTGTTGTAGAGACTATTGATATCTATCCGACTATCGCTGAATTGTGCGGGCTATCGGTACCCGCTGGACCTGACGGCACCTCATTGGTTCCTATGATCCGTAATCCCTATGCTTCGGGAAAAAATCAAGCGTATTCGAGGTGGGGCTCACTCACTACCATTCGCACCTCGGACTGGAGGTTGATTAATGTAAGTGATGCTTATGATCTCTACGACCTTTCGAGCTATCGTTATGAAGTTGAAGAGGTGTCTGCCTCTCAATCTGCTGTGGTGAGTAGCTTATCTGCCGCTTTGTCTGTTCAGGGGCAGCGGTCGGGTACTACCTATGCTACATGGGCTAATAGTGATCCTCTTTTGAATGAGCCCGCTTCAGATGCCGATAAGGACGGCATTTCAAACTTGCTTGAATATGCTTTCGGTAGTGACGCCCTTTCTGCTGTCTCAACACCTCAATTCAATACGGCTTTCGAGGATCTTACGAGTTTGGGGTTCTCTGCCAATGAACTGATTTTGACTTATGTGGTCGATACTGACACCGATGACCTCACCCTGATACCTAAGAGGTCTACCGATCTTCAAAGTTGGGACAGCTCACTGCTTGAGTTTGTCGATTCCACGGATCTTGGTAACGGAAAACACGAGATGCGCTATCGTCTGACATCAATGGAAGACCGACAGTTCTTTCATCTTGAAACATTTGGAACAAGCAATCCCTAAAATTGCTTTAGCTCTATCAATGGGTGATCAACGTGTGATTTTAAAGGTATAGCTTCCGGACTCCAACTGCAGTTTTATGCTTTCATCTTGAGCTTCGAGTGCTTTCACTCCCACCGCTTCTTCAGCCGCATTTCCGTTTTCGGTGATGGACGATGCTGAAGGAAGATGAAGAACGGCGGTGGCGTTGACTGGCACGCGCACGTCCATGATCACGGTATCGCCTGTGCGTTTCCAATTGCAGACGATGGGGCCATGGATGGAATGATGTGAGCATTTCACCCAGTCCAAACCATCGACGAAGCGTGGGTGCAGATTGATGCGATCAAAACCAACGGCGTCCGCGGCGGGCTCGATGCCGCCGAGCCAGTTGTAGAACCACTGGCTCACCGAACCGAACATCGGGTGATTGTGGCTGAATGTGCTGTCGCTGAATTCCATGTGCTCCCAGAGAGTGGTGGCACCGTTTTCAAGCATGTGCCCCCAGCCGGGAAAATCGCGTTTGTTGACCATGGCGTTGGCGACGGCGACGTGACCCTCGCGACTGAGTAGATCCAACATGTAGCGCGTTCCGAAAATCCCGGTAGTCAGATGGCCGTCATGTTTTTCAATATCCTTGAGCAATTGGGCCATCGCCAGCGGACGTGATTCTTTTGTAAGCATGTCCAGGAACAGTGCGAAGGATTGCGTGTTTTGGTATCCCGAGGCGATGACGCCGGTTTTGTCGGCATCAAATTTCTCGATGTAGGCCTTTTTGATATCCTCGGCCAGTTGCGCGTATTCCCTGGCTTCGTCATCCTTGCCGAGGACTTTCGCCATCTGCGAAAGCATACGGGCGGATTCGCAGTAGAGCGGGGTGACCATGGGTGGTTTTTGTTCCTTCTCCAGAGCCTCGTGGTCGTGCAGTCCGTCGGTGACGATATGATCCGGGTATTTTGCTCTGACCAGTTCCAGCCAGCGCTTGGTGATGGCATACTGATCTTCAATCAATCTACGGTTGCCGTAGTAGCGATAGAGTTGGGTTTGCAGGTGTGGATGTGCCATCGCCCATCCCACGCCGCAGTATTGAATGCCCACCGAGGGAGCGGTGTCGGTGAGCATGCCGTCCGGCAGCGCGCTGTCCCCCCACTCGCGCGTGGACTTGGGGTAAAATGTGGACATGTCGTAGTTCAGCATGAAGGCGTCCGAGGTGACGACGAGATCGCCCCCGTAGCCGAAACGCTCGCGGTGCGGGCAATCGGACTGGACACCAAAGAGATTGCTTTGAAAGGTCCGTAGACAGATCTCCTGAATTTGGTTGAAGAGCTCGTTGGAACAAGAGAAGGATCCGGCAGGTTGGACATCGCTGCTCATGCGCATGCCCTGGATGGAATCGAGTGAGGGCGGCGAGGGAAGTCCTTTGATTTCGACGTAGCGGAAGGCGTGGAAGGTGAATTGCGGGGTGTAGGTTTCTCCTCCGCCGTGAGCGGTATAGATATCTTCCTGCCAGGCGATGGGCGGGGCTCCCGGAGTTTTGGGTTTGCCGTCCTTGCTTTTAATCTGCCCGCAGACGCTGGTCATCGGATTGAGTGTGCCATCGTCGTAGAGTAGTTCGCCGTAGCGCATGGTGATTTCCGTTCCTGCCGGCACATCGAAATCGAAGCTCGCCCAGCCGCCGAAGTTTTGCCCCATATCGACGATGTAAACGCCTTCGCTCGGTTCGGTTACTGCAATGGGTTGGAAGGTTTCAATGATTTCAATCGCCGGTGCCGATTGAGCTTCGAGGCGGCCTTTGGGAGCCGATGCGGTTTTTGCGGTGCCCCAATGCGAATCATCCAGTCCCGGCTGATCCCAGCCATCGATGGATTTGCGGGCATCGACTTTTTCGCCGAGGAAGACATTGTTGCGGAGGATGGGTCCCTGGGTGACTTTCCATGACGAATCGCTGGCAATGATGTCGGATGAGCCATCGGTGTATTCAATGTGAAGATGGGCGATGAATTGCGGGCGTCCAACGGTCAAACGCTCGCGCAGATTGACGTGGTTCCATAGGCGGAGCGGCAGTGGGTTGTACCATGCGTTGCCGAGGGAGACACCGAGGCAGTTTTCGGACTCCTTAAGGGTATCGGTGACATCGTATGCCGAGTAGAACACGCGCTCATCGGGGATAGTCCACAGTGGGTCGAGATGGTAGTCGCCGACGGGTTTGCCATTGATCGAAGCTTTGTAGTAACCGAGCGCGGAGATGTAGAGGCGTGCGGATTTTACCGGAGCTGTGAGCTCGAAGGGTTTGCGGAAGAGCGGGGCCGGATTGTCCTTGAAGAAATCCTCGTCCTTTTCCGGTAGCGGGACGCCATCGTTGATCCACTCGGCTTGCCAGTCGTCCGCATTGAGCAGACCCATTTCCCAGAAGCTAGGAGTTGACCAGTCGGACGGTTTGTCATCTCCATTCCACACCTTCACCTTCCAGAAACAACGCAGGCTGGAGGTAAGTGGCTTACCTGAGTAAGCGATGCTGAAGCTTTGTGATGAAGTGACTTTGCCGCTGTCCCACAGATCACCTTGTCCGTTTTTTAGTCCTTCAGCAGTGGTGGAAACGAGGATTTGATAGGCCGTTTGTTTTGCGCCGCGAGTATCGGATTGCAGCTCCCAGCTCAACCGCGGGTTCTGATGGTCAATGCCGAGGGGTTGGTCACGGTATTCACAGCGCAGACGGTCAATGGTCATTCCTTCCATGCTGGCGTCTTGGGCAGAGAGCGCTGAGATCATGGAGAGGAATGCGGCACACAGGGTGCCCAGGGTGATGGATAATTTAAACTGCATTGATGAAATGGGTTGTGGTGTTCCTTATAAGAAAATGTCTAAAGTTGAGGGTTCTCTCCAAGGCTTACGCGCTTCCTCGCTGATGGCTGTCGAGAAGTACCGGTTTTCCACCGGCGAGACGAGATTCCTCTGCAGCGAACCCGATGAGATGGCCTTCGATGGCATGCTCGATGAGAGAGTTCTGTGATCCCTCACCGCGGAAGATGGCATCCATGGCGTTGACCAAGCCTTGGTCGCCGCCACCGTGTCCCTGATAGCCGTCGTCCTCGGCAACCTTGAGTTTAATCAATTCGACTTCGCCGGTGGCGTGATCGCGAATCATCATGTCGGAACTCGCAAACCCATCGTAAATATCGCCGCCACGTAAACAGGCTTTGGTTCCGTAAATTTCAAGACCCCGACCACAATCAAATGCCGTCATGGTGAGGCTGGCGGTGCCTCCGTTTTCAAAATCCATATTCACCACTTGGTGATCCACGGCATCGTTGTCACATTTCCATGCGCAACGTCCCCACGGTGAAGTTTTAAACCAGTTCAGCAGATCCTCTTCCTTGCGTTCGGTTGGGTGATGGTAGACCATCCTCAGCCAGCTGCCCTTCTCTCCGAGATAACGATGTGCATCATACATGCAATTGCCTCCCTGGGGTTTGGCATGCGGGCATCCGGACGTGCAGCGATCGGTAGCTCCCTCTGGGGCGTTGGCTTCGGTAAAGTAGGATAGCCTGCCGTAAGAGCTTACCGACGTGCACTTACTACCCATTAGCCAGGAAATGTAGTCGGTGTCATGGCTGCATTTGGCAATAATCATCGGTGTGCTTTCGCCGGTTCTTGCCCAGTTGCCTCGCACGTAGGAGTGTACTTGGTGCCAGGCATCCACACCTTCGGTGGCGTGAATGTTCATGACCTCGCCCAAGCGACCCGATTGTACAATCTCATAAGCTTTGGAATAGAAATCGGTGTAGCGGAGAACGAAGCATAGCAGGATTTTTCGATCGTATTTCTTCGCTAGTCTGGCCAGTTCGAGGGTTTCCTCCATCGTCTGGGCTGCCGGTTTTTCGAGCAACAGATGGTAACCTTTTTCCAATGCCTTCTTGGCGGGTTCAAAGTGGTAATTGTCTTGGGTTCCAATGATGAGGACGTCTGCGAGACGATCCTGCGCGAGCAATTCATCAGCCGATTCGAATGCCTTGAAATCAGGGTTGGCGGAGATGGTACGCATCGCCTCGAGTCTGTCGGGTACGGGATCCGCTCCAGCGGTCACTTGGTAACGGCCTTCCATCGACATGGCGATCGAGGTGTATGTTCTTGCGCGGGATCCGCAACCTACTGCGGCGATGGTCAATGGTTGGTGTGTTGTCGACATAATAATTTAAACCTTAGTTGTTTGTGTAATTGAAAAATTGAGACGCGGGTGGTCGGTGAATTTGTTGGAAACTTATTGGGTCAGAGAGGCTTTCATCTCGCGGCAGCGCTGACGCATCTCAACAAGCTCGCTTTCATACCTTGGGTCTAGAGCGAGGTTAGTCAGTTCATCTGGATCGGCTTCAAGGTCGTGAAGAAATTCATAGGCAGGGTCCTGATCGAAGTAACAAGCATACACAAATTGCTCGCCTCTTACACCTTCCCATTTCGGGATGGAATCATTTTCCATTAAATGCTCGCAGAAAAAATCTTTTCTCCAGTCGGGCGGGGTTTGGCCATTGAGCAGCGGCACGTAGCTTCGGCCTTCGTACTGCGCTGGCTGGGGGACGCCCGCCAGCTCGATGAGCGTCGGTGCTAGGTCGATATTCAAGGCCATCTGGCTAACGATTTTTCCACGTTTTCCCTTGCTTGCCCGTGGATCGAAAACGATCAGCGGCACTCTAAGCGATTGTTCGTAATGCGACCATTTGCCGGCAAACCCACGGTCGCCCATATAGTATCCATTATCACCCATATAGATGATGATGGTATTCTCGGCGAGTCCGGTTTGTTCGAGAGCTTGGCGGACGCGTCCGATGGAGTGATCAACCCCGCTGATCATCCGGAAATAGGCTTTCATGTTTTTCTGATACTTTTCCTCCGTGTCCCACCGCCAGTAGAAACGCTTTCGCGCCATCGATGACTCTTTGAAAAAATCGGGGTGGCTCTCATAGATGGCTGGGTCATCTAATCGAGGAGCTGGGATCTCAATATCCTCATACATCCCATCCACAGCCTTGGGCCAAGGGAAGTGATTTTCCATATCTCCATCGTCGGCATGTGATGCCTTAAAGCTCACCGATAAACAGAAGGGTTGCCTTGCGGGATTACTCTTCAAAAAATCGATCGCCTTGTCCGCGGACACCTCAGACTCATGCCTTAGTGTGCCGTCTTCTTGTTCCATCATAAAGGGCAGCCGGTCATGAGGTTCGTAATAATCGAACATTTCAGCTTCCGGTTTCCCAACCGTCTTCACTCCGTATTTGCCAATGAATCCGGTGCGGTATCCGGCCTTGTGAAGCAGCATGGGGTAACTGTTATCGATGTGTTCCTTACTCAACGATGGCTTGCCAAAGGTGTAGCCATGGGTCCGCTCAACGAGTCCGGTAAAAATCGACGCCCGGCTTGCTGCGCAGATCGGGGTGGTGACAAAGGCATTTTCGAAACGCACTCCTTCATCAGCCAGGCTGTCGATCACCGGGGTTTTAATGATCGGGTGCCCGGCACATCCCAGCGTATCATTGCGCTGATCGTCGATGAGAAAGAAGATGATGTTCGGTCTTGAAGACTCGGCGGCACTTGCCACACTCAAAACAGAAGCCCCCAAGAAAAGGGCATAGGTGAATAGTCGTGTTTTCATTGCTGATTGGTTTGAGGAATTGATGGGCTGGGAAACATAGTGGCCCGATGCGCTACCACTATCGGGCCACTGAGCAATCATCTTTCACGTCAGATCAATACCATGATTTGGTAGATTTTATTTCGAAGACTCCCGACTGATTTGCAGTAACCCTGATGGTGGCACTTGCCACACCTCGGCACCTGCTTCAATCGTTTGTGGGTTTTGACTGATGAGCTTTCCTTGGGTGTCGTAGATGCTCACCGTTGCCTTACCAAAGGACTCGGAAAACCTCACCACGACATCGCCGTTCTCCGGGCTGGCGTTTACTACATCAATCTGTGCGGGCGCGTTGAGGCCGGGCGACACGACGACGTTTTGATAGATTGCAGCGATAAGTTTTTCGGGAGTCCGGCCAATTACCATCGGGTAGTTCTGGCCAGGCGAAACTGGCTGGAACTCACCGTCTAGTAACACATCGCGATTTTCCATCCAGTAGCGCATCCAGAATCCAATCATCTGACGGTGTTCCTCAGAAACGTCCGGTAAGCGAACCGAGATTTGCGGAACACTGAAAAGGATATTGAGAATCTGCAGCGCAGCGCTTTCCACCGGCTCGTCCGGGTGCCACATGATCATGTCGCTGTGCACCGCTGTATTGTCGGCCAGTAGACGCAGGTCGACGATGTGTTTGCGGTTCACTGGGGCACAGTTCGGGCAATCCACCGCCCGAAGCATGTTGCCATACTTGCGCATCAATGGCCCGTTGTAAGGTTGGCGGAATTCAATGGCGATATCCGGTTTCAATGCCCGTAAACGAGCCATGATGTCGGTCATCAGACGGTCGACAGCTGCGTCCACAGACGCATAGTCTCGTCCGTCTTCCGCGGTCAGGACGGTATCTGATTTGGGAGCAAACATTCCAATGAAATCTAGCTTCAGTCCGTCGAGTCCCCAGTCGCGCACGGCGGTTTCATAGACGCCGATGAGATACTCGCGCACCTCGGGGTAGCGTGGATCGAGGACGTAGGCCTGCATACCTGCACTGTGGGCCAGCGTCTTTCCCTTGAACTGCTTGATGATTTCGGACTTCTCGCCCGCCATCGGCACGGAATACCAGAGCATAAACTTCTGGCCGAGCGCGTGGATGCGATCGACAAATCCTTTCATATCCGGAATGCGATCTGGCTTCCAGTCGCCGGTAAACGCGTATCCACGGTTTCCGTCGAGCGTCTGCCAGCCATCGTCGATGATCACGCCTCCGAGACCCAGTTCCCCGCCGATTCTGCATTCCTCGACGATGGTGTCCGGGTCGAGGTTTTGGTGATAGCTATACCAGGTTGAATAAACAGGCACGCGTGCGGCTTCAGGCACTGGGGCTGGTGTGTAGTTCTCTTGGGACGCCCACCATCTCGCCGTGTCACGCAAGATGGAGTAGTAAGGTTTTGGGCGGGTATCAAATCGCAGGGTGACCTGATACTTTTTCAGCATCGGGTGTTCCTCCCCAAAGAGATGTGCCGTCATGTAAAGACGCGCATCCTCCTCCTTGATGCCTCCTCTTAGGGTGACCGGACGCATGGCATCAGACAAAGCGACGGTAAAGCGGTTCTGATCGCTCTGACTGAAATACATCAACAGGGGTGCCCGTTGAACAGCGCGCGATTCGACCCGCGTGCGCTCGTGGTCAAGCTTTTGCTTGGCGTAGTCGGAAACCCAGGCGCCGGCAATATCAACCGACGGGACTTCCCATTTGATGTCGAAGCTGGGTGGAGTTGCTGCTTCTGGTGACTCGATGGTCAGAGTGGCAAGCATGACGTTTGCTTCGGGATGTTTTATGTCCCATGACGCCTTGAAGGTCCCGAGATCACCATCGATGCTCAGGTCGGTCTCTGCGATTTGTAAGGGAGGAGCTTCAGCGGCGAGGGCTTCATTTCCGCAAAGAACAGCGAGGCTGAAACACATTGCCGCTAATCGGGCTGTTGTCTTCGACAGGGATAACAGATTTTTTTTCATCATCATGGAGATGGATCGGCTTAAGAATATTTTTTTAAGCATTGGTCTTGGAAATTGACACCCAGATATTGGTGCTATTTTTCAAGGCCACTGCGGTTGCTCAGCAAACTCTAGCGTCACCATGCCCATGAGTCCAGACGCCATAAGTTGCGATTGCGCATTTCATCTCAGTAAGGTCATCAACGCGCGATGGCCTGGTGAAAGGTAAGTAAGCGCTTAAAACTTCGGCGTGAATTATGGGTGTCCTAATTTGTGTTGTGAATTATGGGTGTCCTAATTTGTGTCTACTAATTTGTGTCTAATTTGTGTTGAGGATATCGCGACTCGTTGCACCTGCGTGACCGGCGAGGACGCCAGCCGCTACCCCTTGGGTTGAGAATAGATCGGCGCTGAGCCTTTAGCTCGACAAAATGACCCTTGAGTGGTCAATTTATGGGGATGCCGAAAAACTCATTTTCCTCTCTGGCCGAACAGGTCGCGACCACGCTTCGGGACGGGATTCAGAAAGGGTATTGGAAAAAAGAGATGCCGGGCCGTAACGCTTTGGCGCAGGAATTTGGCGTCAATCACAAGACGGTTGAAGTCGCACTGGTGATGTTGGAGAAAGAAGGCCTGCTGGAGCGTCAGGGGCGAGGCCGAGGGCGTAAGATCCTTCGGGCTAGTTCTGAGGAGAGACGGCAACTTGTCATCATGATTCTCACCTATGAGAAAAGTGATCGGAAAAGCAGTTATCTGCACGAACTCGTCCATCAGTTGCAGACCGCCGGACACATCGCAAAAGTGACTTCAAAATCCATGCAAAGCCTCGGCATGCAACCGAAGCGGATTGCGAAATTCGTGGAGGATACAGATGCGGATGCCTGGATCGTGGCGGCCGGATCAGGAGAGGTGCTCGATTGGTTTTCCCGGCAGGAACGGCCAGCCTTTGCCCTCTTCGGGCGCATGACGCAGACGGACATCGCTGGCACGGCTCCGCTGAAGTGGCCCTCATACCAGAAGTTTATCAGTCGTTTGGTTGAACTCGGGCACCGGCGCATCACCATGCTGGTGCGCTCTGAACGCAGGCAGCCCTCACCGGGACGGCTAGAACAGTATTTCCTCGACCAACTCGAGGAGCAAAGTATTCAAATCGGCCCCTTCAATTTGCCGGACTGGGACGATACCCCGGTCGGGTTTCACCGCTGCCTTGATGCACTTTTCAAATTCACACCGCCGACGGCCCTGATTATCAGCCAACCCGAGCTCTTGGTCGCCGCCCAGCAGCACTTGGCCTTAAAAGGGATTTTCTCTCCGAGGGATGTCTCACTGATCTGCAGCGATGCCAGCCCGGTTTTCGATTGGTGCCAGCCGACGATTGCACATGTTCGTTGGGATGAGGCGTCTATCGTCAAGCGCGTGGTGCGCTGGGCCAATCAAGTCAGTCGGGGCGTCAATAAGCGCACGCAGTCCTATCCGGAAGCCGAGTTTGTCGATGGTGGGACGATTGGTCCTGCGCCGCGCACACCATGATGACCTCAGGATCATTGCTATAAGACGACTCAATCATGAAATTGATTGAATCCGAAGACATTACTCAGGAAGAGTGGCGCGCGCAACGTCCCGATCGTCGCCTCGATGTATGAGCGTTGTCTGAGAGCGAGCATGCGTGAATGCAAAAAAAATACCGCAGATTGCTCTGCGGTAATTTGGTAGAATATTTACGACTTGGCCTAGCGGCGTCGACGCAGAATTAGCGAAAGGCCAGAGAGTCCGAGTAGGGCTGCGGTAGAAGGTTCGGGCACGACGGCGTTATTAAACTCTATGTCAGTAAATCCAAGTCTTTGGTTATTCCCTCCATAGGAGGTAGCAATATCTAGCTCAATATAACGTGCGCTGATTGTAGAAAATGAAACTGTGCTTGGGTTACTTCCCGAACTAGGAATGGTGTATCCTCCAAGTGAGGAACCAAGTGAGACTGTTGTGCCGTAATTGACCGTAATATCTTCAATGTCTGAGTTATCTTGCCCCTCATAATTCCAAATGGTGAAACTATCAACACTGTATACGGCACCTAAGTCAAAAACGATAAAATGAGCGATGTCATCGTTGGTCTGCCAGTGAGTGCCAAGATCACCGTCAAGGGTGTTTGTCGCAACGTGACCGAAGCCACCTCTCTCACTGGAGAAATCTTCGACCGTAACGCCTGCAATAGTTGCTGCATAGCTACTTGCCGAAAATAGGAGGGCGGCCAAAGCAGCCGTTGTAATAAGTTTTGTTTTCATGAAGTTGAGTGGTTGGTTTAAATGAACGGTATTTCGTTCATCTGGCATCAGAAATAACGGGGAAACTAATCTGTTTCAAATAGAAACAGGGTGACTCGATTGCCCCTTTAGGGGGCATTTAATTTTGCTATTCATATCCGGTCTAATCCGACTGCTGCGGTCGCTAATCAAGCATTGGAGTCGGCTTGACGCTTGAGATGCGCTCACCGGCCGAAGGGAAATGGAGGTCAGTGTGCAACTGTGGACAAACGGTGATTTTCCGTAGCACATACCGCCCAGCACCTCACCCCGCCAATCGCCTACCAGCTGCCAGGTCGCGCCTCTTGCTTTCTTCGAAGTCAAATAATACCGCTTTCGAATAAAAATATGATTATCCGCCGCGCACAAGTATCTCACAATCAACCAACTCCCCGCCCACTCGCGTCAGATCAATACCAAGATTTGGTATAACAGATCGTAAGCCAAAGCGTCCGACTTGTGCCGTGATCCAAAGCTTAGGCAGTGATAATCTCGAGCGAGAGAGCTTTGAATTCGGCTAATCTTTCTGGATCGGCCTGTTTATCAGTCACAAAGACATCGATGTCATGCGGTGTGATAAAAAAATGATCCGCTTTAATCCCGATCTTCGTGCTGTCGAGCATTGCACAATTCCATGCTGAATATTGTAAAATGAACTGTTTCGTGCGTGCTCGATCTTCGCTGGGCTCGCTGGCGCCCTGTAAGGGATCGATTCCCTTGGCCGAAAAGAACGCGCGATCAATTCTCAGTCGTGAGACCATCAAGTCGGTAAGGGGACCGTGAAAAGACATGCTTACCTTTTCCAGCGATCCTCCAAGCAGGATGAGTTGATGGTTTTCGTGCGTTGCGATCCTTTGGGCGACGAGTAATGAGGAGGTAATCACTTTGAGTGGCATTTCACGTGGAAGGAAGCTGACGATCGCCATCGCCGTGGAACTTTCGTCTATCATGATGGTTTCTCCCGGGCAGATGAATTTTGCGGCCTGCTTGGCGATGGCCCTTTTCTCCGTGGCATTGCGTTGTTCACGCATGTGGTGATCCAAATCAGTATTTCGCTCATCCAGGCTGATCGCACCGCCGTGAGATCTGATCAACGCTCCTTGCTCTGCAAGTTTGTCCAGGTCGCGGCGTATCGTTTCCTCCGTGCAGTTGAAAATAGGAGCCAACTCGTTGGTTCGGACATTCCCCGTGGTTTTCAGTCTTTTGAGTATTTCGTTATGGCGTTTGATGGCTAACATACATGGGGAAGTTGGCTTTCGCTTTTTAAGGCGTGAGTGAAAGAGGCAAGGGCATCACTCCACGTGATCTTTGTTTATGTGGATTTCGTCGCCATTGTTCCTGCCACAAGACTGTTTGAAGGGTGTTAATACCTAGAAAATGACATTTTCAAAGAACAATCAACAGAAGATTCCAACCCAATGAGTGCTGGTCAATGCTTCATCAACAGAGCTGCGAGCAATTCCATTTAATCGCAAAGTTTGTTCGTCATCTGGGTCGTTCTGCTAAAAAAAGCGAATAGTGCTTTCAGTATGGGCAAGGATGGTCATAGACTATCCGCCGGACTCCCCCAGTTCCCAGAAAAGATATGGTTTATGCTCCCGTCTCATGCTCGTTGATCGCTGTGTGATTCACCGGGGCAAATCATTAGTGTTGACGAAAAGCGGCTAGAAGCGTTTTCTTGACGAGATCATAACAATCCAAAGCACCAGATTAATCCGACATGAGCCAAACAAACGAAAACCCTGGCGAAGACCAAGGCGAATACGAACATACAAGGGTTCCTGACAAAGCCTTGAAAGGGGGCGGGAAGTTCTGGGGGATGTATGCGGGTGAGCATGCAGCTGGAACTGAATTCATGATCGGGCCGCTCTTTCTACTAAGCGGCGTCGCACTGAAGGATATATTTCTCGGCCTCTTCGTGGGGAATCTCTTCGCGGTGTTGTGTTGGCGTTATCTATGTGCGCCGATCGCGGTGAAGGCACGCTATACCTTATACTTCCAACTCGAAAAAATCGCAGGCTCTCGTTTGGTCAAGTTCTACAACCTGGCGAATGGCGTACTGTTTTGCTTCTTGGCGGGTGCAATGATCACCGTCTCAGCCACGGCGGTGGGTATTCCGTTCGATATACCCATGCCGGCGATCACAGACCTCTATCCAAACAACATATCGTTTGTATTAATGGTCTTAGCAGTGGGAGCAGTCATCGCCATTGTGGCATCACGCGGGTATGACATGGTCGCGAATTTCGCCAATATTGCGTCTCCTTGGATGGTTCTTGTCTTCTTGGGCTGCGGGTTTGTTGCCCTGAAACAGATCGGCGCCGCTGACTGGGATGGCTTGAATAGCATTTGGACCAACTCCATTGATTTTTCCCAAGCGTTGAACGCCAAGCCATTTGAGACGTCGTCGATTGCCGATCTCATGGAGTTGCTCAGGCAGAAACCTGAATTGGTGCCAGACGCCCTTGAGGCGTTTAAGGTTTCCGATCTTGAGACGCTTGCAAAAGTCACGTCAGAAAACTTTGTAGGAGGCTCTGCTAAATCGTCGATGGGCTTTTGGTCTGTAGCCTTGTTCGCTTGGTTCTGTAACTCGGCGATGCATATTGGCATGGCAGATCTCTCGGTGTTCCGTTTTGCGAAGAAATCCAGCTCCGGTTGGGCCGCTGCGGGAGGTATGTATGTGGGTCACTACATGGCATGGATCGCTGCGGCATTCATGTTGGCCGCGCAAATCAAGGCTACTGGTGCTACCACTCCTGTGCCGGGGCCAATGGCTTATAATGCAGCGGGGATTGCTGGGATTATTTGTGTGATTGTGGCTGGATGGACCACCGCAAACCCGACCATCTATCGCGCGGGCTTGGCCTTTCAGGCGATGATCCCTGGTTCGTCACGAACGACGATGACATTGGTGGCTGGAGTTGTCGCAACGATTGCAGGTGTGTTTCCAGCGTTTGCATGGAAACTACTCGGTTTCGTTGGATTCTACGGTACGGTGTTGGCCCCAATGGGTGCGATCATTTTCGCTGACTGGTATTTTGCCCGCAAGATGGGATTCCAGCAATTTGCGGCTGAAAAGAATGGCACGCGATTTAACATGGCAGTCGTGCTCGCTTGGCTGATACCCGTGCTCATCGCCACTTACTTCATTCAGTTCCAAGGTGTAGCCTCTTGGTTCTGCATTCTTCCCTGCTGGATTGCCTCAGGTATTCTACACATTGCCTTCAGTCGAGTATTTCATAAAGCTACCACAGCCTAAACAATCATACTGCCTATCATGAAAATTCTTCCATATATAGCGTATAGCGGTCTCGCTCTGACCATTATTCCCCCCTTCTTACACCTTGTCTCAACTCTCGGTGAGAAGACGACATTCCATTTAATGACGGCGGGGATGGTGATTTGGTATTGCGCCGCAATTCCATGGCTTCACTTCAAGGATCGAAAGTTAGATGAGTCGACCCAAGACCATATCTAAACCATAAAATTTTATGAATAATTTAGAAACTACCTACGAAATTGCCAAAGAACAATACGCGGCCCTCGGCGTTGATACAGAAGCTGCGATCGAGCGCTTAAAGAAAATCCCTATTTCAATTCATTGCTGGCAGGGTGATGATGTTGCAGGGTTTGAAAATACGGGCCAGGCACTTGGTTCAGGACTCGCCGTTACCGGCAACTACCCCGGCCGTGCTCGCACACCGGATGAGCTCAGGCAGGATTTGGAGAAAGCACTTTCGTTTATCCCTGGTGACCACAGGCTCAATCTTCACGCCATTTATCTGGAATCAGACACTCCGGTGGAGCGCGATCAAATTGAGACCAAACATTTTCAGGGTTGGATTGATTGGTGTAAGTCCCAGAATCTAGGGCTGGATTTCAACCCGACATGCTTCTCTCACCCGTTGGCCGATGACGGCATGACTCTGTCATCACCCGATAAAGGGGTGCGCCAATTTTGGATCGATCACTGCAAGGCCTCTCGTCTGATCGCGAACGACATGGGTGACCAACTCGATAATCCCTCAATTACCAATATCTGGATTCCCGATGGCTACAAAGATACTCCCGCAGATCGCTTTGCTCCGCGGCAACGACTCAAAGACTCTCTGGATGAAATCCTCACGCAACCATTGGAGCACACCATTGATGCCGTTGAATCCAAGCTCTTCGGAATTGGATCGGAAGCGTTTGTGGCGGGCTCGCATGAGTTCTACCTCGGGTATGCAATTCAAAAACAGATGGCTCTCTGTTTGGATGCCGGGCATTTTCACCCTACCGAGATGATTTCCGAAAAGATCTCCAGCTGCCTGCTCTACGTGCCCAGATTATTGCTCCACGTTTCCCGCGGTGTGCGGTGGGACTCTGATCACGTGGTGACATTCAGTGATGAGTTGCAAGCGATCACCCGCGAGATTGTGGCGAACAAATTTGAAGATCGTGTCCATATCGGACTGGATTTCTTCGATGCCTCGATCAACCGCGTGGCGGCCTGGACAATTGGCGTCCGTAATACGCTGCGAGGTCTTTTGTTAGGCTTGCTTGAACCGACAGACATGCTTCGCAAGGCTGAGCTTGAAGGTGATTTTACCACGCGTCTCGCGATGCAGGAAGAGCTCAAGGCCTTTCCGATGGCGGCAGTGTGGGATGAATACTGCCGCAGACAAGATGCGCCGGTGAGCTCATCCTGGCTCAAAGACCTGAAGTCCTACGAGAAGGATGTGTTGTCGCTGCGTTGACGTCTCACGACAATCATCTGACTCCCGTAGCTACACTTGTAAAAGTGTGGTTGAGCGATTCCGTCTGGTTCTTGCCGCGTCCACACCACCCTGCCACTTTTTTACAAAAGCAGCTACGTGGGAAAGCGGTGTGAAGGCGTCCCTGAAATAGCACTCCACGTCAGCGACACCGCCGAGCCGCTGTAGCTACGCTTGTGAAAGCGTGGTCGAGCGACTCCGGCTGATTCTTGCCGCGTCCACACCACCCTGCCACTTTTTTACAAAAGCAGCTACGAGGGAAAGCGGCGTGAATGCGTCCCTGAAATAGCACCCTGCGTCATCGACACGAATATCTAGCTAATTCTACTTCAGCTCCTTGATGCGGACGTTGCGGTACCAGATCTTTTTGGCCTCATCTTGGAAACTGATGTAGCCTTTCATTGGTCGATCCTTCATGTCGGTTTGGCTGAGATCAAGATCCTGGATGAGTTCGTCGTTCAGCACGACTTTTAGATCTGAGCCTATCAGCGTGATCGTGTAGTGATTCCATTCACCAGCGGGTTTCACGGCCATCGTCTTCGGTGGCGAGGTGCGAATCACACCTCCGCAATCGTGATGACCGAAGTCCTCTTTTCCATGGGTGTCGAGAATCTGCACCTCGATGCCAGTGGTGACGTGGTCTTTACGATCGCCGATGCGCATGAACACGCCCGAGTTCCCTTTTGGCTCGAATTTGAATTCAAGATCCAGGACAAAGTCACCGTATTTCCGGTAGGTGGTGAGGTAATCATTGTATCGCTGCCAGCCACTTTCGCCGGGCCGGGGATTGAGCGTGATCACGTTGTTCTCTTCGACGACCCAATTTCCCTTGGTCCTCCATCCGGTGAGATCCTTGCCGTTAAACATTTCGACAAAGCTGGGCTCGTTCGTGAGCTCCTGAATATTGATGTCCTTGAACTCCACATGCATCTCATCTCCGCCGTGAAGCTGTAGACCGAAATGTCCCTTCACACGGCCTATGTCATTGGTGAGTTTTGCGGACACGGTGCCATTGATTTTGACCTCGACGTCCCGACCCACCGCGCGGAGTTCAAGAGTGGTCCATTCGCCGGGTGTATAATATTGTTGGTCAACGGGTAGATCTGCAGGCTTATCCACCCAATAGCGACCATCGGTTTCATAGAGACCTCCCGTTTCCTGCGAGCTATCCACCTCGACCTGAATGCCATTCACACCGACGGCGTTATTGACCTTTTCCGAGCGGAAGTAAAATCCACTGTCGCCGGAGAGAACGCGGAATTTGGCGGTGACGACAAAGTCGGAGTATTCCTTATCCGAAAGCAGGATGCCGTGGCGTTTTTCGCTCTTCGGGCTTTTGCCAACGATTACCCCGTCCTCAACGGTCCAAGTTCCACCCGGAAGAGCGGTCCAGCCATCGAGATTCTTGCCGTTGAATAATGGGGTTGCTTCTTCGGCCTGTAGGTAGCTGATGCCGAGGCAAGCGAGAAGAGTGAGTTGGATGCATGCGGTGATTTTCATGAGTAGTAATTCTACGGGTTCAAAGGGTGTTTTTTTTCAAGGAGCTGGGAATGAGGGAAATTATTGATGATTAGTTCGGTGGATTTTTACAGAAACGGATGAAAATGGAGGAGATTGGATGGCATTAGCGAGGGTAGAAACGGGGGTATCAGTCAATACATTTTGATATGATGGCTACGCGGCTGGAAGCCACGGCCACGTTATTTTGCGTCGCGTATAAGGGCTGCGCCCCACGCGATTGGGTGGTAGTGAAGGAAAGTCGCGGATGAGTGAAAGGCATTCCTCTGTCAAACTGAGACGTCGAGGACATCTCCTGGTTTGATTGCTTGGTTGCTATCGGCGCTGGCCATCGCGGCGAAACAGAGTTCCAGGCTACGTAGGTTCTCGCGTGCTGAATTTTCTGGCTCGCGATCATCTTCGATCGCGCAGAGGAGTTCGCCCATGGCGCCAGCGAAACCGTCGTTGAACCAGGCACCTTCCAGCGAAATGGCGGCTTCACCGTCAGCGGTGGTCAGTGTGATCTGATCGTTGGCGCAAACCGGTCCGGTGCTGCGGAACGTGCCCTTGGTTCCGGTGACCACGGTGGTTTCTGCCGGTGAAAATTTTGTGGCGGCGTGAAACACCAAGGATGCCTGGCCATTGTCGTAACTGACCAGGACTCCTGCACTGAGTGGCGGGTCCAACTCTTGCCCCAGCGATTTTCCGACCCGGGCAAAGACTTGTATCGGTCTGCGTTCACCGAAGACACGGGTCACGATGTCGAACCAATGAATGGCAAAGTCGTAAAGCACGATGTGATGGATTTTTTCAAAGGGGGTGCCTTTGATCCAGGTGTGATCCCAGGCGATATGAATGTCACAAGAGATGATCTCGCCCAGCATGTCCTGCTTTAATAATTGGCGTAGATAGCTGAAATACGGTGCCCAGCGACCGTTTTGGTTCACTGCGAGTTTGCGTCCGCGTTGCTCCGCCAGTTCGACCAGCTTACGCCCTTCGCGAATGTCGGTGACAAAGGGCTTTTGGCTCAATACGTGTTTATCCGCCTCTAAAGCACGACGGATCAGGGCAAGTCTTGGTGTCGGGTGCAGGGCGAGATCGACGACCTCGATGTCCTTACGCGCGAATACCTCCTCTGCATCATCGGTGACGATCGCCTCGGGAAAAAATTCATCTCGTAGCGATTCCGCGGCAGCTAGATTGGTATCGCATAGCGCGACCACCGAGTAGTCTTTGGCGCGATAGGCATCGAGATGGTTTTTGGCGATGCCTCCGCATCCGATCAGAGCGATTCGCGGGCGGTAATTCTTGGGAACCGGCGGCTGATAAGGAAGGTCCGGAGCCGCCATGGTTTTCACTGCGGTCGCTTTTAGTTCCCGTGCGTCGTCGTTGTCACCACTCATGAATGACCTCCAATCAATGCTTGGGTTCGCCCGGTTTCCGAGCTGAGAATCGCGGTGTCGACGATCTGTTGGCCGATCCGTGCAAGGGCGGGACTGAGCGGGCCGTCGATAGGGAGACCTGCTTCGATTCGACCCAAGCTGTAGGCGATTCCGTTCTTACCGTCTTCCGGGAGCTGATCTGCCGGCTGGTCGTAGCCTTCGGGTTTGTCCCTAGTTTGGATGCATATCGTGTCTTCGTAATCGTAGCTGCTGATGGTGCCTTCAGTTCCCCGAATAACAAACCCGCACTTGGGTTGTGGTTGATGGGTCCACGGGTCAGAAAAAGTGCCCCAGCGTGTCTCGAACTTGGAGAGTTGATGACCATAGCGGGCGATGGTGATGCTGTGTTCGTCAACTTCAAGCCCAGCCGCACCGCTTGTCACACTGGTGATTTCATCGGGTATTTTTCCATCGTTGAACCAAGTGCCCAAGGTGACGCCGTAGCCAAGGTAGTCGCGCAAGGAGCCTCCGCTGGCGTCCTTTTTATACCACCAGCTGTCGGCCTTGGCTTCTGCGGTCGGTTCCAGCTCAACCTTGTCGGCACCATGATAAAGCGGTCCGCGGTTGCCGTCGTAATAGTGGACTTCCAGCACGTCGCCGATCAGACCTTCGGTGATTAAGCGATGGGTGGTGACATGACTTGCCACCCAGCGAAGTGGCCAGTTGATGATGAGTTCTTTGCCGCTGCCTTCCATCGCTGCGATCATGCGGTCGGCATCTTCCAGCGAACCGGCGAAGGGTTTTTCCACAAGGATGTGGACGCCAAATGGTGCGATGCGCTCGACCCAAAGCGCGTGCTCGGCGGTCGATGGGCAAAGAATCACTAGATCCGGTTTGGTTTCCTCCATGCACGCCTGGTAATCGGTGAAAACTTGCGAGTCGGCTAAGTTGAAGGTGCGTTTTGCCTCGTCCATCCGCTCGGAATGAGGATCGCAGATACCGACGATTTCCGCGTTCGGGTGTTGGTCGACACATCGAAGAAGATCTCCCATGTGCATGTGCGAAAACTCGATTCCTGCTATTTTCCAGATTTTTGACATAGGGGTGTTTGTTATATGGAGTTGAAGTTGTAGGCGTCGGCTGGTGTGGATATGAAGATGCGCTGCCACTGTTCTTCGCTGAGCCCGCGTGAGCGCATCAGTTGAGTGAATTCATTGAGTAAATAGCTCAGGCCTGGATTGCCTCCGTAGCTTTTCCAGTAGGATGGTCTGGCGGCGTCCATGCCCAACATGATCTGGTCGGGGAAATCGCTGATCAATTCCATGACAAGATCGAGGGTCGGGTTCGTTTCCGTTTTCCATCGGAAGGCACTGTCGTATTCGATCCGCACTCCGGTTTGTAAAATATCACGGTGATACTGGACGTCGGGTTTGCGATCGGTGTGGGAGAACACGACCTTGCTCAGATTGACGCCATGGTCGGCGAGAAAATGCGCTTGCTCGAGTGCACCGTCGCCCTGCTCGACATGGGTTAAAATAGGGGCGCCAGTTTTGCGGTGGCTGATCGAGGCCGCTTCAAAAATGCGCTTTGCCCGTGGGCTGAGGCCGTGCTCACTGGTAGCGATTTTAATCAGTCCTGCACGATGGTTTGTGCGTTCGACAAAGGGGCCGGAATAATCAAAGCGGTCGATGCCCTGTTCGATGTCGGCGATAAACAATTCGGTGAATTGTTCTATGGAGTAGTGGTTACTCCAGTGGCCGTCATCGTAGTATTTCGCAATGTGCACACCGGTCGGGCAAAGAATGTGAACCTTGGACTGGCGTGAAATCTCGGCAAGCTTGAGCACGTTGCGCCCCGAGTCGCTGGGCATGGAATCCACCATGGCGCGTCCGCCGTCGGCGTAGAATTGACTGAGCTCGGACACACCGTTTTCCACGGATTCGAGCTTGAAGTCCGGGAAACGCATGGTGGCAACATTGGCATCAATGATAATGTGCTCGTGTGCGTAACAGACGCCGAAGTCCTCCGGCTGAATATCTCCTAATACCGTGCGGATCATGACTCTCTCCCTTCTTGTTTGCGGTTATTCCCCCAGCCGTTCTCGCTGATGTCGGCTGCTTCTGTGGGCATTTCCAGCACGGCGCCTTGGCTGCGCAGGGTGTCTTGTAGTTGAGCGATTGGCAGTTCAGAAAGCTTCATGCCGAGCTTGAGTGATAGCGCGGCGGCTGTGCCACAGGCATGCCCCATCGCCATGGTTTGCGCCATGGAACGACAGGATGCGTGAGCGTCGTGAGTGGCACTGAAGCAGCGCCCGCAGACGAGCGTTTGTTCGTTATCGCGTGGAAGAAAACAACGATAAGGTACCTCGTAAACCCCACCGTCGGGAACGTAGGCCCAGTGCGTTTCATCCTCGCCATCGGCGGATTCGCGGTGGTCTTCGATCGGTGCGCCACACAGCAGCACCTTGTCCTCGAATTGCGCTCTGTTGAGGCAATCCTCGCGGGTCAGCCGGTAATGTCCATAGACGCGACGACTCTCTCGCACGCCGATGCTCGACGAGAGGCCGATGATATTCGCGGCTTCGAAACCGGGCACGCAGCCGCGCAGGAACCCCTCGTAGATGAATGCCTGCCGTCGGCCATCCTGTTCGGCTTGTGTTAAATCAGCGGCATCGAGGCCGGAGAATCCCGCGACTCTCACGGCAACCGTGGAGATGCAGCCTTCGGCATTCATTTTGTGAATACTGCCCGCCTTGCGCGGCAGGGCGTGAGTGCCGTTCTCGACGGCTTCCGCCATTTTCTGCATGAGCATCTTTTTGCCACCGGCTTGTTCGTAGCGGTCGAGGTCGACATTGGACATGCGGAATGTCGTGGTCATTGTCTGCACCGGTTCATTTTCGCCAGCGGTCTCGTAGCCGATCCCGGCGAGATGGCAAAAATCCGCATCACCGGAGGCGTCGATAAAGACGCGAGCTCGAATCCTGGTAAAGCCCTGTTTGCCATAGACGACCACCGAGCGAATCTGCCCGTGTTCCTGCTCCACATCGACGAGGCTGGTGTGGAGCAAAGTCTGCACGCCCGCTTCGTTGAGCAGTTGATCCCAAACCAGTTTGAGGCGTTCGGGGTTGTAGTTGACGCCGGTGCCCGCGCCATAGGTGTTCGGGCGTAGGAAAACCGCACCGGCCTCATCCAGCGCATCGACTACGCGGTTGCCGATGCCACCGGCCACTTTCTTCGGTGTGTCGCCCGGCGTGAAGAAACCGTAGAAGGTATCGAGTGCCTGGGTCGAAATCCCTCCGGGAAATCCTGCCCGCTCGATCAGGGTGACTTTTTCCGCCCCGGTGGCCTTGGCTGCCAGTGCCGCACAGCAACCCGCCGATCCAGCGCCGATGATCAGCACGTCGGTCTCAAAAGCGAGCGGGATTGCGTTATGATTGATAGAGTTCACTGAGAATTACTTGCCGACGTTTTGATAGTAGCGGGCGATGCGATGCGCGTGTTCGTCATAGGCGCTCTCGAAGAGTTCCACCGCGCGCTCGGCACCGACAACCGCTCCTGCACTCAATACCTTGGGCGGCTGTCCCGCAGCGGTGAGACGTTGGGCAACTTCGGCTTTGATCGAATTAACGATCAAGCAACCACCGACGGTCGATCCGGGAGCGACCGGTGTGTCGAGCCCTTCAATGTTGACCATGGCATCGCCGAGCGGGGCACCGGTGTCGAGGACGATGTCGGCGAAGTCTTGCAACTTCTTGCCATCCGCACGTTTGCTGGTGCTCGGTTCGGAGTGCAGTTTGCTGATCAACGCGACGACCTTCACCCCGCGCTGCTGGAAAATTTCCGCCATTTCAATCGGCACCACATTGCAGCCACTCGATGAGATGACCAAGGCGGAGTCTTGTTCGCTTAAATCGAAGTTGCGCAGAATGCGGTCGGCTAGTCCCGACACGTTTTCGAGAAACATCGCCTGACGCTGGCCGTTGGCTCCGACCACCAGGTTGTGAAAGGATAGCGACAGCTCGACGATGGGGTTGAACCCGGGGAAGGAGCCGTAACGCGGCCACATTTCTTCGGCCATCATACGGCTGTGGCCGGAACCGAAAAGATGGACCATGCGACCGGCAAGGATGGTTTGGGCGAACAGATCGGCGACTTGTTCGATGGTGGATTGCTGGGCTTCGACAGTGTCGATCAATCCGCGGCTTTTATTGAGGAATTGTTGTGTGGGTGTCATGGTTGGGATGTGTTGAGTGTTTGAATCAATTCTGGAATGTCTTTGAGATGTGGTGGATGTCCACTACGCACATAGTAGCCGGAATAAAGCACGCCGAGTTTGAGCGCGTCTTCGGGTGAAAACCCAAGGAGCAGGCCGAGACTAAATCCGGCATTGAGATGGTCTCCCGCGCCGGTGGTGATTTTCGGAGTGGCGGTGTGCGGTCCGACGACGGACCAGCTGCCATCGCCGGTGGCGCAAGCGGCAAAATTGGTGGGGTGCCCCATGGCGCAATAGATACCGAGCTTGGACCGGATGGTCTTAAGTGCCTCACGCAGGGATTCGGGATCGCTCGTTGGTTCGGCGATGCCGAGCACTCGGCTGACTTGGCAGGTCTCGTTAAAGTTCATGCCGAGCACCACGCGGCCGTGGCGCGAGAACTCACCGATATGGTCCAGCACGATCCGTAGTCTGTCTTCTGATTGCATCGAGGGATCGGCCAAGTCGAAGAAGAACAGGCGCTCCGGATCCGCGGTGCATGCGGGGAGGATCCGATTTAAATACCACAGCAGGACGGAGTTTAATTCTGAGAGGCAGGTCCAGTTGAGCAAACAACAGAGCTTCGATTGTTCCACCAGATGGGTCACTGCCTCAGTGCCTAACTCGCGTTTCAGCGTGTCCGCGGAAACTTCGTCGTAACAGGCGATGGAGGCCAGCATGATTTTTCCATTGGTGAACTCCAGTGCATGGGTGACGGCTGGATTAGCTACGGAGTGAACGTTTACCCGCTGGGCGAATTCGCTGTAAGCCGGATGGATATCGGGCTTCCCCAGGGTGCCGATGTAATCAACCGGTAATCCGGATTGAGCGAGGGCGTTAGCCATGATGGGGCCATTGCCGCCGATTTTTTGCTGCTCGACGACGATTTCGATAATCGCGCTTTTCCCGTCGGCATCGATCACGCGCTGGCCGAAATCCCGAATCGTCGGGAAGGCTTTGAACTGATCGCCTTTTCCGTCGCGATGTTCGACGGGTTTGCAAATGACATCGACCGTGCCATCGAAACCTAGCAGGCAATGCAGCTCGCCGAGGCTTGGCAGCGCGGCATCAATCTGCGGGATTAAACTATCGTAGTTAGTTTGCATTTCGTTCTAAAATTGCCCTTCGGAAACTGTCCAGCCTCCATCCACAGCGATCACTTGGCCGGTAACGAATCGGCTTTGTGAAGACAGCAGATAGGTGGCGAGTCCATCGAGATCTTCAGGGCATCCGATGCGACCACCATCAAGTGGCTGCTTGGTTTTTATAAAGTTTTGAATGACATCGTCATTGGCCGCGCGCTGTGCCATCGGCGTTTCAACCAGCGCGGGCGCGATGACATTGAAGCGGATGTTGTCGGCGGCGTAATAAGCCGCCGTCGCCTTGGTAAAACCGATGATGGCCGCTTTGGCCGCTGCGTAGACATGTGTAGAAAAATAACGTGGTGAAGGGGAGTAGCCCAGGACGGATCCCATGTTTAAGACGCAACCTGATGTCTTGCGCTCAAGGAAGGTCTGAACTGCGGCACGGTTGCTCAGCATCAAAGATTTGAGGTTGAGGTCGAGTGTCTTGTCGATGCCTTCGACGGTGATTTCATGCAAAGGGCCGTCGCCAAAGCGGCGTCCGCTCCCACCGGCAACATGATAGAGTCCTTGAAAACTACCGAATGTTTCGATACAGGCGGCAATGGCCATGGAACTCGTGGTGGGATCAATCGCATCACCGGCAACAGCCACTCCATGCCCGGGAGAGATCTTCTCCATTTCAGCGTGTGCCTTGATCACATTCTCCTCATTCCGACCAACGGCGACCACACTCGCCCCGGCACGCAGGAAGGACAGCGAGGCCGAAAGCCCGAGACCGGTCGTGCCGCCAATAACGACGAGTGATGTGTTTTCCAGTGAAGGCGCAGTCATAGATAGTGTCACCCTAAAGAGGTGGGTCAGTTAGGTCTTGTATCTTTCTTGCCTTGTTGTGTAAAAATTGCGCATGAATGAGGGTTTTGATGTTGAAGGGTTTCTTGAGCTGGTGGATTGGCGATCGTTGACTCGTGAATTGAGCGACTGCCTCGTTGAAGAAGCGTTTTTCATGAAGGATCGGGCCGGGCGCTTTGTGATGCAAAACCGCCGGGCTTGTGAATACTGCGATGCCGCCGATGAGTCGGAAACTTTGGGTAAGACGGATGCGGATTATTGGTCCGAGGAGCGTGCTGCAAACTATGCCGAAGGGGATCAAATGGTGATGAGGTCGGGTGGAGCGATCACCAATCAACTAGCGCCAGCTCCAGAAGAGGCGGGATCGGATAATATGATTATCTACAGCAAATTTCCGGTTAAAGACGGCAATGGGCGGGTGATCGGTGTGGCGGGCGTGCATCGGACTTTTGATCAAGTAAAGGCTGTGAATACACCGCTTGGGACCTTGTTCAAAGCGGTACGTCGGATGCAGGAAGACTACGGAAGCGAGCTCAAAATCGCCGACTTGGCTCGGTTGAGTGGCATCTCACACAGTCAGTTCGTCCGCAGATTTCACTCGGTCTTGGGCATGAGCCCGAAAGACTATTTGCAACGGATTCGTGTGAGAAAGAGTTGTCGATTGTTAGAGGAAACGCAATATACGGTCTCCAATATCGCTCATCAGTGTGGCTTTTATGATCACAGCCACTTTTCGCACGCCTTCCGTAGTCAGACCGGATTGAGCCCTAGCGAGTATCGAAAGGAGCATCTAAGATAAATGTTCTACTGCAAGAGCTAAGCTATGAGTTGAAAACCAGCTGAAATATCGCCTGCGACAACAACGTAGTTGCTTATAACCAGGCGTTCCGCAAAAATGAAAACCAGATGAGAAAAAGTCTATTGTCGATAGCAGCTATGAGCCTTGCGGGAGTGCTGACATGTTCCGCGGAGGTGGAAACTTCGGATTTTGATGATATCAAACTCTACACCCTGAGGAATAAGGCGGGGACGACGGTGAAGGTCACGAATTACGGTGCTACTGTCACATCAATGGTAACCGCGGATCGCCAAGGCAACATGGCCGACATTGCCTTGGGGTATAACGATGTCTCTGGCTACATGAATGCCGTGGACAAACCTTACTTAGGGGCAATCGTCGGTCGTTACGGGAACCGTATCGCCAAGGGTGAATTCAATATCGATGGTATAGACTACAAGCTGGCAACGAATAACGATGCCAACCACCTGCACGGCGGCGTGATCGGCTTCGATAAAGTCGTGTGGGATGCCAAAGTGGTTGGCTCAAACAGCGTCGCTTTCCACTATCTGGCCAAGGATGGAGAAGAAGGATATCCGGGTAATCTCGACATCAACGTCACCTACACCCTCACTGAGGCCAACGAGCTGAAAATTGACTATCTCGCTACTACCGATAAAAAAACGCCGGTCAACCTGACCAACCATACGTATTTTAATCTCAAGGGTGAAGGCGAAGGCTCTATTCTCGATCATCAACTGATGATCAATGCCAAGGGGTTTACTCCAGTTGATAGCGGCCTGATCCCAACTGGCGAAATCACTCCGGTTTCTGGCACACCCTTCGATTTTACCTCGGCCAAGGCCATCGGACGTGACATCGGTGAAAAGAACCAACAACTCGAGTATGGGCTCGGCTACGATCACAATTGGGTGCTCAACAAAGGCGAGAAAGATGAGCAACTCACTCTTGCCGCCACCCTTTACGAACAAAGCTCAGGCCGTTTTATGGAAGTCTTCACTGAGGAACCTGGGATTCAGTTCTACTGTGGCAATTTTCTGGCTGGAAACCTGAAAGGAAAATCCGGTAAGACCTATGTGCATCGCGGCGGCTTATGCTTGGAAACTCAGCACTACCCCGATAGCCCTAATCAATCCACTTTTCCCAACACCATTCTCAACCCTGGCGAGAAATACAAAACCACTACGGTCTATAAATTCAGCACCAAATAATCAACAAACCCACTAACAACCTATTATGTCAAACCATCTCAATCGTCGTAAATTCATCGGTAAACTCGCATTTGCCGGAGCCGCCACTGTTGGCTTTCCCGCAATCGTCCGTGGACAGAATCTCAATAGCAAGATGCAGGTCGGCTTTGTCGCCACCGGCGGTAGAGCCGCGGTGCATGTAAATGAGGCCTCCAACGAGGGACTGCAGTGTGTCGGTTTCGCGGAAATTGATAAGGGACGTTGGAAAAGTGTTCTAAACAAAAAGGGTTGGGAAAAGGCCGCTGGCTACACAGATTGGCGTCAGCTATTCCAAAAACACGGCGAGGATCTCGATGTCGTATTCGTCTCTACTCCTGACCACACTCACTATGCGCCATCGATGACGGCTGTCTCAATGGGTATCCATTGCTACACCGAAAAGCCACTGACATGGTCGGTGCGTGAGGCACAAATGCTCACTGCCGCCTACAAGGCAAACCCCGGTGTGGTGACTCAGATGGGTAACCAGGGGCATGCCGGTGATGGATGGCGGACCGTTTACGAATATATCAAGGGCGGAGCCCTCGGGGATGTGGTCGAGTTTCATACTTGGACGAATCGGCCAGTTTGGCCACAAGGCATCCCGCGGCCAGAAGGTTCTGATCCAGTCCCTGAAGACATCGACTGGGAATCCTGGATTGGACCAGCGCCGATGCGCCCCTTTGTGGAAAAAGCTTATCATCCATTCAATTGGCGAGGTATCGTCGACTTCGGTTCCGGTGCCCTGGGCGATATGGCCTGCCACACCACCGATGGTATTTACGCCATCATGGATCCCGGCTACGCAGCGACCTGTGAGCCGCTTATGATGACGTCACCGGTGGGTGATTCCTATCCTTCCGGCATGACCATCAAGGCGACGTATCGTGCGAAAGCCGACCGTCCCGGATTCACCACCTTCTGGTACGAGGGTAAGAAGAAGGATGGCAGCGATAACATGCCGGAAACTCCAGAGGAGTTGACCGTCGACAAGCGAGAGCTTCCGAGAACCGGAAACCTCATTATCGGCACCAAAGGCAAGATGCTCGTACAAGGCGATTACTGGAACAGCCCGATGCTTATCCCTGAGTCCGCGCGCCGTGAGTTTGGCAGACCAAAGGAACTCCTCGATCGCTCGCCGGGACATCACAAGGAATTCTTCATGGCCTGCCGTGGCGAAAAACCGCGTGAGTTCAGTAAGTCAAACTTCTCCTATGCGGGGCCAATGACTGCCAACGTTCAGTTGGGGAATTTGTGCGCCAGAGCCGGCAAAAAGATAGAGCTTGATGAAAAAGGCGTCATCACCAGCGATCCTGCAATCAACGAACTCGCTTGGCGTGAGCCTCGTGAGGGATGGGGGCCGCTGGTCACCAAGGTCGGAGAGTGATTTGAGCCATCCCCGGAGAAAGGCAAAGCCTTTCGTCCGGGGGTGTGTTACGTCGTGGGCTTCGTTGATGTCACCCGATGTGGGCGAGGGCGCCCACACTCCATCGCGAAAGCCTTCGGTTCACCAATCATCCATCGCGTGCGGCGCAGCCGTTTTACGCGGCACCATTCACCGCCGGAGAGGGTGCGCCTCGCGCCCTGCATTCACCTCCCATTGCCCGTCGACTTTTTACTCGGCAGTCTTCTCTACTGGCTCAAGCTCTAGTCGTTGGATCCAGATGTTGCGAAATTTCACCGGGTTGTGATGGCCTTGGAGCTTGATGGGAAGCGGTTCGGGACCTTCCTTCTTTCCGACCCCAGTCTTGTTGGTGAGTGCGTAGTCATCGTGAATCAGCACCCCGTTGTGCTTCACACTGATACGCGCGTTCTCGACCTTCTTCCCATCATCGAACCGAGCGGCTCGAAAAACGATGTCGTAGCTCTGCCATTCTCCCGCAGGCTTGGAAACCAGTTTGTCCGGCATTTTCTGTTTGTACAGACTGCCGGCATAACTTGCCTTGTAATCCTCCTCAGTCACTCCATGGGAATTCAGTATCTGAAGTTCGTAACGCTGCTGAATGTAGACACCGGAGTTTCCATTACCCTCGGGATCGGCGTCAGGCACGTTGTTCACATTGAACTCCACATGCATTCTGAAGTCGCCATAATTCTCAGGGGTTACCAAGCTGTCCCATTTCGGTGATGCCGTCAGCACACCGTCCTTAAATACCCACTGATTCTTGATTAATTTCGACTCCGGAACCAAGACGTGGCCTTCCGGACCAACCAACTGAACCGCATCATCGGGGCGATTCCCATCAAGCAGCCCCTTGGTTAATCCCTCGCCGGGATCAGCTGCAGAGTTCGTGGCGATTCCAAAACTAAAGACGGCCAAGCAGGCGGTCTGGTGAATCCATGCTTTGGTGAAGTAAGTGAGAGCGGTCATAGTGATGGTTGTTCCTTAATCTGCAATAATGCGCTGTAAACCGAAAAGGCAATTCTGACAATATCCCGGAAAGTTGAGGGAAAGTTGGATTTTGATGGGTTTGATGCAAGTGCCAAATAGCTTGATCGAGGAGGTGTTTAGAATTTAAGCGCGCATAGTAGGACGTATGATTGCAGCCTTATCCACAGACTTGGTCGCTTTTAAATATTTTGATGAACGCCGATTTGTGTTAGATCATGAGTCATGAGTTTGCCTCCAAGTATTTTCAATGACGTGCTCGGTCCTGTGATGCGTGGGCCAAGCAGCTCGCACAGTGCTGCTGCGAATCGTATCGCCCGGATCGCTCGTAATCTCGTCGGTGAACGTATTTGCAAATTGATTGCAAACTACGATCCCAATGGCTCATTGGTGACCACCCACAAGGATCAAGGAACCGACTTGGGTCTCTACAGTGGAATTCTCGGCTGGGAGCCCCACGATGAGCGCTTGCCAACTTACCCTGAGGCCCTTGAAGAAGCGAGGATCGAAGTTGTCGTCAACTACGTGTCTTACGATGCGCCTCACCCGAACTTTTATCGTCTTGAGATCGTTGGAGAAAGCGGGACGTCGTATTTCTTGGATGCCACATCGACAGGTGGTGGCATGATTGAACTCCAAGCGATCGATGGAATTCCATTGGGTGGAGTGGGCGATCTGCACGCGACACTTTTTTGGTTGGATCATGAGCCAGAACCAGCTGCCTATGCCGAATCATCGCTCGCTAAAGAGGCCGAAACCGTAATCTGGCACGCCGGTCAGGATGCGGGCGGTTTATTGAGGTTTGATTCACGTAGTATCCCGGCCGATGAGGCTGTCTCACAACTTGGAGAGGCCCTGGGCGCGACGCGTCATCGCGTTCTTCATGCCGTTCTGCCGATACTTTATAGAAAAAATCTATCCGTGCCATTTACCCGCTGTGGTGAAATGGAACTCCACCCGGAATTTGCTGACCGCCCCCTTTGGGAGAGTGCCGCTTGTTACGAAGCAGCTCGCGGAGGCATCACCTCTGACGAAGTGATGGAGCGGATGAAAGTCTTGGCTCAAATCATGGCGGATGCTGTGGAAGAGGGCTTAAAAGGCACCGAGTACGAAGACCGTATTCTTCCCGCTCAAAGCCCCGGATTTATGCAAGCGGAAATTGATGGCCGACTCATTCCCGCCGATATCAACAACCGCATGATTCGTTACGTTTCCGCTTTGATGGAAATGAAATCATCCATGGGCATCATCGTCGCGGCTCCCACAGCGGGATCCTGTGGTGCCATGCCTGGCGCAGTGCTGGCTATCGCGGATGCCCTTGGTGTGGATGAAGAGGAGCGCGCACGCGCGCTCCTTGTCGCTGGCCTCATCGGTGTGTTCATAGCCCGTGATACAAGCTTTGCGGCTGAAGAAGGCGGGTGCATGGCCGAATGTGGATCCGGCTCGGCGATGGCCGCGGCAGCCATTGTGCATCTGGCTGGTGGCAGCACCGAGCACCAGCTCGCCGCCGCATCAAGCGCGTTGCAAAATTGCTTTGGTATGATCTGCGATCCTATCGCCAACCGCGTGGAGGCACCGTGCCTTGGGAAAAACGTCATGGCGGCCTCGAACGCGCTTTCCTGTGCCAACATGGCACTGGCCGGCTACCAACACCTCATTCCCTTTGACGAGGTGGTGGCTGCCATGGACAAAGTGGCCCATCAAATTCCCCGCGAACTGCGCTGCACTAATCTCGGTGGCCTTTCCATCACGCCCACAGCAGATAAAATCGCTGCCAAGCTCGCCGCAAAATCCTGTGGCTGTGAATCCTCTTGCAATGGATAGCCTGGACTAGGACTGACAGGTTTCTTTTCCATCGAGTTACAAGAACTCTCTAAAAGCTGTTTGCCCGGTTTCGTTCTCGCAGCGAACAAATGGCTGAGAACATTCCAGGAGGCGCGGAGCTTTACTGTCCTTGGAACTGCCGGATCAGATCCGGCTGACGTGGAATTAATTTGGAGCAATGCGAAGTTTATTATTGTGCTATATTCTTTGACAGCGTAGTGTTTTTTTACTAAATGTGGTCACTATTCAAAAAAATGGTCCTCGGCCAAAGAAACCATAAACCTACGCGTTCTTTCGCAGCTCCAACCTATTCTCATCTGTCATATTGACGAAAGCGCTATGCATTAATGGTGAAACCTATTGATGAGCTTTGTCGACAAGACTTTTAGTTTCCCTCAAAAACTCCAAGGCATTACGAAATTTATGAAGAATTGTCAAAACGTGCGCGCCATCATGAGACTGGTTGCATTTATCCTGCTTGGAGGCACGCTGTCAGCGAGCTTCGCCGGTACGACCGACGGCCCGCTGAAGATGGAAGTCATCACCGCTTACAACTTCGTGGTGGACTCCAATATCGAGTCGCCCGCCGGAAAGAGCCCGTCGGCGGCGCACTTGGGCGTTAGGGTTTACAACACCGGCCCCACCGCGCTCACGAATGTCGTTGTTAACATTGGTCGCCTCACGGACGAGGGCACAAGCACCGGAACCCCCGGCACTTTCGAATCCCGCACAGTCAATCAAACCGGCCAGTATGCGGGAACCTTCGCCCTGCAGATGCCGGGTGGCGCGCCGGACGCCGTACGGACCATCCCCCGCATCGAAGCCGGCCAGTCCGTGGTCCAGTATTTCTTTGTCACCTATCCCTTGAAGGATGGTTCGGGCAACAGTGTGACCGGCTCCGCACCGGTTGTTACCGACGATCTGTGGCTCAACTATGACATCTGGGCCTATGCCACCGAGGGGGCTTCCACCCGTCGGGTGAACAAAACGACCCGGGTAACCATGCGGAATGAGATTTCCGCCATGGCCAACAAGATCTGGCCGAACGGCGACAACAAGGTGCCAGACCAGTATCTTGATGTCATTGAAGCCTCCCTCGGCTGGCGTCCCACGGAAAACGAACCGCGCATCCCGGGCGCGAAAATCACCGAAGGGATCTGGTATGACCTCGGCAACATCGGCGCGGGCTTCGACAACAACGGAGACGGCATCCCGGATCGCAACGCATGGCTCCAGCCCGTGGGGGATCCGTCGCAATACAGCCCCCTCGCCGCGCGCATGGTGAAGTGCTACGGTCTGGTGATCGTCAAACTCAACGACGGCACCGAACAGCTCATCCCCTTTGAGGACCGCCTCTATTTCGAAAACATGCTGGCCGACAACACCGGAGCGGTGGGCTTGGTTTACTACGAGTTCCTTCCCCTGAACGCTTCCTATCCCAGCAACCTCACCCCCTACCAGGAAGTGGCTTCCGGATATGACAACGAGAAATTCAACGCCGACTACGGCACTGTCACCGGCTCCGTGGCCACCGAAAACCCCACTGCGGATATCGAGAAAACAGGGCCTGCCACACGCCAGAAAGGGCAGGTCGCGGACTATTCCATTGTAGCCACGAACACGGGTGATGTCCAGTTCGGCTGGCCTGATCTTGGGGTGCCGGTGGTGATCGAGGATCCCATCCCGGCCGGCCTGCAATATGTCTCCGGCTCGGCTGCAACGGCTTCCAATGTTACGAACCCGGCGGGCGGAGTGTTCACCGTTCATTATTCCACGGACAATGGCAGCACCTGGACCACCACCGAACCTGTTCCCGCCACGACGGTCAACCGCCTGCGCTGGGTACTGGATCGCCCGCTTGATCCGGACGACACGGCCACCGTGGTGTTCTCCGCCACCGTCCCCTCGGGCTTCGTCGGATCCTCCTTCACCAACACCGCCATCCTCAAGCTCGGAACCGAGACCGAGATCGACCGCGACGACTGGCCGACCACGATCACCGGCAACAACAGCATCGGTGACTTCGTCTGGCGCGATTTGAACCGCAACGGCTTGCAGGACGACGGCCTGGCCAGCGCAGTCGGCATCGTCGGTGTCGATGTTTCCCTTTATGTTGATACAAACAACAATCAGGTTCTCGACTCCGGCGAACCTCTCTACGCTACTACCAGCACAGGGGCCAATGGGGCCTACCTTTTCTCCAACTTGCCGGATGGCCGCTACATTGCTGTAGTCAACGCCACCGATCCTCAGCTGCCCACGGCATACACCCTCAAGGCCGGTGTCAGCGACCGCTACGCGGTAAATCTGGATGCCGCCGGTACCAACCCGAGCGCGGTCAACTTCCTCACCGCCGACTGGCCTTTCATCCAAGGACTCGAGGTGACCAAAACCGTTTCCCCCACCGTTTACAACGAAGGTGACCTGATCACCTACGACATCCATCTGGACAACCACATGTCCACGCTGACGCTGCCGGTGCCGAACGTGTACAACGTGTATGCCAATTCGACGGTTTTCGATAAAACCAACGCCGCCGACAAGGCAAACGAAGGTAGTGCGGCAGGAGCGCCAAACAACCAATTCGTCTTTATCGACTGGAACGCCAACTCGGATCGTCTGGTGTCCACCGGTGTCAGCCCTACCTTTGCTCTCCCCGGTGGCTCGGCTATCACCAAGGTGGAATTGATCGTGCGCGGATATCAGAGCACGCCGCTATCCAATGACCAATTGGATATCCAAATCGGCCATTCTGACCGTGCCATTGCCCTTTTCCAAACCCGTACCACCGCCCAGATGAACGCCTTGGTTGGTGTTTCCCAGGATCTGGTGATCGATGTCACCGCCGCCGCTGGTGTGACCCCCGGCTGGACCGCTGCGGAAATCAATTCGCTCAGCGCGGCGCTTGCTTCAAACGCGACAAATCAAGGCGACACGGGTGACTACAACGTGGACAGCATCGGCTTCCGGATTACCACGAGCAACACACCCTTCACGGGTTCAGCCGGCCCCAACACGATTGCAGTCTGGCCGCTCAAGGACACCTATGACCCTGCAAAGCTGCAGTTCGTCAGCGCCTCCCTGTTGCCGGATGTGACCACCCCTGCGGGCACGCTGGAATGGTTCAATCTCGGCCCGGTGAATGCCGGTGTCCGCAAGTCCATCACGGTAACCTTCCGAGCACTGAGTCCGACGGATACCAATGCGGATTTCCGCCGCGACCCGATGGTGGCCAACAACTACGTCACCACCCAAGGTCTCAGCATGGGGGATGTGCCCTTGTTCCAGTCCGGACTGCCGGCCGGCCATGACGACGGTACGGTGAATGTCACCATCAACCCGACTGGCCGGATCGGGGATTTCGTGTATTGGGATATCAACGCCAACAACACCTACAATGTCGGCACCGACATCCCGCTACAAGGCGTCATCGTTCGGTTGTTCCAGAGCGGGGTGTATATCGGCCGTAGCCAGATCACGGATGCCAACGGCTATTATGAGTTCGCCGGTCTGGCGGACGGAACCTACGAGGTGCGCATCACCACGCAGACGGGGACGGATCTTTACACGTTGCCATGGACGGCCAATCCGGTCACCTCGACACAGCGTGGCACCGTGGCGACCACCGTCACTTCCAACACCTTTGTGGCGGGTAATTCGGTGACCCTGAACAACACTGATTTCGACCTCACCAATGACACCAACTTCCTCCAGGACTTCGGTTTCGATACCAATGTTGCCAGTGTCATCGCCGGAACCCTGTTCCGCGATTGGGATGGCGACGGCATTCAAGATCCCGGTGACGAACCGCTGGTTGGATACACGGTCACTCTCACGGGTACCAACAGCCGGACGACTACGACCGACGCGAACGGCAACTATACTTTCACGAACCTTACCGGAGTCGGAGAGAGCTTCGTTACCGTCACCGCGCCGCCGGCCAGCCACACGCAGACACTCGATCCGGACGGCACCCTTAACAGCGCCACCACCGTCAACGTGGTTCTGGGCAACGCCTACCTTGACCGGGATTTCGCTTACCGGCCTACCGGCTCCCTGAGCATCGGCGACACGCTGTATTACGACTGGAACGGCAACGCCATACAGGACGCGGGTGAAGGCGGCATTCCCAACGTCACCGTCCACCTCCATCAAGATGAAAATGGCGACGGGGTAATCAATACCGTAGACGCCTTGATGGCCACCACCACCACCGATGCCGATGGCTTTTACGAGTTCACCGGGCTTGCGGCAGGAAACTACATCGTGGAGGTGGATGAAGGGGATCCCGACTTCCCCATCTCTTACATCGAGACCCAGGATTACGACGGCTTGCTCGACAACCACGCCACGGTCAATCTGACCGTCAGCTTAGACACCGTGGACTTCGGCTACCAGCCTATCGGCACAACCAGCATCGGCAATCTCGTATGGCGTGATACAGACAACGACGGCATCAGGGATGCGGGTGAGGCCGGTATCGACGGCGTGACCGTGCAGTTGTTCCGCTCGAACCAAACGCCCGGCGTGAGCACCCCTTACTTCTCGACCACCACCAGTGGCGGGGGTTTCTATTCCTTCACCGGCCTCCCGGTGGGATCTTACACGGTTTACATCCCCGCCTCGAACTTCGGGTCCGGGCAGGCACTGGCTTCCTTACAATTGTCCAGCTCGACCACTGTCAATAGTGACAACCAGACCGATAACGACGACAACGGCATCCAGTCAGCCCAAGCTGGCGCCACCTCCAGCCCGCTGATCGCCCTGTCCCCTGGTGAAAGCGATCAGACGATCGACTTCGGTTTCACAGGCTCCGCCAGCATCGGTGACATCGTGTTCTACGATCTCAACGGCAACGGCAACCTCGATTACAACGAACCCGGCATCAACGGCGTGGTCATGGAGCTCTATCTCGATGTGGATCAGGACGGTGTTGCGGATGGCCCGTTCATCGCCACCACCACCACGGCAACCTCGGGTGGCGTGGTTGGTTTCTACGAGTTCACAGGTCTCGCACCCAACACCTACATCGTCAAGGTGCGCACCAGCACGCTGCCCGCCGGAGTGACGCAAACCGCGGATCCGGATCTCGACGGCATCCCCGTCAACAACACCGACCTTGACCCTAATAACAATGGCGACCATGCGGATACCCGGATCATCCTGTTTTCCGGCTCGGTCTACACGGGAGCCGACTTCGGCTACCAGCCGCCCGGAGCGATCGGCGACTTTGTCTGGCTCGATCTGAACCAGGACGGTGTGCAAGACCCAGGTGAACCCGGCATCGCCAACGTGGAAATCCAAATCAGCGGTGCCAGCACCTACTCGGTGTTCACCGATCCCGACGGCTACTGGTCTACTGCTGTGGCCGACGGCAACTGGACGGTGACGGTGCTTTCCTCCAACTTCAATGCCTCCGCTCCACTGGAAAACCGGGCTCAGACCTATGATACCGACGGCACCGGCACGGCGAACACGACCTCCCTCGTCGTCTCCGGCGGTGTGGTGACGACTCCCTCCGGGCTCGCACAAGGAAACCTCGGTATCGATTTCGGCTACAGTATCGATGGCGATTACGGCATCGCTGGCACGGTGGTGACCAATGACACCCGTGTCGAGGGAACGGCCGATGACATCGACGACTTCTTCGACGACGGAACGGACTTGGATGCCGGGCCTCTCGATGAGACCGAACTGGAAGGCATTTTGGTCTATCTCTATCAGGGAAGCACTTTCCTCGGCACCACCACGACCGATGCGGCTGGCAATTATTCCTTCTCAGGTCTTCCGAACGGCGAATACAACGTCATCATCGGCACCACGGATCCACCGCTCGACACCGCTATACTTACCACCACGGCGGCGAATAATACTGCGGTCAGTGTGGTGAATTCCTCAAGCGGCACAACCGTCATTCAAACTGTCACGATCGCGGATGCGTTTGTGAGTGATGTCGATTTCGCCTTCATCTCAGGAGTGGATTACGACTTCGGCGATCTACCGCTGAGTTACGCAGCCACCACCCTGGCGCAGGACGGTGCCCGTCATATCATTCCCGACGGTGGCTCAACGGTTTATTTGGGCAGCGCTCCTGATACCGACATCAATGGCATCGGCACATCCCTCGCCAACGGTGATGATATCTTCGGCAGCGATGACGAAGATGGTGTGAGCACTGTTGCTCCCGCACTCTGGATCGATGGTGTCGCCGGCGGCTCGGTACAGGTCGATGTTACCGGTGACGGTTGGTTGGTCGGCTGGGTCGACTGGAATCACGATGGTGATTTTCTCGATCCGGGTGAATTCATCATCAGTCAAGCCGTTAGCACCGGTTCATCGGTAATCGCCTTTGATATTCCTAATGGCACCATAAGCGCCGCATCCGAAAGTTGGTTATCCCGCTTCCGTATCTTTACAACCGAGCCCGCTTTCCCGCTCTTCAGCTACACGGGCGTGACCACTGATGGCGAGGTGGAAGACCACTTGCTCGAAAAACCGGTTGGTGGATCCATTGGTGATCTTGTCTGGAATGATGCCAACGGCGACAGCTTGCTCGATTCCGGAGAAGAAGGGATCGGCGGCGTCACAGTCGAACTTCGTAATGGCAGCAACTCTCTGATCGGTACCCAGATCACCAGCGACGGCACTATCGATGTGGACGGCGACGGTGTTATCGACCCAATTGGTTACTATCGCTTCCGCGGACTTGGTGCAGACAACTATACGGTGACGGTGACGCCACCGGCCGGATTCACCCCGAGTTATGACGAAGACGGTATCGTTACCCCCAACACTTCCACGGTCTCGTTGGCGTCGGGTATCCAGCACCTCAGTGCCGATTTCGGCTATGAGCCTGCGTTGGCTGATATCTCCGGTCAAGTCCGCTACGACGCGGACGGCGATGGTAACTTGAGCGATACCGATTCCGGTGCCGCAGTGGTTAAAATCCAGCTTTGGACGGATCCCAATGGCGACGGCGATCCTTCGGACGGCGTACAGGTTGGTGAGACATATACCGATGCATCCGGTAACTACATCTTCACCGATGTTCCCTCAGGCAACTATGTCGTAGTGGAAATCAATCCGTCGGGCAGCATCAGCACGGCAGATGTCGACGGTGGCAATCCCGACCGTATCGCGGTCACTCTTGTAGGCGTTGATATCACAGGTCGTGATTTCCTTGATACTCTGCCGCCGGTCTATGCACTCAGTGGCACAGTTTACGACGATAATGACATTACCAATGACAATGTGATTGGTGCCGATGATAAGCCGATTGCAGGCGTTACGGTGAAGCTCTACCTCGACCGCGATCAAAATGGTCTCGTCAACGCGGGCGACACACTTCTCAACACCACAAGCACCAACGGGTCCGGAGCCTATTCATTTACCGGGCTGCCTGCTGGTAGATACGTTGTTGAGGAAACCGATCCCGGCACAGCGATAAGCGAATGGGACGCTCAGGGGAATCTCACTGATAATCAGATTGCTGTGACGATCACCAATAGCAATGTGACGAATCTAGATTTCCTCGATGATGGTTACCTGGGTGCCATCGCCGGTTCCGTGCTGGTCGACATTGATAACAACGATACCGGCGACACCCCGATCGTGGGTGTGACCATCACCCTCAAGGATGGCTCCGGCAATGACATCGACAGCGATCCGAACATCGCCGGCATCCAGCCAACGACTACCGTTACCGCAGCAGACGGCAGCTACAGCTTCACCGACCTGCCGCTTGGCAACTATCAAGTCGTCGAGACCCAGCCATCCGGTTACCTGGATGTCACCGATACCGACGGCGGCACCGACAGCCTCGTGCTCGTAACTGTCATTTCGGGTTCTGTCGCAATTGCTGACTTCATCGAAGAGCAGACGGCCACAATCAGTGGATTCGTACGCGCCGATATCGATAACAATGACACCGGTGACGAGCCTTTGGAGGGGGTGGTCCTCACCCTCAAAGACAGCTTGGGTAACGACATCGACAGCGATCCTATCACCTCCGGAGTCCAGCCGACCACGACCTTAACCGCGGCGGACGGCAGCTACAGCTTCACCAACCTGCCTGCGGGCAACTATCAAGTTGTCGAAGTCCAACCATCCGGCTACATCAGCGTCAGTGACGTGGATGGCGGTGACCTCGACATCATCGGCGATGTGACTCTGATCACCGCCGTCGGCGGTGCGACTACCGCTAACCAGGACTTCGTTGAAGAACAACCTGCAGTGATCAGCGGCTTCGTGCTCGCGGATACCGACAACAACGACACCGGTGATAGCCCGATTGAAGGCGTGACCCTCACCCTCAAGGACGCGTCAGGCAACGACATCGATAGCGATCCCGGCACCACGGGAGTCCAACCGACGACCACTGTCACTGCCGCCGACGGCAGCTACAGCTTCACCAATGTTCCAGCAGGTGACTACCAAGTTGTGGAAATTCAACCATCCGGCTACGTCAGCGTATCGGACGTGGATGGCGGCAACCTCGACATCATTGGCGACGTGACCTTGATCACTGCCACCGCCGGAGCCACCACCGCTGACCAAAACTTCGTCGAAGAACAATCCGGCACCATCACCGGCACCGTGCTCGCCGACACCAACAACGATGATATAGGCGACAACGCAATCAGCGGCGTGACGATCACCCTTAAGGACGGCAGCGGTAACGATGTCGACAGCGATCCGAACAACGCTGGCATCCAGCCGACGACCACCGTAACCGCCGCGGACGGTAGCTACAGCTTCACCAACCTGCCAGCGGGTGACTACCAAGTCGTGGAAACGCAACCATCCGGTTACCTTGACGTCACCGATACTGATGGCGGCACCGATAGCCTAGTGGCTGTAACCGTCACTCCGGGTTCCACCGAGATCGCCGACTTCATCGAAGAACAACCTTCTGCAATCAGCGGATTCGTGTTGGTTGATACCGATAACAACAACACCGGTGACGATCCACTTGCAGGCGTGACCCTCACCCTCAAGGACGGCAGCGGCAATGACGTCGACAGCGATCCGAACACCGGGGGCATCCAACCGACGACCACTGTGACCGCCGCGGACGGTAGCTACAGCTTCACCAACCTGCCTGCGGGCAACTATCAAGTAGTCGAGACCCAGCCATCCAGCTACGTCAGCGTTAGCGACGTGGACGGAGGCGACTTAAACATCATCGGTGACGTTACCTTGATCGCCACCACGGCCGGATCAACCACCGTCGACCAAGACTTTGTCGAAGAGCGATCAGGGACGGTGAACGGCCACCTCTATATCGACATCGATGGTAACGGCACTCAAGACGGATCAGATCCGAACCTAGCGGGCGTGGACGTGACCATCACTGATTCCAACGGCAACGTCCAGACCGTCACAACCGACTCAAGCGGAAACTGGAGCGCCATCGTGGCACCGGGTAGCACGAGCGCCGACGTCGATGAAACCGATCCAGAATACCCGAGCGGATACACCCAGACCGAAGGCGATGATCCAACATCGGTAACAGCCGTGGTGGACGCCAACACTTTTGCCGGAAATGACGGCTACTCTCTTGATCTAGACACCGACGATGACGGCATCCCCGACACTGTTGAAAACGACAATGTTTGCCCATCGCGCGGCGGCGACACCGATGGTGACGGCGTGCCGGACTATCTCGACCTGGATAGTGATGGTGATGGCATCTTCGATGTTGTTGAAGCTGGCAACGGAGCTCTTGATGCCGACATGGACGGACGCATCGACTCCACCCAGGGCAGCAACGGCTTGGCCGATATTGTCGAAACCGCTCCTGACAGTGGTGTGATCAACTACACCCCGACTAACAGCGACCTCGATGATCGCCCCGATTACCTCGACCTCGACTCGGACAACGACAGTATCAGTGATGTGTTGGAATCCGGGAACTTGGCTCTGAGTGACATTCCGGTCAATGTGCCGCTTATCGGTATCATCCCGGATGGCATCGCGGATGGAACCGTCAATGTGGACGGTATCGTTCCAGGAGCCGGAGCATTGCCGGTGAACAACGACGCCGATTCACTGCCCGACTATATCGATGTCGACAGCGATGGTGACGGCGTGTTTGACATCGTGAACAACGGCTGGGGCTATCTCGACGTCGATCTGAACGGCATGATCGACAATGTGTCCAGCCCTGACGACTGCGACGGCATCGCCGACGTGCTTGATCCTAGGGATGATGAATACGGCTGGTTCCCAGTTGCGGGCTGTGTCGCCTGGAACCTTAATGCTGCCAGCGATATCGACGGCGACGTCTTCCCAATTGATCAGGAATACGCCTTCGGTGGAGATCCTGAACTTGGTGATCATCTCGTGGCTGGCACGACCCGCCGCGCCGGTATGACCATCGAGAAAAATGGCACCGTTGGTGTTCCCGGCGGTGATCCGGGTGAAGTGGACATCTCTATCGTCCGTCCAAGAGGCCGCTACGACGTGATCTACACGCTCTATGTGAGCGATGACCCACGGGACGAATTAAAATGGACTGCAGTGTCTGCGCTGCCGGTGATTACCGACAACGGAGACAACACCGAGACCTTGAAGTGGAGCAATGTCCATGACATCGACGGCAACCCAGCAGTCACCCGCGACAGAGGCTTCGCACGTCTTAAGGTGGAAACTCCATGTAACCCGGCAGGAAGCTGGACGCTGGTCCAAGGCTGGTGCCGTCAAAACCTTGTCGGCAAGTATCAGACATACGGCTTGAACTTCAGCTCGATGCCAGTGTTCACAGGAATTATTGACGATGCTACGCTATCTGCGATCTTCACAGCTAGTTCAAGTAAGGGCTTGGACCTCAGCACCTATCTGACTCCAGGCAGTGCTTACTTCCTTGAGGTGACCGATGGTCCGTCCGAAGGGCACCGTTTCGAGGTCGTTTCGGGTGAGGAAGGGAGATTCGTCCTCGATCTCACCAACGCCAACAATACGACCAATGCCCTGCCTAACAATTTGGCGGGAAGTCACTTCGTGGTGAGAAAGCACGAAACCCTCGGAAGCGTGTATGCGAACGGCGAGTGGAACATGGGGGACTCGCCGAACAGCGCGGATCAGGTCTTATTCCATAACGGAGTGGGCTACGACATCTACTACAACCTGAGTAGCAATATATGGGTCAAACAGGGAGACGGATTTGACAGTCGTAATTCGCAGGTCATCGCGCCAGGCATTGGGATGATGATAGTGCATACCAACCTTGGTGATACCAACGAACTCTTAACTGTCGGCGATCTTCGCTACAACGACTTCCGCCGTCCGTTGAAGTTGGGAGCCAGAGGACTCAACTTCATGGATCTTGGATATCCGTTCGCCGCATCTCCTGCGTCGCTTAATATGACCGAGGCTAACGGATTTGTGAGGTTCTCCTCGCCGAACGCCGCCACTCAGATTCAAAACTGGTTGGGAGACACCACGCCAAATACCCAAGGCTGGACAACGAACTTCCTCCTTTTACCCACAAGTTGGCACACGCAGGGGAATTTGACACAGAATACCACCAACGCCTTGCTGTTCAAAGACTGCCGCTCCAACTTTGTCCTTGTGCGCAAGGATAATCTAAGCTGGACCCACCCCTTACCTTGGATTCTAGCCCCTTGGGTTCAGCCCTAAAAGGCCCTTTACACCACAAATATATCTAGTAACGTGCCATGCAAAAGAGTATATTCAAAGCATTTAAGATAATGGAGAGTGGTTATAAAAAAATATGCACCTGCGGAATAGTTTGCCTATTTTTGATGGCCGGCAATTCTTATGGGCAAACCGTTGCATGGGGCGGCAGTACGAGTGTTAACCCGCTCTCTTTCGATTCAAAAGGAAACCAGGATATCAATACCCTAGTGTGGGAGTTGGGTTGGTTCGACGATGGCTACACTCCAACCGCAATTAACTATGCGACATGGGCGGACAAATGGAACTCAGTAGACGTCGGATCCTTTTTTAATTACGGCACTTTTTATGCGGCCAACGAGGTAGTTGATGATCCAGATGCATCTGTATATGGCAAGCTAATGTATACCTTCGTCCACAATGGAGGAACAGCTGATACAGCGGTGTGGGGGGATCTCATGGGAACACCCGACGGTGAAGCTCTGTTGTATACGGCAGGACTAACGTTCCCATCTGTTCCAGGCACCACAGTCAGCTTTAACATTGCCAATGACCCGTTGAATGCAGCAGATGACGACACATTTCAATTGATTTGGGGGCGGGTTGACCGCAACATGTATCTCGATGCGGATTGGGGTGGCACCAATACCGCGGCAAGTCCAGCACCTGCCAATGGTGGAGTGATGCAGGGAGGTGGGATTATCTCAATTCCCATGGCAGACAGTCAGGTAGCACCATACGCAGACTTGAATGGTCTCTTTGAAAATCAAACTGCAACATGGGCTGCTACATCGGCTATACCAGAGCCCTCAGTAGCCGTCCTTAGCGGACTAGGAATGCTGCTACTTATGCGCCGCCGCCGCAGTAATTGAGCGCGCGGGGGGCTCAAGTGTGTTGCGGTTCCAAGAGGGCCGCTTTCAAGTGTTCGTGATTTGGAGCGGCGTGAAATTTCCTGAGACTCGCTTTATGATGTGCGGTGGTATGGGAAGCTTAGACCGCTTACGAATAAAAACATGACTATTCGCCGCGCACAAGTCGTTCACGATCAATCAACTAAAGTTCCACTTGTCAATCGCGTGCCGCGCAGCGGTTCTACGCGACGCGTCAGATCAATACCAAGATTTGGTATTACACCTTTGGAAAGCGTGAATTCTTATGACTATTTCCCTCAGGGGATCACGGACTGGTGAGGGGCGTCACAGTGGTTCGGAAAAAGTTTTTATCACCGCTCCCAGGGACCAAAAGTTCCCAGCGTGAATTCCCGGGGTTAAAAGTAGGAGTGGCGAGTGCTTGCCATGGATTTTGTAGAGTTGAGGATTCCTCCATGCCGATGCTTACCGCAGCGGAGGCTGAGCCAGGGAAGCTTAGAAGTTGTCCACCCACATCTGGCTCTATCCTCATGGAACCCAGCGTTTGTGCAACTAGGGGGTTGGTTCCCATGGCAAACTCTAATTCGTTGTTAATGCCGTCGGCGTCTGGGTCTGCCTGCCATGCGCCTATCAGAGGGTCGGCTATTTCCGTGTCAGTGAAATATTGATTGCGCCATGTTTCCCCATAAATAAGCGGGATCCCATCACCCTCGGGCACAGCAGCCATTTGGATAGTGCCCGCTGCTGAATCAGCACTACCAAGCAGCAAGGTAGATGCATCGTCGATATCGACATTCACTGGTAATTGCGTTCCGTCGTCAGAAGGTACTTGCCAGCCCACGGCGGTGCCCAGCCATTGCTCGCTGCTACCGTCCGCTTTTTGATGGTGGCCCCACACATACATCTGCTTTCCCGCGTTGAACGGAGGTGCGTTAGTCTCGACGGCGTATAATCCGGAAACAGCGGAATTAGCGGCGTTGTAATATTGAAATTCTGCAGATCTCCAGTTGGTCGCCCAATCGGCCTGATTGCCCACGTTGGGTACGAAAGTTCCAGCGAACACTCCAAGATGGAATACCGTGCCTTCCGGAATGGGAGTAGTGCCGTCAGACAGCAGTTGAACTCCATTGATTGGCAAAGACCACCCAAAGTCACCGGCGCGAACGGAGGAGATACCCCCTAACAACAGAAAAAAAACCGCGGCCATTATGGGGAGGGGCTTCATGAAGCGCGTTATTTTCATGGAAGAAATTCGATAGAAGAATGTTATCAATAGCTTCGGGTCAAGAAAGTCAATAATTGATCGCGTTCACGATGCGAGAAGCGAATCCCAAAAGAGATACTATAGGCCTCAACTATAGTGAATATTCCACTTGCTTGCAAACTTTCCGTCGCGCAATACGTGAGTTGTAATTGTTTAAAATCTGAGCACTAAAATGCTCGTGCATTCGTCAGAAATGTCTCGTGGAATAAAGCTAGTAGGCGTGTTGACACTCCTATGATGTATCTGCATCGTCATTAATATGAGGGTTACAAAAATGCTTTTAGCCATCCTGTCATGCGCACTGCTCTCCGCTAGCCATGCTTTAGCCGAGTCTGGTTACGCAGGGCCTAAAGAAAAACTGCACGTTTACCTGCTTATTGGTCAGTCAAATATGGCGGGGCGTGCAGCTATTCCGCAAGAGGACGCGGGCCCCCTGGAAAACTGCTATTTGTTGAATGATAAAGATTCCTGGGAAGTGGCAACCAACCCGTTCAATCGTTACTCGACGATTCGCAAGGGCATGAACATGCAAAAGATGAATCCCGGTTACACCTTCGCTAAGGTGCTCCTGGAAAAACAGCCTGGAGTCTCCATCGGTCTGGTGGTCAACGCCAAGGGTGGAACGAAAATCGAGCAATGGGGCAAGGGCACGAAATTCTACAAAGAGGCGCTCCGTCGTGCAAAGGCAGCGCAGGAAGCAGGAGTCTTGAAAGGCATTCTATGGCATCAGGGCGAGAGCAATCAGGGCAATCCCGAGGGATATCTGGAGAAGCTGCAATCGCTCGTTGAGGATTTGAGAGCCGACCTGGATACGCCGGATCTTCCCTTTATTGCCGGTCAGGTGATCAACGTTCCGAAGATTAACGAGCAGATCGCACAGCTCCCCGGTAAGGTCAAAAACACCGCATTTGTGAGCTCCGATGGGCTCAAGGGGCAGGACAGATGGCACTTCAACACCGCGAGCATGAAAGAGCTTGGGAAGCGCTACGCTGAGGCGATGATCAAGCTCAATAAATAGGCCAAGCCCAAGCGGTGCTTGGGTCGTTTGCTATCGTGGTGTGATTTGGTATTGCTTGCCCGACTGCGTTGGGAAGGAAACGACGCCATTCTCAAGCTCTTTTACCTCCACGGTTTCTCCGTCTTGCATTACCGTCACTGGTATTTCGGATCGGAGATTGCAAACAGCACCTTTGTCAGAGTGGATGACGGCATGGCTTAGTTTTCCGTCCTGCCATTGCATATCGATGACAAATGCACCCCTGGCCTTGATGCCGGTGATTTGTCCATCCGCCCAAGCTTCCGGCAATGCGGGCAAGAGATGGATTTGATCCATGTGGGACTGGACGAGCATTTCACATACACCGGACGCGTATCCGAAATTGCCGTCGATCTGGAAGGGTGGGTGGGCATCGAAAAGGTTGTCGTAGACGTTACCGCTGAGCATTTCAGAGAGCAATTTGTAAGCACGATCGCCATCGTGCAGACGTGCCCAAATGTTGATCTTCCAAGCCTTGCTCCATCCGGTGGCACCATCACCACGCGCGTTCATGGAAACGCGTGCGGCTTGTGCAAGCTCGGGTGTGTTGAGGGGTGAGATTTGCCGTCCCGGATGGACCGCGATCAAGTGAGAGAGGTGGCGATGTTTGTTGTTTGGGTCGTCGCGGTCGACCATCCATTCCTGGAGTTGCCCCCACTTGCCGATCTGGGGTCCATAGAGTTGGTCGCGCATCGCGATGGCTTTGCTACGTGCCTGTTCATCGACGCCGAGAATGGCCGAGGCGCGGGCGAAGTTCGAGAGAAGATCCCAGGCGAGTTGTTGATCAAAACTGACGCCGTCTTCCCGCGGGCCGTGTTCGGGTGAGCGGCCGTTGGGAGCGATGAGGATCGTGCCCTGTCCCTCGGGGGACGGGATTTCCTTGAGGTGGTCTTCCCAGAACATGAAAAGATCTTTCATGATCGGGTAGGCTCGGGTTTCCAGGTATTCTTTATCCAGGGTGTAGCGGTAGTGATCCCAGAGGTTGTTTGCGAGCCATGAGGCGTCGCCCGACGACCACCCTGCCGTGCTGCCCCCGAAAAGACCATTCTCGACCTGCATGGCGATGCCGCGGGTTTTAAAGTGTTTGATGGTCGCTTCGCGGCGAACTTCGCGAATCGAGTAGAACCAATCGGCAAGCGGGCTGAAACATTCGGAAAGGTTGGCTTGGTCGACGAACCAATAATTCATCTGCGTGTTCACATCCGAATGGTAGTCGCAGCGCCAGGGTGGGGTGTTGCTCTCGTTCCACAGCCCTTGAAGGTTGGATGGCATCGCTCCCGTTCTGGAACAGCTGAGCATCAGGTAACGGGCGTATTGGAACATGAGTTCTTCGAGGTCGGGATCGGGTTTGCCGGTGGTACCGGTGGCGTTGGCTTCGTAGATCATTTTACCCGATGGTCCGGGCGCCGATCCGCGATAGCGCTTCATGCGTTGGTCGGTGGGAAGTTCGATCACTTCCTCGGGAGAGGAGCCAACGTCGAGAGTGACTCGTTGGAAGCGTGACTGGTGATCGGCGAGGTGTTCTGCGAGCAGTTCACTGTAGGGCTTTTTCGCGGCGGCATCGAGCGCGGCCGTGATACTCTCGCCCGGGTGCTCGCCGGTCCACCCCTGGTCTCGTTGGTTGAGGAAATTGGTGTCGGCGGCAAGGAGGATTGTAAGACTATCGCAGTCGCGGAAGGTGATGGTGTGTCCGTTGGCTTCGATGGTTCCTCCATCGTGAAGGACGAGCAGTTGCGATTCGTAATCGATGACGATGCCCTTATCCCATGAGTTATAGTTGTC
>JAGXGH010000141.1 GCA_024636835.1 Verrucomicrobiales bacterium | reverse complement strand
CTTCATTCATGCCGCAAGATTCGGCGCGGCAGGGGGATTTTGCGAATTGGGCTCAAATGCGTCACATCAACGTTTATTCGTAACCAGCTTGCTTTCAGTGCCTTTGGTAAGCCCTTTGCTCTCTTAGCTGGACACTAGTGAACGTGACTGAACCCGACATTGCGAAGGCAGCGGAGAATGGAAGCTATTGGCGTCAAAACGGCTTTCTGGTTACTGCCAAAGAAATGAGCTCGCTTTGTTGGAACATCCCACGTAAGCGACTGACGAGATCTGTGCTCGTGGTAGGGGTGGTGCCGAGCGATATTTGACGAGGTAAAATCAGTGAAATTTGTTTTTTGTCGCCTGGCACCTAAATCCAACGCTTAAGTTCAAGGACTGACCCCCATCAAAGGACTGACCCCCATCAAAGGACTGACCCCCATCAACTGACCCCCATCAACTGACCCCCATCAAAGGACTGACCCCCATCAAGGGTAGAAGCGAGCTTCCAGCTCTTTGCCCTCTATAAGCGGCAGGATGCCGGTTACTACTTCGAAACCCCCTCCTCTTTCTGAAATCCACGACCGCTAGCGCCATAAATAAGCACTTCCACAAAAGTTGATAAACTACACCAAAAGAGCACTAGTTGGAATCTAAAAAAAATTTGATACTCCTTCTGATAAACAGTCAACTTCACGCGACAGGGCAACCAAAAGACAAATTCCAACATCCACCTCAATCAATCGAATCTTATGAAACTGAAAAAAACTACCATCCTTATTGCAGCTTTATCGCTGGTATCCGGTGCTCATGGCGCTGTGGTCCTGCAGGATTTTTACGCACCTGGTGCCTCAATCGACAGCGCTCCCACGCAGCTTGATGGCGGAACCGGACCTTTCGGCTACGAGATCAGTATCAGCACGGGTGATTTCTCCGCAGCAGGACACGGTAAATTGGTGATGGTCTACAGCGGGTACGGTGGTGGTATCCCAGTCACCAATGTCACTTACAACGGCGCCTCACTATCACAGGCTATACAAGCAACTGGTGGGAACAATATAGTCACCACCGGGATCTTCTATCTCGACAACGTCATTAGTGACGGGGCACTCCGAATCGAGTTAGATTCAGCTGGCACAACGCCAACAAATTATAGTTTCGGCCTCTACGCCGTGGATGGTCTTAAAACCGGAGTTCAGCATACTGGAGGTCCAGGCCAATATGACTTGTCTAGTGCCACGGTGACGATGACAACCAGCGAAGGCTTTTTCGTGCACGAAGCGGCCCGTAACAACCAGACATTGGCGGGCGACGAAGGCGATGATTATCTAACACTGTATAATCAGTCATCCGGCTCATTTCGTGCCTTGTCGCAGTATCAGCTGACCACAGCGGCAGGCGATTACCTTGCGCCTATCAACAATACGGGAACAACAGCCAGGCAAATTGTCTCAGCGGGTTTCGAAGCGGTGCCCGAGCCAAGCTCAGCCGCACTGCTGGGTCTTGCTGGACTTGGACTGATTCTGCGCCGCCGACGCAGCTAAAGTTTTCGCCTCGAATCAATTCACGGCGATGATCTCTGGTGAGGTCATCGCCTTTTTCGATGTCTTTGTGCCGCGCCGCCGCCCGTCGGGACAAGAATTTGACCTGACCAGAAAATCAGATGGTCTGGGCATCACGAAGTTTTTTGTTGTGAATACTGGTGCATTTTAGGTATAGTTTCCGTCATATTCAAAACTGCCTCCATCACAGAACAAGTCGCCGCGCACCTAATTGAAGGAATTGATGAGGAGCGCTGGACGGGGCTGATGCCCGGGCGCAAGCGACTGGCGGACGAGTTGGGAGTTAACGCTAGGACGGTTGACCGGGCTTTGTTGATCATGGAGGAGAAGGGACATCTGCAAGCGCAGGCGGATTTTGAAAAAAGCGGAAAGCGGAGCCGCGCAGGCACTGCAGGTCGAGATGCTGCTCTACGAACGGGATGAGGCTCATAATCCATACGTTCTGGAACTGCGACGCGCTCTGGCTGCGGCGGGAGCTCGGACGTCGTCTTCGAAGTCTGCCAAGTCTGCGAACCAATAAATGGTGTCGATGCGCCGAAGCGAATTTCAAGAAATCACCCACCGCAACAAATACAAAAAGAGTGCTTAATCACGGGCCATTCTTGTCTGCCCCTTTATTTTGTGGCGGCGCTAACCGCCGGGGTGAGGGATCTCATCAAGGCATTCCAAGGAGCGAGTGAAAAAGCGATGACATTTGCCTGGCTCATTTCGCGCGAGCGGCGCTTCTAAAATCGTTCCCGGTGGCGCACGACCGGCACCGGACTTTTGGGGAAATCCGGATCGCTCCCGAACCACTCGGCCCGGGCCTCCCCACCTTCCACCGTGATTCCGAGGAAGCCGCCCTTGCCGCTGAAGAAGCGGTGCCATTCCGGGTTGTAGCCGGGGTTGCCACCGTAGCCGTGCTGGTCGTTGATCGGGCCGCAGCCCATTTCGACCAGTCCGGTCTCCGGATCCTCGGAGCAATACTGCCAGTGACGGTCGCCGGTGATCACGTAGGTGTTCTCCAAGCCGCTGAGGAAATCGCGGAGTTCCTGCCCTTCATGGGAGAAGCCGGAGTTCGAGTGGTTGTCGTTTTTACCTTTTTTGTCCGGACCCACGATCGGTCCGGGCGTGATGACAAATTTGTAGCTGGCGTCCGATTCCTTCAAGGTTCGCTTGAGCCAGGCTTTCTGCTCGTTGCCGAGGATGGTTTTCTCCGGCCCGTCCTCCATCTTGTTGGGCGAGCGGAAATCGCGGTTCTCCGTCATCCAAATCTGAACGTCTTTACCCCAGCGGATGGTCCGGTAGGTCTTCTCGCCCATCGGGACCTGCTCGCGGAAAAGGGCCAACCCCTCGTCCCAGGTGAGATCGCCGTAGGTCTGCCCCGGCCAGCAGTCGTTCTTCAAAGTGTCGTGGTCGTCCTTCATGAAGTAGGACGCCACCTCCTGGTGGAAACGACGGTTGTGCCCGTAGGCGAACATCAGGTTCCATTTGGCGCGAGCCTCCGCCACCGTTTTCGAGAGGGGCGCTTTGTCGTAATAAACGATGTCTCCCGTATGCACGAAGAAGTGCGGATCAAAGGCAAGCATCTGCCGGTAGCTGTGGTGCCCCTCTTTTCCGGAATCGATACTGCGAAGGGCCTGGCAGGTCGTTACGATGAAGCGGACGGGGGCCGCCTCATCCGCTTCCGGAGCGGTCCGGAAACTGCCTTGAACAACAGCGCTTGTCTTTTTCCCGGGCTCCGGCCGGGCCATTACCTCGTATCGGTATCTCGTATTCGGTAACAGTTCGGTCAGCGGGACCTGGGCGATAAAATCTTTCTCCGCATCGACCGGGTGCCAACCGCTTGTTTCCGACGACGGCGCGCCGTTAACCACCGGTGTATACACGACCAGCACCTCGCCCTCCTGGCCCGGAAGAATATCGACGGGCATCCGCCCCGTGTCGCGGGCACCTCTCGGGAGACCTTCCGTCAAAATCGGCAGGATCGAGTAATCGGCCTCTGGTTCCGAAGTCAGCCGGACCCAGACAATGGCGCTCGCCTGGTCGACTTCACCCACCTTGACGCCGTTTCCCAGAAAAGGGCCGGCAGCGTAACAAAGATGAACCAATAAAAGAAAAGGTGTGATTTTTTTGAGCATAACTTGAGTGGAGTTTAAAGGAGGCCACGAAAATGGATTGATTCGAGTATCGCAATCTTTTTGCGTCTCATGACTGGTGCATTTCAGGTATAGCTTTTGATCATAATCACGGTCGCAGAGGATCGTTGAGCGCCTCCGCATTGTAATCGAGACCGCCATCATGGTGGATCCGGCCATCTCCCCCCTTTAGGAGCGGTCGGACTCAAGGGAAATTCTGGAAACCTGATTGCGACCTTATAATAAAGGGACGCACAAAGAGTTACTGGCGACAAAAAAAGCCGGCCACATCAAGATGCAGGCCGACCTTTTAAGATTCTAGAGTAACAAATGCAAGTTAGGCACGGCGGCGGCGCAGAAGTGCCAGAAAGCCGAAGGCACCGAGAAGTGCTGTGCTGGGCTCGGGAACTTGGTAAAACTCGATTTGTCCGAAACTAGCTTGGTCTCCACCATTGCTACCGTTGACTCCTCTATCGTTGGTTGGAAGTGTTATCCCATCTCCGACGAAAGTGGAATTCACTTCAAAACGGACAAAGCGAAACTCTCCGGTCGGGAGCGTAGATCCTACAGTTGTTTCCAAATCGAAACCAGTATATGCAGGTTCCCCTGGGGCTGCTGGCAGGATGACCTCTCCACCCGTCCAGTGTGTCCAGTTGTCGCCGTTGCCCACGCCAGCAATTTCCGGGTCGCCGGGTGACGCAACGTTGGAAAAGAAGATATCGACCCTGCGGATACCAGATGCAAAACGGAAATCATCATTAAAGTTCCATCCCCGGATCGTATCCAATTGGAAGCTTGAGCCCAGATCCCACTGAATCCACTGATCTGCGGTCGTAAGCCCAGAACCTACTCTCCACCCCCCCTGGGTATTATCGGCAAACTCGCCATCCGTAGGGTCGTTCAGCGTGTTAGGAGCAAAACGAGAGTTTGTAATCAACGTGTTAATCGCATCGCCGCCGCTAGCGTTAGAAGCCGTTGTTCCGATGTTCGAAGTGGTTGAGTTGGGATATTCGTTGATCAAGATTGCCGCGTTAGCCGCGCCAGAGATGAGTAGTCCCGCAGCAGCGACGATAGTAGTCAGTGTTTTGTGGCTTTTCATAATATGTGATGAGGGTTGTTGGTGGTTCGGTGATGGATGAGTTCGGATGAAACACGTCCGTAGTGGAGTTATCCTCGCACGATTGCATGCGAAGTGAATCTTTTTAGTTTTCAGTAACTGGTGCGTTTTAGGGGTAGTTTTGATATGAGTGCCATCCAGAGGGTTTTGATGCAAGAACCATCCCAAGGCTCAGCGTAAATACAAAAAAAGCGCCGCATCTGTAAATTTAATTTAGGGGCTGTCCTAGCTAAGCGGTGAAGAATAGCTGAGTGTAAAGTGCCTTGAGCACTGGTACGGTCGGACGATGATTCAGTCCGAAAGCGTGACCGGTTGCCGTAGTCCGGGTGATTCTTCTGGGACTGTTAATGCTCGAAGGTCCTTAAGCCGGGAACCGGTTTCCGTGGAGTCGGAAAGTTCTCAAAAATCGGCTCTCCGGTCGTGGGATCCTTGGGACTTGAAAATAGCGATGGGGTGGATTCGAAGAACTCTCCGTTGCCGAGTGCGCGCGGGTCACCATCGGCAATCAGTTTTGCGTCCAACCTGGCTTCAAGGCGTTCGATCAGTTCCTGATAGTTTTCTTGATCCGCCAAGTTTTCCAGGCAGGCCACATCCTCACGAATATCAAACAGTTCCAGGCGGGGGCGCTTGCGGGTATAGCGGTCGAAGAAGGGTTGAATATTCGGCTCATCCTGATGCTCGAGAATGTGAGCCATGGCCAGGGCCGTATCCCGCCACATGAAGTCCTTGTAGTAGGGCGGCGGACCGGCAGGCCAACGTTCTGGCTCGTAGCTCTTGATCAAAAGAAATTCCGCCGTGCGGATGGCGCGAATCGGATAACTACGGTTATTTTCCCGGGCGGGATTGTGTTTCTCCTTTCCCCAGACGACGGAATTATTGACCCGATGTTGTTTGAAATCGTTGAGCTGTAAAATGTTCGGCAGCGTTGTTTCCATCATGGATGGCGGCACCTCGCAGCCGGCCGCTTCAAGAAAGAAGGCGGCGATTTCCGGCACTGAGACGAGTGCGTCGGCGGGAGCCGAAGGCTCGATCGCCGCCGGCCAAGAGACGACAAAGGGCACATGCGTGCCGTATTCATAGCAATGCATCTTGGCGTTGGGGAAGGGCATGCCGTTGTCCGAGGTGACGACGATAATCGTATTTTTGTATAAACCGCGTTCTTTCAGGAGTTCGATAAACCGGCCCAGGTCCCGATCCAGCTCGTCGATCTCATAGGCGTATTCGGCCAGGTCATTACGCACCACCGGGGTATCCGGCATGGAAGCTGGAACCTCCAGACTTGCGGGGTCCTTTCCGTGCGCCACGGCGGCACCTTTTTGATAGGGCCGGTGGGGCTCCCAGGAACTGAAGGTGAAGTGGAACGGGCGATCCGGTTGCTGCTCCAGAAACTCTCGAAAGTTGGCCAGATAATCGATATTGTTCCAGGAGTGAATGTCGTTTCCGCTTCTGGAAACCCGGTGTTTGTTAAACTTCCGGCCATAAGCATCCCTTTTCTGACCGACTTTCGTGTTGGTCCAAAACGGGCCGCAGGATTTACCGGTGTAGCCGACGCGGTAGCCCGCTTCCTCCAGCAAGTGAGTGTATAGTGGAAACTTTGCCGGAATAAATCCGCCGTGAATGCCGCCTTCTTCCATCTGATAGAAATGCCGGCCCGCCAATATCGCCGCCCGGCTCGGCGCGCAGGAAGGAGCCGAGACAAACGCATTGTTGAAAAGAACGCCTTCCCGGGCCAGGGCGTCGAAGTGGGGCGTGGATACCCAATCTGTGCCATACGCTCCCGTATGCGGCCAGGACTGATCGTCACTCAGGACGACAAGGATGTTAGGTTGCTCCGTAACTGTCCGGTCGGACGCCATCGCCCCGTAGACGGAACCACAAAGCATGCTGCACCCGAGAAGAATAAAGAACCGCATTTCTCTCAACATACAGTCAGCATGTATCGACCAGTAAGCACCGCCAACATAATTTTTATTTCATCTTCGTGGCTTGCACGGCATTACTTCAAGGCTGCGCTGTAGCATCGGCTCGTAAGAACGATGGAAGGTCAAAACGGGTCACGTCATTATCTTTGTGGTCGAGGCGACGTGTTCACTGAGAGGCGTCGGGGCATTTTGTAAGGGGCAGCTGCATTAAAAAGGGATAGGCTAAATAACTTTTTGCTCGCCACAACTGATGCATTTCCGGTGTAGTTAATAGGATGATTAAAACTACCTCCATGCCCGAACAGGTCGCCGCCCATTTAATCGAAGAAATTGATCAGGAGCGCTGGACGGGGCTGATGCCGGGGCGCAAGCGACTAGCGGACGAACTCGGGGTCAATGCAAGAACCGTGGACCGGGCCCTGTCGATCTTGGAGAAAAAAGGTCATCTGCAACCGCAGGGAGCCGGCAAGCGTCGGCGGATTGTGAAGAAGACCAAGGGCGGGGCCAAAGCCGCCCTGCAGGTGGAAATGCTGCTTTACGAACGGGACGAGGCCTACAATCTCTATGTGCTGGAGTTGCGTCGTGCGCTTGCAGACGCCGGGCATCGGCTCAACGTTGTCACAAAGACATTATTGGACCTCAAACGGGATCCGCAGCGCGTGGCCAGAATGGTGCGGGCCAACCCGGGCAAAGCCTGGATCGTCGAGTCCGCGCCGCGACCGGTCCTGGAGTGGTTCGCGCAAGAGGAGATTCCGACTTTTGCCTTGTTCGGCACCATGACCAACCTGCCCATCGCGGGCACCGGACCGGACGTGTTGCCAGCTCTCCGTGAGTCGCTCAAAAACCTTTTCGACCGGGGACACCGGAGAATCGTTCTGCTGACGCGGGAAGAACGGCGAAAGCCCGGCTTAGGTCTGGTGGAACAGACCTTTCTGGAGGAACTCCAGACACGAGGCATTGAAACCGGCAGTTACAACCTACCCGACTGGGAAGAAACGCCCGCGGGCTTGAGACGATGCCTGGACAGTTTTTTTGACGTCACACCCCCCACGGCGATTTTCATGTCGCACAACGCACAGCTACTCGCTGTAGAAAACTATTTGGCCCGTCACCGCGGCCGCGACCTCAGAAATGTCACTCTGATCAGCACCGACTACCACCAACACTATGAGTGGTGCGATCCGCCCATCCCCCACTTCAGATGGAAATCGGAAGAGGCCGTCCGCCGGGTAGTCAAATGGGTCGAAGAACTGGCGTCCGGAAAGGTCGGTCGCCGGCAAAAGTTGATTCGGGCGCGTTTTGTGGGAGCCGACGCGATTCAACCGGTTGAGTGATGGGTTTGAAGTGCATTCACGGTTTAGCCTGCTAGGGTGGCTATGACAATCAAACGCCTATTTCAGATCTTCACTGCCACCGCGGTCATGCCAACACTCGCTCTTGCCGATCAGCATCAAGACGATGCCAAAGCCGCCGGGTCGGAGTTCCTGACCAACACCATCGACATCGGATGCGTGGTGAGTGATATTCAGCATCATTGCCTTCAGGTTGTATCCGGCGGCTTTGAAGATGTCCGCGGGGTAGTAGAAGATCGCGTTCAATCCACACCACTGCTGGAAGAAGGAAAGGAAGACACCCAGCATCAGGATTTTAAACAGCTTGGGTTACTGCTAGGAAATCCCTTTTTCAGGGGCCGGCGGAAAGCGCCATGAGGCTCGGGGTTGGAGGGGGGGGCAGGAGATTCGTTCCGGAGTGCTTGCCTGCCGCTACTGGGCTTTCTACCAGAGAGTTCCGTTGATGGGTATTCGGTCGCGCCGCCAGTAAGTATACCCTTATCCCGAAAACTACACCAAAAGTGCAGCAGTTGTGACAGGCAAGAAGTTTTGTGATTCTCAAACCCTTCGATTATCTAATTTAAACAACCAAGTGTCCACTCAACCCTCACCCTCACCGCCAGCGAACAGGGCCGCCAAAAAACAAAAACCGCTAACAGCAAAAGCTACTATGAAAAAAACAATCCTCATACCCACTCTCATACTCAGCACTTCTTTTATCACAGCCAATGCAGCGACGGTTTTCGTGACAAACGACTCCGGAAATGCAGCAGCACTTGATGGCGCAGCAGAAACTGATCCTCTCACAACTACCGATTTGACTTTGAGCGCCGAGGATGGAGGGGGAACCATTACATTAACCACGCTTGAGGTGAATAGAGAGGGCAGCGGCGGCTTCGCCTTAGGTATGAATGCCAACTCGTTGGGCGTCATTGGCGCAGCCTTTGGCACAGTAAACCAGCAATGGCTTTTTTCATTCGATCAAGATATTGATTTCGACGCTTTAGATTTCATAGGTTTTGATGTCAGTAACGTAATGTCCATCTCATCCTCCGCTTGGGTGGGCGATGCCGATGCCACAGGTTCGAACTGGGATTTTGTTGGCAGTACCGGCATTTTCACGTTAAATGGAAGTGCTGCTTCAGAAACATTTGACTTTGCCAGCGCAGGTGTCTCCAGCATCGCCGCGGGCACACCAATCCTGATCAACCATGAGAGTGGTTTCGGTGGTACGGGAATGACGAGTTTCACCATTTCTCCGATTCCCGAACCCTCTGCGTGCGGCCTGATTGGCCTCTCCGGCCTCGCTTTGCTACTGCGTCGTCGTCGAAGCTAGTCTTTACAATCTAAGATATTTTCAAAACCGCCGTATGTTTTCATGCGGCGGTTTTTTGTGGTCTGTCCGGCAGAGGCTAAAAACGGGTCAAACGAAAAATCTAAAGATTTAGCTTTGGCTGTATGATGTAACAGTAGTGCCGCCCCCAGTGAAATAATGGGCTAGGGGGGCGTTAAGTGTTTCTTTAGGGCAAAGGGTCAGTCCTCGCATTTAAGCAATTGCTGTTTTTCCGTAGACATTGATGTCAGACATTGATGTCAGGCATCATGTAGTCAAAAATCATTGCAACTCGTTGATCATGAATGGCTAGGTTTTTTCTGTCATCGAATAATGTGGCGCAGAATTGTCCCGCGCTCTGTCCTCACACTGTTTCCCTGAGCACTGATGGGAGGATTTTCCTCAATTCGATTGGCAGTGGATTGTATCGGCATGCTTGAATTGTTCTTAGAAAATCAACTCATGGTTTATTTCATGGAGTAAATCTAAACATTTAGCTTGAGGCTGTTTCGATTAATAGTTATAAGTCGACTCTAGATAGATCTATGGCAAACAATCAAATCAAGAGGCTTCAAAACGAAATTCCACGTGGTGGCCCATTTGGCACTGCGAGTTTGCAGAACCTTGGCATCTCGGCAGCGCTTGCCCATCGCTATGTGAAATCGGGTTGGCTCGATAAGCTCAGCCGAGGCGTGTTCATGTTCCCCGGCGATTCGCTCAAGCAAGAACCCACTCTGTGCTTTCTGGAGCGAAAGAACCCGGGGATCCATGTAGCCGCCAAAACCGCACTGTATTGGCGCGGGTTTCGTCACAACCTGGCTTACGGCGAGACCATGATACTTTGGGGATCGCGGCCAAACGGACTGCCAAGATGGTTCGAGGATCACTTTTCCGCTCGCTACAGTGCATCCCAGCTATTTGATGATGAACTGCCATCGGGTTATGCAATGTCGCCGCTACCGCAGAATCCGGATGGGCCACAGGTTTCTGAACCCGAGCGAGCGTTGTTGGAGATGCTCAGCGAAGTCGGGGTGCATCAGGAGGTTGATGAGGCACGACAAATCATGGAAGGTGTTCGCCAACTCCGCACGAAGACCCTCTGCCGCTTGCTGGAGGCTTGTCGTATGGTGAAAGCGGTAAGACTTTGTGTTATTTGGGCAGAGGAACTTGGACTACCATGGGCGACTCAGGCTCGTGATGCGGCCAAAGGGAAAATGGGCAGCGGCCGCTGGGTCACACGTCTCAAGGATGGAAGCACACTCATTCTCAAGCCATGATGAAGAGCGCCTATATCGACACCGTAAGGCTACTTCTGGATATTGCGCCTGAGGTCTTTCATAGGGGTGTGTTCGCGCTCAAGGGCGGCACGGCGATCAACCTATTCCTTCATGATATGCCACGCCTGTCAGTGGATCTCGACCTCGTGTACGTCAATCACATGAGCGCACGTGAGGAGGCGCTTGAGCAAATTAACGCCACACTGTATATCGTAGCCGACCAGCTTGAGTCACGCGGCATGAAGTGCCGGAGGGGCACGAGCGCTGAAGAAACGAAGCTGTTTGTCGAATACAAACAAGTCCGTATCAAAATCGAGGCTAACCATGTCTTCCGTGGATCGGTGCTGCCTGTGGCTTTACGACAGCTCTCCCAAAAGGTTCAGGACATGTTTTTCACTGACATTGAATTACCTCTGCTGCAGCCTGAGGAAATTTACGGCAGCAAGCTTCTAGCGGCAATGGACAGACAACATCCGCGTGATCTCTTCGATGTGCTCGGTATGTATGAACAGGGAGGCATCACCTCAGGAATCGTAGAGTGCTTTGTATCTTATCTAGCGGGTCATAATCGCCCGGTTCACGAAGTGCTTTTTGCCAACCAAATCGATTTAACTTCAGCCTACATTAACGAGTTTGTCGGCATGACTCAGGAGACTGTGTCGGTCGAGCAACTTCAGCAGGTGCGCTCCAAGTTGTTCGAGGAACTTCCATCCGCGCTAACAGAAAACCACCGCGACTTCCTCGTTGGGCTTTTGCAATGCGACCCCGATTGGTCGTTAATGTCCTGTCCTCACCTCAAGGAAATGCCCGCGATCCGCTGGAAACTTTCCAACCTCCAGCGCCTCAAAGAAGCTAACCTAGATAAATTTTCATCACAACATGAGGAGTTGCGAAAGCAGTTCGATCGCTGAACTCGTAGTATGACCAAGCCCCCATCTCCGTTTGTACAGGCTCTATCGAATGCCCGAGGCATTGATGACATCATTTAGTCGTTATTTAATCAAAACTCATTGCAACTCGTTGATCATGAATGGCTAGTTTATTCCATCATCGAAAAATGTTGGCGCAGAATTGTCCCGCTCTTCGATTTTTGAGAGATTTCTGTGTATTCAGTGTAACCAGTGCTTACTGATTGCCTTTTGCAACACCGGCTGTGGTTGAATTCTCATGCCGATCTAGGTCCTCATTGATCAGGGGCTCTTGTTTAAATAGCGAGACATGGTGACCCAAAAGCAATCTCTGCGTGTTGGGAGTTCACCATCACCCACGCCACGTTTTTCCAAACGTAGCTACTTTCGTGAGAAAGTGGGCGAGCGATGGGGGAAACGTCAGTCAATACGTTTTAAATGGTTCTCATGCTGGCATTACTCAGCCACCCAGCGCGCGGACTAGTTTGAGGTAGTCATTCAAGACACGAAGTCGCATCGCTGAACGCAGTGCGGAAGCTTCCTGATAACGTTTCCCTGCGAGCGTTTCTTCGAAGAACGAAGCCGTTCCCGATGAGGATTTTGATTTCGTGTCAGACCAGGCGGTGAGCAGGGCAGAGGTTTCCTTTTCCAATGAATCGAGCTGCATGCGGTGCCGGGTAAAATCAACGTAGGAACTCTCGATTTCCTCGACTGCATTCAATGCGACGGCGCGGTAGGATGAAGCCGCGAGCGCGGCCCTGGCTTTGGATCGTCTGAGTTCCGCGAGCCGTGAAGGATCCCAGATTGGAATCTCAAGGCGAGGGCCGGCGGAAAGTTCCCAGATTTTCATTTGTCCGCTGAGTGAGCCTTTCCCAAAAGATCCACCAGCACCGAGTGAAAGCGATGGCAAAAGGTCGAGTCGGGCGGAATCCTCAAGCGCAAATGCTGATCTTACCTCGGCCTCTGCTTCTATCAGGTCTGGTCGGCTTCGCCACACATCAGCGGGGATGCGGGTTGGCACGGAAGGGATCGCAGGCATGTTGTTAGCGGTTCGCGGCGCAGCAATCCCACCGAGCAGCCTAGCAAGTCGTAAACGTGCGTTGTCACGTAGCCTGGTGAGCTCTGAAATTTCCCTCTTAAGGCTTTCGACTTGGGCTAGTCGGGACGCTAGGTCGCCGGAGGAGATGAGCCCTCTTTCGAGCATCTGTCGTGTCATTTCGAGAGATTTTTCTTCTGCGATCAACTGGTCCGTCTGCCGGATGATTTCTTTGGTTTGGATGGTGTCTTCAAATCTCGCGGCGGCGATTTCGGTCGCGATGAGGAGACGCACCCCTTGCCAGCGGGCGAAGGCGGCGGCTTCTCCCGCATTGGCGGCGGCGGCTCGGGCACGCAATTTACCGGTCACGTCAATCTCCCAAGAAACCGCAGCCTCGCCTATCCAAGGTTCCATATCATCCGGACGGTAGCCGGTTGTGCGGTTCTGTTCACGACCCTGGCGGTAGCCCGCCGCTATTCCTGCCTTCGGGAAAAAAGAGGCCATGGCTTCGAAGCGATCTGCCCGAGCCAGTTCGATGCGGCGTAGAGCCATATCAATGTCCGGGTTGTTATCCCATCCCTGTCTGATCAAATCACCCAGCGATGGATCAGCGAAAGATTTCCACCACTCGGCCGCGAGAGGACTTGCCCCGGCGGGCGCGTGAACCCACGCGGGTGGGGCGGTGGGAAGATCGGGCTTTGATCCGGCGCACGAGCAGAGAAAGACAAAACTTAGTGACAGGCAGGAAATGGAATAAGGGGACATTATTCGCCAGTGTGGATTGCTTCAGCGTTAATAATGAGAACATCGGCGGATGAACCCTCGGCGACGGTACCGCTGACAGTGACGTCCGCGAGCTTCGCGATTCCCCCGACGCCTTCGACGGACTCTTTAAGCACTCTGCCATCAGCGTCGACTATTTGGATGGAGGCTATGCCGCGTTTTTTGTCCTCCTTGGAATCGCAGCAGGCGTCCCACGGGGTTTCGCAGGCATCGTCCGGATTCTCGTTGCAGGCAGTCAGCACCTCGGGATCACCGAGGATGAAGACGGAACGGCCATCAACAAAGGGCTCGGCGTTCCCCATGATTTTTCCGCTCACCGTGATTTTATCACCGGACTTCGCGGTGTTGCGGATGATATGGATGGCTTTGACCTCACCCGTGGGCGAGGCATCCAGCACTTTAGAAAGGGCAGGGCTGATGGAGCTTGCGGATGCGGTTGTTGTGGTCGTGACAGCTTCTTCTTTATTGCAGGAAGCGAGAAGAGTGACGGTGGCGATGAGTAGGTAGGTAGTTTTCATTATCTTGTTTTTGGGTGTGTGTTGGTTATGTCTTTTTATGACATGCGGAGAGCGGTGGGAAGTGGTGGTTTGAGGCATCGGAAGGCGGGGGGGAGCGCTCCAAGTAGACCGAGCAGCAGGCCGGTAACGATGCCGGTCATGGCGACCTCGGGTCCGACCTCCAGGGTGAATGCGCCGATGGAGAATGGAATGGTTCTGCCATCCAATAAGATTACCGCGACGACCGAGGCAAGTACGGCACCGGTAAGGCAGGCCAAAGTGCTTTCCTGGACGAGGCTTACTAACAAGGCACGTCGACCGAAGCCAATGGATTGCAGCGTCGCCATCTCCCTGACACGGGAGGCGAAGGCGGCGTAGAGCGTGTTCACGCCGCCGAAAAGCGCACCGGCCGCGATGAGCCCCGCCGTGATCCAAGTCATGACGCGCAGAGGTTTGAAAAACGCACTCAGTCGGTTGTAGTAATCACTTTCCCTCAAAGCGCTCAATTCAAGATCAAGTCGCTGTTTGGCGAAGAGATCCGCTTCCGTGAAATCGGCTGGATCGTCGAGCCGGAGGACGACGCATGAGAGAGTCTCTCGCTTCGCGAGCACCCGCAGATCGCCGAGGGTAGCCCATATTTCAGATTCCATCACAGTGCCTGGGGCGGCGAAAATGCCGGAGATGGTCAATTCCTGGTCATCCAAGAGGAGGACGCCTCCCACCTTCAGATCGCTTTGATTGAGTCCAAGTTTTCTCCAAGCGAGTCGGCCAACCATGACTTCGCCAGCACCCGGGAAGTTGCCTTCCTTCAATCGAACTTCAGGATGAACGCGCAAGGCCTGAAGGGTGACTCCGCGAAGCATTGCTTGGCTTCTGCGTCCATCCTGTAAGCCGATGTAGTTCATATAGTGGATCTCGCTGGACACGGCGCGGACGCCGAGGGTTTCCGTGATTCCCGCCACACTGGCTTCGGCGATTCCTGCGGTGTTCTCTGGCACTTCGCTGCGTTGGATGCTTTCCTCGGAGCCAGCCCCGAGGAGAATCACGTTTCTATTAGAACCCGAAGCGGACAGCACGTGTTTCATTCCGTTGTTGATGGCGACTGACGCCATCACCAGAAGCACGACCACGGCACTGCCGCCGATGGTTTGGAGCAATCTTGATTTGGAGCGGAAAAGATTCCGCACGGCGTAGGTAAATGGAAGCATGGTGAATTAGCTGCGGAGATTTTTGACGATGGGCTGGGTCATTGCTTGGAATGCAGGCCAAAGGGAAGCGAAAATCCCAAGGACCAGCGCGGACAAAATTCCTATCGCTATAACTGCGGCGTCCGGTTGGATTGCGAGGGTTTGGCCTTCGTTCCCCATTGTGAAACTTTGCCAGCGCAGGAACGCCGCAGCTAGGCCGACGCCTGCCACACCACCAGCTAATCCCAGCATGCCCCCTTCGCTCAAGACGAGCCAACCGATGGCACGACTGGGAAATCCAAGCGTTCGAAGCACGGCGTTTTCTTTGACCCGCCCGCGAACTACCAGCAGCAAGGCGTTTGCAACCAGTCCGCCGACAGCGAGCACTGCCCCCACACCAAGCCAGCGGGTAAATCCGATCAATTCCACCAATTCTGAGGCGGTCTCCGCGAAGAACGCTTTTTCCGGGCGGGTGTCGGTCGGAGCCTGTCCGCTGCGGAACAATTCGTCGATGGCGGTTGCGACGGGTTCGAGTTGATTGGACTCGGTGACCCTGACATTGAATTGAGTCACCACACCAAGACCCGCGCGCGAAGCTTGTTGAAGGAAGGGTAACTTCACGTAAGCGACATTGTTATCTTGGGCAAATGGCGAGCGAAGGATGCCGGAAACCGTGACGGTAACGCCAGCCGCGTCGAAGCGATCGCCTGGTTTTAAACCACGCCGCTGAGCGAAAACTTCTCCCAATAGCGCACCGTCGTCACGCCGCTGCCATTCCGCCTCACTGCCTTCGATAATCTCGATCTCAGGTGCGAACTTTCGCAACAGATCGTCGGGGACGCCACGGAACGTGATCACGTCCAGCGATGCGCCACAGTTGTTGACTACGATCTGGACGGGGATGACTTCGCGCACGCCATCAATTCTTCGAATTTCATCGGCGTAGTGTTCAGGCAAACGGCTTGCCGAGGGGCAGAATCGGTTCTCACGATAGACGACGAGGGTGGTATCCGCCGCCGAAGCTTCAGTTGCCTTGGCTAGCGATCGCTGGAGTGTTTCCACCGCCGTGAACAGAAACATGCCAGAGGCAACGCCGAAGATCGTGAGCAGCGAGCGCACCTTATGGCGGATCAATTGAATCCACGCGAGCTTGAGAAGATTGAGTATGGCGTTCATGAGTGCAAATGTTCCAACAATTGACCTTTGTCGAGATGCAGCGTGCGGTCGGCGGCGGCAGCGGCTTTGGCGTCGTGGGTGACCATGACGATGGTTTTGCCATGATCTCTCGCCAACTGACGAATCAGATCGAGGATGCGGACGGCGGATTCACGATCGAGATCGCCGGTGGGTTCATCGGCGACTAGCAATGGCGGGTCGGCGACCACAGCACGGGCAATGGCGACGCGTTGTTCCTGCCCACCGGACAGTTCCGACGGGGTGTGGTGCATGCGGTCGGAAAGGCCGACCAGTGACAAGGCGGTTTTCACCCTTTCATGGCGCTCTTTTTTCGAGAGGGGAGAGAGCAACAAGGGCAACTCCACGTTCTCGAAGGCGGATAGCACCGGGATGAGGTGATAGAGTTGGAAGATGTAGCCGATATGGTTTGACCGCCATTTCGTGAGGTCCCGTCGGGAGAGTTTGCCTATCTCTGTATCAGCAATGACGAGCGATCCGCTGGTCGGCGAATCAATGCCCGAAAGCAGGTTAAGTAGGGTCGTCTTCCCCGAACCTGAAGGTCCCATTAGAGCGAGAAATTCGCCTTTTTGGACATCGAGGTCGAGAGCTTCGAGTGGTGTCACCACGGTGCTGCCCTTGTGGTAGCTTTTGGAGACGCCTCGGCATTGGATCATTGATTCGTTCATGGTTGTTTTAAGCTGGGGTTCACGCGCTGGTCTTCTTTTAGATCTTGGGGCGAAAGGACGACCCATTCTCCGGGGCGCAGTCCTTCGCTTATGCGAATAAGGCCATCCCGATTTTCCGATGTTGTCTTGATTTCACGCTTCTCTACCCGTTTGGATTCCGGGTCGCAGACCCACGCAGTCCCTTGATTCACGGCAGTTTCTGGAATCCAAGTAGCGACGCCTCCGGAGGCGGCTTGGAGAGAAGAAGCTTGCGGGTTGGCGACGGATAAAAACTCGACCCGACAGAGCATTTCCGGGCGCAACTGATCCACTGGATCGCTGATGCTGACCTTTGCTTGAAGGGTGTTGCGCTGGACGTCTGCCTCACCTGTGATGCGGGTTACCACTCCTTCGAAGACTTTGTTAGGGAGCAGGCTGCAGCGGATTTTAGCGGCTTGCCCGATTTGCAAACCAGCGGCATCGGCCAAAGGCACATCGACGCGAACTTGGAGTTTTGCAGGATTGTAGAGAATCGCCACCGTCGAGCTTTCCATGTCACTGTCCTTTAGCATCTTCTTCTGCCCCGGCGCGGCAAGGAGTCGGAGCACGCGCCCGTCGCTTGGAGCCTTGATCACGGTCCGCGACAGAGCGAGTTTCGCCTTTTCCACTTCAATCGCGGCGGAGCGGATCTCATCCTCTCTGACGCGTGTTTCTACTTCAAGACGTGCGATTTCCGCTTTCGCTTCCGCCGCCGCCGATGTCGCAACCTCTTGCTGGGATTCTTCCTGCGTGACCCGTAATCTGGCGGAGATGACTTCCTGTTCGGGGATCGCTCCGGTGGGCAGTCCGTCGATACGCTCAAGTCGATCAACAGCTTCCTCCCGTTGGGCATCTGCTGCCTTGACCATGGATTGAACGCCTTTGAGTTTTTGCTTGGCAGACTCGATGGCGGCCAGATGCGCGTCGCGAGTGGATAGAAGGGTCTGGTGGTTTTGCTCGGCGGTGGCTAGTGCGAGTTCTGCGTCCTCGGAAATAAGCGTCGCCAGGATCTCGTTTTTTTTCACCGCCTGACCTTCAAGCACCTCGACCGTGTTGATAACTCCATCGACTAGTGAGGTTGCCTTAATGGGCAATGGGTCGGGTTCGATCCAGCCGCTGGCTTGGAACAACATTTCGCCGGAAGCCGCCTTGCTAGCAGGAGCAGATGACTCAGGGGAATTAGAAAGGGTAGCGAGAACAATGGCGACATCCACATCGGGAGCGGGCAGAAGTCGATCGCGGAACAATCCAAGAAAGAGCAGGGCAAAACCGGCGACAATAGCCAAAGGAATAACCCATGCAGGGATGCGTCGGACGGAAACTTCGTCGGGTGATTTACGGGAAAGGGAATGGAGAGATGGAGATTTATCCATGAAAATTGGGAATCAAGAGAACAGCAAAGCCCATGCAAGGGCATGCAAAATAGCCGCTCCGAAATGGCGCGGCCGCGAACGGCTGAAATGCCGCTCTTACAGTCTCCAGATTCCCAAAACAGCCTGGTAGGCGGCGGGAGAGGTCGGGCCGCGGATCGGCTTGGACACCGAAAAGCCCTTGGGATTAGCCTCTATCAGCACCGGACTTGAATAGATGCTGAAAGGAAGATCCACTATAACCGCAGAGGGTAGCTCCGTAGGCATTTGAGGAGCGAGCGCATCCGGCAGTTCATCCAAATCATGACAACAAGGATCAGGTTGCTCGGTTTCTTGGGTGCAATCTGGGCAGCACTTGGACTGGACTTGACTCGAGTTCAATCGCATTTCCAGAAGGCAGATGCGTATAGGCGTAGCTGCCGCAGGAATCATGATTCCCACGTAGAATAGCAACATCACTGCCGTTAATTTTCGCATCTGGTTCACCATCACATTACTTAGAGATCGAAGTCAAGGCGGTATTCCGTCTTCTTTAAAAGGTTAGCAATCGAATCGTATGCAAGTTCATGCCTGCCTGGGTTGTCTCAACGGTCCCAGCACACAGGCTACGGTGAGCAAGCTCGGGCCCTATGGCTTTTTCGAGGTTCAGGTTTGTGCCACCTAAAATGAAACCCACACCCTTGATTTTTGCTTTTATTTTGGAGATCCCAAAAGAGAGTGCCGATGCTCGCCACGTCAGATTGAGAACTACCGCCAACGGATTTCTGATCCTTTGCTCGATCGTATTGACCTGCATATCGACGTGCCTCTAGTCGATTACCGCGAGTTGTCGAGCACGGCAAAAGGGGAGTCGTCTGCAGCGATTCAGTCGCGTGTTGATGCAGCACGCGATATATAGCGTGAGCGCTTTCAGTCCGAGGCTACGAAGCGCGATGAAAAACTTCAAATAGCCCACACCAATGCCTATCTCGGTCCGCGGATGATTGGGAAATATTGCGCGCACGACAACGAAGGGCGGTCGTTCCTGGAGCATGCGTTGACGCAACTCAATTTCTCAGCCCGCGCGCATGATCGCATTCTGAAAGTCGCCCGGACAATAGCCGACCTCGCCCAATCGGAGAATATCCAGTCTTCACATGTGCTCGAAGCGTCAGCCCTGTCGCTGGATCGCAAGTTGTGGTAAGCCGATTCAGGAAAACAACCGACGGAACATTCCCGCGCCAACTTTTTCTATGATGGGAAAAATCCAGCTATTCAACATCAACGAGTTGTGTTGATTTACATTATTAAATGCCTTGCTGACATCGATATCCCTGAAATCAATATTCATTTCGTCCAGAGCTAAATCTTTATATTTTGCGTTTGACCCTTTTTGTCGTTTTTTGTGCAGGCTTTTTCGAATACTCGGAATTGAGGTGTTTTAGGTTGGGTTGGTGTTTGGCTTGGCGGCTGGAAGCCACCGCCACGTCGTAGCAGCTTGCGACTGGCGATTACTATTTGAAGCTGACGAGATCGTATTTCGGAGCGTTTTGGAGTTCTTTTTTTAGCTCGGGAAGTTGTTCTGCGAGGTTTTTGCCGCGTCCTTCCAAAACCGGCCATTGTTCGATGATCTCAATGACGGGCAGGGCGTCCCGACCGTAGAGCGGAAGGACGGCGAACATGGTATCAGCAAACCAGGGTGTCCACTTGTTCTCTTCCGTGAGTTCGATCCTTGTCTTGGAGAGCTCGAGCATGAGATCCAGCCCTTCCTTGATGCGATGCTGGGCCATGACGATCATTCCATTGGTGCGCACTCCTTTGGAAAACATGATGCCGCTAGGCGCGTTATTGCGGGTTGCCTGGTAAATGCCTTCCCACAGGGAATTGAGCTGATCCGCCGTCAGATCCTTGAGTGGCACGGAAGATCGTGCCCGGCCATTCTCGTTGAGTAGGAACTGCTCGACGCTTTTCACGAGCAATTTTTCGTCCTCAGCACTTTTTACCTGATAGCTCTTGAAGAGGTCACTTTTATGATAAATCAGGGCCTCGGCAATTTGCCAGCAGAGATGCCCCCTCGGATCGTTGGGAACCTGCTCGGAAGCGAGTTTGAGCAGCACTGGCACGGCTTTACCGGCCGCCCCGTGAAGACCAAACTCTTTGCCTTTTCCTGAGGACAAAGCGTCCACGGCAAAGAAGCGGAAGAGGATGTCATCATCCCGCACGATTCTTTCGAGGATGGCATCCACCGCTTTTTCTGAATTCCTCCCCGCAAGAGCGAGGCCGTTGCAGGCTCCATAGCGCGCGTAGCGGTCGGAGTCGTTGATCATTTCAATCAGCCGGTCGACCCGGTCTAATCCACGTTCCTGGATCATCTTGGCGGCGGTGAGGCGTGCAGCCGGCAGTTCGTGGCGCAGGAGTCGAAAGATGGTTTCCTCGGGAAGTGTTTTGCGCAGTTCGGGGTTATAAATCAACCGACCTGCCAGAAGGGCATCGTCGAGGGCCTGACCTTCGAGAGGACGCTCCACCTGCATGTCTTTGCCAGTAAAGTGGAGGAGCTTCCGGCCAAGTGACATCATCAGCAACCGCTCGCCGGTGACTTCGCCGCGTCCTCCGCTATACTTGGTGGGGCCGATGTCGCTCTGGTCGATGACCTGACCGTCCCAGCCGCGTTCCAGAATGTGAAGGTAAAGGGTTTCCAGAAAGGAGGCATCGCGCCCTTCCTTGCCCGAGCGGGCTGCCCCGAGATTGCTCCACAGATAGGACCAATAGCATCCCTGGTGGCCTTCTTCACGACCGGTGGGTGAGGCTGCCACTGCCATCGCCGAGAAGAAACGCTGGCCGCGGGCATCGCCCATGCTCTCGTAGGCGATCGCGGACAGGCCGGAGGTCCCGTTGTTTTCAAAATAATCGATTCCCGCCCAGTGGTCGCCGTAAGGGATGCCGCCATGTTCGACAAAGAAATCGAAGAACCGCTTGCCCCGGGCGATGGCCGCGGTGATTTCGGGATCTTCGACGCCGCATTTGGAGGCGAGGGTAATCCCCGTCAGCATGGAGAGTCCGGCATTGTTGATTGCGCCATAGCCCTCGAGAGGTCCGTGGTAGCTACCATCCGGCTTACGGCTGGAAAAACGGTGTCCATAACTGCCCACGCCGCTCTGCCCTTTGGCGGCTCCTATACCGAGGGTCCGGATGGCGGGAAGGACAAATTCATCGCCTGTGGCCATGTAGTATTCCGCCAGGAAGATGAGTTGGTAGGAGGTGCGCCACACTCGCTTTCCTTGGCTGGAGACCTCAAAGGTAATCGGTTCTCCGGTTTTTTCATCGATGCATAAATGATGTGCATATGCCCGAACCTTCGGTAAGAGCCTTTCGTCGCCTGTGGCCAACATGCCTAGAGCGGACATGGACGGCATGAAGGGGTAGTTCTCATCTTTCGTGCGCTCTTCCGGAGGAAGCTTGATGTCGAGCGCGCGGTCGACCATCTGATTGATGACTCCATCGGTGTAGGCGCAATTGAATGGAGCGCTCTCATCGAAGGCACCCATCACTTTGAGTTTGATGGACTGATCGAAGGTCTTTCCTTCGCGCCAGATTTTCAGGGACAGATTGCCGTTGGTTTGTTCGGCTTGCTGGATGGCCGCGGCGAGGAGTTTACGCGCGTCGCTATCGAAATTGTTACCCGAAGTGCCGACCACCACATCACCGATCTGAATCTTGCCGTCCGCAGGACTTCCGGCTTCGACCTTGGTGACTAGCCATTGGCGGGCGTCACGGCTCGCGCCCTTTTTCATCTCTTGTGAGTAGACCTGGCCCCACAGGCCGGTGGGTCCCATGGTGCGATCCTGGATCTTTTTCTTCTTGTGGTTGGGATCCAATTTTTCTCCCTTGGTGAAATCGGGAACCTTGGCATTGAGTCCGGTCGGGGTCATCAAGGTGCCAAGGAAAAGGAAAAGAACCGCTAATACAGCAGCTTGGAATGGAAGTATTCGGGGGACATTCATAGGTTTTTAATTAAGACGTAAACACATGGCTTCTCAAGGTTGGGATTTAATAGTAATCGATTTCTCTGCGATCGCTACAAGTTGGGGTGAAACATCAGTTGCTTGTTCGGAATGGACACAAATTCCGGCAGTGAGCTTTTTCCGCCTGATGTGTGTGTTTGGCTTGGCGGCTGGAAGCCACTGTCGCTTAGCATGCCCGCTTACTTTCCGGACGCTGGGTGATCCTTGGCTTCGAGTGTCTTATCAGAGTAAAACGTGCCGATGACACGGGTGCCTTTGCCCTTCATTCCCACGGAATTTCCGCCTGGGTTGCCGTCGGTGTCCATCATATTGCAGGTCATCACGTAGCGCCCCAGTTCGGGAATGAAAACGATGTCCGCATCTTGAATTCTGTGATTATCCCAGTCATCGACTTCATCGGATCGCGGTGAAATGGCGATACCCAGGTATTCAAAAGGCTGATTGAGATCTTTTGATTTCCATCCGATGACTTTGTAGGGGCTGCCTTTGGATTCGCGATCGCAGAACAGATAGTAAAAATCGCCGATTTTCGCGATGGTGGCATCGCCCACGCCATAGGTATGTCCTCCCTCGGGATTCGGATCGACGGCTTTTGCATTGACCAGTTTCCAGTCGCCCAGTCCGGTGGTGGAGGTGAAATGTGCCAAGCTGGTGCCATCGGGGCCGTGGGGGAAGTTGCCGTGCTCGCCGAACATGTGGAAGACGCCGTCCTCGTAATAGATTCCAATGTCGTCGCACTGTTTGTGAGGAAATGTTCCCGCTTGTTTCCATTGGCCGCTCGCCTCTGCCAACGGGCCGGTAAACGTATAGACCTTACCTTCTTCGTAGATGTAATAGGTTCCGTCCACCTTCACACCGTCATCGTACTCGTAGTGATTACCGATCTTGTATTGATCGGTCACGAGTTTCCAATCCTGACTGTTCCACGAGAATTTCTTTGCACGCCACAAGTGAGCAGCCGCGGGTGTATGGCTGATGATCAGGTGATAAGGGTATTCGAGCTCTGGTTCGACGAACAGGATGGAGTCGTGGTTGTTGCCTTTGGTGGTGATAAATGCATTTGCGTCCACAGGTCGGTGCCACCCCATCCATGGGTCCTGGGTCTTCACTGGCTCGTCTGCATGGCAGGTGCCGCTTGTCACCAATGCGACAGACAGCAGAATGGTGGATATCTTGTTCATGTGAATAACATCACGTGCAAAATACCACACTGCTAGCCCTTACTACTCTATTCTTTCTACCTTCTACTTAGAAAGGATGAAGTGCGGCTGCGCCGGGGGTGGGGTGTTAGCCGACACGTCTAACCTACATTCCCTGCTGTGACGCTCCCTGATACCTGATACCTTTAAAATTCGGCGTGGCCGGGGGTGCGGGCGAAGGGGATGACGTCGCGGATGTTTTGGATGCCGCTGAGGAACATGAGAAGTCGCTCGAAGCCGAGGCCGAATCCTGCATGCTCGACGGTGCCGTATTTTCGTAGGTCGGAATACCAGCTGTAGTCGGCGAGATTAAGATCGTGCTTTTTCATGTTGCCGATGAGGACGTCGAGGCGCTCTTCTCGTTGGCTGCCGCCGATGAGTTCACCGATGCCCGGAACGAGGAGATCCATGGCGGTGACGGTGCGGTTGTCATCGTTGAGGCGCATGTAGAAGGGTTTAATTTCCTTCGGATAGTTGAAGACGGTGACCGGGCATTTCAGCAGTTCCTCGGTAAGATAGCGCTCGTGCTCGGACTGCAAATTCACGCCGAACTCGACGGGGTGATCGAAGGTCTTGCCGGAATTCTTGAGCGCGTTGACGGCATCTTCGTAGCTCATGCGTTCGAAGGGTGCGTTGGCGACGGCTTCGAGGCGTTGGAGGAGACCTTTGTCGACGAACTGATTAAAGAAGGCGAGGTCTTCGCCGCATTCGTCGAGTGCGGCGCGAACCATGGCTTGGACGAATTTTTCCGCCATGTCGATGTCGCCTTGTAGGTCGGTGAACGCCATTTCAGGTTCGATCATCCAGAACTCTGCGGCGTGGCGGGTGGTGTTGGAATTCTCGGCGCGGAAGGTGGGGCCGAAGGTGTAAACGTTGCCGAGTCCGCAGGCGAAAGTTTCGGCTTCGAGCTGGCCTGAGACGGTGAGGAATGTCTTTTTGGCGAAAAAGTCTTTCTCGGCGGATTGTTTGTCGATGTCGCCATGCAGGGTGGTGACGCGGAAGAGTTCGCCGGCACCTTCGCAGTCGCTCGCCGTGATGATGGGGGTGTGGACGTGGACGAAATCCTGCTCTTGGAAAAAGCGGTGGACGGCATACGAGATGCGTGAGCGGAGGCGGAACGCGGCTCCGAAGAGATTGGTGCGAGGGCGGAGGTGGGCGATGCTGCGGAGGAATTCCGGTGAGTGTCCTTTTTTCTGAAGCGGGTAGTCGTCAGGGCAGGTGCCTAGGAGTTGAAACTCGGTGGCATGCACTTCCCACTGCTGTCCTTGGCCTGGAGATTCGACGAGTTTTCCGGTGATGTTCACACTTGCTCCGGTGCTGGTGGCTGGGAGTTGATCGTATCCTGGAACGGATTCGTCGACGACGACTTGGATGCCCTTGAGGGAGCTACCGTCGTTGATTTCAAGGAACGAGAATTTTTTGGAATCTCGTTTGGTGCGAACCCATCCTTTGACGGAAATATTGTTGAGGGCGGTTGCTGAGTGAAGGAAGTCCTTGATACGCATGAGTTCAAAAATGAAAGGCTACGACTTCAATTACAGTGAGGATGCAGAGTGATGCAAGCCTTGCTAATGTGAATAATTAGTAGTTGCGAAATGACGAAAAGAAGTGATTCTTCTGAATGTCGGATGGCTGTGCAAACTGCCAGTCATCGCGCAGAAATTAACAAGGAGAATACTATCGCTGCAAACGGTCCATCAAAGAAACGCGGAGGTCGTCGCCCAGGAGGCGGACGTCCGAGAGGTAATCGTCCAGGCGGCCATCGTGGTCGCCCTAACGAGCCCCAAGGGCCGCGTATGTCGCAGGATGGAAAGTATGTGGAGATCGAGGGAACGATCGCACAGGTTCTTGCTGGCACGATGTTCAAGGTGAAGCTCGACAACGAGCGCGAGGTGCTTGCTCACATTTCCGGAAAGATGCGTAAGCGTTTCATCCGCTTGGTTGCTGGCGACCGTGTGAAGATGGAGATGTCGCCCTACGATACATCGAAGGCGCGCATCGTGTTCCGTTTGCGCTAGGCATTAGCCTAGAAGGCTACACGCCACCATTGGCGTGGATTACTCCGCGTTTTTTGCACGCTTTTTGCGAAGGATTTCGCGCATCGACTGGCGCTCTGAATCGTCGAGTTTGCCGTCCTGGTTGGTGTCGAAACGTTTACGCATTTCTTCGCGATTCGGTCCGCCTTCTTGGCGTGGGGGATTGTCGTGCTGTGGTGCTGTATCTGGTTGCGATGGCTTATCTGGCCTATTTGGGCGAGTTTTATTGTCAGGTCCACGTCCACGGCGCGGGGGCTGTGCATTGGGTCCACGTTCTTTAGCCATGGCTTCACGAGCTGTGGCGCGTTCATCGTCGTCGAGTTTTCCATCGCCATTGGTGTCAAACTTTTTGGCACGGTCCATCATGCGTTGACGCACGGCCTCACGGGCCTCCTTGCGTTCTTCTTCATTGAGTTCTCCGTCACCATCTTTGTCGAAACGTTTGATGGCCTCCTTGCGGAGTTTGTTTATTTTTTCGCGACCTGCGGCGCGAGCTTTGGTGCGTTCTTCCTCGCTGAGCTTACCATCACCGTCCTTATCGAAGCGGGCGAGGATCTCTTTGTGCATGCGGCGCTTGGCTTCGCCGACGAGGCGTTCGAACTCCTCCTTCTCCTCGGCATCGAGCATGCCGTCATTATTCTTATCGGCGGCATTGTGGATGCGTTTCATTAAATGGCCGTCGAGTTTGGGACCGTGATGTGGTCTTGGGCCTTTTCCTCGATCGCCACGTTGACCATTCGGGCCGCCAGGGCCGCCCCGACGGAAGTCTTCCATAGGGCGCTTTGGTGCTTGGTTGTCATCCCGTTCGGCTAGAGCCGAGGGTGTGAGGTAAACGGTCAATCCGAGGAGTAGAGAGAGTAGCTGACTTGAAGTTTTCATAGAAACACGGGGTGTGTGGATGAATAAACCCGCCTGCGGAACTTAGGTTTCGCTCAATGCGTTGATTTCTTAGTCCGAGTTGCGGATTTTTGCGCGGATGAAGTTTGAGGTGATATCGCCTGCCAAGACCAGAGCCGCGCCAAGCATGACATAGAAGAACATTTCGTCGTAGAACATACGCGCGCGGGCTTGGTCGATGAGGAGTCCGAGTGATGGGATGCCGACGAGTCCGAGCACGGTCGCTTCTCTGACACAAGTTTCCCAGCGGTAGAAGAAATAGACGAGTAGACGGTTGAGGCTTTGCGGGAGGATGGTTGAAATGATGACTTGGGAACGGGTGCCGCCAGTGGCGAGAAGTGGTGCGGCTGCGTTGTCCGGAAAGTTCTCGATGACCTCAGTTCCGAGTCGTCCGAGGATGCCGATATTGTGAATGGCGAGGGCTAAAATCAGCGGCCAGAGGTTCGGTCCGAAGATCGAGAGTAGAAGAAAGGCATAGATGTATTCTGGGATGGCGCGGGTGAGGATAAAAACGCTGCGCGCGATCCAACGACAGGTTTTCCAAAGGAGAGCATTGAAAGGTGATCGTGCACCTAGCGGCACACCGGCTGGCGATGTGGAGGCGATGTTTCTCGCGGCAATGGTGGAGAGAGGAGTGGCGATGGCACCAGCAAGAGAGATGCCGAGGGTGGCAATTCCGAAGGTGACGAGCATCGCCTTCCATCCGTTCTCTGCGAGCAGGCCGCCAGCCCAATCGAGAAAGACCGAGATGGTGGGTGTTTTGCGGAGTGGGAGCGGTGTGAGTTCGTTGATGAACCGCGTGGTATTCTTGACGGCTGCGTCTGATCCGAGTTGGGTGACTTCAGGGAGCAGTGCGGAGCCCGACCAAAGCAGAAGAATGAATAAGACAATCACGCTGCCGGTAAGCAGGTAGTCGCGTCGGCGCCCTTGTCTGAGGGTGTCGAGCTGTGATGCCAAATCTTGGTAATGATCGTGAGCTACTTGTGCGCGGTGAATCGGCATATTTTTATTCGGAAGTGGTATGACACAAGCGTGTGGTTTGGGTTCATGGTGGTGGCTTAGCGCCCGCTTACTGAGAGTAGATGTGCGCGGATTCTGACGTTCCAGATTTCAAAGAGAACGAGTAGAGCGATGAGGGTGTAGAGGTAGGTCCAGGTTTCGTTGAAGTAGAGGTTTTCGGTCGACTGGCGGATATAGAGGCCGAGGGATTCCACACCGAAAAACCCAATGACAGCCGACGAGCGGAGCGCGCATTCGAAGCGGTAGAAGGTGTAGGAGAGAAGGTCCGGGAAGGCACGAGGGAAGATGCCCGCTGTGAATGCGGCAAGTGGTGAGGCTCCAACTTCTTCGAGATAGTTTGCGGTGCTGAGATCTTGTTCGTCGAACATTTCGCCGAAGACCTTGGCAAAGGTTCCTGCGAAGGGGATGGCGATGGCAATGGTTCCGGTCAACTCGGTGAGTCCGAGAGAGGCGAGAAAGAGAATGGCCCAAAGAAGTTCGTGCACCGACCTCAGAAAAGTCGCGAGGGTGCGCGCCGCCGACGAGACGAAAGTGAGAAGGATGCGACGATTTTTTGGTAGCGAAGAGTTCTCCCACCAACTGCGCGAGCTGAGATAAGCGAGCGCGAGGCCGGTGGGTAAGGCGAGGGCGAGGGCTCCCGCGGCAACGCGGATCATGGTGAGTGCTCCGCTGGCGGCTCTGGTGAGGATGTGCTCCGAGGTCGCGGCTGCTGCGGCGTCTTGGTAGTTTAACGCTGGTGAGAATGCGGCGCTAAAAAACTCCTTGGTGTTTTTGAGGTAAGCGGGAGGAACAATGAGGTCACCGAATTTGAGGTCCAGAGCGAAAAAACAAAGGACAGTCACCGCAGCGAGTGCGAGAAAGAACAGACGTCGTTTTCCCAGCCAGAGGCGATGAACCCCTGGCGGTAAGACGAGTGCTGAAGAATCTGTGCGCATGGTTCGCGATTGGCGGATGGACTGTCATACCAAATCTTGGTATTGATCTGACGCGTCGCGTAGAACCGCTGCGCGGCACGCGATTGACAAGTGGGCGTTGAGTGGGTTGATCGTGAGCCACTTGAGAGCGGCGGAAAGTCATGTTTTTTTCTAAAATGGCTATTATTCGCCGCTGAGAATTTCGGCCTTAGTCAGGGAGAATAGTGAGTCGGCCTCAGCTTGGCTCAAATCATCAGGTCTGCTGTCGACGATTACTTTTCCACTTCGGAGGCCGATGAGGCGGGGAAAGAATCGTCGAGCGAGCTCGAGGTTGTGAATACTCATTACGAGGCTCACCCCATTTTCTGTGGCCAGTTCGGTAAGGAGCTTTACGAGATCAACAGCGCGTGCCGGATCGACCGCGGAAACGGGTTCGTCGGCGAGGATACTGGTCGGGTTTTGAAAGAGAGTGCGGGCAATGGCCACGCGTTGTTGCTGCCCACCGGAAAGGCTGGAGGTTCGTTCGAAGAGTTTTTCACCCACGCCAACGCGATCGAGGTGTTCGAGTGCGGAGAGTTGATCGGCTCGTGAGGGAAAAGTGAGTTTGCGGAGGAGATCCCAGAGGGATGCGCGGCCTGACGAGCCGAGCATGAGGTTCTGGGCTACCCGCAGGTTGGGGACGAGACCGAGGGATTGCGGAATCCAGCCGATCGAGCGGCGGATGTTTCTTAGGTCTTTTGAGGCAAGCCCGGTGAGGGCTTGGCCATTCACGTAAACCTCGCCACTGGTGAGGCTTTGGGAACCATTCAGAGTGCGTAGCAGGGTGGTTTTTCCACTCCCACTGGGCCCGATCAGGGCGACGTGCTCGCCGGAGGATATCTCCAGCGAGACGTTGTTCAACGCCCGCGTGCTCTGGAAGTCGACAGTGACTTCGTGTAGAGCAAACGCTGGCGCGGAATCCTTTGAGCTGGTCATTCCGTGTCGCTTAGCGAAGCTCGCCGAGGGCGCGTGCGACATCTTCGATGCCTTTGTAGTCGCTGTTCTCAGCTTTCACAAAGCCAGAGCGGTTGACCGCGGACTTTGCGACTTCTTCGCTAGCGGAAAGGATGGCCGCTTGGAGCTTCTCGACGAAGCCTTCACCGAATTGTTCATTGAGTTTTGGGTGCGCGGTGAAATTGTAATCGGCGTATGGAGGGGTGACCCAAATGATACGGCAAACTTCCGGATCGATTTTTCCCTCGGCGACCATGGAGTCGTAGGTTCCGTAGTTCATTGCGCCTGCTTGGAAATTGCCTTGGGCAACTTGCAGAGCGGTTTTGTCATGAGCGCCGGAGAATGCGACCGGCTTGGTAAAGAAGTCGTCAGGCATTTTACCGGAGTTTTCTTTGATGAAGTGACTCGGCATCATGAAGCCGGAAGTCGAGCTGTTTGACCCGAAGGTGAAAGTCAGATCTTTGATGGCCAATGGGAACTCGTCCGATTTTTCCAAGCCTGTGCTGGCGTTGGCGATGAAGTAAGATTTGTAGTTGGGATCTTCGATTCCCTGGGCGATTGCGTTAGCGCCTTCGACGGCTGCGCGGGCGCGGACACCGGTCAGTCCGCCATACCAAACGAGGGTGAAGTCGCCGGTTTTGAATTTCTCGACCGAATCTGTGTATTCAACGCTGTTCTGGAACTCCACTTTCACGTCGAGTTCCTTGGCGAGGTGGTCGACGAGTGGCTGGAATTTTTCACTTAGGTTGGTGGTCTTCGAGTCAGGAATCGATGAGATCACCAATACGGGTTCTTTAGTGTCGTCTTGCGTAGCGGTGGTGGTGTCCGATTTGGAGCATTGACTGAGGGTGGTCGCTACGACCGCAGCGATGGCCGTGCGTTTGAGGAGTGTGGATTTTTTCATGTTGTTTGGATTAGGGATTAGAGAATTGAGAATTGAGAATTGAGAATGGCTTGGCGGCAGGATGCCACCGCCACGGTGGGCTTTCGCCCATTTTGCTTGTTGATTGAATTTAGGACTGTGCTGCGGGTTTGGTGGATTAAGTGTGATCTAGGGGCGCTGGCAGGTGATTGCATTAGCTTACGATGCTCATCTTAGGTCGGGCGTAAAGATTAAACGAGTGACAAAATGGTGCGGACAAGCGCTTCCTCTTGGAATGGGAAAATCGTGCGTAGGTTGATCTCTACTTGATCACTTTCGATATAAGCGATTGTGGGTGAGGCGGCTTCGCGGAGGCGGGAGATGATTTGATCCGGGCTTAGACTGGCAGCACTGCCATCGAGCGCGATGGCGACGGATGGCATGGACGATTTCGGCATCGTGCCACCACCAGTGCGCGCGGTGGAATCAATCAGTGTTGCGGTGATTCCAGCATCGGCGAGAGGTGTTTGGATTTGCGCCATGAGAGCATCGGCGCGCTGCTTGAGTTCGTCGAGTCTCATCGCCAGCATTGCGGTGACCGGCACATCTGGTGTGGTTTCTTTGGTAGTGGATTCGAGATAGGCCGTGACGGTTTCCTGAAGGGTTGCGAGGATGAGTTTGTCGCAGCGCATGGCGCGGAAGAATGGATCCTTCTTGATGCCGGCAATGAGATCAGCCCGCCCAGCGATTACACCGGTTTGTGGTCCACCGAGCAGCTTGTCTCCCGAGAAGCAGACGAGATCCGCGCCTCCCGCGAGAACTTCGGCAGGCATGGGCTCGTGCTCGATGGGGGCGAGCTTGTCGGTTGCCATCATGCTGCCGCTGCCGAGGTCGCAAACCAGCGGAATCTTATGCTTATGCGCTATGGCGGTGAGTTCCTCGTCATCTGGATCGTCGGTGAATCCACCAAGAAAGAAGTTCGAGCGGTGGACACGTAAGATGAGAGCGGTTCGGTCAGTGACCGCGTTTTCGTAGTCGGATGCGCGGGTTTTGTTGGTGGTGCCTACCTCGCGAAGAGTGGCTCCCGAGCATTCCAGGATTTCAGGAACGCGGAAGCCTCCACCGATCTCGACGAGTTCGCCGCGTGAGATGATGACTTCATTGCGCTCGGTGGTGACTAGATGACGAAGAATCAACATCACGGCAGCTGCGCAGTTGTTGGTTACGGTAGCTGCATCGGCATTGCATAAGGTGGCGAGTGCGGTTTCGATATAGCCACCGCGTTTTCCACGTTTTCCTGTGGTGAGGTCGAGCTCCAAATTGGTGTATTGCCCTGCAAGCGATGCGAGAAAGTCGGTGGTTCTTTTGCCCAGTGGAGAGCGACCAAGGTTGGTATGAATCAGCACGCCGGTCGCGTTGATGACGGGTTGCAGTCGGCTTAGCTCAGTGTGTCGGAGGTCTGCCTCGATTGCTGAGATGATTTCTGCACGGGGTGCGCAGGCGCCTGATTGCTGCGCGGATTCTCTTGCGACCTTTACCCTGGACCGGACAGCATCGGCGATGATGGGCTGAGGCAGTGAGCTGACTTTCGAGAGCTGCGCGATCGTTGTTTCGACCGATGGAAGTTCCCGAAGGTTGACCTTGGGCTGTGGCTTTTCCGGGTCGTTGCTCGGGGTGTTTCTAGAAGTGGGCGTCACGAACTTTTAATACACGGTGCTGTCTGGACTTGTTTTCAAATACGGGGCGAGGAACTGCAAGGAAGCGAGGACGTAGCCGGTGCCGTAAGGTTTGTGATAGTCGTAGAGCGGGTAGTCCCAAAATGTACCGTCTTTTTCCTGACGCTTGAGAAGAATCGCGAGCATGTGGGCACGGAAAAAATCTTTACGTTCATCGGGAAGCATCTCAGTGGCCAAGGAAGCGTAATAAATGCCATAGTAATAGAAGTATCCCGAGTTCTTGAAGAATGATTCGTGGGGAATCGGTTTTTTTAGTGCGAGGGCGAGCCATCCTTCACGGGTGATGAAGCGGTCCATCCAATCGACGACTTCCTGTTCGCCGATGATGGTGTCTTTTCCCTGCCAGATAGCGAGCGCTGAGTTGCAGGCAGGTGTGCGTGCGAGTGATCCACCCGGGCGGTTGATCGATATGCGGGGAACCATGGTATGCGGGAGGGAGTAGACGTAGGAGCCGTCCGGCACACGCATCCGTTCCACGGACTGGAGTGCGGTGGTGACCAATCGGTCGGGAATCTTTACGCCTATGGACTGAGCGCTCTTTAGAGCAATCAGTGCCGTAGCTGTGGTGAAGCTGGTTGGCTTCGCCATCGGACGCTGTGAGGTGCCATCGAACTCGTAGTATCCCCAACCTTGATTGATCGATTCCATGCGGCGTAGGAGATCGACTTGATGCTCGATCTCTTTTTTGATTTTGGCCTGTCGATCGGCATCGCCCTCGGCACGTTGGTAGAGTCCAACAAGGGCTTTGAGCCCGTAGGAGTGCCCCCAAACGTTGTAGAGTGTAATGTCTCGGCCGCGACGCAGGGTGTTGAGGCGGAAGAGAAGGTATTCTTCCGCGCGGTCGAGAGCGGCATTGACTTCCGGCGAGTCGCCGCCAACGGCAATCAGGCCTTCGACGACGAGGCCAGTCGTCGCACAACTGAATGCGTAGTGGGCGCCGGGAACCGGTGCTGCAATGTTGAGTCCCTTGGTTCGTTTCGCTGATCCCCAAGCGCCGTTTGGCTGTTGGATACGAAGCATTTCCGCTACAGCACGATCACGAAGTTCGATGATTTGCTCGCGTGAGATTTCTGGTGCTTCTCCTGCTCGAGGGATTTTGCTCTCATCGACCTTGTAAGACTCGGAAGTCTTTTTGAGGTCGGGGAAGATGCCGCCGTACGCAGCTCCGCTGACGAGGAAAGCTCCAGCGAGAACAGAAACAACGAATGGGCGAATCATGGGCGTGAATTTAGGGGTAGAAGGATTGAAGAAAAAATTACTTCGCTTCTTTTGAGATCTTGTCGCCGGCTTTCAGACCGGTGAGGATTTCCACGTTTTCCTTTGATGCACGCTGGTAGGTCACTGGTGCTTCAGTGGTCGTTTCATCGTCACCGAGAAGGTGGACGTAGCGTAATAATTTGCCGTTTTTGAATTTGATCTGGATGTAGTCTGATGGGATCATAACGGCTTCAGGTGATTCGTAGTCGACCAGAGTAACGGAGGCGTTCATGCCTGGGCTGGCGGTAAATGATTTTTGATCACTGAAGGCGTCTGATTTGGTATCAATGGTGAGTTTAGTCGCATAGGTATTGTCTGCCTGAAGAGTCGGGCTGATCCATTCAATACCGACGCCGAACGCTACGGCATTGGACGCTTTAAGTGCTGCGTAACGGCCAGTTTCAGTTGGCGACTCTGTTGTTTTACCGTTCCAATTGACCAATGAACGATATTGCTCGGGAAGAGAGACCGCAATAGCGCCAGGAGTTTGGCTGACCACGGTGATGAAGGTGGTGTGGACACCGAAGGAAGAACCGATAAGAAGGCGTCGCTCGATATCTGCGACGTTAGAAGGGGGCTGTGATCCGGTCCAGTCACCGTAGAGAACGATCCCATCAATAGGTGCGGTCATGTTGGTGAGGTGTTTTTGATCAGCTTTGAGCTCGGTAAGTGCGTCGCGATAGTCGTTCAACTCTTTTTCCAAAGCAGCAACTTCGAGTTCATTCTGCTCAAGGGCAGCGGGGAGTTCGATCTCGGCACGTGCGAGGCTGATCGCTCTCTTTTCGATTTCTTCCTTGGCGTCGTTGATTTGACGAGGGATGTTGACTTCAAGTTGCCGATCGGCATCGATTTTGGCATTCTTGAGGCGGAATTCTGCGCCCTCTACGGCCCAGCGTGAACGCTTGAGAACGATCTCTTCAGTCTCCTCGGTGAGATCATCGTCGGTATACATTTTCTCGAGTTGTCTCAGCTCTTCGCTGCTGTATGCGAGTGATCGTTCAGCGCTGAGAACTTCGCGCTCGATGGATTCCTTGCCGAGAGGGATGCGTGTTTCCAGGAGGTATTTGTGATCGTCTTTGGCGCGTTCTAGGGCGCGCTTGTTTTCGGCCATCTGCATGGGTGTGAGCTTTTTCAACGAGGTCAGTTCATTTTTGGCGCGAAGCAGACCAAGTTCCCTTTCGACGATGGATTTTTCGTAGCTCTCTATTAGTTTTTCGAGCTCAGTAAGATCGAAGGTGAGGAGGGTGTCGCCTTTTTTGACGTAGCTGGCGTTAGGTGCAATTGAAGTGATACGTAATGAGGAGAACCGCTCGGGTGCTGCGATGATTGGTTTTGCCTCGGCTGGCATCAGGGTGCCATTCAAGCGGATCGCGAAGTCGAAGCGCTCCGTTTTCACTGTATGGGCGTCGGTTTCAGATTTTGCTGGTTTTTCCGGCGCTTCGGTTTTTGATTCATCGGCTGCCCACGTGGAGGCTGGCATGAGAAGGGCTAGCGCAAGAGATGCCTGTAGCGGGCGGATAAATGGGATGGACATAAGGTCTTGGGATGCTGTTGCTGAGTGAGTCGGGAATAGGAAAACGCCCTGCCAATAGACAGGGCGCATAGGGTATAACTCCACGGAAACGCCGCTTATGGAGTTGTTTTTTCAAGGAAGTCGAAAATTATCGCCTTTGCTGCACCGCGACGACTCGTTTGTTGATGAAGGTGATGATGGCCCGGTCGTAGGGGATATAGTAGTAGTCGGGGGTAGTTCGGTAGTAATCGTAGCCAGGGCGGTAATAGAAAGTGGTATTGTAATCCGGAACGGCGCGGACACCGCGGTAGATCCAAGTTTCAGCAGTTTTCCCCTCTGATGAACCGGCGCTGGTCTGAGATGGTGTGCCGAGAGAGATGTAAACGGCGTCGGTGGACATCCCGGTGAGGACGCGTCCTTCACGCACGGCCGCTTGCTCGGTGATTGGCAACGAGTTGAACACCGCGTGGTTTTCCAGGATACGGCGTTCGCGGGGATGCTGACACGAGCTGAAAACAACTGCAGCCATGAAGGCGAGGGAAAGTTTGAGGAGAGTGTTCACGGTCATAGTGAGTAGTAGGGTTGGTGACTTGGTTTCGCGAGTTTAACACGGATGCTCTGTCAGCTACAATACGCATGATGCGCGCTTTTGAGTCCGGAATCGTGGTTTGTTGTGGTTCTTATAGTTCAACTTCAATGCCACTGGCGGTGAGTTCTTCGGCCATCTGTTCTTTGTCGCGACATAGCAGTATGGCGTTTTCGGGTGTGATAAACCCACCTTTCGCCAAGTGGGCAAGGCTGTCATCGAAGGTGTGCATGCCGTCGGCGTATCCGACTTGCATCAGTCCGACGAGTTGTGACCATTTACGCTCGCGAATGCACGTGCGAACGGCGTGGTTACCCATGAGTATCTCGCTGATCATGACGCGACCAGCGGTGTCAGCACGCTCGACGAGTCTTTGTGAAATGATGCCTTCGATACAGTTTGAGAGTTGGGTGATGATGAGTTGTTGTTGATCAGCGGGGAATACATCGACAAGACGATCGATGGCGCGGGGGGCATCCTGAGTGTGTAATGTGCCAATGACGAGGTGGCCGGTTTCCGCAGCGGTGATCGCGGTGCGGATGGTCTCTAGGTCACGCATTTCGCTGACCATGATGACATCGGGATCTTGTCGCAGCGCGGCGCGTAAGGCGTTTGCGAAATTTTGCGTATCCGAGCCGACTTGCCGTTGTTTGACGAGTGACTTCGAGTGCTGGAAGACGTACTCGATAGGATCTTCGATGGTGACAATCATGGATGAGCGTTGCTCGCTGATACGTTTGATCATCGCCGCCATGGTGGTGGATTTTCCGGATCCTGTCATGCCGGTGACCAAGACGAGACCCTGATGTTTGGTGCAGAGTTTGGCGACGGTTTCGCCGTGCCCAATGTCCTCCATTTCGGGAATATTTTCGGGGATGTGTCGAAACGCTGCTTCGATGGCTCCTCGCACGAAATGAGCGTTGCCTCGGAATCGGCCGACGTCGCGAACTTGGATAGCAAAGTCGAGTTCGCGATTTTTTTCTAGAGATGATCGCTGTCCGTCGTCGAGAATATCGAGGATCAATTCGCGTGAATGATCGGCAGTTAGCTTGTCACTATTCATGGGAACTAGTGATCCGTGAACACGTGCTGAGGGTGGGGCACCGACCATGAGGTGAAGGTCGGATCCGTTGAGATCGCGGGATTGGCGCAGTAGTTCGATGATGTCGGTTGTTGTCATGGGAGTATGGTGGGAAATAGTAGATAGCCCTACTCGATTCCACGGAGGAGTCGGCGAAATTCCCCGGGGCGGTCGCAATAGGCTTCGGCAACTTCGGGGGCGACCTGGCCATCGAGGCAAAGGTTCACGAGTGTGCTAAGGAATGAGATGTTGCCGTCCACGCCCGATTTATGGACGTGGTCGCTGATAGCGGTGAGGTTGAGTTCTTGTAGCCAATCGGAGACGGCACCTTCGTTGGAGAGCATTTCGTAGGCTGGGACGATGCCATCTGTTATGGAAGGGAGAAGTTTTTGGCAGAATATACCTAGAAGCTCGGAAGCGAGAAGGGAGAGCGCGAAGGTGCGCTCATCTGCGGGGAATAGGTTGGTGAGGCGTTCTAGAGCGTCGCTGGTGCTCGAACTGTGAAGAGTGGCGAGCACGAGGTGTCCTGTTTCGGATGCTTGGAGCGCGGTGATAGCGGTTTCCGCATCGCGGATCTCACCGACCAGGATGACGTCCGGGCTTTGTCTGAGCGCAGCGCGTAGACCGGTGGCAAAGCTGTTGGTGTCTGTTCCGATTTCTCGTTGTGAGAACCAGCAGAGATCTGGGGTGAAGAGATATTCAATAGGGTCCTCGAGAGTGATGATGTGGCGCGTGACCGTTTGATTGAGTTGGTTGAGTAACGCTGCAATGGTCGTCGATTTGCCGGCGCCGGTAGCTCCGCAGATAAGAAGCAGACCGCTGCTGCGGTTCCCCCATTCGATTAATCGATCGGCGGGAAGTGAGAGTTCTTCGAAGTTGGGCACGCGGGCGGCGACTGGACGCATCACGGCTGCGATGCGGCCGAGTTGTTTATAGAGACTGACGCGGAATCGATGGCCATCTGTGTTGACAAAGCTGGCGTCGTGGTCGTGGATGACCTGTGGATCACCATCGAGTAATGACCAAAGTTGATTGAGATCACCGGTAGACAATGGCGAGTCACCGAATTGGCTGACTTGTTCATTTATGCGCACACGAGGGATTTCTCCAGCGACGAGAAAAATATCGGAGGCACCATGGTGAACGGCTGCTTGGCTGAGCCGGTCGATGGCGGTAATCATGGAAGACATTGGAAATTTGGGCGGGTGTGTGTTTTCAGGCATTGCATTTGCCACCAGAGGCGGCAAAGCTTTGATGATATAAGCAAAATGGACGAGCAGGAAGCCAGCATGAATATTGAGCAAAAATCCGCCGAATTGGATTCGGTGGGTGTTGGTG
>JAGXGH010000140.1 GCA_024636835.1 Verrucomicrobiales bacterium | reverse complement strand
ATCGGTAATCCGATTCAACTCATCACGATGGTGGAAGGTGAAATTGCCTTCTTCGTCCTTCTCGGCGGCGACGTTACCGTTGAAATCATAGTAGATCTCCTTGAATGCGGCAGCCTGTCCCGAAGCTGTGCCAGCTACCGGAAAATCAACACGGCTCAAGCGATTGAGGTCATCATAAGTAAATGATGTGACGTTGAGACGAGCGTCAGTGCTCGTCAGTTTGTTGTTGTTGTTATCGTAAGTATAACTCGTGGTCAGTGCCAGTCCTCCTGGATCAACGATCACATCCTTGACCATGCCGCTGCTAGTGTCCGGGACGAATTCCGTTACCAGATCAGTTTCCCATGCTTGCCCCGAAACATTGGCATAAGCTTCAACGGTTTTCAAACTCATGAACCCTGGGAGACTCGCTGAATAATCGTAGTCTTCCTCACGTAACACCACGTTATTCTTGTCCTTGACCGTCATTGAGGTCTGACGCCCGAGTGTATCTATCGAATAGGTGGTTATCGTGCCATGGACATCGGAGATGTAATCCATGATCCGATGGTTATTCGAGTATTGGTAACTTTCCTTCCGACCTAATGCGTCGGTTTTCGAAGTCGGATCAGCCCATTTGGCAAGAAGTGTCGTATCCTCTTTGAAGGGCGTCACGGGGAATCCGGTCAGATTATCTACGTATTCCCAAGTCGTTTCGTTACCGGAAAAGTCGATCATTCTGCTTAGTGCCATCCCAGCCTCTGGATCGTATTCAAAAGTTTCACTTCCCTGATTACCATAGTCGATGATCATGGTCGTGTAGTAGATTAACCAATCATTGGAATACGCGGTTCCTCCACCATCACTATATGTTGTGCTGCGGTTGACAATGCTTCCCTGAACGCCGGTGAAGTCGTAGGTTGTTTGATTCCCCATGACATCCGTAACCTCAGTTCCCGAAACCGCGGTGAACTCCGGTCCGAATACCAGTTCCGTGTTCGCGGTTTTCGTGAATTGGCTCGCGGTCGTGATCCCCGGCAGTTGAACACTAGAAACCGTTCGAGGAACGCCATACTGGACTCTGAAGGAAGCTGTTGGGAACGAGGCAAAGTTGATTTGATCCACTTGGTTGTGAATACTTGATCGGTATACACTCGGAACACCATCCAGTGATGCCGCGATGCCGACATGCGAATCCGCCTCGAAGTAATATTTCCTCGTGCGGTCGAAGGTATAATTGAAAGTGTGTGTGTTTCCGCGTTTATCCTGCACGGTGCCCAAGGCAGAATGGAAATAGTAGGTGGCATCGTTGTCGATGACTTCGAGATCGGCGACAGTCGAATAAGTGTATTCGACATCCGTTCCATCAGGATAACGCACCTTGTCTAAGGTTGTGACATCATAGGAAATCGCTGTGGCCGGTATAGTGAGAGTGCTGGTCGTGTAGTCGAAGTGATAGGTCTTGCCCCGCGCATCGGTGATAGATTCGATCCGTCGGCAATTGGCACTGACATCGATGGCAATGCCTTGTCCTCGACCGGGACAGGTAATGGATGCCGGGATGAGCGAAACTGCCGAAGTTCCATAATCGTATTTCACAGTTACTCCATATCGGTCGGTCACTTCATCGAGGCGCCAGTAAATGTGCTTCTTGACCTTACTGCTTCCTTCGAGCCGGTCTGACGAATAAGTGAACCAGGCATCGCAGGGTTTGTAAACCAAGGTGTTCCCGTATTTCTTGCTGAGAACGAGATCGTTTCCAACCTTCTCCAAAGTATTAAGATAAGTTTTTTTATCGACGGTCGACGACGGCCACGGGAAGTAGTCTCCGTCTTCATTCATACCGAAACGCTGCGAACGTCCGTTTTCGTCGACGACGTTGATTTCGAGCGGCGCGTTGGTGCGCTGCCCCCGAGTTTCGATCACTTCGACATAGGAGCAAAGGTTTGATGACCAGCCGACACCGAAGGGAGACGTCAGACTCTCGGCGGGTGATAGTCCGCTGCGGTTGTTCCAAATGGATTCGCGTGATGACGCACTGGCTTCAATCGCTAGGTCACTTGCTCCTAGCTGCAAGTAAACGAATGAGGTGTCATGGTGAAGACCCAGAGTAAAGGCATCGATGTAGGTTTGCTCGCGATTGGTATCAGTTTCGCCTTCTTGTTGTGGCTGTGAATCGGGCAACGGTCGACCATTCAGAGCTATTTTCCGATTACGTGGACCGACCGCATCTTCGCCGCCGTAACTATTCGCCCACGAGTTGGCAGCGAGCGGAACAATATAATTTGCACCGTCTGGATCAAATTCTAGATCACCGACAGTCAGCCAAGGCTGGGAATTAGAGTATCGTGAAATTTCAGTCGTAGTGCCCAGCTCATCAGGCGGAGGAGAAGGAATGATACTCGTAAAGGGAAAATCGGACACTGCTGCTGGATTTAGAGCACCGACGGGAAAACGATATTTGTAAGCGTGCCGTGCATCGAAGGGCATTTCAAAGAAAAGCGGTTCATCGACACCTCGTGGTGTGAAAAGCGCATCGACTTGAGTCGAGTCTGCTCGGGAAAATTCCACTCCACGTGTTAGTAGACTGGTATTGGTGACAATGACTCCTTTTGCAAAATAACCGTTAGAGTTCGGAATGTAATTCAAGGCCAACTCGCCCATCGGCAAACATGCGCTGTCCACAATCGGGGGACCAGAAAGACCAAAGGCATTGAAAGGTCTAGACGAGGCGTAGGCGGGACTTGCTCCAGATGCCATCTCGGCTCCATCCAAGGAACCGTCACCGTCAAAATCCGGGTTATTATCGCTGGTGCCATAAATGACTTCCTGATGCGCGAGCAAGCCGTCATCGTCCGCATCATCGAACTGTGCATCGGGAATCAGTGGATCGACATGCACGGAGTCATTTTCATATTTATCGGAAAGCCCGTCACCATCGGTGTCGATTAAGGTTGGATCGGTGCCGATTATCCATTCTTCGTAGTTAGTCAGCCCATCTCCGTCGGAATCCAGGTTTGCATCGACTAATCCGTTGAAGTAGTGCTGTTCCCACCAGTCAGGTATCTGATTGCCCGACGGTGGGTTAGTGTCGCTGGTATCGAGGTTGGATTGAAGCGAGCCGAAGATCAACCGTTCCCGCCAATCGGCGAGTCCATTGTTATTGGTGTCGGGATAGCTGGTCTGGTCTCGGTTCACTTGCAACACATAGACATTCAATGACGTGCTCCAAATCGCCTGCAATCCGTCCGAGAATCTAAGGATGGGATAAGGCATCCATGAGTCGCTTCGCGTAATAGTGGCCAATCTGCTTCCGGGTAAATCAAGGGTGACGGTGGTGGATGTAGGATACGCTATCGTGAGGTTTTCCCAGAAGACGTCCGTGAATTCTAGTTCGTCCTGAGCACTGAATAAATTCTCCGAGATGTCGTCAGTTCCATCAGCAAGCCGTAGGATGTATTTGTCGGTTCCACTTCCGGCATCCATCGTGTCATCACCTTCACCACCATCCAAAACATCGTTACCTGAATCACCGAAAAGAATATCATCACCCAGTTCACCGATGAGTTCATCGTTTCCGGTTCCGCCGAGCAAAAGATCATTACCTGAACCACCGTTGAGTTCGTCGTCGTCCGGCCCTCCATCGAGTTCGTCATCGCCCTCAAGACCAGAAATTTGATCGTTCCCATTGTATCCGCGCAACAAAAAGTCATTACCAATGGTTCCCGACAGAACATCATCGCCCGTAGTCGCTGGAGGGAGAATGTTCAAGTTCACCAACTGGCTGTAGACCTGTTCTCCGTTCGGCGAAATTGCCAACTGCATATCTGCGTTCTCGTATGTTCCAACTGGTTTCCCCGAGGTATCGAAGTTAAACATCCAGTTCAAAGGTGACCCCGTTAATTCGAGCGGACGAACATCCGCCCAACGCTTCATGTAAGTCACAGAAGCGGGTTCGTAAAAGGGAACGAAATATATCGAGCCGAATCCGCTCGCATAAAAGGTTCTGCCTTCGGTGCCTGTCGCGTTCTGAATGCCGATATGGAAACCGGAGAAATATGCATTATCAAAAACAGGAGGCAGGCTCTCATAATTAAACTCAATCCGACCATCTTCCCACAACACTGCTTGGAAGGTATACTTGGTGACGATGACTCCTGTTCCAGGGTCATAACTAATTTCAACATCCTGCCATTGGACGACGGCATGGGCCGCTTCGTCAGCAGTGGCAGCGAATGACTGGAAGAACACCTTGCCTCCTCCGCCCAAATTGACGTAGTCCATATAAGGAGCGATCAATCCCAGTCTCGATTGAGGACTCGGGAGAACAGCGGATGCGTTTATGGGAAACCCTTGACCAACGCCAGGATCGACTACTGTCAAAAAACCGCGCACGGAGATGAATATCGATCCATAGTCGGCTCCGTAAAACGGGAGGTCGAAACCCAGCGCTCTACTAAGCACTGTTGAAGAATTCCCTGAGAAATCCAATTGCTCACCGGTGGCTTCAATATCACGCCAATTTTGCGCAGGACCATTCAGCGCATAGGATGGGAAAAATCCCGTGGCTGCATACTCGTTATCCGTTACCGAGTAGTCGAACGCCAAATTAGGATTAGGGCTTTGCAGACTCCAAGGCAATTCAACGTAGCTCCCTTGGTGAACGCTCAAGGTGATGGGTGCGCCAAATGATCCAGCATCTACTGCATCAGTGCCTTGGGCAAGTTCCTGCCAATCGCTATCACCGTCGCTGTCAGTGTCCCACATCAATGGATCGAGACCCGACGGATGAGTCAATTCGAATAGGGTTCCTAGTCCGTCACCATCAAAATCCTCGTTTTCGGGATCGCTGGTGGGTTGATCGGTGAATCGTAATCGTAAAAAGAAACGGCTTCCCGTTGAGGTAAAACCGAACCCCGTCGGAAGCCCGTCGCCTGATTCGATGACCGGAAAATAACTCCACTCCGTAAGATTGTCGGAATTTTGAAGGAAATACGTCCGCCCGTTGATGGTTTCCCAGTCCATCATCCAAGTATCATTCGTTCCTTGGCTAAGATCAGGCTGGGGTTGAATTTGAGAAAATGCAGATCCACAAATACCTACGAGAGCAGCCGTAGCAAAAAGTAGGAATTTCATTGACCCGCCTCCATCTGCTTGGCGTTGTGTCTCTCAACGGCACGATCCTTCCGTCGCCAGAATTGGATTTCCACGTCCTCGGGCTGTGGCGGATGTTCGCGCAGATACGCTTCCCGCGCTTTCTTTGCCCGTTCACGACCCTCGTAGGCCTCCTGTAGCTCCTTCTTGTTTTGCCGATAGAGTTCGTGCAAAGCCTCGACCCCTTCGAGTGCTTCCAAGTTGCCGACATCCCCTTTGGTCACGACGAAGTCAGGTTGTTGAGTTTCAAATTTTACAGGCTTACCCAACCATCCCTCGATTTCCTCCGCCGTATAATTGAGATTACCGATTCCAAGCCACGGCGAATAATATTGCTCGCCTATTCGGAAATATCCAAATCCAGAAAGGTGATTGAAATCGATGTTACTCCACCCCTCGTAGTAATCGTCTTCATATCGCCAGCGAAGAAAAGTAACACGATGGTCGATCACCGTGGAGGAGAGGGAGAGCACATGTATCTTTTCCCAAGCTTCAATTTCTTTTGCCAACTCGGGAGAAATCACAAGATCGACAGAGCTCTCATCCTTCACCTTATTAGTCGATGGTGGTATTGGATCGGGAAACCCAGGATCAACAACTCGCTTCATCGTAACGGCTCGATCTTCGAGTTGGTGTACTGTCGAATCGATAACTGCTAGACGTGGAATCTCCCTCGGTGGCGAGGGTGGTGGAGGCGTTCCATCTGAAACCTTGCCTAGAATTTCTGCCTTATTATCAGACTGCTGAGCTTCTACCGCGCTTATTCCAAAGCCTAGCGACACAATGACTAAGGTCGCGACCGCGTGTAGGTGAGTGTTTTTAGAGACAACCATAAGTGGCATTGAAATATCTAAGTTGAAACGAGAATGTGGAGCAAGAAGCAAATACGACTCGGCAAATTTTTAGCTAAACGCGTAAATTTTCATCGAAAAGCTAGACCTTGCCGAAATGGCCATATATGGACATCCACCCTAGCACAGTCAAGACCATATTTGGTCATGAGTGAAAAAGGACAAAGAACTAGAAACTGTCGGAAAAATTTGCCAGCAACTTCGATCATTGAGGGTCGACCAAGGCATTTCGCAACAACGTCTCGCCGAGATAGCAGGCATTAGCCGAACAGGATTGCGACATGTGGAGAGCGGACAAATCAGCCCGACGCTTTACACCCTTTTAAAAATCGCCAAATCACTCAACTGTAGCCTCAGCCAATTACTCGATAACAACACCTAATGTGCCAGGCAAATTAGGACAAGGTCGATTCATATTGAAACTGACGACAACTTTGGATTCTCAGTAAATTGATAACCGCGTCCACACGAATTCCATTCGTTTAATGCCATATCACTGGCGGTCTGATGCCATGAGCGATAGCGAGAGGCGTGAGTCCGCCATTTTTTTGTTCCCTGTAGTATCGATAGTGAAAATGGTCGAAGGACACGGGAAGACGGGCGACGGGCGCGGCGCAGTTCGAGATTGGAAATGTGAAACAACCATTTATGGAAACCTCTAAGCGAAAAGTGCCTCAGCGACCCGTCGATCCTTCTGCCGGTGGACGGAGTTGAGTCTGTCGCAATGGTGCGGTATGACCGGAGCCATAGCGAAGGGCATTCCGCATAGTAATTGCTAGATCGTTTCAAAGGTTCTGCCTAACACGGTTGGTGAGTGCGACAAGCGCATAAGCGACGAGCACTCACCAACGGTGTGTGGCCTTGAGTCATTGTTATGGTCGGGGAGCGTTGCGAGGGGCAGCGCCCTTCGCTCAAATGGGGAGTCGGAAAGCGAAAGGATTCCGACGTGGGGAAAAGCTTTTCCCCAGCCAAAATTCACAAACCCGTGATCAAAGAGATGGCCTAACGTCTCCCCCCTCTTGTCGGCTAAACGCATTCACCAGCTATTGCCACGGGGAAGCGCGAGAGCCTTTCCCTTCTGAGATGCGCTACCGGTAGCCATCTAAATCAATATCCTCAAATACTTAACACCTTTCGAAATCCACGAGTCATCATGAAACAAGGCACCGCAATCTTCATCGTCATTCCATATACGCTTACTTTCAGTCCTCAATAGAAATGAGGTGTCGTAGTTTTCAGTTGAGAGATCCTTTTGCAAGGTGTCGGGTTCTTAGGGCTTTGACATGATCACGTTCAGCTTGGCGACGGTTGGTCGAGCGGTCGAGGTTTTCGAGAGCGGCAGTGACCTTTTCAAAGGAATCCTGGGAGAGAACTCCTTCAGGATGCTGCTTAATCCACGGGATTAGACCTCTGGTGAGAACATTGTCAGGCATTGGTGTTTTGAATTCAGCGCCTCCGATAAAGATCACGACCGGACGGAACAAATATTCCGGCAATTCGAGAAAACGGCTTAGCGCTCTTACGTGAAGTTTGTTTTGGTGAATGGGATTTTGGAACCGGGATTTTTTGCGGTAGATCTGCTGAGTCCACTCGCGCTGTTTTTCGCCACCGAAGATCCACCCACGATAGTTCTTGGTTTCCACAACGAAGATGCCTGCGGTTGAGATGACCACATGGTCGAGTTGGGTCGTACCGATACCCTCTGGATGAGAAATATAGATGTCCCGGAAGTCTCGGTAACGCGACGGGGCGAGCTTGCGGAAGCTACGGTTGACGATCCATTCACCGCACCAACCCTTGAAGTTTGGAGAAGCCAAAATTTTCACCGTGCCCAGGATGAAGAGCAATGCAGCGAACGTGGGCCAGTTGGTCAAGAAGGGTTTGAGCAGGTTTTCAAGAGTCATGGCATTTGGGTAAAGTGTAATGAATTAGAAGCTCATGATTAAGCAAGCACTCAAAGTGCGCGATTCCAGAGAAAATCATAATTCCATAGGTACAGCATAAAGGCGGACGGGTTGCCCCGTCCGCCTCCATCAATCAGTTATTGCCTCAGTTAGTTGCCATGGAAAGCGAGAGTTCCTTGTCGTCTTTCTTTACATCCCCCTTAGCGCTCAAAAACTCGATGTCGTTAGCGTGAACGACCAGTTCAGCTTTGATAGTGCCATCGTTGGCCTTGTAGCCTCTTGCCTCCGGGCGACCAGTTACCAAAAGTTTGGTTCCTGTGGTGATGTATGGGGCGATCTTGATGGCTCTTTCGCCCCAAATCTTGATGGCGCTCCAATCCGTGAATTCCCTCTCTCCGACTTTTCGATTGGTTGCGAGTGAGACATTCAGCACGGGGCTTTTGCCTTGAGCGGTGACGAGTTTGCAGCGTCCAACATTTCCGGTGACTTTGGTTTCTAACATGCTTATGATTTTTAAGTGGAGGAGGACTGCCGAAAGGAGGTCCGCATTCGCGTTTTCAGATCTTGTTTCGCTTATTTGATGCTCGCGAAATGCTGAGCGATTGCGCTCCCCATGTGGAGATTTTGTTTTTTGGGCTGAGGCTTGCTGAACATGCGGACGACGAATGCCATCAGGTCGAGCGCAGGTGCGACTATCAGCATCATGAACAGCGCGTAAATTGCCATGCAGATGCCGCAGATGGTTTCAATAATTGCCTTGGTCAAGAGAACGAAGAAGACGATAGCTAAGAGGATGGAGATAAGGAAGAAGATCATTTTGTTTTATTTTGTTGGACGGATTACACAAGGTTGTTAGCGCACCCATCGCGCCCGCTGAAAGGCGGGCACGGGTGCATGATTCTGTTACTACCGTTTCTTCAATGGATTGGGTTATGTCATAGCTGAAAATGCACGTTTTGGAACGAGCGTCCATGAATCACTCGGGAATGATCCATGCGACCGTAACAGGTTTGTTCGTTAGGTAGATAGCGGTCGTGAGACCGGGACCTCTTAGCCCCTTGAAAGTGAGGATTTCCCACGCGTCAGACTTGTCGACAGCATAAGCGATTGGCAGCTTGTCGCCTTTTTTTATGGGGATGTGGATTTCCACAGGCTTCGCAAATTGTGGGTTTGTATCGACGGTCAGCCGAACGATGGTTTTGCCAGGTGTTCCCGAATTCACAACCAGTGTTCCCTCTTCCTTGTAGATATAAACAAGAAGAGAGGGATCGGTGATAGCTCCAGGAGGGATCTGGAATTTAACGCCGTCGCACTCCATAACCGCTGTGACATTGTTCATGGTTCGGAATGTCAGCAGTGTTGATTTTCGGGTGATGTATTTGCCCGTGGGCGCCTCCGCGTATAGGGCGGCTGTCAAAACAGCCCATAAGATAGTGATTTTGAGGGTATAGGATTTCATGGGATTTCTAGGTAGGTGACGGACACGGTGTCCAGTTCAGAGTAAGGGATCATGGTTTCAGAAATTTGGTATTCACCGGTATCTGGATCGCTATCCCAGATGCTGCCCTTAATGCTTATTACTTCAAACATCAGCGGCTTTCCGTCCGCTACCTTGAAGCCAGTAATGATCAGTTGGGTGCCGTGGCCGATGTGCTCTGACTCCTCGGTTTTTTTGCGGGCATACACCGGCATACCATTCCGTATGTGATGGCGGATCAACTCAATGTTGAGTTGGTCGAAGAAATCTCGCATGGCTTGCCCTGGCCTGAGGTAGTTGCGCATTTTTTCCGGAAAAAACACCTGCCAGCTTTTGAAGCCAAATGTCTTTTCGATGCCAGGCTGAATCGCACCGCTCCAATAAAACTTCCGACGTTGTTCTGGCGGATAGTTGATATTTTTGTCGTTAATAGTATGGCCCACCCCGCTGAATCTGTAGGGCGTGTTTACCAGCAAGGCTTCAAGCGGAATCTTCGCCTTGTTAGATTTCAGATGTAGAGTCTGACTCATGTAAAAAAACGCCTGCAACTCGCCGTCAATGGGCACTCCTGGCTGAGAGAGAACCGAACGATCTCCTCGTATAATTCTGAGCGGTTCCGCTGGATCGCGAGGAACTTTTTCTTCGTAAAGAGCCAGCTTGAATTTAGCGATGATCGGCTTGATCGATTTTTCTTCAACATTTGGTGAAGGCACCTCGCCGATAATTTCGAGTATCTCAGTGAGCGATTTAGTGCCAGCTTTCTTCTCGGGTTCAGCTTCGTCAAATGTAAGCTGGTTGTATTCATGAATGAAGGCGCTGTTCATCGTGTGGGTACGCACGGCATCAACGATTTCGTGAGCCGAGTAGGTTTGGAACATCAGCTTCAGAGTCCCTGGGTAGTAGCTTTCTGAAAACATTGGCACTTCACGCCCAAACAACGGACTGGGATACTTCCATCCCGGGCTGGCTCTGTCCGGTTCGGGTCGAGGCAGTATGACGAATTCCCTCCCTGTCTTTGCCTTGATCTTTGCACGGTCATTGTCGGTGAGAAGGTTTATCTGGAACTTTGGAGCGTAGTCGACGCTAGCGTCGTTAGGAAACACGCAGCGCAGGCGGATGTGTGTGTCATCCATGGAATCGAACGCTATAATCTCTTCTTTGATGAGGTCCACTGGGGTTGGCAGTGGATCAATCTGCCATAGGTAGCCAGTTTCAAGCTCGGCATAACGACGGTCTTGAGGAGCAAGAACGGCCATGCCGATGTCGAATTCTTTGCCATCCGTGCGCCGAAATTTCACCTTCTGACTTTTGCGATCGATGGCAACCCACTCGCCCTCGATTGCTCGCCCTTGCTTGTCGGTGATTTCTTCACGTTTGTGAAATTCGGGAACCTCCTTATCAGCGAGGTTCACAAAGTCTGATCGCTCGAACATGAGAGCGCGTTTCTCCTCTTCGTTTTCAGCGCTGGATGTGCCTATCCAAATGGAAAACAAGGATACTGCGAGGACCAACGATGGTATTGATTTGAGTGATAGTAATGTTAGAGGGAATTTCATGGGGTGTACGGTTGGAGATGGGGTTGTGAGAATTGGACGGCTTCCCCTAATGCAGACTGTTACGGTGCGGATGGCAGAGGCAATTTGAGGCCAGTGAATTTACGGATGACTCACTCTGGATTCGATTCCTCCGTGCTGACCTTGGCAGGCGCATCAAATGCACCCGGCTCGGCGGTCAGACCTTTGACAAACTCATCAACACTGGCTTTCAGTTGTTCCTTCGCTTTGGCCTCCCCATCGAGATCGAGATAGGTTTTGAAGATGGTTCGCCATTTTGCCATCGCTTTGTATGACCCTTCCAAGTGTTTGATGGTGGCAGCGCACTGCATCGATACCTCTGCAACTTTGGTGGTCATGGATTCAACCGCAGCTAACAGCTCTGCCTTTTGGTCTTCCGTAAACGACGGCTCGGATTCGATGGATTTCACCTTGGCTTCCAAGGTTTTAAGAATGGAAGCGCAGGCGGCTTTCGTGTTTTTTAGTGAGCGATCACCGAGGTCAATCGCCGCCACCACTTCTTTGCTGGAGATGAGACTTGGATCCGCTGCCAAGCTCTCAAAGGTCCCGACAAGTTCAGTCACCGCATTAGCATGACGGGTATGCATGCTCTCCACGCGCATACGCATCGTAGTTGGCTGCTCCGAATATTGGTCAGTTTGCGCCAATGATGAGTGCGTGGAGGCTGTAATTAGTGCGGTGGCGAGTAGTGTTAGGCAGTGCTTTTTCATTGTTTTTTTCGGGTTGGGTTCAGGGTTTGGCTTTGTGTGAGTTGGGGTTTTATGAGAGCGATTTATTTTCTCCGCTGATCAGTCCGGTGCTTTGCGGCACGAGCCTTTGGATCAACTCGGACAAGTCCTTGTAAAGTGAGGGTGGCAGCAGTTTGCGGGGGCGCTCTCCTAACAGCCATGATGCGGCGATTTGCACCTCGATGGTTGGTGGTGCATGCCTCTCGGCTGCTTGCGGGGGCTTGATACGTTTCAGGTTCTCCACCATGCTTTGAACTGCTTGGTGAGCACCTTGTCGCAGATCATTATCGCCTGTGTGGCCAGTGCCACTCTCGATCTCTTCTAATACATCCAGCACGAGTGGCAGGAAGTGTAGAGTTCGGTTGACGGTCACAGTTGGATGGGCGTCTTGAGGCATGGTTAGCTGGGTTGAGTCTAAGGAAGTGACTTTCCTTGTCAACTGACAAGGAAAGGTTTTACGTGATTATGTAAGGCAATTAGGGTAGTTCTTTGCCTATGCCGTCTACTGCCAGCGAAGCCATTGTTCACGCGATCCTCTTGCGCATCGTCGAGGAGCGAAAAAGTGCTGGCATGAGCCAAGAACGCCTGGCAGAATTGTCCAGTATAGACCTCGGCGTCATCAGCAGAGCCGAGCATCTGCTACGAATCCCCGCAATGGCGTCGATTTTGGACTTGGCGCAGGCTCTGGATCTTGATTTGTCTCAGCTGCTTGCTGATGCGATTAAGGAAGCTGAGAAGCAAGCTGGCTAGTGATTCGCTTAAATTTCCTCACCGTCATTATTGTTAGGCCGATGCGAAAGCACAGCAGGCCACTCAACGAGATTTTTGGTGTGCTCACGCAGTTCGTCGTAGTCCATCACTCCGTCGTCAGGATCTCCGAGATGAGCCTGCATGAGCGTCAACCCCCAGGCACCGCCGAATGGGGCGGGGTTTCTCGGGTCGATTCTGACGCTCAGCCAACCAAATCGATAGCGGGCATAAACAGTATGCCAGGTGGCTGTGAAGCCGATGTAGGTTGCCGGACACATCGGGCATTCGACGTGGGCGGTGATAACTTCGATTCTGTGGTGCGTTCTCATTATTCGGAACTTGCAATGGTGGCGAGAGATATAAGGCGGGTGAGAAATTCGGCTAGTATGGGACACTTGCTGCGGCTAGAGACTGGACGCGCCAGGTCCGGGATGACATGGCTGCCGACCGCGTGTGGATTGGCTGCGCAATTGCAGCTCGGCCATCGGCTAGCGAGGTAGCGCTGACGCTTAAAACCGGCTTCGTCGAAGAAATCAAAAGGCACAAATGCGTAGATCAATCGAGTCTGTTGCAGATCGGGCTGTCCCGCAGCCTGAAAGATGCGGCCGATCCGGCCAGCGATCAGAGCGAGCATGATTAGATTTCTGGTATGACTTCCTTTTTTTCGAGTAGAACCTGTAGTTGCGTCGGAGCAAGTTTGACCAAAACCGCCATCATGGCCTCCTCAAGGAATCTCACCCCTTTTTTGGCGGCTACCGCGCCTTGGATTCGTCGGTCAACTTCTTGCTGATATGATACCCGCAGTTGTTCAGGTAACTTGTCGATCGTTTCTTGTACGATATTGCGGTAATCCGCCTCTGTTAGTTCGGGCATTCTTACGATTGTACTATTGTGTCTGTTGGCCAATTCTCGGGGCATCAACTCTGCAATTTGTACCGCAGAGATTTCTTCGGTTGTGGTTCCGGCCGTCGCGTCAAACCCGATGGCTCGGCGTGAGTGAGATGTATCAAACCAACCTTGAAAAGTTCCAATGGAAAGCATGAAAACGCTTTCCTGTAGTTTTTGGGTCAATTTTTCGATAGGAATCTCACAGTCGTTTTCGTCTTCAACCTCGCGTAGGCCGGTCGGCCAACGGCGATCAAGTAGCTCATAGATTTCCCCACGTATATAGCTCTGCCAGGCATCACCATTTGTGGCGTAAGCTTTGTCAATTTCATCAAGCACTAAAAATGTACGGGCGTTGCGAGCTACGTGCTCCGCAATCACACAGATCGTCTCCTTCGCTCCTCGCTGGTGGGCACCGCAGGGCACCCACCCGGAAACTGAGACCCTGAGAAGGCTGGCCTCCACAAACTGAGCTTCCGCGGCCATACAAGCAACCATCGTCTTCCCGCTCCCCGTGGGGGCACAGAGGATTGTAGCCCACCTGGGCTGAACTGGAAGATTTTTAAAGAGATTAAATGTGCCGGAATTCCCAGCGAAATATGTCCGCGCCCTGTTAACGATTTCGGCAAGTGCGGATTTCTGGTGTTCGAGTGGTTCCATGTCAGATGCCGATATTGCAACCTTGGCCGGGCGTAGAAATACGCTCGGCAGGTTTTGTCACCACGGTGATCCATCCGGCTGCTCTTTACTCGAAAAGGTCTCTACCCCGGATGTCACATCCTTGGCTTGCTGCGGATTTCAGGCGCTTTGCACCAAACGTGAGTTTTTCAAACCAAGACTCGAAATGAAGATCTATGCCATCGAGCGGTGGCGACGGCAGGTCGCTGACCAGATACGCGATGAGGCAGTATTCTAAGTCGCTAAGACTTTTGAGCTTTCCAGCAGAAAGCATCCACTCGGTTCTGTGAAGATCCTCATCATAGCGTAGACCGAGTTGGAAAAAAGCACGTCTGGTCACCTCCAAGCGAACGTCTTCGGGTCGTGCGTAGATTGCAAGAAAGGGCAACAGATAGGCAGGGGCTGACGGCAGACCATACATCGGGCTTTCGCCGCCTAGGAAATCGAAACGATTTGTCCCAGCAGATTGGGGGCGACCAGGGGAACCTAGACAGACGCCCTCGATGGGATTGGCGTGAATCCATTTCCTTACCCCTTCATACGTCACCGACACTTTCTGCCTCTTTAGATCCTTCCAAATCGCAAGTGCTTTGGAGCCGTCGCGCAATTTACGGTGAATTTGAGAAGCATAGGGAGTGAGTTTACCTTTCCGTATCATGTTTTTAGAGTGTTAAGTTGTAATTATTTCGATATAATACAACCTTAGGGCGTAAAGTTGCATATAGCAACCCAATTTAAGCTTAGATTGTATTTTGTTTTCTGTTATTACAACTCAAAGGCGCGATGGCAGTTGCGCTGGGGTAGTTCGGAGATTGCGAACTGAAAAATGACATCGTGAATCTCTGTTTTATGAAGATGCGTATCCATGACCGCTCACCAAATGAGAATCGGAATTGGTCAACTTGGCAGTTGCTGCGTGGACGAGAGATTATCGCACCCTAGGCCGGTTGTCCTAAAATGGTAACAGTCCACAACGGCTCCTTGTTTGATCGGAGAAACGGGTCGATCCCGAGAGTTTCACCTGATCAGATATTCCGGCAAAATTCAATTTCGCCGGAATACATAATAATCGATAGATCTCTATGCGATGATGGAGCGATTTTCCCTTACCTAACCGTAGAGGGGGAAATGAATCAAGGGGGGGCAGTGGATGGCTGGGAGGGTTTTAAACCCTCTATTTCGCGGTTTAGCAGCGAAAACCCTGGAAGGGCGAGAAGGGGCTGGGATAAAGTGAAAATACGTAGTATTAGAAACTTTTACCAGCCCCCTTCTTGGGTTACATATCTAAATAACTTGCGTATATGAGAATAATGTGCTATTTTTGACTCCATGGGCAAGAAAAATCAACCGGGTGGACGTGGCGGACGGAGCATGGCGAAAAGTGATAAAGCGCTGAATAGTGCCAAGTCGGACAGGCATTTGATGAGCCGAAAGGATCTGGCTCGGGACTCGGTGAAGCAACAGGAATTCATTAATCGGATCAGGCAGAAATCCGGGCTACCTCCCGTCAAACGCATAAGAATTGCAGTGGACAAGACGTCCATCGAGTTCCACGAGGGTGACCGGCTGGGAGTTGAAAACGGGGATCTGATTTTGGCGCAACGCCTGTACTCCCGAGGAGGAGACGGAAATTTGGTGGGCAACTATAAAAGCGAGGATGAGTGTATCGCTGCGCATAGCAGAGTTCGCAGAGATCGGGCGGTCTACCGTGAGTTGGACGGACGGATGGTCAGGGCTGGTGATGTGATTGGAACCCGAAAGGGCAAATACATGAAGTCCCGCAAGGATGACAAACGCAGAGCACCCGGGGTTCTGCGCTCCATCATGGTGCGGCTCATGCCGCATGAGGGCGAGATTGTCGGCGAGTTCATCGAGCCTGAGCGACTCGCCGAGGCCATGGACAAGACCGTCCTGGAATTCTCGAATGCGCTGGGATGCGATGTGGTTTCTGCGGTGGTGCATAGGATGAATGGGTGGGACTGCCACATCCATATCCAATACACGATGATCAAGCCCATTGAGGAGACCGCCTCAATGCTTGGGCGTCGTCTAAAGCCTTGGAAGGAAAAGGCGTCAGTCATGGCGCGAGCCGCTTTGTTGGCCGAAAAAATTGATAACCCGGCTCCCCGAACAGTGGGCGCGAAAATCAATGACTTGGTGAAGACCGGAAAACTCGAGTCCAAGCCGGTTGCTGACATCGAATACCGCAAGTTCGTCGGTGAGCGCTCACTGTTGGACAGCGCAATTTCAGGCTATAGTTTTCGACACAAGTTGAATTTGGTTCGCGTTGCCGAAGAAGCCGGTGACTCGGATCTGGCGGAACGAGTGACCCAGATGCGCGATGGCCCGGGCAAGTTTCGGACTTTCGCCAAACGAGGGGATGCGGAGCTTGAGGATCAGTATTTGGATTTGTGGCTTGAGCGGGTATGGCGAAAGTCCGTCCGCGAGCAATTGCCTGAGGTTGCTCTAGAGAAACTGCTACCCGCAGGGGTCGAGTCGGCCACTGACTACGCGACGTATGGAACTGTGCTTGTGGAAGAGACCCACATTGACAGGCGAAAAAAGGAGCTGAATGAACAGCAGTCGAAGATGGATTCAACCGCTGCCGCTGTTCGTCTGGAAGCAGATAAGGCGGTTAAGGAGGCGGAACGGGCAAAGCGTAAAGCTCTCAAGGATAAGGAGGCGGCCGAGGGAAAGCTTCAGAAAAAGGATTCGGATTGGGAGACGGCTCGGGAGAGTGCCAATAAGAAAATAACGGAGAAGAATTCCGAACTCGCAACCTTGCAATTACACAATAAGCACTTGGGTGATTTGGTCGCGAAGTTCATCCAAGCGTTTCTGATGATTCTGGATTTACCAGGGTTCCAGACGCTACTTGAGACGGTTCCTGAAAAAGTCAGAAAAGCTGTGGATTCGTTGCGGGTCGATATTGAGAGGGAGATGGCGGGTGTTGATATCAAGGCACCTAAACCGAAAGCTGAGATTGCGCCGAAAGAGCCGCCGAATCCGCTCTCTGGACTGGACGAGAACAATTCCTGAGGGAGTTAGTCATTATTTGAAAATACATGAAAATCTCCGCTCGGGTTTACGAGCGGAGATGTAGAGGAGGGTTGGGCGGAAACATTTAAACGACGCGAATAGATTTCACCCTTTCCTCCATTTTTCATAATCGTATGCCACACATCGCTCGGCTCTTTCCAAATCGTTTTTGGAAAGTTTTGTTAGGGATGTGAATGGTTTTTTCATGTTCAGCCTGCTTGAGAGTTTTGGATAATAATCATCATTCTCCAGCCCCATTTTTTTCATCTTCATTTTTATCGCCCCGATCTTGGCATTTCTCCATTTATTTGGATCGCTGGTCTTCCGGCCCGCCTTGATCAGGTTAAGTTGACGGTGGTACCATGCTTCAACATGGGGCATTTCATTGGTTTTCAGCTCCTTGTAGGATGCCATGTTGAATCGTACATAGAACCTGCTCCACCAATCTTTTTTGAGACTTCCAATTGGTTTACCTGTGGATTCTTCAGCCAGCTCCTTGATCCAGTCGGACACTCGTTTCTGATCCAATGGTGAAATCTGATCTGGCGAGCGTTCAATGGTGACACGAGTCCGCTGGGAAGCGGCCTTAAAGTTGAAGGTGTTTCCATCTCCTGCGATCTGGTAGTTAGAATTTCCGGTTGCCTTCTGAACGATAGTTTTTTGAGACTTTTGAGGCTTTGCCTTTTTTTTGGTGTCGTTGATGATTTTGAGAATTGCCGCCTTGAGATGGTCTTCAAACATTTTACGGAATTGCCGTTTGCTACTGAATGTGAACGGCAGGCCTGAATTCATCGTACGTGTACGGAATGCCGCCAACTTTTCAGCCTGAGTTTTGTCCTCGTGATGTCCTGGTGCTTCCAGATTTGAGAAATAGACCATCACCGGTATCTCTCGGTGAATTGCACGAGTAATTTCCTCTTCCGTTCCCGATGCGGCGAGTCCTGTCGGCGTTCCCATACGGGTCCAGAAAATGGCAACAACAATCCCAGAGTCGTCAATCAACTGGTGGTTGATAGCCGCTTGCCCACGTTCGGCCATTGTCGGAATGGCATCCGTATTCCAGTGTTGGGTTTTTAAACCATAGCCGGTAGTTTCCCATTGAGTCTGGTTCCATTCATGTATGACTTCGGAGGCGATCTTAATTTCCTCCGAAACGTCGCTTGGACCGCATAGGGTGACTTTGATGATTTTCAGTTTATTCTTCATGACACCTCAGATCATAGCACACCCCTTTCAGAATCTGTCAGCCAAGTCATCTAAGGAAGCAACGGACGCGATTTCTCCTGTTATCTGAATGCATGATCCCGTGTCAAAAGGCGGAATGAGCAAAGTGCTCGGCTATCAAGGCTAATGAGGTGGCCGGTGTTGATATTAAATCACTCAAACCAAAAGGTGAGATTTCGCCATAAGAGCCGCCGAATCCGCTCTCTGGATTGGACGAGAACTTTTCGGCTCTGAGGGAGTCAGTCTTTTCTGGAAATGCATGAAAACTGCCGCTCGGGTTTTTCGTGCATCGGATTCAAGAAAGTTCGTTACTTCGGTTAGACTTGGCCACCAAAATCGACGAACGATCTCTCATTGCCGCCCCTAACGGGCGGCTGGAATCTTGTTGAATCCACTAAGCCTGGGATGTCGGTTCACTAGTCAAGATCGATGGGATAGTTCAATAGCGAGTATTAGTTTAGCTTCGTAACCACCGTGTTGTCCACGTTGGACGCAGACTCACGCGAGGTGAGAAGGTAACTTTCGTTACGAGAAATTTCATTTGCCAACCCGATACCAACACCCTGACCCTTCCTCCAATAATGAATAGCAACACGATTGAATTGTTTATGTGGGGTTACCAACGCCATTTCCAAATTGGTGTGGAGGATGCCGCCGAACAGGTTTTCAAAAAGTTGGATCCTGGCTTTCAGGTGAAAGTCTTTCTCCTTGGGGTTTTAAGGGAGCCCAGCCCTAGATGGCACCCTGTTTGTCTGGAACCCCCTAACTGCGGATTTACTACCTCCGATTTCAGTTCGTTGCGAACTGACGCGGCAATGCTTCGTGCTTCCGATGGTGATGAAAACCTGGTGTCAACGACAGAGGTGGGAATGAAGTCGATCGAACGCAGGCGCGATCACCGTGCAAATAAAGCGGCGGTGATGGCCCTTTTGCAGAAGGCCGATCCCTCTGGAGAGAAGGACTACCATTTTTCGGGCTACATTCCTGTTGGCAAATACGATGTCGGGATGGTTTTATCGATCAAGCATCGTGATGGATTGCACTGCTACCAACTCCCAAGATCCCATGCAGAGGACCGCTACGGTGTTCCGGTATCAATCGTGGACGCAACCGCCCGTGAATTCCTACAAGAGTGCGGCAGGTCGCTCTATGTTCCCGACCCAGAGATCGTCGATAGGTTTGAGGGTTCTCGCGCGGAAGAGATTTTACGGAACGCCGGAAGCCGTTTAATGGAAGTGCCGAATTTTGCTGCACAGAGTTGGGGTGGCCTCTACGGGCTGTTCAATGCCTGTAACTATATCGCGTCGCTGTCTTATGAGGGAGCCGAGTCTGTGGGAGGGATGATTGTGGCGAAGGTTGGACATCCAAATATTTCCACAACAATCCAGCTTTCTACACCAATCCGGCTGCAGAAGTACCGAGCAATCCGCAAGCTACTGGAAATCACCACTACGGGCGAGTCAATTTTGACTGATGGCGAGTTCGTAACCGGTTTTGGCCGGATGTGTGGGGTGTATAATCCGTCCCGTTCCGATCTGTTCATGGTTAGGTTTACCGGGCATCACAAATGGGAGGCTCTGCACGATGATAACTCGATGATGCTTGTTAAGCACGAAGTTCCGCGAATGCCGGCCCCATCGCTGAACAAGGCTGAATTCGTTTCAAGCTGCGGGATTTTGTTCCCAGATATTGAGCCGGAAAAAATTGCGTTGCTCTACGAGCTGGCACTCGGTGCGTGCAAACAGCGCCATGGAACGATTTTGGTGATCACTCCGTTTGCGAAGGAGGAGTCGGAAAGGCTGTCGTCGCAGTCAACTGGTATAGTTCCGACCCATGCCAGTCAGGAAATTCTACGGTGTGTTTCCGCGATTGATGGAGCGATACTGATTGATATGGACGGCGTTTGCCACGCAATCGGAGCGATTTTGGATGGTAGTGCGATTCAGGAAGGAGATACAGGGAGAGGAGCTCGATACAATTCGACTTTGGGATATATCCATGGGATGAGGGAAAGAAAGATCCCGTGTCTTACGGTGGTTGTGTCAGAGGACGGCACGGCGGAACTAATGCCTGAACTGCCAAGGCGGCTTGAGCGGAAAGAGATTGCAACCAAAGGGGATGAGATTGCCGATCTGATGAAGAAAGAGGATCACGATTTCGACCGTGCGTTTGACCTGATACACTGGCTGGAAGAGCATCGATTTTATTTTTCGGAAGCATTTTGCGGAAAAGCGAATGAGTTTCTCGATAAGCATGAAGCGGCGCTTCAGGAAGAGCGTGGAATGATTTACAATCGTGCAAAATTCGTTCCCAACCCGGGGATGTCGGATGCATTCCTGATCTAGAGTTGGACATTGAATATCGGCGAGCCTGCGCACCGTAGCGCGCTTGTATTGATGAATAATGTCGAGAACATACGGGCGCAATTACATGACCCACGAAGCACCTGAGCTTTTGGTTATGACTCAGAGACTCTTCGGCATACGATCGCATGGACTTCCCGCCGACAGAATTCGGGGTGATTACGAAATCGCTTTTAGAGGACAGGCGAATTACAAAAAAAATCGCCGCTCGAATTTCGGGGCAGCGATGAGCCGAAGGTTAGGGACGGATGGGCTTACTATTTATTAGGCGCGGGGTCGCGGATGGTTTTTCGCGAGTTCGGCCACATCAAGTTGGCGGATCATACAGCCTTCGTGGAGGTAGGTAACACTTCGGTGGTAATGACCGTGATACCACTGCCGGGGGCGGACGATTTCAAACAGTCGGTCATGACGGCGTGTTTCGTCGTGGAGTTCCTGCCGCAGGGTTGTTAATCCCATCGCAGCTTCGGCCTCTATGTAGTAGTTGAGCAACTCGCTGGCGGGTGGAGTTGTCCACGAAGATCCGCTGTGGGTTACCAACACGTCGGCGGGCTGGGCGAGGGCTTCGTCTAGAACCATCGCTTCGTTCGTCCACCAGTTTTTTCCGGGAATGCGGTCGAGGCGATTGATGGAAATCGCACCTCCAACAAATAGCCAAGTTTCGCCTTCGATTTCAAGACGGGTATAATCGGGCAAGAATTTGAAGTTCGGCAGTATGACCCTGCCATCAAAAACGTTGGGGTTGCAGTGGTTTCCACGGATGGAAATGTATTCGATTTCTAGACAGGCGAACGCGTTGTCGAGCTGTTCGGCGGTTCCGTCGTCCCAATAATCTGGGTAACCCTCCTCTCCGTCACCGACATGGATGATCCGAACGCCACGCAGACCTCGGAGGGCAAGGGCGCGGATTAGGTCGTCGTAGTCGGCGTGGTGATCACCTAAGAGGTAGGTGTGTTTGGCTTTCATGGCTGGGAAACGGCTTGGAAATCGTCCTCTGGGATAGCGGGTGGCAGTGGCAAGCCCTGTGATGGTTGGAACGCGACAGAGGAAATGGATGGAGCAGAATCGCGGTTCAATCGAATCCGAATCGAGCGGGTCACCCCGTTGACGAAAACAATCATCATCTCGAAGGCATACACATGGGTGGTGCGGTAGCGCTGTTTTTTCGGCACTTTCTTTTTGGGGTTCAGCAGAATACATTTGATGCGGCATGCGAGTTCCGCCCGCAGGGCGAATCGCACATCACGGTTAGTGGGATCATGCGCCGCTTCCTGGATGGAAAGCGGAACGATAAGTCCTTGACGGGAGGTTTCCAGAAAGCCGAGTTCATCGCGCAGTTCGTCGGCTTCCCGTTCGATGGCTTCTTTCTGCGCTTCCAACTCCGCAAGATCCCGAACCAAGGTTGGGAGTGGGGTTTTACGGATGATCATACCAACATTGTCGCACTCGGTTTGGAGTTCAGCGACTTTTGATTCCAGAGCCGCTGCCCTTGTCGCAATAGACGTTTGTTCCGGTGTTCGGGCTTCTCCCGCTACCGCTGTCCAATTGATTTCCTGAAGGGTTTGCAAAATGGCGTATTCTATAGCCGGATAGGGCCAGCGTTCGTTTGTAAGGTGATCCTCCACTTTGCGAGCCTTGTTGGCCGCTACAATATTGGTGATGATATACTGGCCGTGGCCGTTTCCATGCTGAGATTTGTAACGGCACGGAACTACAGCGGTGGGCGCCGGGCTTGGTTCGTCGGTTTCTTGTTCGGTCTGGGCCGGGTCGGGAAGGTTGCCAAATAGCAGACCTGGAAAGAGATTTGAAATGCGGGTTTCAATCCTGCCTCCTGTCGGGCCTTTGGCACGTGCCCGAACTTTTTTGAGGACGTGCTCAGCGAGTTCGATCTCCTCAGGCTTTTCGAAAACGGCCGGATAGTAGTTTTTGAGCACGTCGCCGACTGGCACCCTAATTTGCTTGCGCTCGCCGGGCATGTCCGGATCCTCAATGGTTTCATATTTGTGAGGCTGGAAATGACCGAGGACAGCGACGTTGGAGAGAATTTTTTGAACGTAGGTTTTGTGCCACTGTTTGGCTGTGCGTTTGCCCCGCCCCCAGTTCGGTTCCTTTCTAACGTTGAGGATACTCGCAATCGTGCGCAGCCCCTTCCCGGCTTTATGCCATGCGAACATTTCGCGGACCACACAGGCGTGCTCGGGGATGAGTTCATAACGGCGCTCTTTGCGGCGTCCCTCGCCACTGGTTATAGTGCGAATCCATGCCGGAGCCATCACGGTCATCGGTTTGTTGTCTTTCGCAGCAAGCCGGCGCTTCTCCTTCCAGTTGTCGATGCCGAGGTCAGATTTTCTGGCCGACTCACCGGATGCCCGCCCGAGTTCGAATGACAGCCCCACCATTTTCATTCCGGAGCGATCAGCCCTCAGGCTCTCGCTGGAATACTCCTCATTATTTTTCAATACCACTATAGTGATGCCAGCTGAGATGATTTCATTGATCAGCGGCAGCGAATCAAGCGGGTGCTCGCGGGACAGACGGTCCAGATCCTCCACCAGGAGGTAGGAGCCGTACGGGACTTTCAGGGATTTGATTTCCTTGAGAAACCGGCCAAGCGCTCCCTTTTTACGATTTACCCCCTTGAATCCGGATTTGCCCCGGTCGGCGTAGGATTTGTCCAGTGGGATGCCTTTGGCTGTAGCCCAGGCATCGGCTTTTTCGACTTGGCGACGCTCCGAATCACCCAGAGCCTGTTCCGGGGTAGAGAAGCGTAAATAGGAGTATGCAATCATGGTTTTCAGGAGGATATGTCAAGTATGGGTCATTGTCCAATACATTGCTCAACGTCGGCCCGACTGCTGAAGGCTTGATTCCCGAACCAAGCATCGAGCGACTGAAGGCCATGGGTGACTGGATGGAGGTGAACTCGGAAGCGATCTACGCCTCGAGCCCGAGTCCATACGATCTGCCGGAATGGGGGCGCTTCACCACCAAACCTGGAAAACTATACGCCCATATCTACGTATGGCCCGCCGATGGCAAACTCGTCATCGCTGACCCACAACTCAAGGTGACCAAAGCCTACCTACTCGCCGATCCACAGAAAACCCCGCTCACCATCATGACCAGCGAATCTGGCATCACTATTCAACTTCCGGCCAACGCCCCCGATGTCGTCGCCTCAGTAGTCGCCATCGAGCATTCAACGCTCACTCTGGGCGGTTAATGCTCTGCGAAGTTTTTCGAAGAAGGGGATGAATCCGCCCGAAAATCAAATGCTAATCAGTCTTCAAGAGGACTAAGCGTTGCCGGATTTCACGATTGGTATCCGTGCTTTGCTCAGGGTAACTCGCGGATACGTAGGCAACGGAAATCAATGGGCGAACCCTCGCTTTCCAAGCAGAGGTAGCCGCTGGCGGGGTCGCAATTGGTGCCTCCGGAGACTTCGGTGCCATTCACCCACAAGCGTAATTCTCCATTGATAGCGCGGATGTAGTAGTGGTTCCAAAAGCCATGGCTGCGGCTTAGATTTTGGCGTGGGAAGCTGCGGACACCGTTGGGACCGACTTTGCCAATAGGTGTCATTATTACGCGAACGGGAAATACATCACCGTGGGTGGTGAACCAATCGGTCTTATTACCGGCGGCCTTCATCTTGTCGGTGAAGGCGTTATCGAGCACCTGCACCTCGATGCCGTCGGGTAGGCCGGGTGTGCCAGTATTGGTGAGTTTGTCAATCGATTCAGGTGTGGCCCAAACGAAGACGCCCGAATTGCCAGCGGGTTTGTTGTGTCGCCATTCGATGACGAGTTCAAAGTTGGTGAGCTGCTTCTTCGTGCGCATCACGCTGACCGGTTGGCCCGTGCACGACAGCACGCCGTCTTTCCAACTCCAAGTGTCATCGGTACTGTTGACCTTGGAAAAATCATCAGCTGTTAGATCGCGCCATCCGAGCTGATCGACATCGAACTTAGCGCGAGCCGTTTGGATGCGCATTTGGGCTAGTGGTTCCATCGAGATGCCCGAGGCCTTTTCCGGCTCTTCGGCTAGGAGTGGCAGTGTAACTGTTAGACAGAGCAGCTGGGCGATGAGAAAGGTGTGATATTTCATGATGAGGACGGCGAAGTTGTGGTTATCGGCATTGCGCTCCAATCTGGAATACTGCACGACTGATTCAATATCTGACAAGAAAGGATATGTATTAACGTATCTCAATTGATCCAAAAGCAGTGATTTCTCTTCCTGTTTAGCAATTAAACTTACCTAGCAAATGACCCATATCGCGATTCCCCGTAGAGACTTTAAAACATGGATAGCCAAGCCCTCGCTGATCATCGTCGGGTTATGTCTGGCGGTGACATTAGCTTTCGGTGCACAAACCGCGCGCATCAGTGCAGGGGAGGAGATGGTTTCATTGTTCAACGATGAGGTGCGGCTTGATTTCAATCTGGCGACGGGGCGCTACCGCATTTTGAGCGATGGCGGGAAATACGAAGTGGTTACGGAAGCCAGGATGCGGATTAATGATTGGTCGTCGGATGATGCCGGACTCGAGCGTGCGTGGAAACAGGATGAGCTTGAGAGTCCCGGCGGTAAGAGCCAGGTGCTCGAACTGAGCTTCAAGGCGGCGGATCGGCCGGAGATGCTCTTTAGCTTCCAATTACACGATGGTCGAAATGACTTCAGTGTCAGTGGAGGCATCGTCAATACCGGCACACAAGCCGTTCAGGTTCATAAGATTCACGTGATGGCCGATGCGCTGATCCATGATGGCGTTGACAAGACCAAAGGGTTTGCGATGATCGACGGCTTCAGCGGGGGTGAACCTCTCGAATACGGGTCGCGCAGTTACTCACCGCTAACACGCGCCAATGCACTTCGGTCCCGCAACAACATTCTGTTCACCTTTGAGGACAAAACCCAGCGCCGTGTGCTGGTCATGGGTGGGCTGACCTATCATGATTTCGAAAAGTTCGCCTGGATCGAACAGTCACGACGCGATGAACTGACATTGGGGCAAGATGGTAAATCCAGTCTGTTGGCTTATCTTGACCTGCCGCAACAAAACACCGACCGCGCAACTGGCGGCGAATCCCTGACCTTGATCCAAGGCGCCGGTGAGGTCACTTGGCATGGGCATGAGTTCCGTTGTCGCGAAATGGCAACATCCGTCGATGAACCGGAACAAATCGTCGTCGAGGCTGACAACTTGAAGCCGGACCGAGCTTACACGCTTGGCTTTTCCTGGTGGCGTAGCTTTCAGCATGGCAGCAATCCGGATCTCGCGCAGTCGGTGTTTGTGGAATACGAGACCGGAGGCGTGAAGAGGCGATTGCCGCTGGTGGAAAACCACACGCTGCCGCGCTTCGACGGCGAGAGCAAAGATGACGTCGAGCAGGTCGAGATGGCTCTACCAATCGAGGCGATTCGTGCCGGCAAGTTGACTATTGTGGTCGAAAACGAGGCGCTGGGCGAAACTACTGGGAATGTGTTTCTTAGCGAATTGTGGCTTCGCGACGGACGCCACGAGTCACTGTTGCCATCAACACTCAGTCAGGTAGCCGACCATCCGCGACCACGCCGCCACTATAGCGCCTTATTGTTTGCCGCCGATCCGGTGGGGAAAAAGGTGGGGACAGGGGAGCGTTACATGGCGCCCGATCAGTTCTACATCGATGTCACCGGCAGCGATCCCTTCGAGGCCCTCGAGCAATACGCGCATCGGGTGCGCGAAGCCCAGCAGATTGATCTCAGCATGTATGATTTCCCGACGGTCTGCCTATGGTACGCCGCCGACAACCGCTACGGTGGAGGCGGTGAAGACCAAGCTGACAATACCACGCTTGGCGCGGTCAATGAAATGAAGCGTATTGCAGACAGCGGCTTCCTTAACTACAGTCGCGCTGCCGTGAGGCTGGTGCCGGATTCCTACATGCCGGACAACCATCAAGGGTGGTGGGACGATGAGCATTGGCAACGGACGGACACCGACCGCGATACCACCCAAAACGGTCGCTATGTGGAACCCTATGAGACCACCGAAAAATGGGGGAAAGCGGTTACCGATCTCGGCGGGATTCCGTTGACCTATGTCCAGACCAGTTACCGTTCGGAAGACTACGCCAAAGCGTTCCCTGGCCACATGCTCTTCAACAAACGCTATGCGTGGAAAGGCGAACCGGTGGACACCGAGGGTGAGATGTTCACCACATGGGAAAAAACCTGGACGCGCAATGGCCGCGTTGTCTGGGGTTATGACTTCACCGACCCGGAATTCCTCGACCACATGCACGGGGTCTACGCCAACCTGAAAGGCGGCGGCATCCGTGGACTGATGTTTGACTATCCGGCTTCGGGTTGGGCTCGTGCCGGCGGTATGGAGGACGAAAAGTCGACCACTGCTGCAGCCTACCGCACCATTTTCCGCCTAGCCCAGGACGGGCTGGGACCAGAGGCCTACGTCCACGAACGCAATATGGAACGAGGAACGGACATCTCCCTCGGAGTGGTGGCTTCCATGCGCACCGAGAACGACACCGACAAGATGGATGCCTCCACAGTTACTCGATGCGGGTTGCGTTGGTACAAGAACCGGGTGGTGGTTAATTTTGATGCCGATTCAAAAAATCTCGTGAGTCTCGAAGGGAATCGCGACCGGGTGCGCGCCATGCTGACGATGTGCTACGTCACCACCGGGCGTATGTTGCTCGCCAACAGTATCGGCCAAATGTCCGACGAGACTTTCCACGATCTGACTCGCTCGTTTCCCTACCACACCGCACCGCGTAGTGCGCGCCCCGTCGATGCCTTCGTTTCCGAACAACCGCAGGTGTTTGATTTCGAAGTGACCCCGCAATGGCATCAGGTAACTTTCTTCAATGCTGATGCGGAAAATCCACGCCGTGTCGGTATCGACATGGCTGGCGACCAAGTCGACGGCGCGCTGGGGTTAAATCCGGGAAAGTCCTATCATGTGTTTGATTTCTGGAACCATAACTACCTCGGAGAAATCGCAGGTAGCAGTCGCCTCGAACAGGATTTACGTCCCGGTGAGTCGCGTATGATGTCGGTGCGCGAAAAGCTCGACCGCCCGCAAGTCTTGTCCACTGACCGCCACCTGATGCAAGGATACTTGGATCTGTCCGACGTCAGTTGGGATGAAGATGCACAAATCTTACGAGGGATCAGTCAAGTGGTGGCCGGTGATCCCTATCGCGTTACTCTGGCTCTCAACGACCACCGCGCATTGAAGGTGCAGGTGGAAGGAAAACAGGTCAGTGCGGATTTAGAAAAGGCGGCAGGTGGCGTGATGGAATTCGTGCTCGAATCGCCTGAGAACGCACAGGTCGAGTGGTCCGTGACCTTTGGTGACTAAGAATCGAGGCAGGAAATTATTGCCTATCCCGGTAATGCGAAATGCATTAAAGGCATTCCATTGCCTAGTCGGCTAAGTGGCTTAGCCGGATTATTTCAGCTCATTAAGGGCAGTTTCCAAGCTCGCGACTACCTTTTTCGCCAACTGCCCGCAACCACTACCGGTGAAGTGCACGTTGTCTGGTGCCGGGGAAAATTTCTCAATATCCGGGAGAATGTAGGCGTAGAGATCGTTAACTTCGACGCTGTGTTTTTGCATGACTGCAAGCGCGGCTTCGCGGTATTTAGCCTGTTGTTCCGGAGTGATTACCACTTCGTTTTTGAAGCGCTCAGACATGCCTTTTTCCGCCCCTGGGCACACCGGTGTGGTAGTGGCCCAAATTAATTTTGCTCCGGTTTTTTCCATGCGAGTGACTAATTTATCCAAGCGTTTGGCGTAGGCTTCTGGCGAGCGATCTTCATCGTAATACGGCCAACCGTAGATGTCCCACAGCCCCCAGTTGAAGTGAATGATGTCCCACTTGGTGTCGCCGAGATAACTGTCGATCTTCTTCAGTCCGGTTCCGGTCCACTCCGCATTGCCTTCGTTTTTTACCACGTTGGCTTTGTCCTGGAGAGAGCGCTTGACTTGCTTTTGGTAGCCACCGGAAATGGAGTCTCCTATCAACAGAATATTCGGTAGGGCAGGATCAAGCGTGGCTTCCTTGTTGCCGGCAAGTGCGATGCAGGTGCCAAGTAGGGTGGATAGCAGGACGTAAAATATCTTTTTCATCGGGAATAATATCGAAGCTGTAAGGGTAGATCGTCAATGGTTGAAATTACGGATAAATATTCCAAGTCTGACGATTTCCCGTGTTCCTTGGCCGCGTTAGTCCGCAACCTTCATGACCAATCAGATTGTGTGGGGGCGCTCTGTGTTCGGTTACCTTGTCGTAGGCTGTCAAACGAGACGAAAAATGGATGCCTATCAGTTATCCGATGGTAAAAACTTAGCCCTCCGGATCCAAAGCAACAACATTATCGCTTAAGTTACTCAGCATTATTTTGAAAAATGCCAGGTGCCAAGCGTGCGGCTATGTCTGTTTGACCAGAAGTGATCCGAAGTGCTCAACTTTTGAATGCCGATGCTCCGCTGTCGGTATAAACCCATTTGGCATTTCCGCGATGGACGAGAGGCATCAATACTGCCGGAGCCATCCATTCGCGACGGCTGAACCATCGGTGATCGTAGCGCAGTTCCGCTTTTTCTGACTGGTTGCGCATGCGGTTGCCGATAAACAAATGGCTTGTGCTTTCGCTGATGCGGAGTGATTGCTCGGGGTCGTGATCGGCTCCGGCGAATTCGCAAAGTGCGCCGAATGCGCGATTGAAATTGAGGCACAATTCTTCATACCCAAGGTTGAAATGTGCCACCTCGGTTTGCTTTAGGCAGCGCTCGAGTTTGCCATTTTCGCGTAACCACTTGTGAGCGGCCTTCAGTGCGAGGTAGCCACCTGGTGATTTAGTGCCTTTCTTGCGCCGCTTAGTATCAATCGTCGATGTTACCGCGGTGCGGAAGTCTTTGGCCAAATGGATAACGCGCAGGTCGAGGTCGAGATCTTTTGCCGATGCCAGATCGATGATGGGTTCTTTGATTTTACTGGAATCCACCGGCAGCATTGTAGGACCATAGGTCGATTCAAATTCCTCAAGGACAATTCGGTAGCGGTCGATTCGACCGGTTGCCTGACCCTTGGCAAGCCGAGATGCCACTGATCCCCAATATCGGCAATCGCGAACGCTCGATCCGCAGCTGCATTGAGATGCTTGCGTCTTCTCGGGTGACTCAACCAGCATCGTGGTTGCTCGGTCGATACCTCCCAGACCGATCATCTGGGGACTATTGCCAACGAGTAAATTGAGTAGCGTTGACCCGCTGTGGGGAAGGCTGGCGATATAGAGTAGGCGGAACATAGCTTCGGGTAGTCGGTCGCTACGCTACATGGATCATCTGCTGTTTCGACCAAAATCATACCAAGTCTGGAATTGGTATGACGCGAGTGCATGTGGAGTTGATTGATCGATAGCGACTTGTGCACGGCGAGTTGCAATATTTTTATTCGCAAGTGGTACAAGCGGTATTGCGCAAATCAGGTAATGGATCTGCAAAAAAAAACCGCTATCGGCGCAAACCGATAGCGGTAGAAAGTCGCTATGAGCGAAATCAAGTGGTCGCGACAGCGTCGGGGCCGGTCTCGCCTGTGCGGATACGGACCGCTTGCTCGACGGTGGAGACAAATACTTTTCCGTCACCGATCTTGCCGGTATTGGCGCTCTTTACGATGGTGTCGACTACTTCGTCGAGACGCTCGTCATCGGTAACGATTTCGAGCTTCACTTTGGGAAGGAAGTCTACGGTGTATTCAGAACCGCGGTAAATTTCGGTGTGACCTTTCTGACGTCCGAAGCCTTTGACTTCGGTTACGGTCATTCCTTGAACGCCGATTTCTGAGAGGGCTTCTTTGACGTCTTCGAGTTTGAAGGGTTTGATGATCGCTTCGATTTTTTTCATGCCGTGATGCGCTTGGGTAGTGTTGCGGGTTGATTCCTTCGGGATAGTTAACCTTCAGGAAGTATAGAACCAGTATAAGCGAGAACTGTGCCAATTCTTGAGCACGGTTGCAGAAGCCTTGTGATTCCTTTCATTATGACTATAAGCTGATTGACGCTCAGGCATCAACTATCTTCGTCAGAGATGGTAAAATACTTAAGAGAGAGAGTCGAAATCCTCCAATTTAGCGGAGTTGGGAAATGATGCGGGCAAACCTCGTTACCGTCATTGATTCGTCGCAGTGTTTGTGTTCGTATCAGACCTGCGGCGGTTTTTGCGTCGCCACTAGCTATGAAGAAGTTCCCCGATACTCTTACAGAGAGCGACCATCAAGCGCTGACACTGGCACCGGTGATAGTTTTTGTTCTGTTAGCTGCCACTGCTGGCGATGCGTCGAGTGCACAGCAGAAAGCCTTTGCTGCAATATTGAAAGGGGCTGAGGCGGTGCCTTGCCAAGCTCTGTCTGTGGCGTTGGCCAAGGCACGAGAGAACTACGAATCCCTTCGGAAGTCTGTTGTCGGACGGAGGATCGATCCGTCGGCAGAACTGGAGAGCGTGCGCGAGGTGCTGGATTCGGGACGACTGGATGACGAGCAAGCCGATGCGTTTGGGCACGGCCTGTTCTATATAGCTGACTCTGTATCGAAGGCCGGCACAAAGAAACGGCTGTTCGGCTTGCTCGGGCGCAAAACACCAGTGGGCAACCGCGAGTTGGTCCGACTGATCCATCAAATGTTCGTCGAGAAAGTGTAATGATTCTTTTGGCTCTGTTGTAGGTTGGACGTATCGGCCAACAGGATTGTTTTCGGATGCAATCCGCTGACTGGAAATTTGTGATTAGTGGGTTTTGCCCAAGGGTAGGGGTGTTAGCCGACACGTCTAACCTACACAGAACCAGTGTTATTTAACGCCGTCTTGTGATCTTGTATTTCCCGTCGCCAACAGAGATTACTTTCAGATGCACGTCGGTGATCCCTTGTTTTTTGAACCCGAGTTTCTTTGCTGCGGCCGGGGTGACGTCCAATACGCGTCCAGCGATGAATGGTCCGCGGTCGTTGATACGGATGATGGCGGTTTTCCCATTGCGCAGATTGGTCACCTTCACGCGACACGGTAGGGGGAGTGTCTTGTGTGCACCTGCCATGGAACCTGCACGAAATTTGTCGCCGATGGCGGTGGTGCCCGAGGTGAAAAAACCACGTTCATCATACCATGAAGCTCCGCCGCGATGCTCGAATCCGACAGCTTGATTTGGAGGGATCGGATAGTAGCGCTGCCCGCGGATGGTATACGCAGAGTATTTGTAGCCCTTGTAGTTCGGCGTCCCGCATGAACTCAATCCACTGAGAATGACCAATGCTGCCAGAGTTCCGGCCAGTTTACGAAAGAGTCTATTCATCACCATTCCCTAATCTCTATCTTCTATCTTCTCGGCGCTCTCGCCGGAATACTGCCAATGCTTGGCGATGTCGTCGAGGTCGCTGAGGAATTGATCGATCACCGACTCCCAGGAAAGCTCGCGTGCTTTCTCTCGTGCTTTGTCACGAAGGTCTTGGTCGAACGCGCGACTGAACGCTTCGAGCGTGGACTCGATGAACGCTTCACCGTTGTTGAACTCGGGAGCATAGCCGTTAACTCCGTGCACAAGGTGTGATTTTCCAGCCGCATAGTTATAGGCGACGGGAACCAATCCGCTCGCCATTCCCTCGAGGATAACATTGCCGAAAGTCTCGGTGGTGCTGGGGAAGATGAATAGATCCGCAGAGGCGAAATGCCGAGCAAGATCACTGTCCCGACGCACTCCTGCAAAGTGGATATCGGGGTGCGCTTTTTTGTAGTCGGCCAGCTTCGGGCCAGCCCCGACGACGACGGCTTTCGCCGTGGGGAACTTTTCGCGCACCGCGTCGAAAGCTTGGAAGAACAACGGTAGGTTTTTCTCCGGAGCCACGCGGCCGACGTAAATCATTATCGGATCGTTTTCTCCGGCTCCCCATTCGCTGCGTAATTCCACATCACGGGCATCAGGGGTGAAACGCTCGGTGTCCACACCGCGTCCCAGGAGTCGCACGTTCTGGAATCCATCGTGCTCCAACTGCGCGATCACGTCTGGTGAGGGAGCGAAGGTGGCGAGCGTTTGGTTGTGGACCATGCGCAGGTAGTCCGCCGCCATGTCTTCGAGCATGGCGAGGTTGTAGTCCGCCATGTAGGTGTGAAAATTGGTGTGGAACCCAGACACCGCGGGGATGCCTAGTTTTCGCGCGGCCTGGACGGCGGAGAATCCCAACGGGCTCTCGGTGGCGACGTAAACCATGTCTGGCCGGCTAGACAGTTTCTTCCAGAGCGGGACGAGAAGTTGTTTTGAAGGAAGCCCGAAACGCAGTCCTTTGTAGCCGGGAAGGGGAAGCGCCTGAATAGTGATGGGCGGTTCAGGCACGGGTTTGCTGACGGTTTCACCAGCTTGGACACGCACAGTTGCGTCTTTGAGGCCCTCTTCGTAAAGCTGATAGGGCATCAGCACGGTGACTTCGTGACCACGCCGTGTCAGCTCAACTTGAATGCGCCGCAGGGTCAGCGCGACGCCGTTTACGTCCGGTGGAAATGTATCAGTGACGATGGATAGTCGCATGGTGGGATGGTCAATTGTCAGTGGGCAGGAGTCAAGAGGGATCAGGTAGCAGACGGCGTTAGGCATCGGGCTCCAGCTAAAACCTAAAACAGTCCTCCGCTCAGCGTCCGCCAATCAACCGTTATCCCCGCCGAGCATCACGCATCAGGCAGTTTGTGGTGGGCTGAAAAATTGTCTCGCCGTGGAAATCCCATTGACCAATGGCCATTGACCAATGACCATACAGCCATGGGCTTCGGTGACCTCAGAGGGATTCTTCAATATGTCCCACAGTTTCAGAACAAAACGTTCGTGATTGCGATCGATGGCGCGGTTGCGTCGTCTGAGGTATTCTCGAACTTACTGTTGGATATCGCGGTGTTGCAGTCGCTCAGCGTGCGTGTGGTGCTGGTGCATGGAGCGGGTGCGCAGATTAGAGAACTTGCGAGCAAGCGCGGTGTGACGCTTTCCTCCGATGATGGTTGCGGTATCACCGATGAGCCGACCTTCGATTTGTCACTCGATGCGATCACTAGCCTGAACTTTGAAATACTGCGTCAGCTCGCCGGTGTGCGTTTGCGTGCCGCGTCGGTGAATGCCATCCACGGCCATTCCGAAGGCGTGGTCAAAGGGGTCGATCAACAGTTTACCGGTCGGGTCTCCTGGGTCGATGCCGGAGCACTGCAGGCGATGCTCGATAGTCGGATCATTCCGGTGTTATCACCGACAGTCATTACATCGACAGGTAATACAATGCGGGTGAACTCCGATGCCGTCGGCCGGAAGGTCGCGTCCGCGTTAAATGCCGATAAGCTGATTTTTCTCTGTGGTGAACCCGTGCCATTACTCACCGAGGATAGACCTCATCTCGCCGTCGCGGTTGAAGATGCTGGAGCGCTCACTGAGAAGCTCGATGAGCATTGGACAATACGTGTCGATCATGCACGTCGCGCCTGTGAGAACGGTGTGTCGCGCGCGCACTTTCTCAATGGTTTGGAAAACGATGCACTGCTAGCCGAAGTCTTCTCCAACGAAGGCGTGGGTTTGATGATGTTTTCTGATCACTACCTGCGCGTCCGCCCCTTGGAAGGCAAGGATGTGCCGGATATGCTTTCGATGATCCGTAATTCGGTCGCTGACGATGCATTGGTGAACCGCAGCGCCGCTGAGATTTTTGACCGCATCGGCGACTACCGTGTCATTGAAGTGGATGGTAATCTGGTCGGCAGTGTAGCCCTTCATCAATACCATGGTGAAGAGGTGGCGGAACTCGCGTGCCTTTATGTAAAGCGCGACCACGAAAACCAAGGGTATGCCAGACGTCTGGTCGACTATGCCCTAAAAATGGCCAAAGGCGCCGAGGTAAAACGCGTTGTGGCTTTGACCACACGGGCGAAAGATTATTTTGTCGAAACCCTAGGGTTTATCGAGGGGTCGATGGCCGACTTGCCAGAGGAACGGCGCTCCAAGTTGGAAGCTTCGGGCCGTCACAGTCTGGTGATGGTGAAGTCGCTTTAGACAAATTCTGGTGGCGTTGATTTTTCATCCAACCCGGGAGAAAAAAGTAGTTGTCAGACTGTTTGGATAGTGCCAGTTTCTCATCCGTTCACACGGTGACGCGCGGTTAGCTCAGGGGTAGAGCGCATGCTTCACACGCATGATGTCGCAGGTTCAAATCCCTCACCGCGCACCATTTCAACGCATTGGTTATCAGTGTGTTAGGTGGTTCTTGCTGATCCTCTGTTTTGCTAAGGGTAGCAATTTGGGTAGCAATTCGGATTTAATTATATCCAATTATATCCAGTTAGAAACAAAGGAGGCCGCGCTATGAGTGTCCCTCTTTTCGTGATATCAACGGATCCTGATGCGTCGATGGATGGACAGCTGAGGGGGCTTAGATATAAGGCATGGGTGAAGAGAGGGATCTTTAGTGAGGTTGCGATCTGGTCTGTCGATGGGTTCATCAATAAGGCGAGATCGCTTTTTGGGGATCGCTCTATACACAGTATCGATGGATCCGGTGCTTTCGGCGATCTCTGGTGCAGCCATCGGAATTGTGAACGGATGCGTGAGATTATCGATATGATGCCTGATGGTTTTCATTTGATGGTGGAGATGCCGCTGGCTGGTGCTACGCAATCTCTGGCAAATCTATTTGCGCTTGTTCATGCCAAGGGTGGCCATGTGTCGTGGATTGTTACGGACTCAGGTGGATGGTGGTCGAGTGAGTTGTCTGTCCTCCGTGATGTGAATTATGTTGTTCCGTCGAGCAGATTGCAGAAGGCACATCTTAAAGAGGATTGCTTTCCTGCTGAGTTGCCGAGTGTTCGATTGCTTTCGGATCCGGATGATGAGCTTAGGGTGAAGGCGCGAAATGATTCGCGTCAGCGGTGGGTGGGTAGGCGTGTATTCGTGTGCGGTGCCGAGGCTACCGGAGGGGATGGGGAGTGGTGCCGGATTGCGGCATGGTTCGCCTCGGCTGTATCGTCTTACCGGAAGTTAAAGGATCCTCCGGCTGATCCTCCGGTTATGGTTTTTGCTGGCTTGGTTCCTTCAAAGGAGATGATCATGGATATCTTTACTTCTTTTGGACTGACTTCGGCCGAGACTAATTTCTTCACGGACTGGACGGCTTGCAGTCGGCTTGAACATTGGCGCTCGCTGATGGCTGGAGCTGATGTATGGGTGGCTGGATCTACAAGGGAAGCTTACAAGTGCATGGCTGTTGAGTCCATGGCCTTTGGCTCTGTAGTGATTGGTAGTGAAGAGTGCGTTCCTTCTGTCGGTGTTTGTGATTGCTTCCATGAGCAGCGCATCATGGCTGGCTTCCGTGGTCTACAGACGGTGCAGGTTGATGAGGCTTCTGCGGTTCGTGTGATCCTTGGTAAGATGAAGGCGAAGACGGTTGGATCTAATCGTCAGCTGCAATGGGCAAGACATGGGGACATGTCTTGCGATGCTGGTTGGACGGATCTTGGTAAGGCGTTGAAGGGAGGGCTGAATGGGTGATTCTGATTTCCGTCACAGTTGGAGGATGGCGTTGAAGCAGCAACGTCTCAATACGTCTAAGCTGGCCAGGTATGTTGGGTGCGCTCGTCAGCATTTACACGATATGCTTTCCGGTAAGGCTACCGGAAAGAGGACATGGCCGCTGGTATGGGAATACCTCAACGATGAGGCGCGTGAACTGATCAAGTGTCGCGGCCTCTATGAGCCGTTAATGAGTCAAGTTGATTTACAAAATGAAACAAACAACAATGAGTGATAATAATATTAAGGGAACAGTAGAAGAGCATCCGCATCGGATGATGGTTGATTTCGAGTCGCTTGGCACGGGTGTTCGTAGTGCGGTGTTCTGTGTGGCGATGGCCTGTTTCGATGGGATGACTGGAGAGATCCTTGAATCCAAAACCTATCGAATTTCTCTGGATGGCCAGAGGGAGGCTGGAAGAACCACATCGAAAGATACTTTGGAGTTTTGGGTCTTGGAGAACTTTGCTCTTTTCGCTGCATTGATGGGTGATGATACGGTTGATGAGATCCCGTTATCATCGGTTCCTGATGTTATTGAGGCCTTCGCTTTGGAGACAATGGCTGTGGATCTCGATAAGGTTGAGTTCTGGTGTAAGGGAACATCATTTGATGCTGCGATTCTCAGGGACATTATTGACTGCTTGGGGGGTAAGCCTTTCTGGAATTATTTGAATGAGATTGATTTGAGGACTCCTTTACGAAAACTTAGGGATCTGCATGGAAAGGAATCTTTTGAATTTGCTAGGGAGGGTGAGAAGCATGATCCGATATCTGATGTTGCGTTGCAGTGCAGACAGGCCGCTGCGGTTATCAGTTACCTTGAGAGGCCAAGGGTAGCGATGCTTGAGGATACGCCGGATCTCTCTGATTTTTCAGACTCGGATAGTATCGGTGTGATTAAGTCGTAGTGCTAAGGTGTTTTTAAATAGAAGGTTTTAATATGGATGTGGAAATTTATTTTATAGGTCATCCTGATGTTTTCGAGGTCTTGCCTTGTATTGGGATCGCGGCCTTGAGTGCTGAGATTGATTCTGATTGGGATGGGCGGCCTGGTTTTTCGATTGCAATCAGGTGGACGTTTTTCGGCTTGGGTTTGAATGTGCAGTGGGGGGCTGCTGCATGATGGTTTGTGATCTCTCGTTCATGTCTGATCGGCAGTATGCCGCTCTTGTGAAGAGGGTGGGCGGCTTGCATACTTTAGGCCAGCAGTTGATGGTTTTGGATCCTGATCAACGTAGGTGCCCGTCCTGTGTGAGTTTGCTGATGTATCAGCACTGCGATGGAGAGTCCGTGCCTTTCTGCGCGGCCTGTGGACTCATGTTCTCTTCGGATGGCGTGGATGATTTTGTCCTCCGCTTGGATCATCGAGGGGTGGTTATCGGGATGAGGGAGAGGGGGGCTATCGATGAGTGAAGGAGTTGGTAATGGTGGCTATGTTAAGCCTGTGATTGATCGGCCTAGTCCTCCGGAGTCTCGGCTGGATATGGTGAATCATCCGCCGCACTATACCACTCATCCATCGGGGGTTGAATGTATTCAGATCACTGAGCACATGGGGTTTTGTTTGGGCAACGCGGTTAAATATATTTGGCGGGCGGATGAGAAGGGTAAGTCCATTGAGGATCTCAAGAAGGCCAAGTGGTATATCGAGAGGGAGATCGCCCGAAGAGAGAATGATGGAGAGTAATTATTTATGAAAGAGTCTGATATTATTAACAAGCTGGCTACCTATCCTTATCGCATTCAAAGGTATGAGTTGATGATTCCGAATGTCTACATTGCTAATGACAGTGAGGCGGATTTTTTTGCTATTCGCAAGTCTGGCTTGAGCGATGAGTTTGAGATCAAGGTTTCTCGATCTGATTTTCTTGCGGATAAAAAGAAGATGGTTCGTTTTAGGGATTTGAGGGTTGATGAATACAGGGGGTTGAACTTCAGGGATCAAACGACTCATCCAAACAAGAAGCCGAAATACCAGGCACTTATTGATGGGGATCTTCCTGTGAATTACTTTTGGTATGTGGTTACTGAGGGTGTGGCTGATGTTTCTGAGATCCCTGACTTTGCTGGCCTGATTGTTGTTCCGGATAATGGGCGGATGGTCATTAAGAGACGTGCGGTGAAGCTACGGAAAGACAAGATGAGTTACGAGGATCGTTATAAGATCGCCCGTAAAAGTAACTATCGTTATTGGAGGTTAAGGGATGGCTGTGTGGTTGATGATCAGAATCCTTAAAGGTTTTAATTGTAAGAACCTTTCTTATCGTGTAAATTACTAGTTATGGAGCAATGTCCAAAATGTAACTACAACCTTAAATTTCTCGCTGGCGATTATCCGGTGTGCTATAAATGCGGGTGGCATGGAGATAGGGAGTCTATTATTGAGTGTAATCTATCTTCGGTGAATGGTCTGCGGTGGCATAGGCTCACGGCGATCTCGCATGGTGATGAGTTTATTGAGGTTATGGCGGCAACTAGTATTGATGGCGTCGGTGTGATTGTTCGATGGGAAAATGGCGAGCAGGGATGGAAGGCGTCAGTAATGGATACTGAGTCAGGTGGTTGGCAATTTGTGGACTTCACGGATGAGGCGAATGAGATACCGGAAGAGCCGCCTTCTGCTTGGGATGATCTCACTGACGATATAAAAGCGGCGCTTAAATTCTATGCCGACTTCAAGAACTACATAACTGTTGCTGGATTGTTCGATGAATATCTGCCGCAATCAGCGAGGATTTTTCAGGAGAAGGGCGGTGTTGCTAGGAAGGTTTTCAAAGGTGGCAGCGATAATAAGGCTGTGCCGCTCAATAGTTTTAGCTCATCACATTGTGTTGGTTGTCGATGGTCAATCTATTGTGGATGCTCATATAGCTGCGGGAAAAAAGGATGTGAGGCATCCATAGCGGGAAAGCCTAAGCAAGAAGGGTGTTTTGAGCAGTCTCCAAAGAACGGGAGAGGGATGAATAATTCTGATGTTTTTGTGGATGATGCGATCTATCCATACGGGCGCATGATGATGTGTCACATGATGAGTAAGGATGTAGAGGCGCTACACGCTATGGCTTCCAAGATTGGGATTGCAAGGAAGTGGTTTCAAAACAAGAAGGGGAGGACACCGCATTACGATATTTGCAAATCGAAGCGAGCGTTGGCTGTAAAGTTTGGGGCTATAGAAACAGATCGCCGTGGCATGGTTGAGATAATTCGTCACTTTAAAACTATACCGACAAATGAGTGACAATAAAAAAACGATGAGTAATTCGCCAATGCGAACACCTGTTGCGCCAAAACCACAAAGAGAAGGTGGCGTACAGTATTGGCCTACTGACTGGACGGCTCAATGCCAAGCGCGATGCAGGAAAACTGGTGAGCAATGTCCACATACTTGCGACTCTCAGATCCCATCAACTATTGCTGGTCGTGCTCAAATGGATTCCAAATGGTTTACTGTTCAGGGTCGTCCGGTGAATCTGTGCCGAGGGCATTGGAGAAGCTGGAGCGTTCGATCAAAGCGATTGCTTACTCTGCCGCTTATTGATGGTGGTCATCTCAGTCCATTCAATCGTAGCGGATACGGATCCATTGTTATTGCTGCGGATCGAATCGATTTTGAAAACAACAAACTTAAAGTTAAGATCCCGTCAGCCTGGGGGTGGATCTCTTGGCGGGGTAATCTGCCTGATGGATTGCTGGATGGAATTCCGCACTATAACAAAAAGGACTAGCATGAATGCAGTGAGGAACGAACGAAATGAATTGCTAGCTCCGTCTGGTTCTGTGGCTTCGGGGATGCGGCATATTATCCCGATTAGCGGCAAGGACTCATTGGCGGCGGCGATCATCCAAACAGCTCGCCAGCCTGAGCTAGAATACGAATACATCTACAACGACACCCGGATGGAGCTGCCTGACACCTATGCATGGATAGACAAAGTAGAGCGGGTCATGGGGATCAAAATTATACGAGCAGGTAAAAGCCTAGCTAAGATCATCGAAGAGCAAAAAATACTCCCATCACCGCGTGCTCGATACTGCACTAAATACGCAAAAATCTTTCCAATGCGTGACTATATCGGCAAGGATGAAGCAACTATCTACATCGGAATACGCGCAGATGAAGAACGCCCAGGCGCACAGGAAACAAAGAATCTGAGAGTGAAATACCCGCTAAAAGAAATGGGGGTGAATCTCCCCTTAGTCTATCGCTTAGTCGAAGGAAAGGGACTCATGCCGCCAGCATTTTTCTGGCAGCGAATATATGACGGCGTAGTCGCTGAGCTAGGCTCTGATGCGTGGATAATCGACGAACTGCCTAAATGGATATTCGACCGCACCTTTGCGTGGCGCTCTAGACCAAACTGTTACATGTGCTTTTATCAGCGGCGATATGAATGGTGCGGACTACTCGAACACCACCCGGATCTATTTACCGAGGCGGAAAGCATAGAAGCTAAAAATGGCTACTCCGAGAATACCAAGAAGCACGCCTTCTTGTGGATAGGTAAAGACATGCCGCTGTCCTACATCCGCGAAAACTTCGACAGGATCGTGCAAAAGCGGATTGATGCGGTTTCGAAGTTGCTTAGGAAGCGGCTGCAAACGGAACTTTTTACGGATGCATTATTCGACGAACTGGAAGCGGCTCAAACTTCCTGCGGCTTATACTGCGGCAAATGATTACATTCACAGAACGATCAGCACACCGGCGCGACGAACCATCAATAATTATGACCACACCAACCAACGAAAAACACCGAGACGATAGAGCGTCGGGTGCTGCGCCTTGTTCTCCAAGGTTTTACGTAAAGACTTGGCTGGCTAGTAATGCTGTAAAAACAGTGAGATTTTACCAAGCGCGACGGGTGGACGATGACAATATCATAACCACATCGCAGCAAAAATCATGCGCTTACGACCTCCCGAAATCGTGGGGATATGTATTGAAGCAGAACGCCGAGTCTAGGCGCACCGGAAACGACTCACGAAAATAATCTCACGGATGGACGGCGTTGCCTACGACGCCTTGTTCTCTCAGGTTCGATCTACCTTAAAGGATCACAACAACTAAAACCAAAAAAAAAACAATGGATATTACAGTGCAAAAACTACAAACAGCCCTTGAGGACATTATGATTGCCGCTCAAGAAACAAGTCCGAAAGAACTATTAAAAATCAGCAAAGCGGATGCCCCCGCCACGCTGACGCTAACACTTGAGCCAAAACTGGCCGAAAAAGTGTTAAAAAGCTTAGGGTTCTATGAAGATTAGACCTCACGTCATACCGATAGGCGACGTGGACCCAGCATCAAACTCTCACGTCTCGTCCATGTTATGCCACTGCCGCCCAATCCTTCGCGAGGGGGTGGCAGTCCATAACGCCTACGATTGCCGAGAGTCCCAAGAGCGAAGAGGAAAATTAAGCGGCGGAGGGTGGATTGAAATAGGAGAAGAAATGAAAGAAGACGCACGAAATCAAATATCTGACGATAAGAAAATCCATAGCTTCATTTTAGGAGAGAAAGCTCTCTGCCCTAAATGTGGGAGAGAAATGGTGTATTTTAACGTGCCAGACCACAGAGGGTTCGTCTGTGTGAATACACCGCTGTGCACCTTCAAGGTTTATACAGTGAGAGAGAACGCCAAGGAATCGGGCGCGACCTAGGCTCACTTTTGTTCAGGCGGCTGTATCGCGTCACGATCTCCGCCTTGTTAGCGCGGTTTTACGAATCACCAGAAAATTATGAATACAGAAAAAACTCTCGCTGAATGCGACTTTAATCTCTGGGAATGCCTTACGGTAAGCTCGCACAACACCCACACGGTAATAACCGATGGAATGATCGGTCAGATAAAATCGCTGAATGGCGTGCAAACTGTCTTCCGAATCGGTAGCTACGGGATGGAGTTAGTGGTGATCGTTGACACTGAGGAATGCCGCAAAGAATCCCTCATCTCCGAGATCCAGAGTATCATCGCTAACGATCAGCACACCGGCGCGACGAACCATCAATAATTATGACCACACCAACCAACGAAAAACACCGAGACGATAGAGCGTCGGGTGCTGCGCCTTGTTCTCCAGGGTTTTACGTAAAGACTTGGCTGGCTAGTAATGCTGTAAAAACAGTGAGATTTTACCAAGCGCGACGGGTGGACGATGACAATATCATAACCACATCGCAGCAAAAATCATGCGCTTACGGCCTCCCGAAATCGTGGGGATATGTATTGCAGGAGAACGCAAAAAGTGCTGGCACCGATGCCAGCGGAAAAAAGCTATGAATACACAATTAAACTCCAACGCTGGCAGCGGTTGCTTCAGCCACGCCTTGTTCGGCTTTGGTGGTCTTCAGATCATCGAAAGCTCAAATCTCGTTATCCAGTTCCGCAAACCAATATCGAAGAAACGCCGTATCCGTAAAAAGTGGGCGAAGCGCAAAGAGAACTGGCGACCCGACCGAAACGCCTACCGAATGGGAAATAGTATCCTAGTCCACCCAATCATGGCTACCGCTATACGCCACGAATTGAGTAAGCCGAACAGTTAGTATTCTCCCGTCGTCGTCTCAGCGACGATTGGGAGCAATCTCTTATTCCGTTGTAGTGATTACGGCCTGAGTGTGGCTATTGGATCCGGAATAGATCGGTCTTCTCGTTATTGATTCGTCAAGTGGCTTGACGTTTTGGTGATTGCATATTGAGGGGTGGTTGATTATTGGTTCTAGGGTATGGATAAGAAGAACGTGCAAATGAATCTAACCGCGCAGGTTGAAAAGAAGTTCACTCAGTATGAGGCTGGTGATGGATCTGATTGGCGTGTGGATCGTTGGCCGGAGTTGAAGAGGGCTTTTAGTTTACGGGAGAATGAGCTGCGCTTGTGGCATGAAGAGTTGGCGGGGCAGGGCAGGGCGTGGGTGGTTGCGCGGCGTTTGTTTGGGGTGTTCCCTCTGCTTGGTGCAGAGTCGGATGATTTCAAGACCTGGAGCTCGGAGTCGTTGGGGAAGAGTCTTGGCATATCATCGGCCAAGGTGGAGATGGATCTTGATGCTGCGGTTGAGTTTTGGAACAAGCGCAAGAAGCTGTCCTCGTTGGAGGCTAAGGTAGAGAAACCGAAGTCTGCATCCGGCGTGATTAAGCCTAGCGGTGATGACATGGACATGGTTGATATTCCGTCGATCTACAAGGTGATTGATGATGACACTGTTGAGCGGATCCTCACGGCTTATGGATTCTCTCACGTCAAAGGTGAGTCAACTCGGCTGGAAGTGGCGGATCGATTACTGAGTTTGAAGCGCCAGTTTGAGCAGCCGAACACGCGGGCGATGGCGCGGCAGCTGGTCAACATGGAGTTGGCGATGGCGACGTATGAGGCGGTGATCATTGGGATCAAGAATGATCTGGAGTTATTGGATACTCAAGTAGGTAGTAAAGATGAGCGGCGCAAGTTGGCTGGAGAGATGGCCGAGTATGAGAAGCGGCTTGGAACTCTATCTGAAAAATACTCGAAACTTCTTTCTGATATCGGTGGTGATGAGTTGGATCTGGAAGCGCAAAAGCGTTTGTCTGTAGATCAGTTGAGTTTCTTTCTTGAGGGGATCCGAGAGTATCATGCTGATGGAAACCGTCAGCTGATCGATGGTGTCTTTACGGCGGATGAGATCCAATGGTTACTGACTCCTACCAAGATGAGGGATCCTCAGTATCGTATGGATTTTGTAGCGGTGATGAATGATGCGATGCGGCCGGAGAATCTTTGGGATAGGGATTATGTGCCGAGTCCGGTACAGCGAAGTGTTTGCCGCCAGCTGCATAAGGTTATTGAGTCGATGGTAGAGATCTCTGACGATGAAGAGATTGTTGAGGGTGTGGATGATGTGGAGTTCTCCGAGGATGAGGATGGCCTGAGTGATCTTTCTGAAGTGGTAGAGGGTGAAGTCATGGATAGTGATTCAGGCGGCGTTAAGTCTGAACATGCGGTTGAGTCCATGGCTGTTTCCCGCCGTGGTGGTGGTGATGGTGATGAATGTATTGGGGTGAACTGATATGGCAAAGCTTTCTATAACTCAGGCCGAGATCGAAGAGTCTCTACGTGATCCGGTGATGGCCGCGTGGCTGATCTTCGGTATTGAGTTGGATCCCTTCCAGGCCTGTCGATTGCGCTACATGTGGTTCACTCGTCAAATGATTGATAGCTCCGGTGTCTCTACGGGTAAGACGGAGTTGATGTTTATCCTGTCGAATCTACGGGCTATCCTCTTGCCGAATCCAAGGGATCTTCCGCCGAGGATCAGCTGCATCTATTACCTTTCCTTGGGCACCGCGAAGGAAGTCTACTGGCCGAAGTTTGAGAAATACATCGATCAGTCGCCGTTGTTTCGTGAGCAGTTTATTGTTCACCGTAAGAAGTGGGGTGATGTTTCTACGGAAGGTGTGTTGAAGCGTCGGTATAAGAACGGATCCTTGATCGAGCTTCCGGCCGCTGACTTCATGCGTGACTCAAAGAACCAAGCGAGTCGCCGTTTCAACGATCTACAAATTGATGAGATCTGCGAGATCGATTTAACGAGTCAGGGCGTGAACAAGCAACTTATGTCGCGGGCTACTGCGCCTTGCTTCAATAAGAATCATCCGCTTCACGGTAACAAGGTGTTGCTCTTCGGTCACGCTGAGGATCCGATGACGCATCCGACTTATCAACGGGTGAAGAAGTTCAAGCAGTCGATCAGGGATGGATCTCAAAAGCATGTCTTGTTCACGTCTTCATTCCGTGATTACTCTGAGAAGTTTAAGAAGTATCGCGAGGACGATGTGATCCGCACCGAGAAAGGAAACCTTACTGATGATGAGTTCATTCAGAAGTGGGAGGGGATCTGGAAGATGGGTGGTCAGAAGTGGTATGATCCAAAGTGGATCGATAGGCTTCGCAGTATCCAGATCACGCCGCAAGTCACGCGGATCCAGTCGAATGATATTCATGCGCTTGGTTGGGATACCGCTCCGGGTTCCAGTCAGAAGGCTGACTTCTCTGGTGGTGTTGGATTGAGAGCGCGGCCTATGCCTAAGAGCAAAGTCAAGTCACTTGACGGATTGCTTGAAATGGATGGTGAATATTATCAGGTAGCTCCTACTTATGCGGTTGTCTTGCAGGGGAGGGGTGCGCCTGAGTGTTCCGGATTGATCCATAAGGTTGATGATAGGTTTAACTTTGCGCGGATAATGATGGATCCTGGTGGTGGTGGTGCATGGATCTATAAGGAGATGGTAAAGAGTGAGCAGAAGATCGATGGGCAGTGGCAAGAGCGTGTTGGATTATGCGAGCCTCCGGATCAAGGGTTGTATCCTACGGCGCGTCCAATAGTGCGATTCTTCAAGCGTGGTGATCAGGATGTGAGATCGATCTTTCCAAGTAAATTCTTTGCTGGAGACGAAGGGATTGTTGAGGCTGGTCATCGTGAGCTGATGCGTTCGCTGTGTAATTCCCACATGTTGCTACCAGGAAAGCGGATGGAGTTTTCCCGCGCTGTGAGATCGGCTTGGACTCCGGCCGAGTTACAGGTGATGGATACCTTGGATCGTTTTCTTACGGAGCTGATGGGTGTGAGTGTGATGACCAAGGATAAAAAGCCTGTCGTCACGTCCAAAGGATTCCTCAAGTTCCACGCCAAGAAAGGCAAGAAGGATATCGCGATGGCGGGGATGTATGGCTACTGCGGATTGCTGGCTGCCTTGAAAGAGGATGCGCTCATTGCAGGTGCCGGATCTTACGCTGATGAGGATTGTATTGGCGTGGGCTGAGTGTTTGACATATCTAAACATTTGACACTTTGCGATGAAAAGAGGATAGACATAGAACCATGGGAGTGAGTTTTACCAAGCCGACAAGATTAAACGCACCTGATTCTGGTGGTCAATCCACTATGAGCTTTCAGGCTGCGCATAGTCAGGCTTTGAAGAACCGCAACGGCAAGGTGGGTATGGATGCAGTCAGCTTGATGGCCAAGGGTGCCGAATCAAAACCAGGCACGTTCATGCCTACTGGAAATACCAGCGTCCAGCAAAACCCTCTACTCCGTGGCCAGACTTACCGCACTGCATGGGCAAGCATGTTGCCAAAGGATCTGCGCGGGCTGTCTCGATTGTTGAGCAGCTTTCATTGGTTCGTGAGTGGTGTAGTCGATACTCGATTCAAGGCTATCACCATGGGGTTTCGGTTTCGGGATTCCGTGCAGAAGTGGGTCGATGAAGAGGCGGGTGACGAGAAGCTTCTTTCTAAATATCCGTTTAAAAAAGTAGCGGATGATGTGGTTCGGGAATTTCTGATCAATGATGTTTGCGTGGCATTCTGGAAAAAGGGTGAAACTCTGCCAGCGATCACTATCCTCAACTCGGAAGTTCTTGAAGTGGGGTGGGACGATGGCAAGCCTACACTCAAGCTAAAGTATGCCGCGCAACGTAACCTTGGTGATGATGCCAAGGCGGATCTCGGTGAGCGGTTGCACAAGGCCTTGAAGGATGGCAGTGAGCTTATCATTAAAGATGATGATGCTGAGTATGGTTTTGCGGTAATGGATCCAAGGGGTAAGAGCGGCGAGCCGCTGTCTCGTCCGTCCGTGAGTGGGATCCTTGACGATCTGGCCTATCTGGCATTGATCGACTTCGGGAATTGGAATGGCGCTTGGAAGCGTAAGGACATACTTCGGATCTGGCACAAGGGTTACGAGATCAAGAATGGTGCGCTCGCTGGCCAGAATCTTTACGCAATGACCAGGAAGCAGCGTAACGCGATCCTTGATGCCGCCGCCAAGATTAGCGGCGCTGCGGATGTTGCCTTGAACTTCGATATTGAGGTGGAGAATCATTTCCTGCCCGATGAGTTCTTTGGAGATAAAGCTGAGAAGGGTGCGCTGCGCCGTCTTGGGAATTGGGGTGGATGGGCTGCGATTGTCGTGATGGATTCGGTGAGTCGAAGTGAGGGTTTCCATAAGGTTCTCGATGGAATGAAGCGTGATGATGTTCTCTATGTCCGCTCCGAGGTGAAATCTTTTCTTGAGAGTATCTGGAACTCCGAAGACTTCCTTGGTGAGTGGTATGGGCAGGAGGCGACTCCTAAGCTTTCTCCGGTATGGACGATGGCCTCTGTTTTTAGTGGAGAGCAAATCAACACATTGGGCAGATCCCTTGTCGAGAACGGGATCATCTCTCCGCAGAGTTATCGCGAGTTGGCGGGATTTGATAACGAGGAAGAGGTCGAGCGTTTGAAAGCGGCCTCGGCTGATGAGGAAGGATACCGTCCTGTATTTGAATCCAGACAAGGGCTTCTCCAACCGCCAGCTGATACGTCCACAACCACAGAATAAAAATGATTACCGACCAATTAGAGATTACCGGAGCGGGTGGCTTGAGGCTTGCTTTCGAGGCAGAGGAAACCGATCAGGCACCTACGCTTGGTCAGGTGCAGAATTTAATTTCCGCTGCTCTTAGTGGCGATGGATCTCCATTGAGCTTTAACACTACGCAAAGCGTCTTGGCGTCTGTCGTCGGCACTGATGTTTCTTTCGCCGTGGCGCGTAAAACAGCTGCCATGGCGGCGGATGAGGGCTTGTTGGGCACAGGTGCCAATGGATTGTTTGTGGCTCTTGGCACAGGTGCGAATGTGGCGGCCGCTGGTGATCACTCTCATGCCTTGGCTACAGGTGTGGCGCATGGCTTCATGTCGTCTACCGACAAGTCCAAGCTGGACGGGCTAAGTGCGTTGACTCTCGGCACAGGTGCCAGTAATGCGGCGGCTGGCAATCATGGCCATACGGTTGCTACTACCGAAGATCCAGGTTTCATGTCGGCGACGATGTTTGACCAGTTGGCGTCTGCTTATTCAGCTACTAGCGGTGGCGTTGTCAGTGAGTCGGGTGCGGTGGCTGCGGTCGGTGCGGCGTTGAATGACAGTAACTCGATAGAACTTGTTTTTTCTAGTGATCAGATCACGGCAACATTGCATCGGAAGACGGCATCCTTAGCAGCTGGTGAGGGGCTTATTGGGGTTGATGTTGGTGGGGTTTTTGTGGCGCTTGGATCTACAGCGGGAACGGCTGCGGCTGGCAATCACGGACACTCCAATGCGACTATCTCTACTGCTGGCTTCATGTCTGGCACGGATAAGGCAAAGCTTGATGACTTGTCAGCGTTCACCGTTGGCACTGGTGCTACGGATGTGGCGGCCGGGGATCATACGCACTCGTCATTAGATACTTTAAGTATCGTCAATCAACTTACCGTAGGATCTGGTGGAACATTTGGTTTGTTCGGTGCTACGCCTGTATCGCGTCAGGCTTCTGCTGATCAATCGGCTGTTACTCTTACAAGTGATGAGGCAGCTGTGACTGGAATAGTGATGACTAATCCGGATGCTGATGCGCTGCGGGCAGAGGTGGCCAAAGTGTGTGCTGACGTTGCGAATATCAATACCTTGCTGGCCGCGCTGCGGAGTTCCGATATCACCTTTGGTCTGATCAAGGGCAGTGCTTAACAGATAAAACGATGAAACGATTTTTCCCTACTTCTAAAGTTCGTATGCTTGCCGCTGGTGGTGAGTCTACTCCGTTCGGTGATTTACAGCCGGATAAATTTACAGCCTATGGTGTGGCGCATTTTTGCCACGCGCTGCCAAATTTCAGCCAGCCGGATTCGGCGAGTGGATATCATTCCGGTTTCCATCCTGAGACATTGGCGAAAAGTCACGGCCGCTTGCTGCATAAGCATATCAACTTCAATCACAAGATGAAGGCATACCAGACTTCGGCGACGGACAATTTCGCCGGAGCTATTGTAGGTGTGGCATATCCTGAGACGCCGGAAGGTGGATGGCAGATTGGTGATAGTGAATCTGATGCGCCATACATCACGGTGCTGATGGCTCTGTTCAAGTTGGCTCAAGGAATGCCAAAGCTTCTCGGTGAGATGGGTGCAGCTCGTCAGCAATGGAGTGTGTCCGTTGAGACGGAAACCACGCGAGGCGAGTCGGGTATCTTTGTGCCTTCTGAGAAGCGTGTAGCTGCGCTGAATGAGATCGATGGCGCTGTGTTGCTGGATCCTAAATCTGGAAAGATGGTGATGGGTCAGGTGGAAGGAAAGCCTAGCGTCTTTTGTTTTGGTGGGGATGGTAATCCTGTCTTATTCCCAGGTCTTGCGCTGACTACCAACCCCGCAGAGTTGACTGCTGGTATCGAGACGATGCGAGCCGAGTCGATGGATCGTGATGACCTTGTGGTATCGCGGGCGAGCGCGGCGGCATCGATGTTCCTGCCTGGTATTCCGGTGAAGTGGAAGAAGATCTTGATGGGCGATAGTGGTGGCGGAATCGTCAAGCAAGTTTACTTTTCCGGCGAGCATGAGAAGCATCGTTGCCGCCTGACAGCCACGGAAGAAAACCCTGTGCTTGAGATCGCTTTGAACGGCAAGCCTGTTCACGTTCTTCGCCACGCTGATAGCGTCTACCGCACAGCCAAATAAAAAAACTTTAGAAAAACTGATTATTTTCTATTGACCAAGAACATGAGAGAGAGGAAACAGGAGATCACAACTGTTTCACAGATTAAAACAAACAACACTTACAAACACCATGAAGGATTTCCTCGCTAAAGTTGAAGCTGCTATCAAAGCATTGCGTGAACGCGCTAACACCGCTCTTTCCACTCTCCCTCCTTTGGAGCAAATCGAAGGTGGCGAGCAAGTTCTTTCCGCTCTCCGTTGTATGCAATACATGAGAGGCGAGGTTGAAGATCTCGCTGCTCGGTTTGAGAATGTTGACCAGCTTCTTACCGACCTTACTAATCAGGCAAGCGAAGCTGCCGTTGCCGATGGTCTTGAGAACGGGCTCTTCGTTAAGAAGGAAGAGCACGACGCGATGCTTGATACGGCTAAGGAGACTGGCCGCAATGAAGCCAATCAAGCTGTTGCTGATGCACAGGCCGTCGCTGATCAAATCGCTGGCCGTCGTGCCGAAGCTGTTGAGGCTGTCGGTGAAGTGGCTGCTGGATTCCTTACCGATGAAGTTCTCGGTGAAGACAACTACCTTACGACCATCGCGGCTATGAAGTCTCGCTTGGCTACCGTGAATGAAGCTGGCCTTACTGTCGAAGCCCATGAGAAGGCATTCAAGGTTCTTGCTGGCGTTGGCTTCGGTGAAGCTGGCGACAAAGACTTCACCTCCAAGCTTGAGGCGTTCAAGTCCATCATTACTCCTTCCGCTGATCCTAACAAGGTGAACGCTCGCAGGACTGCCGCTCACGTTCCTGCTCCGGATAACACCGCCGCTCCGAAGAAACGCACAGTCTCCGCCATCTAATCGGATCATAGAAAGCTCCGAAAACAACAACTGAAACCGAATCAAAAAAATTCCAACTGACTTAATCCGATGAAGAACGCTGACTATCAAATCCTCGATGCCGACGACTCGAAAACCATTACTGGCCTGTTGAATACAGCACAGCCGGAAGGTATCTGTGTCGCACTCAATGGCGATCCTGCCGACGAAGATCAACGTGAGTTGATTCTTGCCGATGGAGTTCGCGCTCACGTTCTTCAACGCGCTGCTGTGGCAGCTGCGGATAAAGATCATCTTCGTGAAGATCGCAACGTGACCAACTTCCGTCCGCCTGTAATCGTTGGCGAGGCATCCACCGCAATCCGCCCTCGCCGCATGGAGGTAGAGGGTCCTGCTCTTGTTGACAAGGATACCGCCACACGTCTTCTGGATGGAGCGACTCCTCTCGATACCGAGCTTACCACCCTCGCGGGTAAGTGGGCAATTCGTAACACTCCGGCCAGCCAAGAGCTTGCTGGATGGTTGCGTCAAATCAAAGCACCTGTCACCACCGCCAACGGCGAGCGATTTCTTATCGAGGTCGCTCAGTAATTTTTCCCGACCGCCGAAGTAAAAAACCAACCATCAAAAAAAATCCAACTGATTCAATAAAATGACAACTCCAAGAAAATCGGCGGTAAAGAATATCTCCGCCCGTCGTAACGCCGCCGCTGTAAAGAACCTGCGGATCATGAGCGGATCCCGTGGTATGAAGGGCAAGATTCCCTTTGAAACCGCAAGCGTCGTCTTCCGTGGTAACGCGGTGGACATGAACCTCGGCTTTGCTGATGCTGGCCGCCGCCGTTGGATCGGTGAAGAGGGTAAGCGCCTTCATGGTTATTTCACAGGTCTTGCCGAGGATCTTCAAAGCGAAGATTACATCCAAGCCCGCGCTGACATGGTTGAGGCCATTCGTGCAAAGGACAAGGATGCTGTCACCGCTTTCAAGGAAGTGGTTGCCGAGATGACCACCAACATCGTGCTGGCCACATCCAACTGGCTTCCTTTCTTCCGTGTTCACACCTTGAACCACAATGATCGTGCCGAGGTCATCAACGAAACCAACCAGGAGATCGGGGTCTCCATCATTGGTATCGACGGCAAGGCGGATCGTGTTCGTGCGGTGAAAGAGTTCACCGCCGAGCCTGTTCGTATGTTGGTTCTTGCTACCGACGTTTACGAGTATCCTCTCTTCGATCTCGATAAGGGATTCGATGTTCGTGATGCGGCCTTGGTGCAGGTTGATCTGGCTCGCGATCTTGCGGCACAGGTTGATGCGATGCTCGCCCAATACATTTTGGTTGGCACTCCAAACTCCATGCTTACCGCTGCGTTCCAGACAACTGGCGCAATGGTAAGCCGTGACTATCACGCTCACAGCCGCGTCAATACCGCCAACTTCCCTGCTGGTAACTTGCTTACCCTTGATGGTAACAGCACGACTACCAAGCTGCGCTTGGATGTGTTCAAGGCCATTGTTAAGTATCAGCATGATTGGGGCTCCGGCGCTTTCCCTGATGGTGATATCATGGCACAGACGATCATCGTGCCATCCAGTGATACCACTGGATTCCTTGACGAGATCGCTACCATCGACGTGAACGATAACGAGGTGACTCGTCAGATCTTCAACGGTGGTGTTCCTGTCAACTATGGCGGCCAGACATGGCGCGTGATCGGCGACAACACCTTGGATCCAAATGACGGCATGGCTTACGTGCAAACCAACAAGCCTGTTGGTGAGTTCTACCAGAAGCCATCGCTGGATCAAACGCTCCTTGATGATTCCTTTGATCGCAAGATCAACAACTCCGAGGCCGTCGCGATGACCAAGGTTGTTGGTGCTGCTACCAGCCGTCATCACCGTCCGCATCTCATTGGTGTCCGTTACCGCACACCAGCGTAAGCAGTTACCGCATAGCGATAAAGCTCTCCCTGATTCTGCGTAGCAGCTACGCGGATAGGGGAGAGCAAAACCTTTTGAAAGCTCAACCAATCGATCCCTACTGATACCATGAAAATGAAGCCAGCGGCCTTGACCGCCGAACAACTCGCCACCGCGCTTAAACCTGAGTTTGGTGCGGATACTAACGTCTACCTTTCCAATATCAAGCTTCAACGGCAAGCGGATGTTTTGGTTGGTGGAACAACCGCCGCCAATACTGGAACGCTCAAGCTTAACGCTGCCGCCGCGTTGCTCGTTGCTGGTGAGGATCTTGTCCTCCGCGTCAAGGATAGCACACAGTCGTATAATGGTCTTGCCATCACTGTCACTCTCGGAGTGACTCTTGATGATGATACTGCGGATACGGCTACCGCCACGCTCACGATCCCTGCTTGGGAGGGTGATACTGGAACGGCTGTTCCTCTCGGCCTTTCTGATGATTTCACTCCTGATGGTGTTGGTAACGAAACCAAGAAGGTCAAGTCGATTGACAGTGTTGATACTGTTGCCAATGCCAAACCTGGTATCTCTCTTGAGATCTGGTCTACGCCGGATGCTGCTGCGTGGGTTGGCGTCGGTTGTAAGACTGAAATCAACGGTGCGCCGAAAGGTAATCCTACCGTGGCTATCGCTTGCGGCTACGATTCCAATGCCTTCACCAAGAAAGGCCGTGGCGAAGCACCTACTCTCGATATCTCCTACAAGTATAAGACCTACGTTAGCGGTCTTGCTCGTTACCACGGTCAAGACGTTGATGTTCGTGTCGATGCTGTGAAAGAAGGTGAAGAACTTCTTGAGCGTTGGATCTACACTGGCTACCGCCCTGCCTTGACATTGCCTCGCGGCGATGGAGAGGAAGAGGTTATCGGTAGCTCCAGTGGTATGTATCAGGCGCTCTTTGTTTTCCTTGCCGATAAAGCTGCCTAATCGATTGTGTATTGTAATGGGTGAAGAAGTCGTCGTTCCGAAAGGGGCGGCGGCTTTTTACGTTGGGTAAGTAAACTTGCTTGACGATTCGTTATGAGATGTTGGAAGATTCGGCATGGCTAGAAAACGTGTTTCAAATTCTCAAACAAACAGCAAGGCTGATGTTTCAGCTGTGGATCCTGTTGAATCTGTAGATCCGGTGGATTCTGTGAACAATATCCCTTCCGAGGTGGAGAGTGTTGCCGAGGCCGTGAAGACGGTATCGCCTCGTCTTGATGGCTGGCGTGATATCGAAAGCGATCCTCCGAAGCGTCAGCGCATGGTTCATGTGGAATCCATCGATAAGGGTCATGCCCTTGCGAGTCTCGGTGCGGATGATATCTGGCGTGACAACCGCAACCAGCCTCTCAAGTGGAAGCCTGTGCGTTGGCATTCGTTTCCGGATCCATCCGAAGACTGATGCGGGCTGTCCCTTTGTGTTCAGAGCCTTCCACTGGTAGGCTTATTGTCTGCCAGCCGGAAGAGGCTACTCGTATCTACCTTGAGATGCCAGGAGAGACAGGTAGCTTAGTGCTTCCGGTTGAGCATAAGGACAATGCCAAACTCAAAGAGCCATGCTGGAGATGGAATAAAGATACGGAACGGCCGACGATACGGCCGAGTATCCGCACACGCATGGGGCGGAAAATGGAACGGGTATGCCATTCGTTTGTTACGGATGGAGAGGTTAATTTTCTCACGGACTGCACTCACGATCTGGCGGGTAAGACGGTGCCGTTGCCTGATGTGGAGTGGGACTGACAGTATAACTATAGAACTTATTGCTTAGTCAGGTGTTAGATTTTGAGGCCATAGGCCGCTGAGTCCGGCAATGTAGTCGTAAGGGTAGCTGAAATCGAAACGGAATGTGCGAGTGTTTGTCGCCTTGCGCTTGCTGTAGCTTTGCGTGGATGATTCCCTCGGTGGTTCGGTTTGGATGCCTGAGTAGCCATTGAACGAAGCTGCGTATTGTTCGCGGCTGTGCGCCCATTGGCGGGCTGTTTGCAGCTGTCGGGCGGTGATAGAGCCTGTGGCGACAAGACGGCCTACAGTGGTCGCTACGCCGAGTTGTGCGTATGGTGATCCATAGGGGATCTCATCGATCACGGCTCTGGCGATCTGCGGGATTCTTTCCAGTGTCCATTCGGCATCGATGATATCGTAACCAGGTGTGCCGGATAGATCGGCCTCATAGGAAACGGTGAAGTCGAGTCGCGTGAAACAGGCCGAGGATCCTTCGCTGACGATGATCTCTCTGGCTACGGTGGACTGCTCGCTGATGGGAATGGGATCCCCTCCGCTGCGGCTGCCATAGAGGGAGATGACGCTGGATGTTCCTAGCTGGCGAATGGCTGCTCTGGCGGCCGCTTCGGTGGGTGCCCAAATGGATCCTGAGTAGGTGGTGGTTCCGGTGAACTTTTCGTAGTCAGGTACGAAGCTCACCGTGTATTGCGCGGCTGTGTTTTCGTGAGGGATCAGAGTGGTGAATGAAAAGTCGATGCTGACGAATTCGGAAGTTTCTGCACCGAGCCCTGATGCTCCGCGCTGGATCTTTCTGGATTCACTGATGTTGTCTTCCCTGATGAGGCATCCTGTAGGTATCAAAGATCGAGCGAAGTTGATGGCGGCCGCTGCGGTGGCTGCGTTGATGGTGCCGGATGCTTGAGCCGTCCAGTCGCCGAATGTCGGGCGGTCGGTAGTCAGCTTGATGTTTGCGCTGGTGATCGTGGATGATTCGTCATTGGTGTCATACTCGTAGGAGAACGTGCATTGCTGAAACTTTGCCACACCACTGCAATCGGTAGCGGTTTCAATCGACTCTTCTTCTATCGAGGGGAAGGCGTGTTTGTTCTTGCCGAGCTCGCGGGCTTTCTCGATGGCTTGCGCGGAGGTTTCCGCGTGGACGGTGCCACGGTAGGAGATGGTGCGGCGGCCGTCTTGTGGCCTTGTGCTGGTGGTGACGGTCAATTCAAAGCCGATGAATCCCGGTGCTTGGCGCTCCATGGATACGCTGAATGAACTGGTCAACCATTCCGACTCAGGCGCATCGGCACCTTCCACATATTGATTGTCTGGTGACTTGCTGACGGTGGAGTATCCCTTCTCTTCCCATGAGGCAATGATGCTATCGATGCGGGCGTCGGCGGCTTCCTTGGTGGCGGCCGTGATCTCTCCGGAGATGGTTAGGTTTATTTTTCCGGTGGTGCAGTCTTGGGAGGTGGATGCGCGGTAAACGGCGGTGGCGCTTGAGTCATCCGGATAGGTGACGCGGTGGCCGGAGAAGGAAACTTCCAGCCATCGGCCGGAGGCTTCGGCTTTGAAGTCCAGCTGATCGATGATGATCCTGCGGCTCTCTCCGTGGATCTCCAACTGCCCGCCTTTCGAGTTGATGTTTTCGAGGTAGGCTTTGCGCTCATTGATCGCGGTGAGTTTCTGCGCGGCCGTCAGATCGTAGGCAGGGGAGAAGACGCGGGCGGTGAAGGATATTGCGTTGATGCTGCGCGTTCTTGCTCCGGTGTTTTCTGCGGGGTGTTCGCATCTTGTGGACTCGGCGAGATCCCGCACGTTGCTGAGATTGATCTTAGCGTGGCCGTCTGGTTTGATCGAGGCGAGAAGTGATTTCCCTTCCTCGTGGGTGATGGCCGCATCGGACTCCAGTGTGATGGTGACTTCTGTTTTCCCGCGTGTGATCACATCGCCAATATCGTCGGAGAGGATGCGGCAATGCTTATTGATGGCGTGGCCATCTTGGTTGCCAACCTCAAGCAATCCAGACTGCTTGGCGAAGATCGAGCGCAGTAAGTTCAGCTTGTGATTGATGCCGTCTGCGGATCCGTCAAGCAACTTGACGACAAGGGTATGCGTCTCAATGATCCGTTCGGGGATCTCCGGAGGCGCGGGATCGTAACGGCGGTTGCTTGTGTATCGTGTCGCCCCGATAGCGGAGAGCGAGGATCCTGAGAAAGTAATGGTGTCATCCATGATGTGAGAATTTAGTTCAAGTCGTATTGTTTGACGATATAAAACATTTGACGTTTTTCGTTCATTGATGAATCATCGCGGTATTATGGCAACATCATTTTTACCAGGCCTCACTCAGAATGCGGGCGATGCGCGATATCCTAAGAAGTCAGGATTTGAGCCAATCACCGTAGCCGATGCCGCTGCGCGGAGAAACCCCGCCAGTTATCCTGATGGGGTGGTGGTGGGTATTACAGAAGTAGTTCAAGCCGATGAACCTAATAAAACCTACTACCCGATTGCTGCGGATGTGACGTTACCAGCAAGCTGGCGTTACAAGATTGACGGCGCTGATGGTGAGGACTTGACTGTGAGTATGGAGCTTGCTGATGTTTCGGATCTTGTCCCCGACCCGCATGTTTTAGCTAGAAACGGTAGCGGTCCTAGTTTGGGAACTGGGAACAAGGAGGGAGGACTTAACTTCTTAATGGATACGCTGCCAGCGGGGTATATTCGGCTTATTACCACTAGGGTACCATTTGGTATCGGCGTGCTGATGAATGCTGATGGAACGGCTGCCAACGCCGTAGCATACGCCCCGACGGGAGATAACGCTGTAACGAATAAAACTGCGGTCTCACATAGTAGGCCATTCGCTCCAACTGAGTGGATTATCTGGCCTTGCATAGATAACGCTGGAGTTCCCGGATCGGGACCTTTGGGTAAGATTACTTCTATCATCATCAGTGACGTTTCCTTCATCGACCTGTCTTCAGCCGCTGATATTGAAACCCTACGGTTAGATGTCTACGCAGGAGTATATCTGGACTTGGCTATGACATCTAGCCTCACAGCACTCACAATAACATCAGCGTTAAATCTGGAGTTTCTTAATGCAGCGCACATAGCTCAGAATAGCGGTCTGGAAGTTTTGAGACTTGTAGATATTCCCAACCTAACAGGGGTGCTAGACCTGAGCGGTATGCCTTTGAGTGGTGGTGGTAATAATACTGATATCCAGCGGACGAATTTGTCGGAAGTGAACATAACTGGTGCGGGTTTATTGAGCTTGGGCGATGGCTTGGTCTCTGCGGGTAACAAGGGATTATCCCTTAGTGAGGTGATTGTTGCGCTGGGTGGAAACTCTAGCATGAATGGGATTTACATTCAAAATTCGACCGCCAAGCACACCTTCCAAGGAACTACCCCTTACGCAAACTACGGGGGGTATAACGGATACGCCGCATTTGACTTACGCAACTCCCCGTGGGTAACCACGGATGCTCTTTACGAGTCTCTGGTTGGTATGGTCAAAGACCAAGGGGCGCTCGACCTAGGTCAGCTTATCCTAACTGGATGCCCATGCCTCGGCGGAGGGGTGGACATTGTGGATGGGGCTACTTATACGGCTGCTCAAGTTGAGGCGGTAATCACCGCAGCAGGACTTTACTACTAAATGATTAAGACACTACATCACGTATGGCTAGGAAGCTCATTACCAAGTGAGTATGAGGAGCTACGTGACGAGGCCATACACCTTAACCCCGCCTTTGAATTTGTCTTATGGACGGAGCCGGAGCTGGAGGAAGCGTTTGGTGCTGATTATACTCGCGTCTGTCGCGAGATAACTGGGCTTAGTAAGCGGTCAAATGTGTTCCGAATGATGATTCTTAAGCGATTTGGCGGGGTTTACATGGATCTGGATTTTAAACACGTAAAACCGCTGCCTGAGTTCTCTGGTTGTGTTCTAGGTGACAGTGAGGATTTTGGAGTTCAAGGAGCGTTCATTTACGCCGAGCCAAACCATCCTGCTCTAACTGTATGGTTGTCAGACCCTCGCATAAGTTCACTCTCTGAGCCTATAGAGCGAGGTATGGGGTATCTTGAGGGTGTGGAAGTGCTGCCTCCCCAGTATTTCTATAGTCATAGGTTCGAGGACAAGGGCAAGCCAGTGGGTGAATTTACTGGGGAGGTAATCGCCGCGCATTTGTGGAATGGGTATTGGCGTAGAGAGTCCAATGTGGTCAAGACCATACCCTTCGTAGATATTCCAGTGTTTGTAACTTCCCTTAACTCAAACCACAAACGCAGAGAAGATTTGAATTTGCCGTTCGATTATACTGTAAATCTACAAGAACCCGTGGAGGGTATAAACGCCTCCAAGATTGCTCTGGGCAGGTTGGGGAATCAGCACGGATTAGAAAAGGCCGTGCGTCATGCCAAGAGTCGTGACTACCCTGCGTTCTTACTGCTAGAGGATGATGCCGTCTGGATCGGTGATAACGTGGAGCAGATATGTTGCAGGCACCCCATCGAGTTTCTCGGGGGTGAGTCTATCCTCGGTAGGACAGTGGAGCGGGACGGGGTTTTCTATGGCGTAGCACGCTCTACCGCCGTTCTATTTCGTAGGGACTCTTACGATGCGGTTTTAGCGGTATCACCGTCGCTGGAAGACTTGAGGTTAAAGTCTAAGCGTATGCCTGTAGGGGCGACACCTGCAGACCTGATAGTCAGTAGTTTGGGCGTTCACTTATCTCCAACCAAATTGTTTAAACACTCAGGGGCATCATCCTCGATAGGACACGACGAGCTTAAAACGAAAGACAATTTATATGCCACATAAGAACACATTTGACCGCGCTGTTCTAGGTGGCCTCATGTCCGAAGGGGAGTATGAGCTAGTTGCGGAGCGGGTAAGGGGGTCATCCATGATCGTGTTCGGTCTCGGTAACGATTCAGACCTATGGCGAGAAATTTGCTCTAGTGTGCTGTTTGTGGAGACTGACCCCAAATGGTTCCAAGAGTCCGAGGATTCCGTTCTCCTAGAAATAGATGGCAAAGTCGATCAGTGGGTGGATGAGGTATGCGTTCATGAGGGGATAGCGGCGAAGTTTGACTACTGCCTGATTGACGGGCCTAAAGGCGACTCTCCCGAAGCTACGGGTCGGCAGCTCCCCATATATTGGTCAACCTTCTTAGCCCCCATCATCTTGGTTCACGACTTCGACAGGGCTTGGGAGCGGGAATGTTGCTCCCGTTACTTGGGTGAGCCTGACGAGGTATTCGACAGGCTAGCAATTTTCTCAAATAATTTAAGATAATGAGTATAAGATTAAAAGGAGGGCGTGGTCCATCATTAGTTCCGCCATCATTGAGTCGCATCAATGGTGGTATTGGGTATGATTTTGTGAAAACCTATGTGTCAGGAGGTAGTGCGTCTACGCAGTCCGTTAAAGATTCCAACAGGTTGGTTTATGACGGTGCTGTTTGGTTTAGAGATGGTCAAATAATTGCGGAGGGAGTTGGGGCTGTAACTTTGCAAAACCTAAATCCTGAGATTGGGACTTTAGACTTCGAGGGCAGGGTAACCAGAGTAACTGAAGGTATTATGCGTGTCATCGTGCGTTCCGCCGTAGGTGTGTTTAAGCTAGAGATTGACCTACGTAATAAATCTGATTCCACTGAGAGCAGCGTGTTTTTGTCTACCTTGAATGGGACATTAAATTCCCATCTTACCGACTCTGCCGAAGCTAAGATAGCTTCGATAAATGGAACGCCCAGTATGGCAGTCAATGGGAAGGTTTATACAACACAGAACCATACCAGTAAAGTATACACGAGAAATCCCGATCTATGGATTAGCCAATCAGGTGCAGTAGACCTAACTAGCATAAGCCCTTGGAACAGTAGCGGGGGCGTTACCAAGGCAGGAGTTTTAATCAGTAGAAGGCATCTCGCAAACTCAGCGCATTTCGACTACGGGATTGGAACCATAGTTCGCCTCGTAAATATGGCGGGCGTAGCTTTTGATTACACTGTGGTGGGTAAGGCGCGTCATCCGGATTACAAACCTTACTACCCAGATTTAACCGTTTACACGTTAGATCGTGATGTGGACGCAAGTCTCACTCCGTGCTTGGTAATCCCAGCCAACTACGAGAGTTTTATAGACGTGGATTGGACCATGTATACGTTGCCAGCGTCTCTCGGTTTAGATCAGGAGGAAAAAGCGTTAATTGCCACCTTCTTTCAAGGTGCTCTGTTTATCCGACCAAGCTCTGCTAATCAACTTACGTTCTATGAAGCAAAAATAGGAGGCGACAGTGGTAATCCTGCATTTCTTATAGTAAATGGGAAGCTGGTGCTTGTTACCTGCTGGACTCAGGGCGGGGTAGGGTCAGGGACTCCGATATATAGGTTCATATCCGACATCAACACTATCATGATCCCGTCCGCAGACGCACAAGCGGGAGTTAGCACAGGATACACTGTGACCGAAGCCGACTTCTCAGCATGGCCCAACTTAACGACTCAGAACTACCTACTTGGAGACGACGGTCTAGGCAACAAGTCTGCGTGGGTCAATACAGGAACAACCGAGAACAGCAAGCCTGTCTACCACAAGCTTGAGGCGGCAGGTAAGGGTTGGAAGCTGTCGTCCAATGGTTCTGTTTGGGCTACTAGCGATCTAGGCTCCCCCGATACAGGGCACCCTGCCCAAACCTCAGCAGGTAACGAGGCCACCCCTGATCTCGCGACATTTGGCACATGGTCATTTACTACTCCATAGGAAACAACCAACCGCAACCATGTCTGTCTGCTCTATCCGAAAACTGACCCACAACCCGACCGGCGCGGCTAGCGTGTTGTTGGGGTTTGACGATAAACTTGCCGACTGGATGAGTCTGGATGGCAAGCAGCTCGTCGACACCACTCCATTTCTACGCGGTGATTCGGTGAGTAACTTCCCACGTCAGAATGAGAGTCATGTGATCGAGTTCGAGGTGGAGGTGGACATCACAGACGCGGCGGCCGCCGAGGATGCGATGCTGGATCACCCGCTCAATCTCCCGAAGACGCAGGCGAATCTCAAGTGGGAGATCGAGGCAGACTTCTCTATGTGGCCTAACTTCACCACCAAGAACTATCTACTAAGCGACGACGGCGCTGGCAACAAGTCGGCGTGGGTTAATACCGGAACAACCGAGAACAGCAAGCCTGTCTATCACAAGCTTGAGTCCCCAGGTAAAGGGTGGAAGCTCGCTTCCAACGGCTCGCAATGGGTGACAAGCGATCTTGGGGTGCCGGATACAGGTCATCCCGCCGAAACCTCAGTTGGTAACGAGGCTACGCCTGATCTAGCGACATTCGGCACATTGTCATTTACTACACCATAGAATTATGAAATTAAAACACTTCATCATTGGTCTGATATGGGTCTGCGCTTGTTTATTGATAATCTCATGCAACGTATCATGCCAGAATGCGCCGAAGCGGACTACCATGGTTAGCGGTGTTGGCACGGTAGTTGAATCTGTGCCTGTCGATGTGGCTCCGGTTGAGCGTGAGGTTAGGGTAGCGAGAACAAGCACGGCCAAGGCGGTGATCACGGCGGAGAGGGTGAAGCGTGATGCGGATGCGGCTTATTCGGAAGGCTTGCAAGCTGGTAGCCAGAAGGCTAAGGAAGCGCAGCTGAATGCTTGGGCACTGGCCGATAACCTGGAAGTGACGAGTCAGGCTTTGGATCGCGCTATGGAGCAAGGGGCGAAGCTTCGTAGCTCGGTGAGCGCAAAGGAGGCCGAGGTGAGTCAGTTGCGAGTGAGCAAGGCTGAGGCCACGGCGGCGGCGGTCAATGCGGTTGACGAGAGGGATAAGGCATTTACGGATCGGGATCTTGCTTTGGGATCCTTGGAGACTGTTACAGGGCAGAGGAATTTTGCGCGTTGGGGATGGGGTATTACTGCCGCTGCATTTGCCCTGTGTGCCTATCTAAGATTGAAAGGAATACTATGAAACACATTAAAAACATATTCTACAACTTGTTCTTTTGGGGCGGGATTCTTTGCATTCCTGCGCTGATTGTTTTTATCATTCTCAATCTCTGTAGCGTGACCGCGTTGCCTTGGTATGCGTTCGTTGGGATGGTTGTTTGGCCGATAATTTCGGTTTTGTGGTTTATCTACCAGATAGGGAGGTCAATGTCGTGAGTAAGCTCTCTGATTTGTTTGATAGTATCTCCGGTGATAAGTCGGAAGATGGGAGCCTTGGCAAGTATGATCGCGGCGGCTTGGCTCCGCCTCCGGAGTTATCCAGGAGCGAGAGGGGATCGACCAAGCAAGTGCGTGGTGGAGTTTTCTCTACGGGGCAGAGGATCTGGACGCCAAAGGGTAGCATGGGTGGATTCCATCAAGGTGAAAGCCAGAGGGCGTTGATCGATCTCCATGGAGCCGAGTTGAAGAACTCGTTCTATGAAGGTGCTGACGGTGTGCATTGCTACGGTGATTGCGTGATACGTAATACGGTTTGCGCACAGGTCGGCGAGGATGCGATGACGATCTATGGTAGCGAGGTTGAGCTTTATGATTTTGTGGTTCACGCTATTCCGTTCGATCCGAATGACCGTGACAAGTGGCTCAAGGAATTGGACAAGGCCAAGGGTAGGGATAACCATGACAAGAAGATCGACAAGGCTATCCAGTGCAACGGTAACAAGAATGGGCAGAAGATTGTCATCCGTCAGAAGGGTGGAGTCTATTATGGGAATCCTCGGCCGTTCCGTGTGAATGGTGGAAAGAATGCGCACGATCTCAAGGTGGAACTCTGGCTTGAGGATGTGACTTACTTCTACAATGACTCTGTGGCTCGATGCACGGAGACTGAGGGAGGCCGTCATCCATTCATTACGGTTCGTGCTACCAACTGTGACCTGATCGGTGTGAAGGATCCGTGGCAGTTCGACAAGAAGCATGGCGACTTGAAGATCTCGCGCAATGTGCGGATTTGGAAGTCTTGATGCGTGGATTATTTTCAGAACGTCAATCAACTTTACTTGACTGTTTGACCGAATGAAACAAACATCACTTTATGAGTGATGAAAAGCATGTGAGACAAGAAGGGTTTGCTGATGTTGACTTGAGCGCGGCAAAGAAAAAGAAGAGTGATGGCTTCCGGCGAGACGTTCTGTTTGCGGTTGGTGCCTGTGTGGTGCTGATGATTGGGATCCTGATCGGCAAGGGCATCGAGTCTGCTACCAGGCCGGGGGATACAATCGCATGGGCGATTCAAAGTCTCTTCGCGTTTGTGTGCTGGATGGCGATGATCAATGGCGCGGTGATCGGGATCGCTTACCTGTTCTTCCGGAATACCTTGAGTCCGTCATTCGGTGAAGACTTCGATGATGGTTGGAAGGAATTGGCTCCCAAGTGGAAGACGATCATTCTGATCAGCTTCTATCTGGTGGAGAGTTTCATCGCGGCCATTGTTGTTACGGCCGTAAGCTCGATATAATTTTCATCGCTTATTCCTCTCGCTGAATACGTGATGAAAACTTTATACTGGCTGGTGCAGGTCACGGTTTTGCTGCCGTTGATTTCCATGTCTCAACCTCCGAGTGGTGGTAAGCCGAAGGTTGAGACAGTGGGATCCGCCGTGCTCCCTGTGTCCAAGGATGGTAGGAATCTTATCGTTCGCTATGAGACTGGCGGCCGCGCTTACTATGCGCGGTTTTGTGCGCGGCCGAGTGATCCAGGGTTTGCCTCCGGTGTGACGGTAGGCTTCGGCTACGATCTGAGGTTTCATAGCCGTGGCCAGATCGCTAAGGATTGGGCTGGCGTGGCGACTCCGAGGGAGATAGTGGCCATGCAGTCAGTGAGCGGTCTTGATGGATCTAACTATAGAAGTATCCGTGACAAAGTGGATCTCACTTGGGAAGAGGCCGAGATTGTTTTTGATAGGGTGACGTTGCCAAGGTGGCAGGGTAAGACGGCCGTTGCTTACCATCTGGATCCGGATGAACTGCATCCGCACAGTAATGGAGCCATGGTTTGCATGGTGTTTAATCGTGGCGATGGGATCTCGATGAGATCGAGGGACATTGAGAAGCGGGCGATACGTTCCGCGCTTGATCGTGGTGAGCCCCGTGCGGTGCCGCCTCAGCTGCGATTGATGAAGAGGCTATGGCCTGGGCACGATGGCTTGCAGGGTAGGCGTGAGGATGAGGCGGTGCTGTTTGAGAAGGGTATTGAAAGTTTTAAATAATCAAAGAGATGGATCTAGGAATTTTGAAAAATAACTCCGATGTTGTTCAGGCGGTCATTGGTGCGCTTGTGGCGGCTGGTGCCATTTGGGGTAAGTCACGTAAATTTCTTTTCAAGGGGATTGAGTTTCTATGGCGATGCACTCCTATAGCTGTGGTTGGAGCCATGGATAAAAATCAGCAGCAAACCTTGGAAGCGATTAAGTCGTTGCGTAGCACTCAGAAAGAGCAGGGCAATCAGATTACCAATATAGAGAGTGAGTTACAGGCCAATGGATTGGGCAGTGTGAAAGATGTTGTGACTCTGTGGGGTACTGAGTGGCGTCAGGCATTTCACGATTCGCTGAGGATTAAATTTGTATGTGATATAGCTGGCCGCAATGTTTATGTGAGTCGCGGCTTTATTGACATGGTTGGGCTTGAGTCTGAGGATGATTTACTCGGTGAGTCATGGCAATCGTTTGTGGATCCGGAAGACAAGGAGAGGTATGACCGCGAATGGCATGAAGCCTTTGAGCAGCGCCGGAGGTTGATCACTAATTTTCGCTGGAGGAATGTGAAGGGCTTGCCGATTGGGTATAAGATCCTCCGAGCCGAGCCAGTGGGGAACTACTACATGGGTGAGATCATCGATAGTCCTGTTGATGTTACAGGCATGGCGAGTTGCGATACCTGCAAGTTGTAGAGGCGGGGTTTGCGCCTTAGAATTGTTTGACGATGTAAAACGATTGACAGTTTCTATTCGTCATAGTGTGATGGAGCCTCACTGATCAAATGTGAAAAAGAAGTTATGAAAAACCTGACTAATAAAACATCGCTGGTGGCAGTCCTTTTGGCTGCCGTGTCGCTTATTTCTTATTCATCCGCTGCGGACTTTGTTCCTGATGATCCGCTTCCGGTGATTGATCAAAGCTCTGCTTTCCATATCTCCTTCGCTTATGATATCGCTGATGAATATCTCTTCATCGAGCCGGATCAAGGCGGGGTGGTTCCGAGTTGTCTTGTTGCTGAGTGTGAAGAGAGCGTCAAGATTTGCGCGGCCAGTGATCTTTTCCGATCAGATTCCATTCGATTGTTTGGTGATGCCTTCTTTGCGGATGGTCGATTTTACTATGTGAGGCAATGCGGGGAAACCTGGCAATGGATTGATATCCCATTCGGCACTTTGCATGGATGGCCGTCGTTGGATTTTTCCAATAAAAACTTGTCAAGTTGCTTGACTCAAGGCGATGCCTTGGTATCAATGAGATGCACCGTTCTAGGTTGGACGGTTTGTAGTTAATGGATTTGAGCTGGTAACTCTTATCCGCCTAAAGATCCCGCTGGCTTCGTGCTGGCGGGATCTTTTCTTTTGTGGAGGGAGGTGCGGCTGTGCCGAGGGTAGGGTGTTAGCCGACACGTCTAACCTACGTTGGTGGAATGGTGTTAGCTGACACGTCTAACCTACATGGCTATATCCCGCTCGCTGTGGTAGCGGGGTTCTCTTGTGTGCCTAAGACGGTCTGGCGCATTTGGGTGAGCTGCTCTCCGAATTCTGCGCGGAGGCGATCACCGAGGATGTTGACGGCTTGCGTGAACTGCCTTCCGAATTCGATCTGGAAGGTTGGTGAGAGATTGAGCTGCACGGGAGACTGCTGATCTTGGGTCAGCTTTGTTGTGTTGGCGTTTCTCGGTGAGAAGAATCTTGTGGGGTCGATCTGCTCTCTGGTGGCGATGATGGTATCGCGGAATTCCTTGATGGCTTGTTGGGTGCCGCCCATCTCTGCGAGGAATCCGGTGATGTTCTGGATATCCTGTTGGATCTGCTGGCGCTCTTGTTGCAATCCGGATCTCAATGGATTCAAACCTTCTGCGAAGTCTGGATTGAAACGTGATGCGGTCTGACGTGTCTCTGAACTCAGGAAACTGAACTCATCGAGGCCGATGCTTCCGTTGGTCTTCTGGAACTTAGCGAGTGCGGCCGCCCGCAGCTGGTCGGATCTTTCGGCAAGGGCGAGTTCTCTGGATAGCTCTTGCTGCTGTTCGCGGATGGCGCGGGTTTCCTCTTTTTTGAGGTCGATCATTCTCACTTGGAGTTCGGCGCGGCGTTGCTCCAGGTCATAGACGCGGCGGATCCCTTCATCGGCAAGGCTCTGTCTTGCGGCGGCTCCGCCGATGTTGTTTCCACGGCCGAATGAATTGGCATTCTTGCGAATGAACCGCAGTGCGTTGATTTGCTTATCGGCGTCAGACTCTCCGAAAGAGTTTCTTGCGATCAGGATCCCCGCAGCGCGTTGGCCGTTCTGAATGGCGGCGGTGAATAGCGAGGCCGTGGTGTTGGCGGCGCGTTCGGCGGCGAGTTGTTCTTCCTCGCCGCGTAGAGCTGCGATAGCGTTCTTTAGCGCCACAACGGCGTCAGTCTGGCGTTTCTGTTCTTCCGGTGTTCCAGTGATGGGCTGGCTCTCCACGGTCTTTAGCTGGCCTTGTAGAGCTTTCTTCTGGAATTTGGCTGCCGTCTCTTTATCGAAGTTGGAGAACGCTGCGGCTGCAATAGGATCGGATCCGCCGAGTCCTGATACGGCGGCTCCGAGCGCCTCGCCTTGGAGTTTGATTAAGGATTGTAGATGGCTGATGCGGGCTTGGATGAGATCACCTATTGCATCGGACTGATCGACGTTGATTCCATTGTTGATGGATGAGATCGTGTCATCGATCTCCTTGAGTGCGTCCGAGATTAGGGAAAGCTCCTTGATGTTTAATTGCTGCTGATCAGGTGATTGATCGCTATTCCTTGAGTCTCTTATTTTGTCGCGGGCGAATTCTAATTTCGCTCGCTCTTTTTGTAGTTTTTCGATGTTGGATTTTTGATCGCTATTGAACTTCTCGCTCTCGGAGAGCTTAACCTTGTCCGCTTCCTTGGCGATATTCTTAAAGGTTTGGTAGATCTTCTCTGAGTCTCTCTCGCCGTGTGCCATGGCCTCGCTGATTTCCTCTGCGCTACTGGCTAGATCTGTGCCGAAGCTTTCATCAAAGCTCTTGAGTGTATCGACAATCGAAACCAGTTGCTTGCCGAGTTCTTGATCGGTCAAGTTGGTTGACGATGAAAGGTCTGCGAGTTGGTTGGCTCGTTGGGCTGTTTTCACAGCGGCTTGAACGCGCTGACGTTGTTGGTTCACGTCGCTATCCGCGTAGCCTAATGAGAAGGCTAGTCCGTCTCTATTGGCTTCGGATGTTGAGCGGGCGATGAATGATTCAAGATCTGTTAAGCGCCTTTTTAGTTCAGAGAGGATGGCGTCTTGAGTGAGGAATCCGTCATCGCTAATGCGGTTGATCAGGTTTTCAGCGGCATCAACTTGGTCTGGTGCGAGTGTTGTCGATTCATAATCAAGTGGATTGAGTTTGCTTTTACCAAGCTGGAGATCTTGGCCGCTCTCTTGGCGTCTGACGATCTCTTTGATGGTATCTCGTATCCTGGTTAGATCTCCAGGGGTGGAGTCGGAGAATCTCAAGAAGTCGGGCCCTATTTGTCCTGATACGTTTGCGGCTTTCACGGTGTCGCGTGTAGTCCTGCTGGTTACGGGTATTAGCTCCGACATTGCATTCTGCGCTGTCGTGAGGTTGGCGATGAGGTCTTCTGTATTCTGGATCAGAGTCCGCATGAACAATAAGGCTCCTGAGTCACCCATGGCGACAAAGGCGTTTGCCCATGCGTCTTTGACGGATTGCAATCTGGATTCTACCGAAGCGAGGATCTTTTCGTTCTCTCGGTTTGCGGAGTTTGAATCGAGTAATGATTGGATCTGTAGGTCGAGGCTCTTTCCGTAGTTATCGAGAATGATCTGGAGTCGGTTGGCTTGCTTCGCACCGCCGACGAGATCCAAGAAGTAGGCCTGTTGAGTTTTGGTGAGTGATGCGTAGGCTCCGGCCAGCTGGTCGATGATGGTATCGAGTGATTTGAACTGTCCGCCGCCGTCGAGTAGATCGATATCGAAAGCTTCCTTGAGTTTCTTTACGGTATCGGGGCGACGGATCCTTGTGATGATGGTCTTGAGTGCGTTACCGATTTCTGATCCGCTACGGCCTGTGGCAGCTGTTGCGGATGCGATGATGCCTTCAAGGTTGGGTAACGAGAGTCCGGCTTGCTTGGCCACACCAGAGACGCGGGATAGTCCTTCAAGGATATCCTTGTTCGTTACGTTGTATCGGTTGGAGATCGCGTTGATCCGGTTCAAGAGGGCGGGAAGGTCGCTGATGTTGAGCTTAAATGCCGCATAGATTGAAGAGAGGTATTCCGCTGATTGTGCGGCCGAGATCTCGGCGACGTTGGCGGCTTGCAGGGAAGTTTCCACCAGGCGCAATGTCTGGACTCTGGTGAGCCCAAGGCGGGAGAATCGCACGGCGGAATCGATAGCTTCTTCCGAAGAGCGGCCGTTGGCTTGTGCAAGTTCCAGTGTGGAGATCTTGAGTTTCTGTGCCTCGTCATTGGTGCCTCGGAAGACGGCTCGCAACGTAGCAAACTGTCTATCGACTTTGATCATCTGGCTGATCCCTGATCCTAGTGCTTGTGTAATCGAGAGGACTACCGTTGCGGCCGCTGTCCACTGAGCGAATGTAGCGGCGTTGCGGAGCATGTTCGATGAGTGGAAGCTTAAAGCGTGGCCGCCATCTCTGAGGTCTGAGTTGAACTTGCGAAGGGAAATACGGCCGCGAGATCTGGCGTCTTCGGCGGATCTTGTGGCGCGGTCGCTAACGGCAGTGTATCCTAGACCTTTGGCTTTTGTTTTAACATTATCGATGGATGAGGCGGAGCGATTAAGGATCTCTTGGCGCTGTTCGTTAATGTCTCTTAGTTTCTTTTTCCGAAAGAACTTGGCCTTCTTGGCGCGGCGTTCTTCCTGATCGAGAATCTTCAACTCTTCCTTCTGAGTGCGGATGAGTGCATCGAGTTCCTTACGCAATGTGCGGATGCCTCTGGCCGCATCCTTACGGTAGTTCTCCTTGATGATATCGGACTGGCGGCTGGCTTGCTTGGATCCTGACTCCGTAGTGAGGGCTACGCCGCGAGCGAAGTTGCGTGTTTTGAAGTCTCCGCGTCCATCGGCGGCCGCTTCCACTTTGCGTAGGCTGGCGGCTACCTTATCGAGCGCCTTAGCTCGCATGATCTCCACCTTGGCAAGTTCTTCTGCGGCCTTAGCGCCTCTGAGTTGCTTCTTGATTCGGTTGGACTCTGCGGTGGCTGCCTTGTTGATGGATTGAGCCTGTGAGTTGAGATCATTGGCGCGGCGGTTCTCATTGTTGTTGATCCGCTTGCGTTCTTCATCGGCGGCCTTCCGTTGTTCTCTCAGCCTTATTGTTGGATCGTCTACTTGGGTGACTTTCTCCACGCCTTCCGGAAGCTCGTTCTTTTCCTTGATCTTCTGGATGACGGTTTGTTTCTTACCAATACCAGTCTCTCTAGTGGTGGAGATCCTTGTGGCCTTGGCGGTGAGGGTCGTCTGAGTTTTGAGCAGATTATTGGTACGATCCTGCTCTCTGTTTAATGAGGCTTGGGCGGCGGCCTGTTGCTTAATGTTGTCGGCGGCTTTTGATCTCGCATCTCCGGAGATGGTGACGGGGATCTTGCCAAACTTGGCGAGTCTGCCAGCGATGCGGCCGCGAACACGTTCCAAGTCCCTGTCAATCCGCGACATGTCGAGGACTACAGGGACTCGGATAGGTGCGTTCTTCACCTCCTTGCGGACACCTTTGAGTCGTTTGCTGAATGCGTCAAAGCCGGAGCTATCGTGCTTCGACTTGAGTTGTAGTGCTACGGACTCGGTGATCATCGTAAAGTAGGTTTACTGTTTGAATAGCAATGACCTCCCCGCGTAAGGGGAGGGTGGTGCTGGTGCGCCTTGCGGTGCTTCTGGTTTATCTTTCTTCTTATCGAAGACTTCGGTTTGGATGGCCTCGCTCATTGCCTTTCTGTCGTTGCGCTCTCTGTAGTGGGCGATCAGTCTGGCTCTGGTTTGTGGTGAGGCATCAAGCCATTGGTCGTAGCTGTAATTAAACAGGATGCAGGTTTCTAGCTCTTCGTATTCGCTGTCTTGGCCGTCGAGCTGCCGGATGATTTCGCGGACTTCGCTTTTGGTTTGCGGTTTGAGCCTCCACGCTGCGAGCTTTTTGAATTTGCGGAGGCGTCTTGCGTAAAAAAATCAGCCGTCTGTCCTACTGCAAAGACAAAGCTTTGAATCTCTTCGAGCAAGGAATCGAGTGCGCCGGATGGCATGACCTCGGCCAAGCTATCGATCTTCTGTTCAAGAGAGGATCCTTCCGTGGTTTCGTGAAGGGTAGGGCAGCAAAGCAAGACGGCGGCAAGTTGTTGACGGCCGTAGACGCTTTTCATCTGAGCGAGGTATTTGGGATCCTCAAAGTCGTAATCGAAATCATCGATTGTTTTGGTAGGATCAGTGAGAGACGGCCGCTTCACTGGCTTGGTGGGCGGTTGGACGGATCCTTCCATGTCGTCAATGATGGTGCGTGTCTTGGCGCTCATCGGGTAGACCTCAAGAGTCACTGAGTTCTCATCGTTCGGCTTGATCGGTGCCGGGTTCTTTGCATCGGGATCCTCATCGATTCCGGTGACGATGGTGAAGAGGCGTGGTTTCCCCGAAATGTTGCCTTTGAAGGCGTTGAACGGGTTGGCTGTCGGTTTGTGTGTATTGTTTTCTGACATGTCATTTGTTTTACTTTCTTGAACAGCTGCGGTCAAGCGGCTACATCATGTATATGCCATGGTATCCATTCACTTTATCCCCTCCGGAAGTTCAGCCGTGGGTAGAATCCGAAGCTTATGCACAAACGGTTTTGCATCGGTTCCTCAAGCGTCATTTCACTGGCGTTCCTGTTGACGTGTGGGAAAGCGAGGATGATCCGGCGATAAGCAAGACGTTTGACTCGGTTGAGTTTGCCTACAATGTGGAAGATCTCAAAGGTGACTCGCCGTGGATCCATTCTCAGTTGGTCAACATGACAAATAGAGATCGTGACTGTGGTGGTGGGGTGAAAGATGTGGAGCGTCCTATGTCTTGGTCGATCATGGTGCGTGTGGCGGCGGATGGCGATCAGTCACAGGAAGATGATTGGAAGGTGGCGAAGATCGCGGCGGATCTATTCTGGTTATTGAGCAGTCCGAACAAGGCGGCTATGTCTCAGCTTGGCTTTGGGCGGATCCGTGTGCAGCCTCCGGTGCCAATCATCATGCCTGGTTACAAGGTAAGACAGGTGTTGCTTAATGCGGTATTGTTCGCTAAAATGCCGACAAGAAATCCATGATTGAAGCAATTACAGGAGAATTTGATGCGCGATGCGATTGGGATTCCGTCGTTGATGGAAACCTGTGGCGTCTGCCAGCTGTGCTTGGCCGTGGTTATTGGGTGGTCGATATCGGTAGTGGCAGTGGTGCCTTTGCTTACGCCTGTGCGGCGCGTGGCGCATCGGTGCTGGCTATTGACTCATCGCTGGATAGAGTCCGCGATCTTGGCGGGATTGAATACGATGGTGACGGTCAGGTTCACGGCCTCGTAGCACGGGTATCCGGATCCGCTAGTGGCGTCACTTGGTATGAGGGTGAGCCGTTCACTGAACTGACTTTACAGGATCTTGTTCAAGCGATTTGGGATAACGGAGTGAACTCTGAAATCCCTATAGGCTTGCTGCGCATCGATGTGGCCTTTGATACGGTGGCTATTCTTGAGCGGTTGGCCGAACGCGATGATAAGATCGCTGAGTCTGTGTGTGGCGCGTGGGATGATCTTGAGGTGACTCCGGATATGATCACCGAGTTGCTCAAGAATGCTGGCTACGATGATATCGAAGTCGAGGGCGATGGCGACGGCCGTGGAATGTTTTGGGCTTGCTAGCCCTTTCTCCAAACGGATCGGATATACGCTGGCACTTTCGAGGGAAGGTTTGATGCGTAGTAGTTCACCCAGGCCTCAAGGATGGGTTCAAAAAACTGCTGGAACTCCATACCGGCTGTCTTCTGGATGAATGCTTCTAATGCGTCTTTGATGCCTTGATACTTTGCGGTGTCATTGGAGTCGAGGGCTTGGCGGATCCTCCACTTGGCGGCCTCGCGTTGGGACTCATCTTCGGGTGTGATTCGTTTCCCGATCTTCGGATCTTTCTGTCCGTAGTCCATCCACCGCTCGATATCTTTATCGGTGATATCGATCTGCTTGGCAGGGTATCCGGCTTCGTCTTCGGGGATACCTGCCTCGATGAGAATGCCGATGGCTGGCTTGGTGGTGAGGCGCGATGTGATCAAGTCGAGGAATCGCTCGATCTGCTCCTGCCATGTGATCGGATCCGCATCGCGTGGCTTCATCACGGTGAGGACTTGAGAGGCGATTTGGCGAGCCTGTGCGGTGGTTGTCTTTGAGATGATATCAAAGAAGTAGGTGGGCTCATCCAGATTGCGCTTGAGGTTTTTCAGCTTCCGGAGCGCGGTGTCTATGGAGATCTCGGCCATGTTAATTCAAAGTGCCTGATCCTTTAAGTCGTAAGTGAACGGTGTAAAGGGTAGGGAAGCCGCCTATGTAAGCGTCTGGTGTAAAGGTCGGGCGTCCTGCGTTGGACTCTGCCACGTAGTCGCGGCCGTCTACATTGAACTCTATCGATGTGATGGTGGCGTCCAGTGGATCGAACGGGAGTAGATTGGGGTGGAAATCCAAAAGGATATCTCCGGATCTTATTCCGGATGCTTGGATGAATGAGCTACGTTCCGGTGATGGGTTGTGACGTAGGGCAATGACTGTCTCCGAGAATGAATCGGTGACTTCTGGTGTGGAGAATCTATCCTGTGGGTCGTGGCCTGGTGTTGGGGTAGAGACTTTCCAGCTGATCTCAACGTCAACTGAGTTGACGGTCTTCTGTTTGAAGATGCGGAGCGAATCTCTCTTGAATTGTGCGGCGGCTCGTTTGCTCATTTTTCAGATTCGGTTTCCGGTTTCTTGTTCTTCTTTCGCTGATCAATTTCGTATTGGATGAGCGCGTGTTTCATGTCGGTGAAGAATGCTTCGCTTCGTTTTCTCCTTCCGCTTTTCCCTGATGTTGTTCTTCTTCTGGCCATTGATTTTATAGGGCTGGTATTGCAAGTGCTAGGTTGATGGCGGGGTAGGAAGGCTGGAAAACGAAAGTCGGGTTGTCGTAAGTGTAGTCTGCGGTATCGAGTTCCGAGACGTTGGCAACGATGTTTCGCGTGGCGATATCACCGTCGAAGTTCAACTCAAAAACGGTGCGGCCTAGAAAGGTAAGCTTCATGGTGGCCTTGACAGCATCGAGTGATGCGCCTGGGTAAATGTGAAGCTCTCCCTGCGGTGAGAATTCCCCATCGCTTCCAATGCTGGCGTCGATACGCATTGCTTCGTAATAGTAGATGGGCGGCGGTGTTTTGTCTGGCAGTGATTCCGGTAGTAGGAATCTAAGGACGGCATCCGTATCATCTACGCGAAGGTGGGTTCCTAGAAAGCCGTTGCCCCAATATGAAAAGGCTCCATTGGGTGATGTGATTTCGTGGGTATCGAAATCGTAGAGGAAGACTGGGTATTCGCTAAAGGCGGGGTGCTTGTAGTCAACGGAGATGATTCCTTTGGTTTGCGGATCCAAGTCGTTTGGGGTGAATAGCAAGTCTGCGGTGAATTCGGCATAGGGGGACTGGATCACCGTTTGCTTAGACATGAGTAGTTGATCGCCAACGGAGATGCCTTCCGATGGTGCGGCGGCGTAGAAGAATTCGATCTTGCTCCTTACGTTGGTATCTGCGTCAAGCCACACGATGACGACGCTGTAAAGTTGATTGACGCGGAGGATGGGCTTGCTCCAATCCGTCGCCGATTCATATTGAGTCCAAGCTCTTTCCGTGAACTGTTGGTTCATGGGGTTGGACAGAGTGACCTTGAATGTTTCGTCTGTCTGGATGGGGTAGTCGAAGCGGTCAAGGTGGTTCTGTCTTGCTTCTGTAGGCCGCTCGATATCGATGGACACTGAGGCCAAGCAAGAGTGGGAGGGATCCGCTAGAACGAATGAGCCGTCGCTGTATTTGACGGGGCGGCCGTCAGGATGGCAGCGGTAGATTCTAACCTCGGCTTCCGGCAGGTTGAAGTGCTGGAGGTTGGCATTGTTGAATGGATTGTTCGCTCCCATATTAGAGAAGGGTTGCCGGATCGTTGTTCGCTCCGTTGTCTTCTGCGAATTCGGATCGCAAGTGAGTGGTCATGTCGTGAGCCACGCCGAATGATGGGGATCCGCCTTCGTTGCATGGATCGCCATCTTGGATGAGATCGTTGAGCAGGATCCTGAGATGATTTAGAGTGTCGCGGCGCTCTCCATTTGGAGTAGTCATCGACAAGGCGCGGGTGCGGATGTTGGTAGGCGAGAATCCGCCCTTCATTACCAGGGCGGTCTTGATGACGACGACGCCAACGGCATCGCCGTTAGGTTCCGGTGTGATCGTGTCGTCATCATTCAAGGTGAGGCAGTCCGGAGCCATGCCCATCGTGAAGAGGGCTTTGAGAGAAGCGGTGAGATCCGCGTCCGTGTTATCCGTGGTTCCTTCGATGGGCTGATCACCGATGACGATGCGGAGTGGAACTAAAAGGTCTGAAAGATTCATGGGCGATGCTGTTTGTTCTGGATTGTGAAACAGTAACGGCTAGGGTGGATCTGAGAAAGAAGAAAAATCGCCCATGTATTACTATCTACAGCATTACTCTGGTTCGGATCCGGCGTGGTGGCATTTGCCCGTGTCGCTAGTTCTTTGTATTGCGGCTCTAATTTGGCTGTGCCGAGTGATCAAGAAATGAAAAAGATACTTCATCAAGTATGGGTTCAAGGTGAAGATTATCTTCCTCTTGAGTTTGTGAAAAACCGTGAGGCGTGGCGGTCAGTTCTTCCGGATGGATGGGAGATGATTCTTTGGGATGACCAGAAAGCACGTAGGCAATGGGACGATTACGATGCGGTTTCCAACACTTGTTCCCACCACGCAATGCGAGCTGATCTTATTCTAGCGCGGGCTCAACGGGATTTCGGAGGGTTGGCAATGGGAACGGATGTTGTTCCTCACAAAACTGATGGGCTATGGGTGTGGTGTGCAAATAATAGCAGCCTTGTTGTTTGCAATATTCAAGGGCGATCAGCCAGTAATGGCGTGTCTTGGTTTGCGCAACCTCAGCATCCGTTTATCAAATGTGTTTGCCTACACCAATTACGCAATCGTGCGTTGCTGAGAGATAAAAACGTGTGGCGCGTTACTGGCCCAGGCTGTTGGTATGAGGCGCTTTCCCGCCATCATTGGGACATTTGCATGGTCAGTGACAAACACGCTTATACGCACCTTTACAGCGACAAGAAAATCACCAATGATAGTGCATGGGTGAATCCAGGTTATGCAGGAAGTTGGCACTAATCTACCCGCATCCAGCGCACCTTCTCTTTGTTCAATTCTTGCAGGGAATTCGCCTCTTGGTTTAGCCTTAGCTTTAGAGGCTCTCCAGGTATGGCCACTGTGATCTCATTGCCGTTCTTGCTCCATGTGTAAGCGGATATTTTGTTAGTAAATGAGGTATCCGAGAAGGTAAAAATCTTTCCGCTCTTTTCGCTTTTCCACTTCGATCCGATTAGCCATTGCTTCGGGTAATCGCGGGCGTTGCTGTCGAGCTCGGATAGGATAGCTTCGCATTCCATGGCTTCGGTTAGCTTACCGGCTTTGGTGTAACGCTCTTTGAGTTCGCGGACTTGCTGGATGTAGGCGCGATCAATCTTATCAACGGCCGAGTCGCGTAGGGATTTCAGGTTGGCGAGTTCCGGGGTTGACTGTGCGTTGCAGCTTACAGTGAGAACGATGCAGAGTATCAGTTGGAGATAGGTTTTCATGGTTATGTAGTTTGGTGGGTAATAGTATCAGAGTATCATGGTGATGGTAAAGTGAATTGACGATGTTGGGTCTTGAAACGAAAACAGCCCTCTCCTGTTGTTCACAGGAGAGGGCTGATGGTTGATTGATTAGAGGGGTTTACTTGTCCTCTGTCTCGGTCTTGGTTGCTTCCTTTTTCTTGGCGACTTTCTTAGCGGCCGACTTCTTTTTAGTGGCTGTCTTTTTCTTGGGCTCCGGTGGTGTGACCTTGCCTAGCCAGATCAGGCTGCCATTGAAGACGCCTTTGGTTTCCTCGGCTGTCTCTTTGAAGAACTCGTAGAACTCTTCGGCAGATGGGAAGCCGTCATTGATGGCGAGCTCTTCCACTTCCTTTGGTGTGTAAAGACGGCCGTTGACCATGGTGTAGGGCTTGCCTTGATTGTAGACGATGCGGATCTTGTCCACCTTCGGGACATACTTGGCATCGGCAAAGTGCTCAGTGCTTTTGGTTCTTAGTCCGGTGAAGAGTTGTAGGTGATCGCCGACTTTGTATTCACGCTTTCCTTCTGCGCGGATGGTGTGTGGCTTGGATCCGTCGAGGACGGCGGCTTTGAATTCTTTTTTGAATGAGACGTTAATCATGGTGGTTGTTGTTTTGTGGTTTCTTGCGTGGGTTTTCTACACAAGGGAGAGTGGTTTAGTTCTGTGCTAGCACTTCCTTCGGCGGCATCGGTAGTAGCTCGATGTTTAAGTCGTCGCTGGTTTCGATGGTGATCTCTTGATGGATGGTTGACTCTTTGCCTTCGTCAATCAGCTTGACGTTCATATCCATGTTCTTGAGGACGGATGCGAGCCAGCGGGCGGTGCGTGTTTTTCCGGATGACGTATCTCCGGAGATGGTGATGGTGATTTTGTTTTTAGGCATTGGTAGTTATTGGGTTTGCTAGTTCGATGAGAATGTCCGCGTGAGAGAATTCTCCGAGACGTTCTCTCGATGAGAGTGGATGGCCTTTCAGTAGAGGGAGGCGGGCGGCGATCTGTTGGCCAAGGTGCTTGTAGTAGCCGAGGCGCTGTCCGCTGTCGTCGCTCTCCTTCAAGTCGCTGCTATCAAGAGTGCCGTCGATCATCTTGCGGTAGTTCTCCAAGGCCTCCGGCCATGAATAGATATTGAGAGAGAAGGGCAGCTTAAAAATCGTAGGCTTGCCCACGAAGATGCAGTCGTCGGGGAGTTGCTTCCTATTCCTTCGACGGCCAGCTTGAGTTTGATAACGGCGTGGTGTTGTCATGCGGTGATCAGCTGCTCCTCTGCTTGGATGAGGATGGGTTTAGCGATGTGGATCGGTGGGATCCGGATCAGCATTTCGTAATGATCCGGCGCGTTGATGAGCGGATCCCCGCAGCCGAGGGTGGTGAACTTCCATGCAGTGCCAAATGTTTTGTAGATCGGATCCAGGTTTGCATTGGTGGTGATGAATGGCTTGCGCTTGCTCCGTGATGTGAGCGATATGAATTTCGGCGAGTTGATTTGAACTTTGCCGATGCCGTTGCAGAGGTCGCATTCCTCTGTGTTGTCCACCAGGTAGCCGTGGCCATCGCAAGCGAGGCAATCCTTGTTTCCTTCGGTGCCGCTGCAAGGGAAGCATGGGGTGGTAGGTGACTTGGATCCGCGGCATGAGGGACAGGTGATGCGCCTTGTTTTCAAGGGTGATTGACGTGGTGCTGGCCGCCATTCGCAAGAGGTGTCTAGCTCTTCTGAGGTAGGGCAACTGAACAGGTGTGGGTGGTGGGCTCTGCTTTCACTTGATCTTGTGTAGACGCGATCCGTATCGAGGACATAGAGATCGCTATACCGCATGGTGAACTGCAAGGCCGTGGTGCCGCCGTAGAGCCATGGATTCTCCTTCGCTGTCCTGTAGAGGGCGATAGGTTTCACGGACTGGAACAGGGGTAGTATGTCGTCAATGTGAATCATGGTTCTATGGGGGTGGGCTTGGTTGTTTTTTTTGACGGGCGCTAAGAGCTTTGCTCGTCTTCTGTGTGTGGAGCATCAAACAGCGAGGCGGATTGTAGCTTGAGAAGAGAGAGCCATCCGCAAATGCAAACGATAGCGACGACGGCGAGGGCTAGTGACTTCAAGAAGATGGCCAGCCCTATCGCTAAGAGGATCAAGGTTCCGTTGATGAACGAGCTGATGCAGGTGATGAAGAAGTTTTTGATATTGAGTTTCTTGTCTTCGGTGGGGTTGTTCATGGTGGTCGTAGTGTAAATAAAAAGAACGTGCTAGTAAAGAGAACCTTTTGAGCATCAAAAATGCTCTCCGGTCAGTAGCCAATGGGCATCGAGGGTAGGGATGGCTCGTAGGATCTTGACGATGTTGTGGTAGCTAGGTGTTTGTCGGCCAGCCGTCCAGTGGTTGATCTGTGGTTGGTTGACCTTCATCTTTCTGGCTAGATCCGATTGGCTCATGCCTGTCTCATCGAGCACTTGTTGTAATCTATCTCCGAATAGGGTGGTGGAATCTTCTTGGTCTTTCATGTAGTGGGTTGATGAGCGTGTTCGTAAACTGACTTGACGGTGGCAGGAAACCATTTGCCTGATGCGGTCTTGGTCTTGCCTCCCTTGATGGTGATGCTTTTACCGCCCTTCTTGGTGGGTATGCCTTTGGCGTTGAGGCGGTCGGCGATGGCTTGCCATGTCATGCCGCTGTTTCTCCAGCGCATGATGACGCAAAGGCGGCGCTGCTCCTGCTTGTGAGGCACTACGTCCTTGGCGGTGTTACCTAGCTTACTCTTGCGCATGGAAGGGACGAGTTGCCAGCCGTATGAGGCGTTGTTGGATCTCGCCTGGTTCTTCCCTCGCATGAGTTCAAAGGTTTCCAGCTGGCGCTGTTGGCGGAAGGTGGTTTCCAATTCTGCAATCATGCCGAGCAGCTGCATTTGGATGCGGCCGGAAGGTGTGCGTGAGTCGATCTGTGGAGAGATCGAGATGAATCCAATCCCTTCGTTGTCCAGTTCGACAAGGGTGTTGACCATATCCGGAACGGAGCGGAAGGCGCGGTCGATGCGGAGAATCAGGATGTTGGGGATCCCTTCGCGCTTCATGTCCTTGATCATCCGCTTGACGGATTTCCGGTTGAGGAATTTGGTTTTGGTGGCTGAGGTTCCTCTGTCCACATAGTAATCGTGGATGGTGAGGTTGTTCTTCTCTGCGAATCTGCGCGTCTCATCCTGTTGAACTTCCAGGGAATTCGTTTGCTCATCCGTAGATGCGCGGACGGCAACGCATACGTGATCGGGGTTGAGGGTGAGTGAATTTGCATGGCGGCGGTCGGCGCTGCCACGGCGCGGGGTGATGGTGGTGGATGTGTCTTGCATGGTTGGTGATGGTTGTAGTTCGTGCGTAGCTGCTACGCTTTGTCATCGGTGCAGTGCATGGTGATATCGTGCGCTGAGTCGTAGCCGATGAGGTTTCTTAAACGGGTGGATTGTTCTTTGGTAGTTGATGAAACGTGAATACTGAATCCCTCCATGGATAGGTGCCTGATATCCTTGGCGAGTCTTGCCGTCTTCCCTATGTTTCTACCCTTGATTAAAAAGGTAGGCCGTGGTGGGGTGGTGTTGTTTTCGTCCATGGTGGTGATAATCGATGAGCTATTCCTCTTCGTCGTGCGGATAGAGGTATCCTTCACCGTCACATTTTGAGCAGTCTTCTGATCCTCCGCAATCAGGACATGTCATAGTCCCGCCGTCGCTTGGGTCTTCCACCCATCCGTTGCCTTCGCAGGTTTCGCAATCGTGGTTTATATTGCCAGTGCTATTGCACTGGTCGCATGGGGTATCTGGTGTTTCGTTTTCGGTCATGGTGTTATTGATGGTGTTTGATTTTATGGTGATCTACTTGATGTGCTTCATCCATTCTTCCTCATCTCCTGCCGTGAACAGAAAAGTTTTAAGCATTGTGATTGCGTCTTTACGTTGCACATTTGAGATATAGTTTACACGCGGATCCAATGTATTCATTGGGACGGCAAGCAGGATAAAGCCATGGTCGCTAGGAAGTTTTTTCTTCACAGCGTCGGCTGCTTCGGTGAGATGGTTTTTATCTGGCATGGTGCTATGATTTTGTTTCCGTCTCGATGAAGTCCTTGCCTTCGATTGGCTTGTCGTTCTCATCGAGATAGGCGATTGCCCATGTGGGATGGTAGCAAAGTGAGGATGGTTTTTCCTCGCCGTCGAAGTGGATGTGAATGTATTGTCCCCATGCTCCGGAGATCTTACCAGGTCGTCTCGGTCTTCCGATGGGGTGGTAGACTACGCGCTGGCCTTTCTCGGCTGGCACGTCGTAGGTCTTGGCGATGTATTCTAATCCTTGTTGTGTCATGGTGATTGGCATTTGGGTGAGTGGTTAGGCTTCGAGGCGGCGTGTTCCGCTTGGCTTGGATGGGTTGTAGCTCTGGCCGTCGCGGAATCCTCTGCCCTTGGCGTAGGCGTTGTCTGGATTGGCGGGCGCGCCTTTATGTTTCTTGGTTATTATCGTTGCTCCGGTGGTTTCTTTGAGCCATTGCTTGCCCTTGTTGACAACGGCGAGTTGGTTGCTCTGATCTACCAGGACAAGCTGATGTGTCTTCTCGTCGCTGAGGGAGAGTTGGGCTTTTGCTTTCTCAAGTTTCGAGAGTAGTCCAAGAGTAAAGCCCTCAGCATAGGCCGCGCCTTTTGCTCTAGCCCATGAGGCATATCGGACGGTGGCAACTCCTTGAATGATGCTGGCGAGTTCTTCGTAGAGTTCTACCGCTTGCTGTGCGGATTCATCGGATCCGTAGAACCACATCAAGGTTCCTTTGCGTTCGTTGCCGTCTGGATTGAGTAGCGCGATGCCGTTCCGGTATAGGGTGCCTTCTACCTTGTCCGGGTAGAAATCGGTAAACCCGATAAAGCCTGTGACAAAATGCGCTAGGCAGATTTCCCAATAGGCCAGACGGGATCCAAGGCTGACGGCGAATTGCTGGCCGAGCTTGACGTTCTTTGTGGGATCCTCGTCAGAGAGATCGATATCCTCACGGGTGAGGTTATGGCGAGCCATGAGTTGCGTGGCGATGCCGATGGCGTTGTCGATCTCGCCAGCGGATGCGCCTTCGTCATTGGAAAGGTTGAGAAGCTTGCGGAGTTTGTCTTTGATGCTGTCGATGTTTTTCATGTGGCGTTGTTCGGTTGGATTGGTAGTTAAGTTAGTTGACGTTTAGTTTGCCGGAGGCGATGGCCTCATCGGTGTTCTTGATGAGGGCGAGGGCGGATGTGTAGATCCCGAAGCAGCTGACGCATACGGTGGTGCGCTGATTGACGGGAAGGTTCTTCTCATCCGGATCCGCTGCGGGGATGCGTGAATCTGTGGATCCGCATACCGCGCATTTCCCGTTGGGTTGTAGTGGGTCGGTTCTGTTTTTCATTGTAGTTAATTGAGTGGAAAGTGTGCCCCGCCAGTGTTGGCTCTCCATGGGGGCTGGCATGGAACATAGACGCGCAGGGAAATGGACGTTGGCGCTTGCTGGCACCGCTGGCTGGCCAGTCCACCGCGCCGCCCGAATGAGGCGCGGTGGAGAGTGGTCGGCTAGGCGGCGTCGTCGTCTGATGCGGCGTCTTTCTTCTTGAGCCATGCCTTGAGGGTCTTGCAGTCGTGGAGGCCGTCGAGGACGTTGATCACGTATTCCACGGCGGAGAGGCGTTCCGGATCCACATCGGGATCATCGGCCACGTCTTCAAGAGCTTTCTCAATGTTCTTGATTCGCTTGTAGGGATCTCCGCCGCCACCGCCGAAGCCGCCGCTGCCACCGTAGCCAAGCCCTTTCTCGTCTGACTTGACGTTAGGATCCGTTGCCCATTCGGGCTTATTAGCTGGTGTGCTTTCGGGTTCCGGCGTTTCGGTATCGTCGTCTGTGAGTTCATCGGTCAGATCGGTAGGATCTTCCTCGCCTTCGGGTGCTTCGGCGTGAATGTAGTTTGTCCACTGATCATTGAGCTGTCTCTT
>JAGXGH010000139.1 GCA_024636835.1 Verrucomicrobiales bacterium | reverse complement strand
TCGACGCACTGTTCACCGTCTTGCATGAGCATCGTCCCACCGACACGCGAAACCATCGCGAATCCTGGTTCGTTGTCGCCAACGAGATCATGGAAGTCATGCGCGAGCGCGGCATCGGAGCCGACCGCTACACCGCCGAACTTTCCACCATCCTCAACGATCCCGCCCAGCACTTTGTGATGCGTGACTACGCCGTTCAGCACCTTTCCATGTGGCTCTATCCCACCAATCAAGGAGCACCCGGTGAAACCGATGGTGCACTGCGTGCCGCCGGTCTGCAAAATCTCGTCGACCTTCCCGGAGACACCACCATCAGTCACACCAGCATTCCCGGCACTGCCCTCATGGCACTAGCCGATCTCACCGAGCGCGCCCCGCAGGACGTGACCGCACCGCTCTGGGAGCAGCTCGCGCCCGTTGTCCAGAGCTACTTCGACGATGGTTCCTCCGCCAGTCTGCCCAATCAAGTTTCCGCCCTGCAGGCCGTTTCCCGCACACAGGTCGAAGAACTTCACCCGATGATCCGTCGCCTCGCCAACGACGCCCGCGCCAACCCATCCGTGCGCCTATCCGCCGTTGCGGCCCTCGGCAACTACGGCGACCCCGCTGACAAAACAGTTCTCCAACAAATCGCCAAAACCGATCCACGTCTACGTTTCGCCGCCGCCGCCGCCATCAAACGCATCGGTTCCAACTAATTTTACTATAACCAAACGCAATCGCGTGCGGCGCAGCCGTTTTACGCGACGCATCGGCACCAACTGATCTCCATTCTCAAATCCACCATGACTTCACAGACTCGCTCACTCATCTCGTTCCTTATTTTTGGAGTAGTTTCACTTTACGCGGTCAACGCTCCAAGCAAGGATCCGGGGTGCAATACCTGTAAAACTTGCGGAGAAGATGCAGAAGGGTCATCTACTGTCGATAGCTCTGGTGGTGAAACATCAATCAACAGCCAAGCGGGCAAAATGGCGAAATCTCCCATGAAAAGCGGTACCGATGGTGTTTCATCGGAAGATGGAGACTCCGAGAAATGTAATCCCTATGGTCCGGGGGATATTGGCTCAGCCGCGAATGACGCTATAGCGAGTAGTAGTAGTGCCCGGGAATCCATGTCAATTGGAGCGTCCACCGCTGGAGATGTGGCCGATCTAGCAGACCCCTCAAGCCTCCAAACCGAGCCCAAATCTTGTCCGGTACCACCTGATTCTGACTCCGGAGTGGTTATGGAGAACGATAATCTACGTCAGGTCGTCACCGAATCCGCGTTTAACGATATTGAAACTCTTTCCACCGGCGGTTACTCAATTACCACATGGTCGCGTGATAGTATCAGTCTTGGTACGCCCGATGCGAACGGAGTTCGTCCGGTACCAACCTCAGCGTTTATTGGTCGTTCGACTTATACTTCAAATGGCAGTGGGCACTTGCAAGTTGTCAGAGAAGAGAACAACGGCACCTCTCAGCGCACGACCACCATCGTCGTCACCCAAGACACCGTCGCCGATACCAAGACCATAGAAACCTATGAAGGTAACGGAACCTCAGGCACTTTGCTAAGGCGTGAAACGCTTACGTTTACCAACCGCGATGCCAATAAAATCTGGCAACTCAATGTTGATCGTGTGATCGAGGAAGTGACCATCGACGCGTCCGGTACCTACGGCTCGCTTACCACTGTTCGACGTGTATTTGAAGAATTTATCGATATCACACCATCTGGAGAAATTTCCACCGGAATCAACGAGAACCGCTGGAAGCGTGTCGCGAGAAGAGTCGATGGTTACGGCACAGCCAATCCCCGTGAGACACTCTTCACCTACGATCTCCAGAGTTCATACCAGTCCACGGGGATCTCCCCTTACGGACGCCTGAAGTCCGTCCGTAATCCCGACGGTTCATGGGAAATGCACGACTATCTCTTCGCAGGCAACGTTTTTAACCAAACCACCTACAGTGCCTATAACAATGTAGCGTATGGCGATACCACCAACGCGCGTAAAAAAGTCACCGAGGTCGCGCCGATGAGTATTTCGGTCACCGAATCCATCGCTGGTCTCATCGTCGCCAAAAGCGAGACAGACATCGCACTCGATGCGAATAACTCCCTGCAAACTGTCGTTCGTAAGCAATGGGATGGTAGCGCATGGTTCACACAAACCACCGCCACCCATTTCGGCGAAACCGTTCCTGTGGAGAAATCCGGACGCACCGCATGGGTTGAGCGCGCTGATGGCACCGCCGCCACCTACAGCTATTCCCGCAACGCCCAATCAGAAGAAACCACCGTCACCATGCTCACCGGAGCTGGAGACAGAAACGGGATCACAGATGGAGTGAAGACAATCGAAGTCCGCAACCAGGTTGAGAAAGCTATCTCGCTCGTTACCAAAGACGTCGCCACCGACTATGAAATGACCCGATGGGATGCCATCGACTACGACAACCTCGGACGTCCGAAGAAGATCGTTTACAATGCCAACCCCGCAGACTACACCATCACCCAATATGGATGCTGTGGTGTGGAATACTCCCGCGACCGCACCGGCGCGGAAACCACCTACTTCCGCGACGCCCTAAAGCGCGTCTACAGTATGTCGGCTACCCGTTCCTCCAGCGGCACTCCCGTCGTGACCAACACCGCATTCAATGGTCTCACCACCACCACCACACGCAGCGACGGCACCACCACGCTCTTAATTTCCTCATCTACACGCGCCCTCAACGGCGATATGGTCAGCAGCACCTCGCCCGATGCCAACGGAGACAGTACACCGGAAACTACCCTCTACGCCTACAGCTACCCCGGCGATAGCGGACACCCCACAGGTGAAGGCGTCAAAACAGACGTCACGATGCCAGATCTTAGCACGTCCGTTCGCAACACCTACCTCGACGGACGCATCAAGTCACAGAGTGGATCAGCCGTGACCAACGCGGTAGACAATACCGATCCGCTGAATCCTATCTATCTCCCTGCGATGACCTACACCTACGGCACTCATGCGCAGAACGGAGGAGGGGAGTCTACCACCATCAACTACGGCGGTACCTCACAATCCACCACTAGCTTCATGGATGCCTTAGGACGCACCTTCAGCGTCCAATACGACAGCGGAGTCACCTCCACCACGACCTACAACGGTCCATCTGCCGCCGCCGGATCACGCGGCAAAGTCGCATCCTCCACCGACCCAGATACCGTGACGACAAGCTACACCTACAACACAGAGGGCGAGCGCACCACCACCACCCAGCAAACCGCCGGTGGTACGCGCATTACAACCACCGATACCGACGCAGTCGATGACAGTATTTCCGGCATCGGCAACGCCTGGCGCACCGTCAGCACCGTCGAAGGCACCGGCACCGGCACCAACGCCGTAGCCCCAGTCACCGTCTCCACAAGCTACCGCAGCGGCGACGGCTACCAATCCAAATCCGTCACCCTCAGTGGCACCTCCACCAGCACCCGCACCGTCCCTGCTGATGGCGCATGGACAGTCACCACCAACAACCCCGACGGAACCAGCAGCCTAACCACCTACACCGACGGCCTCATGGCATCCAGCGCCGCCAAAGACAGCGCTGCAGCCACCATTGCCTCTTCCTCGCGAACCTACGACGCCTTCGGTAGAATGCTCACATCCGTCGACAGCCGCACCGGCACCTCCGCCATCAACGGCTACACCGAGAGCGGACAACCCACCAGCGTCACCGCCACCGACAGCACCACCACATCCTTCACCTACGACATCATGGGTCGCCGCATCGCCGTCGACGCGCCGAACAGCTTTGATCCATCCGGTCCACTGAATAACACGGACTTCACCAACGTTACTTACACCAGCTACTACCCCACCGGGCAGGTCAAAGCCGTATGGGGAGCGCAGACCTATCCACGCTTCCACAAATACGACGAGCAAAACCGCCTGACTGAACTTCGGACTTACCAAGGTCTTGCCTTCGGCACCGAGCCCGATCTAACCACCACAGGATTCGCCAAAACCAACTGGGTCTACAACACCACTCGTGGCTGGCTCGACCGCAAAGAATACAACGACGGCAAAGGAACGGATTACACCTATACCGACGCTGGACGCCTCGCCACCCGTGCCTGGGCACGTGAAGTCACCACGGGTACACCGGTCACCACCACTTACGGATACACCGCAGCTCAGCTCACCAGCGTGAGCTACAACGACAGCCTCACCCTAGCCGTCGCTTATACTTATGACAGCTTAGGCCGCGTGCTCAACGCCGACAATACTGTCAGCTCAAATACCTATACCTATAACGCTGCCGACCTCACCCTCACCACCGAGACCGTCACCGTGGCCGGGGCTTCTAGCCCCGTAGCCAAAACAATCACCCGTCACTACGACAACCTACTGCGTCCCGCAGGCATGGAACTCAAAGACGGCACCACCGTCGAGAACGCAGTCAGCTACGGCTACGACACCGCAGGACGACTTCAATCCCTTGATGCTTCCTACCCACTGCCTACTACTCCCGACTTCACCTACAGCTACCAAGCCAACAGCTACGGTCTCGTCTCCACCGTCACCAGTCCCGTCCACACCATCACCAACACCTGGGATAATGACCGCAACGTTCTCTTGGATAAAAAGAACGACAGTATCGCCTCGACAACCGACCCGGTTTCGCAGTTTACTTATACCGTGAACGATATCGGACAGCGCACCACCGTAGATACCACAGGCACCGCTTATGGTGTCGACGAGCGCGACCGCGTATGGAGTTACGATAAACTCGGCCAAGTCACCGCTGAAGTCGATGCGAACAACAACGATTTTGATGGTGCATACACATATGACGCCATCGGAAACAGGATATCCGCATCGAATTACGACCCTGTCGTAGAGACTCCTGCGTCTACGACCTACACGGCCAACCCACTCAATCAGTATTCAACGATCAATCTTGCTTCCAATCCTGTCTATGATTTCGACGGCAACCTTAAAGACGACGCAGGAATCAATAACGGCACCAATGGCGCCCGCACCTACATCTGGGACGCCGAAAACCGTCTCATCGAGGTCAAAGAAGGCACAACCACCATCGCCACCTATGCCTACGACTATCTAGGCCGCCGCGTCCGTAAAACAGTGCCAGGCACCAGTGGGGAAGACACCGTATTCCTCTACGACGGCTGGAACGTCATCACTGAATACAACATTCAAAATTCAACACCCATAATTCAAAATTCTTATACCTGGGGCATGGATCTCAGTGGTTCCATGCAAGGTGCAGGCGGAGTCGGTGGTCTACTTGCCGTCAATGACGGCACAGACACTTTCTATCCAACTTACGATGGCAATGGAAACGTCAGCGAGTATCTGAACTCAAGTGGAGTAGATGCAGCTCACTACGAATATGATGCCTTCGGCAATATTGTAAAATCCACCGGCGATAGCGAAGACTTCCGCTACCGCTTCAGCACCAAGCCGATGGACACAGAGATCGGCTGGTATTACTACGGCTACAGATACTACGATCCCATCACAGGCCGCTGGCCATCCAGAGACCCGATTGAGGAACAGGGTGGGATTAATCTTTACGCTTTCGTGGGGAATGATGGGGTGAATGGTTGGGATGTTCTCGGACTGTTGATTACGCTATACGAAGGGCCTGCTATTGTTGTTCCAGTTGATGATCCAGATCAATTGCTATCAGGTTTGACATACATTGATATTTCATTGGCGTCATCTCCTCGCCTAGGTGAAAGATTTAAGGTCGTGTCTAAAGGTTCAAAATGTTGGGGTCTCAGCTTCGAAGGAGAGATGAAAATTAAAATTGGGATATTTAATGCTAATGACGTTGATGATTTAGGAAGAACAGCACTTGAGCACGAGCGCGAGCATGAGCGACTCGCCAAGACAACTTTTAACACCTTTGCAGAAACTTTGAATGAGGCTGAGAAAACCTTGGAGTGGTGTCACAAACCTTGTGCCGACGCGTGGCTTAAACTTGGCAAGGCTACATGGAATGCAATGATTCATGTTATCAAGCTTGAGCAAATAGCACATGACTGGACTGCCTATAAACATAGGCTTTATAAGAATAAGCCGGCTTTAAACGATATCGAAGCTAGAAGGGCTGATGCAGCTCAAAAAGCGGAACAATATCATCAGGAAATCTTGTCTGCACTGTCAGAATATAACGCGATGGATTGTGATAAGAAAGGATGCGAGTGAGTTACATGATTTTTTTTATAGGGTTAATTTTCGGATTCTTAGCTTTAAGTAGTTGCAGCTCTAGAAAGGGGGGTGTTCGATTGAGCAAAGAGGCTGCTAATTATATAGAGTTAGAGGGTAGTGAAGTCCCTGGGGGAATTGGAGACTATACAGATGCGGATGGAAATTATTATGCAAGAATAGGTTCACCGTTTGAGAATATTAAGGTCATAAAGATAGAAGAGATCGGAACAGATGCCAAACATCAGAGCCAAAAAGCAGATGGGGGTCAGTAGTATCAGATAGTGATGGGGGTCAGTAGTATCAGATCAGAATAGAGAATAGATGCCAGGCTCATAGTTGTCAGTAATATCTGTAAGTCGTTGATGGTAAATGATCGAAAATCTAAACTTGATGACAGTAAGTTGGCGCGGGAATCCGAGTTCGTTGCATTATCCGTGGCAAACACCACCCGAGGCGGCCTGATCACGCCTCCTGCTTCCGCGAAATCACATAACGGACATAATCCAAAGCGCCCGCCTGATGCCGCGATCCGTTGACTCAGTCGCCGCCTCACGGCTCCTTCGCCCCTTCGGGGCAGTCGCTTTGCTCCCGTCCATCTCAGCTCCCGCCAGTCGCCGCGATTCCCCAAGGGGGACCCCTTCGCGGCGGCGGGTGCCCTCCGTTCCGTTCCTCGTTCCTCGTCTCTGCACTCCGGCGCTTGGTGGATTATGTCGAGTTATGTGACATAGCGGGGGGGCAGGAGTCGCGCCAGGCCGCAAGATTAGCGCTAGCGCGGGGAGCAAACCGCAAGGCTTCCGGAAGGGCATCGCGAGAAGAACAAGGACACCCATAATTTAATATTGACTCGGATGCGCTTAACCTGTTCAATTGATCACTATGACAGTAGCAAGGTCTTCAATCATTCCCGAAAACGGGGTAGGCGTGTTCCATTGCATCAGTCGCTGCGTGCGGCGCGCGTGGCTTTGTGGCATTGATCCCTACAACCACAAGGATTACAGCCATCGCAAGCAGTGGGTGCGCGACAGACTTGAGCAACTTGCTGGGATCTATGCGGTGGACGTTTATGCCTACGCGGTGATGAGTAACCACCTGCACGTGGTGATGCGTGTGGATCCAGGGAAGGTTGCGACATGGAGCGATCGCGAGGTGGTGATGCGTTGGCGTCGACTCTATCCCGCAGGGCGTGATGCCGACGGTCGAGCGCTGGAACCGACGAAGGACCAAATGAGCACCTGGCTGGCGGACGAGGATACCTTGGCGTTGTGGCGCGAACGCTTGGGTGATTTGAGCTGGGTGATGCGCTCGTTGAACGAGCCGCTGGCCCGACGGGCGAACAAAGAGGATAAATGCAAAGGACGGTTTTGGGAGGGACGGTTCAAAAGCCAGCTTCTATGCGATGCGGGAGCGGTGATGGCTTGTATGGCCTACGTGGATCTGAACCCAGTGCGGGCAGGATTGGCAGACACGCCTGAAACAAGTGAGTTCACCAGCGTGCGCGAACGTTTTGAGAGTGAATGCGCAGCACGTGGTGAATCAGCGAAGCAGAAGAGCGAGAGCGCAGACCAGAAGGAGCCAAACCCCCAGCAGACAGCCGCGTGGCTGACCCCGGTGGAGGACATCGTGGCGGATGAAGAGTTTGGTTGTTGGGGCGTTTCGCTTGCAGAGTATTTGGAACTGGTGGACGTGACGGGCAGAATGATCAGCGAGGGGAAACGAGGGGCGATACCCTCTCATCTGGCACCAATGCTTGCGCGTCTGGAACTACGGGCGGAAACTTGGGTGGGCTCAGTGGAAGGGTATCGCTCCATATTCCAGCGCATAGCGGGGAGGCGTGATCGATTGATGGGGCTGGCGAAAGAGGCGGGCAGAAAATGGTTCTGTCGGGGAAGCGGGGCGAGAGAGTTCTACGCGACCGATCCACCAGATAGGCGCGTGGCGGAGGTTTCTGGATAGTTTGGAGATCGGAAAGCGAGCAGGGGAGCGAGTAAGATGTCTAAAGGGCAGGATCATGCCCTGATGCAGGCTAGCCCTGCGTGAATTGGGGTAGCACGGGTAATCAGCGGAGATTTGCAGCGGGTGTTGGGCGATTTCTTGGGTAGGGAAGGCGAATCTAGAAGGAAATTGGCTTGCAGAGAGAAACGTAAACCTCGATCATCGCAGAGTGAATAATGGGTGTCCTAATATTCTTTCCTCAGAGTGAATAATGGGTGTCCTAATATTCTTTCCTAATATTCTCCGCCGTATAGAGCAAAGAATCATCACATGGGAGCGCACTCGCAGGTAAAGGGCTTGGTGGGTTGCCATCGCTGTGATCGAGTGATTAGGCTTGCGGAAAGAAATATCAACCTTCTATATTCAGAATGGAATTGTGGAAGTTCTTGTGTTTCTTTTGAAAAACCCAGCCTGGCAATCTCCTGCGGACTATTCGGTCATTGCTTCGCTATGAATGACCAAGGCCGGCAATAAATATTTCACCAATAATGAACGTAGACGTGGGGACTATCCGAAGATCCATCCTATTGGCAGCTACGTTAGGGCTAGCATCCGTTTCGACCAATGGCCAGAATGCGCGAGGGCCCGCATCTCCCCCCGGTCTTCGGCTGTCGGAAAGAGCATGTGGTGAAGCCGCCATTGAGGCACTAGGCGCTGGTCTGCCGAAGGTCGCCGCCCAACACGGGAAAACATCGAGGCAGCTCCGCGAGGCTTTCAGAGCCGATCGCTCTCTTCACGTTAATTCTGCTGGAGAGCTGATTTTTGCCTGTCCTCTTGAATGTGAGGATCACGCTGCGATAGCATTAGGAGATGAGGTTGTTGCCAACAGCATAGGACCAACGGATCCGGCACCTTTTGATACCGACGAGGCTTTCCTGCTGCACAGCCGCCCCGGAGCGAACCGAGTGATCTATCTCGACTTTGACGGACACATCGACAACACCCCCGGAAATTGGAAGGAGGGTGCCTCGGCGCCGCCCTACAATATCTCCGGCAGCAGTCCCAGCAGCTTCAGCCCCGATGAACGCAACCGCATCATTGAGATCTGGCAGCGGGTCTCCGAGGATTATTCGATGTATGAGATCGATGTCACCACCGAGGAACCGAATATCGAGGATTTGAGGAAAACCAGTTCCGGCGATGCCCGTTACGGCATACGCGTCGTCATCGGCGGCAAGGCCAGCGACTGGTTTGGCAGCAACGTGGGTGGCGTGGCCATCGTGGGATCGTTCGACTTGGGCAGAGACGTCCCCTGCTGGGTGTTCTCCCAATCCTTAGGAGCTGCTGCGAAAACCACCGCCGAGGCCGCCAGCCACGAGGCGGGGCACACACTTGGTCTGCTCCACGACGGCATCGATGGCGGGGTGGGTTACTATGGTGGTCAAGGGAACTGGGGCACCATCATGGGTCTCAGCTACAGCAAGCCGATCAGTCAGTGGAGCAAGGGGGAATATAAGGACGCAAACAATACCCAGGACGACCTTGCCGTCATGCTCACTCAGGGCGCAGTCTATCGTTCCGACGATCATGGCAACACTACAAGCACCGCAACCAAACTGAATCCCGAGGGAAGTTCCGTCTCGGTCAATGGAGTTATCGAACGAAATACTGATCGGGATTACTTTCAGATCATCGCGGATAATGGTTTGCTTGAGATCGATACCGCCCCCGCCACACTGGGAGCCAACCTACGCCTTCAAGTGAAGCTTTACGACGCGAGCGGCGGACAACTGCAAACTGCCACTTCACCCGACAATAGTAATGGAACCCAGCCAGTTACACTCATCTATACGGTCTCAACGGGCATCTACTACTTCTCCGTGGAAGGGATTGGCAGCGGCGATCCACTGACGAACGGATACTCGGACTATGCAAGTATCGGCCAATACAGTGCGACTGTCACGGGTGTGCTCGCCAGCGGGTCCTCGAGTTGGCAGCCTGTAACCGGTGGCGCCAGAAGCTGGAACGCTTCGCTAAACTGGCTGCCAGGAACGGTGCCGGACAGCGCCGGAACCCTGGTGAGGATCAACCATGATATCACTGGAGATCAGACCATCGGTTTTTCCAACACGTTTACAATCGGCTCGCTTTTTGTTGGCGATGCCAACGGGACTCACAAAATTACCTTCGCCGGAAATGGCGGCACCCTGATCTTCGACAACTCCGGAAACCCGGCGGAAATCAACAAAAACACCGGTGCCACTGATACCGTAGCGGTGCCGGTTGTGCTCCACGACGATCTGGTCGTCTCTCAATCCGCGCCGGGCAATCTGGAATTTTCCGGAGGAATCAGCGGGAGTGGATCACTAACCAAGATCGGTGCCGGCACGATGGTTTTCAATACCACAAACACCTATAGCGGCACGACTGTTCTGGCAGGCGGATTACTACTTCTCACCGATTCCGGCGGTCTCCCCGGAGGCATCGACAATGCCGCAGGACTGGGGGAAAGCGTGCTTTTCTTCAAAGGCGGCGTGCTCGGGCTCTACGACGACTTCACGCGCGGGCTCGGCACCGGTGCCGGGCAGTTGAATTGGAATCCGAAAACCGGTGGCACGGGCAGCGGTGGTTTCGCCGCCTTCGGGGCGGATCGCGAAGTGAGGCTCAACAACAGCACGAGCATTTGTTCCTGGGCCACGACGATTCTCGGTACTAACAGCATCCTGATTCTCAGTGATCCGACAGCCACCCATACTTTGGATTTCAGGAATGACATCAGCTTCTCCACGCAAACACGAACCGTGCAGGTGGAAGATGGAGCCGCAGCCGTGGATGCCATCCTCAGCGGCAGGCTGGTCGGCACGGTAGATACTTCAGCCGGATTGAACAAAACGGGAGCCGGCGTGCTTTCGCTCACCAATGCCAACAACACCTACCCCGGCGCGACCACGGTGGCTGGCGGAGTTCTGAGGCTCGAAAACCCCGGCGCACTGCCAAGCGGCAATCTCGAAATCTCCGATGGTATTGTCGGCCTTGGAGCCGGAGACCTCGTCAACCGCACTATCGGCACGGGTATCGATCAGCTCAGATGGACAGGAGAGGGTGGGTTCGCCGCCTTCGGCGCGGATCGCGCGGTGAGATTCACCCCGGATCCGAACTCATCCATCAACTGGAACACCCCGAACTTCATCAGTGCCGGCAAGGCCCTCATCCTCGGCCATGACACGGCGGACGCCACGCTCGACTGGCAACAGAAATTCTCGCTGTCAGGTAGCCCGCGCGTCATCCAGGTGGATGATGGCTCGGCGATGATCGATGTGAAAATGAGCGGCATCATCGCCGGCGGCACCAGCGGAGCCACGAACAACGTCTTCAACAAAACCGGAGCCGGTACGCTCGCCTTCACCGCCCAGAATACATATGCGGGCGACACCATCGTCAGCTTGGGCACCCTGATGATCGGCGATGGCGGCACCAGCGGCGGTGTTTCCCAGAATTCCCCCGTCATCTCCGTGGATTCCGGAGCGACCCTTGCGGTGAACCGCAGCAATACGATCACTCAGGGCACGGATCCGCTCAAGGTCGCCGTCACGGGTGATGGAGGCTTCGCGCAGGTAGGACCGGGAAGCACCCTGCTCATGCTCGTAAACACTTATATCGGGCCGACCAACATTGAGGCAGGCACATTGACTCTCGGCGCGAGCGGGGTCCTCCCCGACTCCACCACAATTTCCATTGGAGACGCCACTCTTGAGGCCGGGGCAGGCTTCAGCAACACCGTAGGATCGCTCGAAGTGACCGGCGCGGCAACCATCCATCTTGCCAACACTTCCTCCTCGCTATCCTTTGCGAACAGCAGTTCTGAAATTTGGACCGGCACGCTTGATCTATCCGGCTCTTTCGTTTCGGGATCATCGATCCGTTTCGGCACCAACGGAAATGGACTGAGTGCAACCCAACTCTCTCGAATTTCGATCAATGGAAACTCCGAAAACCTCGCCCTTGATGCCAATGGTTATCTGATCAATGGATATGAGGTATGGAAAACCACCTATGCGCCCACCACCGGTGAAGATCCAGCTGCTGACGAGGATGGAGATGGCGTCAACAACGCCATGGAATACGTCCTTGGTGGCTCGATCCAGAATAACGACAGCGGAAAGCTGCTACACATTACCACTGACGGGGGGGGGCTTTCGTTCTTCTTCACGCGTGATCAGCGGTCTATCGACGGATCGACCACTGTTGTGATCGAAACGAGCCCCGACCTCTCACAATGGCCAATCACCTATCCAGTTCCTGTCAGTGCGACTTCCAGTATTCCGGGTGTTTCGGTCATCAAGAACACTCCCCCGGGGTATGATACCGTGACGCTGGTTCTTCCCCTCTCGTCAAATCCCAAAAGATTCTTCCGACTTAAGGTCATACCCTAAGAAGCCGGATTAATGGCAAAGGAATCGGGCCGAAAGTAGTTCTGTCGAGGTAGCGGAGTGAAGGGGTTCTATGCGGCCTAACCGTCCAAAAAGCAACAAGCAGAGCTCACTGGGTAATTTGGGAACAACGGTGTCGAAAGGAGCAAAGAAATAAAAAGAAAAGAAGCCAGGCATAAAGTTATTGTCTCGCGCGAGGATGTTTGATAAGAAGGAGTATGAAAACGGCGCAAGTGATTGATTTTGAGTCTGGTGAGGTGAAGGAGGCTATGGTTGGGGTGCGGGCGAAGACGGCGGCGAATGTCGGCGCGGGATGGTGGGATAGGAGGAAGGGTGTGGACGGGGTTTCGCGGTCGGTGCGTGGTGGGCGACGGCGGATTCTGGCGGGTGAAGGGGAATTGGCGTGTTACCACGCGATGAGCCGGACGGTGGGTGGTGAGATCTTCTTCGATGAGGTGGAGAAGGAGGCGCTGAAGACGCTGATCTGGAAGTTGGCGCGATTTTGCCGGGTTAAGGTGCTGACTTACTCGGTGATGGGGAATCATTTCCATGTGCTGGTGGAGGTGCCCGATAAGGCAAAACTGGTGGAGGAGTTCGCAGGGGCTGACGGCGAACAGCGCTTACTGACGCATGTTAAATGTTTGTATTCAGCCGCAGCAGTGCGGTCGCTGGAGGCGGAGTTGAAGCGGATGCGGGAGCAAGGGCGAGAGGAAGATGCGGCGGCAGTGGTGGATTCGGTGATCGCTCGGATGGGAGACCTGTCACGCTACATGAAGGAGGTGAAGGAACGATTTACTCGATGGTATAACAAACGTCACGGGCGTCGGGGGACGCTGTGGATGGATCGGTTTAAGAGCGTGATGGTGGAGAATGGCGAGGCTTTGCGGACGATGGCGCAATACATTGATTTGAACGCGGTGCGCGCGGGGTTGGTGGCTAATCCTGCGGAATATCGCTGGTGTGGGTGGGCGGAAGCGCTGGGTGGGAGTCGTCGTGCGAAGCGCGGGATATGCCGGGTGATGGATTGCGCGTTGGATAGCTGGGAGAACGGAAGGGTAGAGGCGCGGGAGAATTATGCTGGAGCGTTGGAGATGATCTTGAATGGGGAAGGGCTTGAGGTGGGGGCTAAGGGAGGCCAAAGTGTTACCACTTCGGCTACGAGAGATCGCAAGCGGATGTCGGTGGGGAGTTTGTTGCTCAAGCGTGTGCGGTATTTCACGGACGGAGCGGTGATTGGGAGCAAAGCGTTTGTCGAGCGGGTTTTTGAAGCGAACCGAGGGAAATTTCCTGAAGGGAGGAAGCATGCATCGCGACCTTGGCGTGATCCGGGCGATTCCGAGAAGCGCGCGGATTTTGGGATGCACACTTTGAAGGACCTGCGGGTGGATGTGTATCAGGAGTGATACCATTTTTACGCGGTGTAGATCAGAAAAACAGGAAGAGTGAACGAGATGTGAGAGATCGCTAAGCGTGCACGGGTATGGAAATCGTATCGATCCTTATCGCTAATATTCTTGCGGCAATCTAGGATTTGGAGTGCACACTTAGACAGGCGAGCCTACGAGGCCTGTAAATAGGGACTTTGCGGTAGTTGAAAGAAATTCGTTTATTTTCTCGACCAGATGCAGAAATTTGTTGCAGGCGGGGATTGAGAGAGTATCCTCCGCTCCCGTCATTCGTGACGAGATAAGCTGAAATCCTCGTCAGAGGACGCAAAACCAACGGGTTAGAAAGAAATTTCGACCGTTGGGCCTATCGGGCGCGGCTCCGGAAAAGATGCCGTAAACACGGATCGGATCGGTTCACACTGGTTCCGGCTGCGCGCCCTAATCTCTAAATTTCCCTCGAATTAAGTCGAGGAAAACGCAGTCCAAGGAACCCGAATCCGAAATCATGCCGACCATCAACCAACTTGTTCGAAAAGGGCGTAAGAAGCCTGTGGAGAAATCTAAGTCTCCCGCTCTTAAAAATTGCCCTCAGCGCCGTGGCGTCTGCCTTCAGGTCATGACCCGCACGCCTAAGAAGCCTAACTCCGCTCTTCGTAAGGTCGCCAAAGTGCGCCTTACCAATGGCTTCGAAGTCATCGCCTACATCGGTGGTGAAGGCCACAACCTCCAGGAACACTCGATCGTGCTGATCCGTGGTGGTCGTGTGAAGGATTTGCCTGGTGTGCGTTATCACATCGTCCGCGGTGCCCTCGATACACTCGGTGTCGATAAGCGTCGTCAATCCCGCTCGAAATACGGTGCTAAGCGTCCAAAGGCGTAGTCTGCTCCATTCTTTTTTAACCAACTCTTACCGAACTACCCGTTATGTCCCGTAGAAAACGAGTTTACGCCAAGCCTGAGACGCGTGATGCGCGCTACGACAGTGCCCTTGTGGGTGCCATCGTCGCCAAGATCATGCTCAAAGGAAAGAAGTCCCTCGCTGAGCGCATTGTGTATGCAGCGATCGATCGCTCCAACCAAGGCTCCGACAGTGTCGATCCGCTTGAGGTTTTGAACCGTGCGATTGAGAATGCTAAGCCACGCGTCGAGGTGAAGAGCCGCCGTGTTGGTGGTGCAACTTACCAAGTCCCTCTTGAGGTGAGCGTCGAGCGTCAGCAATCCCTTGCGATTCGCTGGATCGTTGAGTCCGCTCGCAAGCGTCGCGGCACTCCAATGCACGTCGCTCTTGCTAACGAAATCAAGGATGCATCGACCAACCAAGGTTCCGCAGTCCGTAAGCGCGACGACGTCCATAAGATGGCACAAGCCAACCGCGCATTTGCACACTTCCGCTGGTAATCTCGATTACCGGCTACCGGCGAGTTCGCTAAGTGCGATCCGACCGCCCCGAAACTTTCTGCTTTAAAGAATCCAATGATGACTGCCACCGCACCAGTAGCAACCAGCCTAAACTCGCCAAAACGCGCGTTTTTGCTTGAGCGCACCCGTAACATCGGGATTGCGGCGCATATTGATGCCGGTAAGACAACTCTCACCGAGCGGATTCTTTTCTACACAGGCATGATTCACCGCCTTGGTGAAGTGCATGATGGCGCGGCTACCACCGACCATATGGAGCAGGAGCGTGAGCGCGGGATCACCATTACCTCTGCAGCCGTGACTTGTCACTGGAAGCAGCTGACGAATGAAGGTGTGACCAAGCTTTATGAGGGGCAGGATCAGCGGGTGAATATTATCGATACTCCTGGCCACGTTGACTTTACTGCAGAAGTCGAGCGCTCACTCCGAGTACTAGATGGTTGTGTGGTGGTGTTTTGTGGTGTTGCCGGCGTTCAGCCGCAGTCCGAGACTGTTTGGCGACAAGCGACTAAATACAACGTTCCGCGCATCGTCTTCGTTAATAAGATGGATCGCGTAGGTGCTGATTTCGATCACGTCGTTAACGACGTCCGCGCCAAGCTCAAGGCGCACGCCGCGCCAGTGCTCATCCCGATCGGTTCCGAGGAGAATCTCAAGGGCCAGATCGACGTGGTGAACCAAAAGGCAATAATCTACAACGACGATGATCTATTAGGTTCGACCTACGAAGTTGTCGACCTTACCGCTGACCAGAAAGCAATCGCAGAGGCGGCGCTTGCAGAACTGACTGAGAAAGTCGCTGAAGTTGACGAAGTGCTTGGTGAGATGTTCCTCCTCGAACAGGAAATCACTGCAGCCGATATTAAAGCCGCGATACGTCGCGCAACTGTTGCCAACCTCTTCATCCCGATGGCGGGTGGTTCGGCTTTCAAAAACAAAGGGGTTCAAGCATTGCTCGACGCCGTTGTCGACTACCTCCCAAGCCCGATTGACGTCAAAGCGGCTATCGGCCACAACGTCGACGACATTGACACCTTGGTTCCCGTCGAGACCGATGACAACGGACCGTTCGTTGCATTGGCATTCAAACTTTGGTCCGACAAATTCGTCGGCAAGCTGGTCTTCTTCCGCGTTTATTCCGGATCGATCAGCAAAGGGGAGATGATCTACAATCCTCGCACCCGCAAAAAAGAGCGCATTGGGCGTTTGATTCAAATTCAGGCCAACGAGCACAAAGATATCGATACCTGCTACTCCGGCGACATCGCAGCGATGGTAGGTATCAAAAACGCCAGCACTGGCGACACACTCTGCGAAGAGAAGGGCAAGGTTCTTCTCGAGCCCCCAACTTTCCCGGAGCCGGTCATCTCCATGGCTATTGAGCCGAACACGACCGCAGACCAAGAGAAACTCGCCAACGGGCTTGCGCGACTTTCAGAAGAAGACCCGACCTTCGTGGTGAAGACCGACGAAGAGACTGGGCAGACCATTATTTCCGGCATGGGTGAACTCCACTTGGAGATCATCAGCGACCGACTTAAGCGTGAGTTCAAGGTCGAGTGCCGCTCCGGTAAACCGCAAATCGCCTACCGCGAATCCATCAAAGCCCACGCCAAAGGCGAGGGCAAGTTGGTCAAGCAATCCGGTGGCCGAGGCCAATACGGACACGTTGTTCTCGATGTCGCACCGCTCAAGCGCGGCGAGGGCATCACCAAGGAAAACAAGACTGTCGGCGGTTCGATTCCCAAGGAATTTATCAACCCGGTGATGGCTGGTGTCGATGAGGCCTGCCGCAACGGTGTCATCGCTGGTTATCCGCTGGTTGATTGCCACTTCAATATCCTCGATGGATCGTCCCACGATGTGGACTCCAACGAAAACGCTTTCAAAATGGCAGCCATCTTCGCCGTCCGCGACGCGATGAAGACTGCCGACCCTTGTCTTCTCGAGCCAGTGATGGCCGTGGAAGTCACCTCACCCGAGGACAAGCAAGGCGACATCATGGGCGACCTCAATCGTCGCCGTGGAAAAATCACGTCGATGGACGGCCGGGCAGGCATGTGCATCGTCAAGGCCGAGGTGCCCTTAGCTGAAATGTTCGGCTATTCCACTATCGTCCGCACTTTATCATCAGGTCGTGCGAGTTACAGCATGACCCCGTCACACTTCGAAGAAGTTCCGCAAGCAATCGTGGAATCGCTCGTCGAGCAGCGTGGCTACTAACCCATCAACAGACCAGTAGAGGAAACCCACTACAGCAACCGGCGCGAGTCAAAGTCCGCCAACCAAACAAACAACTACCATGGCAAACCAATCCATCCGCATCCGCCTCCGCGCGTTCGACCACCGTGCAATCGACCGTTCCGCTAAGGACATCGTCGAGACAGCAAAGCGCACCGGCGCTAAGGTTGCAGGCCCAATTCCTCTTCCCACCCGTATCGAGAAGTTCTCTGTGAACCGTTCGGTGAACCAAAACAAGAAATCTGCAGAGCAGTTCGAGATCCGCACACACAAGCGCCTTCTCGATATCGTCGACCCAACCGCGCACACCGTGGATGAGCTCAAGAAGCTCAACCTCCCGGCAGGTGTCGACATCACCATCAAAATCTGACCGCAAGGTTGGTCGCGGAATGTGCCAGAGGGGCACCTCTACGCGAGCCAATTGAAAACCCATTAATATCAGGATAACAACATGAGCATTGGACTTTTAGGCAAGAAAATCGGCATGACCCGCATCTTCGACGAAGAGAGCGGGAACATGATCCCTGTCACCGTGATCGACGTGGCAGATAACCGCTACCTCCAGGTGAAGACCCAGGAGAGCGACGGTTACTCTGCAGTGCAGATCGGCTACGACACCAAGAAGGAGTCACGCGTGAACAAAGCGGCACTCGGTCACTTCAAAGCGAACGATGCAGACCCTTCGTATCTCGTTAAGGAGTTCCGCGTCGAGTCTGACGATCAACTTCCTAACACCGAAGAACCCCATCCATGTGCTGAACTGTTCGTCGCCGGTCAAGCCGTTGACGTTATCGGAACCAGCAAAGGTAAAGGTTTCCAGGGTGTTATGCGCCGTCACAACTTTCACGGACAGCCAATGTCACACGGTCACATGATGCACCGTCGTCCAGGTGCCGTTGGTGCCGGTTCGACACCAGCGCGAATCTGGAAAAACCAGAAGATGCCGGGTCATCAAGGTGTGGTGCAACGCACTGTGCAGAATTTGACCGTGGTAGCTGTTCGTCCGGAAGACAATGTCGTTCTGATCAGCGGAGCAGTTCCAGGTTACAACGGCGCTTACGTCGTTGTCCGCCCCGCCAAGAAAAAGCCAGCCCCACAGCAAGCCTAAATTGGCCTCACGCTGAAATCATTTAATCACTGTCCACCAAGGAGGAATATACCATGGCAGCATCCATTTTCACACTCGACGACGCTAAAAACGCTTCGATGCTTCTCGTTGAAGAAGAATCAAAAGGCGTTCAAGCCGTCCACGACCTAGTCGTTGCGTATCACGCAAACCGACGCACCGGTTCCGCGAACACCAAAACCCGTTCCGAAGTTAAAGGCTCTAGCAAGAAGCCTTGGCGTCAGAAGGGCACTGGCCGCGCCCGTGCAGGAACTCTTAAATCTCCGATCTGGCGTGGGGGTGGCGTGGTCTTCGGACCTAAGCCTCGCGACTACTCCAAGGAAGTGAACAAATCCACCCGTCGTCTCGCATTCCGTAAAGTGCTCACCGAGCGCATTGCAGAAGGTGACGTGCTCTCCACCGGCGGTATCGCCGTTAGTGAGCCAAAGACAAAATCCTTCATCAAGTATATCGACGAGACCGTCGGTGACGCTCGCAGCATCCTTGTGGTTGCTCAGGCATTCGATGACACCACCTACCTGGCGGCTCGCAACGTGTCCAACGTGTTGCTTATGACCGCTGACGAAGTGAATGTCGAACACCTGCTCCAAGCCCACAAGATCCTTATTGCGGAAGATGCATTGAAAACCCTAGCAGGAAGGACCGCTAAGTAATGAACGATCTTACCCAAGTCATCAAAAGTATCTGCCTGACCGAAAAGGCAACACTCGGAACAGAGACCAGCAACAGTTACACGTTCAAGGTCGACCGAAACGCCAACAAACTCGAGATCAAGCGCGCCGTGGAGCATCTTCTTGGAAAGAAGGTCGTCTCCGTAAACACTTGTAACTATTCTGGGAAAGCCAAACGTCAGCGTCGTGCTGATGCAGGTCGCACCGCTCATTGGAAGAAGGCTGTTGTTCGTCTCGCAAAAGGCGAAACCATCGACCTCGTCTAATCCTAACCGCCCTACGTTGCCAGTGACCCAAGTCACGTAAAGCAGCATTTTCGAAACCTTCACCGAGACCAATAATTATGGCACTGAAGACCTTCAAACCAGTAACTCCATCAAACCGCTACAAAGAGTGGCCATCGTTTGATGAAGTCACCAAAACCAAGCCGGAGAAATCCCTACTGCAAGTCAAAAAACGCAGTGGTGGACGTAACAACACCGGACGTATTACCTGTCGTCACATTGGTGGTGGTCACAAGCGCAAGTATCGCTTGATCGACTTCCGTCGTCTTCGTCACGGAGACGCAGCCAAAGTGCTCGGCATCGAGTATGATCCAAACCGCACCTGCCGCATCGCCCTCATCCAGTATGAGGACGGACAGAAGAGCTATATCTTGGCTCCTGCAGGTCTTGAAGTTGGCACCTCCGTCGTTTCCGGCGAAGCATCAGCTCCCAAGGTTGGCAACGCACTTCCACTCAAGAAGATCCCACTCGGCACCTCGATCCACAACGTTGAACTGACACCCGGTCGCGGCGGTCAGATCGCCCGTTCCGCAGGACAGGAAGCTATACTTTCCAACTACGAGACAGGATACGCGCTTGTTCGTTTGCCTTCCGGTGAGATCCGTAAGATTCACGAAAACTGCTACGCAACTATCGGCGTCGTCGGTAACCGCGAACACATGAACGAAGTCAGCGGCAAAGCTGGTCGTACACGTTGGCAGGGTGTCCGCCCAACCGTCCGTGGTATGTGCATGAACCCTGTCGATCACCCGAACGGTGGTGGTGAAGGTAAGTCCAAGTCCGGTGGTGGTCGTCAGCACCTCAAGAGCCCATGGGGCCACGTCAAAGGACAGAAAACCCGTAAGCGTCACAAGACCACGAGTAAGTTCATCATCCAGGGTCGCAAATCGAAGAAGCGTTAATCGCCTGACTCCACTGAACTTTAGCAAACTACTAAAACGTAATGGCAAGATCACTTAAGAAAGGCCCATTCCTCAGCCAAAAGCTGTTGGCAAAGGTCGATAAACAAACGGAAGCCGGCTCTAAAAAGCCGATTAAGACATGGTCACGTGCATCGATGATCATTCCTGACTTCGTCGGTCATACCTTCCTGGTCCACAATGGCAACAGCTTCATCAGCGTGTTTGTCTCGGAGAACATGGTCGGGCACAAGCTCGGCGAATTCTCCCCGACACGGAAGTTCACCAATCACGGCGGCATCGGTAAGAAGTAATCTTCACTCACTCTATATTCATGTCATTCTGGAATCACACGTCTCAATTCGGCCGCACTGCCGCAATCACCGCTCTCGGTGTTTGCCTGGTGGTGTGCTCGCCGGGGCGTGCCCAGAATGCACTTGAAGCAGGGGAGGCGAGGATCGCACTCGACGCAGCACTGGATAGGATCTCCGATCTGGAACAAGAGAACAACACTCTCCGCAACTCGAATGGTGCATTGGCGAAGAGCCTTGCAGCATCGAATGTGGAGGCGCGTGACGCTCGCAAGCGCTTGGAAGAAATTCGTCTTGAGCTCGAGGCCCTTGGGGTCGCTGCTCTAGGTGAAGACAACCGCGAGCTCAGTCAGCGATTGCTGCGAGCTCTCGGAGTCATCGAGCAGGAGCGGGTTTATCGTCAAGCTCTGGAGAACCAGCTTGTCTCGCTCAATGAGGCATTGACGGTCTTCGTCAGCACGGTAAAAGAATCAGATCCTTCCGCCCGCATGGCGTTGGAAGGGGAGATGCGATCTTCCGATGTTCTTCTTAATCAGCGTCAAGAAGCGGCACCAAACTCCGCTAATAGTCCGGAAGAAACCGGTCTTGCAAATGCCCTGGTAATCAGTTTCAAGCCCGAACTCGGACTTGCTGTGCTGAATGCCGGAAAGAAAAGCGGCGTTCAAATAGGAATGCCATTTGAAATTTTTCGAAATGACCGCATCTTGGGCGCCGCCCTTGTCGTCGACGTTCGCGATCACATTTGTGGTCTTGCGTTCGGAGGGACGGCTGAGGGATTGTCCGAGGTCAAAGTAGGAGATCGGGCCCGTCCCCGAATCGGCCGCTAGAATCCAGCAACGGCCCCAAACGATCAAACCAACAACTCTCTAGGAACACACCCTTTAGCTCGAAACCAACATGGAAGTCAAAGCTCTCTACAAATACGCGCGAATCTCGCCGCTCAAGATGCGTGATGTCGCTCGCGAAATCACCGGTCTTCCTGCGAACCAGGCACTCGACCTTCTCAACTTCACCCCGCGCAAAGCAGCCATCCTTATTGGCAAGACGCTTCGTTCGGCCATTGCCAACGCCGAGAACAACTTCGAGCTCGATGCCGATGCACTCGTCGTCAAGGAAGTGCAGATTAATGAAGGCCCTCGCATCAAGCGTTTCAAGCCACGTGCACGTGGTGGCGCAGCACCAATTATCAAGCGCACCGCGCACATCCGCCTCATCGTCACTGATGAGATTGAAATCGCCGCTCCAAAGAGCAAAGGCAAAAAAGCCAACAAGCCAAAGGCAGCTAGTAAGCCAGCCAAGGTAGAGAAAGCCGAGCCGGTCGCAGCCGAAGAGCCAGCAGCCGCAGAAGAAAAAGGCTAATTTCGTCCATTCAGGACTATCCAATTCACAAGCAACGCAATTAAGTTATGGGAACCAAAGTTAATCCGATCGGATTCCGCCTCGCCGTCCAAAAAGACTGGCGCTCCAAGTGGTACGCCACAGGCAAGGAATACACCGACAACCTCCACAGTGACCTCGCCATCCGCAAGTATCTTGCGACTCAGTTGGCATTCGCCGCCATTTCCAAGGTGACCATCGAGCGTGCTTGGAACAGCGTCCGCGTGACTCTCCACACCGCTCGTCCAGGTCTTGTGATCGGCCGTAAAGGTGCTGAGATCGAGCGTATGACCGGCGACCTTAACAAGATGGTCGGTGAGAACGCCGTGAAGATCGACATCATTGAGATCAAGCAACCTGAGACCGACGCGCAGTTGGTTGCAGAGAATGTTGCTCTTCAGATGGAGCGTCGTGTTTCTTTCCGTCGTGCGATGAAGCGCGCTGTCCAGACCGCTATGGAGTTCGGTGCCGAAGGCATTCGTATCCGTTGCGGTGGTCGTCTTGGAGGAGCAGACATTGCTCGTGCCGAGTGGTATAAAGAGGGTAAAGTTCCTCTTCAGACTCTCCGTGTTCCTATCGACTACGGTTTCTGTGAAGCCAACACCGTTTACGGTATCATTGGTGTGAAGTGCTGGATCAATAAGAAAGAAGAGCTTGAGACCCAGAGCCGTGGCGCTGGGCGCCGTCCGGGACCTGGTGGTCCTCGCGGAAATCGTGGTGGTCGCCCAGGTGGTGATCGTCGTCCAAATGGTCCTCAGCGTTAATCAGCTGAACCGACCAAATCATTATTTACCAACACTAAAATTCATAGGAGGAAATTGCCATGCCTTTGATGCCAAAAAGAGTTAAGTTCCGTAAGTCACACCGAGGAAACCGCGGTGGTAATGCACAGCGCGGGACAGAAGTGTCCTTTGGAGACTACGGTCTTCAGTCCTTGGGACGTGGCTGGTTAGCCAGCAACCAAATTGAAGCCTGCCGTATCTCGATCAACCGTTACCTCAAGCGTAAGGGCAAAGTCTGGATCCGCGTCTTTCCACACAAGCCAGTGACCGCACGTCCACCAGAAACACGGATGGGTAAAGGTAAGGGACCTCTCGACCGTTGGGTTGCCGTGATCCGCCCAGGAACCATGTTGTTTGAAGTTGCAGGTTGCACCGAGTCGCAAGCAAAAGAGGCATTACGCCTTGCTGCGAACAAGCTTGGAATCCGCACCCGTTTCGTCAGCCGCCACGGTCTCTAATCCGACCACCACTTAGACCCTAAGAGGAGATATAAAGATGAAAATGACCGAACTTAAGGAACTGACCGTTGACGAGCTCAATAAGCAGCAGCGCGATCTCAAAGAAGAAATGTTCAACCTTCGCATGCAGCAAAGCAGCGAGCAGTTGGAAAACACCGCCCGCATCCGCGAGGTGCGCCGCACCGTCGCACGCATCGAGACATTGCTCACCGAGCGTGCAGCACAGGCCTAAGGGCCTAACCAATAATTAGATAAATTTGCCATGAGCGAAGAGACCAAATCAGAAACCACGGAACAATCCCGCGGACTCCGTAAGACCCGCGTGGGCCTTGTTATTTCCGATAAGATGGAGAAGACCATCGTCGTGGAATACACCGCACGCGTGCCACACCCGAAATTCAAGAAGATCATTAAGCGCACGAAGAAATTCTATGCGCATGATGAGAAGGGCGAAGCCACCGTTGGTGACAAAGTTCGTATCATCGAATGTCGTCCAATCAGCAAGAGCAAGCGCTGGCGTTTGGTCGAGGTTCTCGCTCACTAAGCAGACTTCCTTAGAATCCGGACTTACCCGGGAACGTTATGCGTGCTCATTCTGAGTGGCAGACTACATCCCGAAAATCCAACTCAACATTTACCCTAGAAGGAGACATAGATTATGCTTCAGATGGAATCTCAAGTTGCCGTAGCCGATAACACCGGTGCACGCAGCGCAAAAATGATCGGCGTTATCGGTAAACGCTCCCGCCAAGCACGTATCGGTGATGTGATCACCGCACACATTCGCGAGGCTACGCCTACCGCCAATATCAAAAAAGGCGCGGTTGTTCGTGCCGTTGTGGTTCGCACCGCCTACCCGATTCGTCGTGGTGATGGTTCGACCCTTCGCTTTGACACCAACGCGATCGTCATCATCGACAAAGATGGAAACCCAAAAGGCACCCGTATTTTCGGACCTGTCGCCCGTGAACTTCGTGAGAAGAACTTCATGAAGATCGTCTCCCTCGCACCCGAGGTGCTCTAACCTGAATACCGATATGAGCAAACAAGTAGCAATCAAAAAAGGAGATACCGTCGAAGTGATCGCCGGTAACGACAAAGGTGCCACTGGCACCGTCATCGAAGTGATTACTTCCAAGGATCGCGTCGTCGTTGAAGGCGTAGCGATGCAGAAGAAGCACCAGAAGCCGACCCAGGAAAACCAGGACGGTGGGATCGTGGACCGCGAAGGCACCATCCACATCTCCAACGTTCGTTTGGCGAAATAATACCAAAACTTGATAATGATCTGATGCGTCGCGTAGAACCGCTGCGCGGCACGCGATTGACAAGTGGACGTGGATTTGTTTAATCGAGAACGTCTTGTGCGCGGAGGTTAATCATCTTTAACTCGAAGCTGGTATAAAGACAGCTGATCATTCGATCAATTTTCAAAAGCGCGGATGCCGAAAGGTGTGCGCGCTTTTTTGTGGGCGTAAATCTTGATACTTCTCATTGAAATATGATCACCAGATACGCTTTTGCCTTTATCATGATGCTGATGCTTATTGGATGCATTCCGTATCTGATTTGGATGATCGTGACGGCGTTTCGTCGTAAATGGCGAAAATTGGCAAAGCAGGTTTATATGCCGCTATTGATTGTTGCGGCACTTTATCTGGTTAGTTTTCCTGCGAGCTTGTTGGAAAATCTTGTCAGAGATAGTAGGCGCTTTGATGCCTGGGCATTTTTTATATCGGCAAGAGATAGCCATGAGACTGAGAGGTCGTTTACCGGCGATGGATTTTCTATCTCCGTCTTTGAATTGCCCGATTCCATTCGTGAGCGATTCGAGAACTCGGACGACGAGTTAAGAACCGAATACCCGAAGCGTCCTTGGTACCGAAGTGATTGGGAGGAAATCGGACATTGGAGAAACGGTCCCATTGCCCCATCTAGCAGAGACTATGTTGATTTCGCGCTAGACGGCGAAGAGGAACTGACCAAAAAGCTAAGGAAATCCATAGGCGGAGAACGCTGTTTCTATGCTTACATAGCTAATGTCACAACATGGGAAGACGAGTTCGGTAATTATCGCAGACCGTCAGATATTGATTTCTTTGTGGTGGATCTTGATGAAGGACTGGTTTGGTTCATCAATAGTAATACTTAGGAACGAGGTGTATAGGTCTAGCCAACCTGTGATTGTTTTTTGGGAGGGGTTGTTCGTGATAGTCGATTTGTAGTAGGTTGATGGATCTGACTGCTAAAATGTATAGCTCTGATAGGTAATTTAAATCAATCGGTAGAGACTCCCTGGGTAATAGACCAAGAATGAAATCCTTGATCACCATAATCATCTTTGTCCTACGTCATCTGCTTGCGGTGATTCTTGCGATAATCTTGGGATCTGTGCTTTGGGTCTTGCTGTATCTCGTTCTGCTAATGTTTGCCGTATTGACCAACCAAGGGCTCGGTGGACCAGCCGCTTATCCTGTGGGCGCATTGTTGATCCTCGTGGGATGCAGCGTGATTGGATGGGGAGTGTTTGCTCCTGCGTGTGCGGTTGGTGCGCTTTGCTGTCGCATCTTGAAGTGGCGTAAGCTTGCAGCGATCCCGATCGTCTTTGTGTGTGGGTTCTTCCTGAGCTATCTTTGGTATTTCGGCTTCGTGGAATCTATGACGACCTCTCCAATGTCTTCAGGATGGGAGGTTCTGAAGAATTTCATTCTCTATCTGTCGATACCATTGGGAATCTATTGGTGGCTCACGGAAGGACCTGGCGCGTTGATCGAGGCGTATAGAAGGAGGCTTGTGCGGAAGCGGAGAGAGCAGGAAGTCTTTTGAGGTCGCTGGGCGGCGGTCTGTGTTAGGTTTTAGGTGTTATGTTTTAGGTGGATAGCAGTATCGGGTCGGGGGTTTTAGAGCGGCCTGCGGGTGGGGGAATTGTTGTTGCGGGCGGTGTTGGCTTGGCCTGGATTGGTTGATGAGAGAGCCCAGGGCATTGCCCTGGGCTGGTATGTGACGCCCCGTTGGGGCTGTATTTGCAAATGTCTGTGCCAGCGTCATTGACCATTGACCATTGACCGATACCTGAAGCCTGAAGCCTGAAGCCTGAAGCCTAAAGCCTAAAGCCTGAAAACTGAAAACTGAAAACTGAAAACTGAAAACTGAGGGTCTAGTGCCCGGTGCCATCAAGCAAATCGGTGAACCCACAAAAGAGCTTCGAGTCGCTCGGTGGTTGTGTCACTAATGGCCTATCGTTGTCGAGATGCTGGTGGCAGAGGTCGAAGAAGGCGTCCTTCTCCTTCACGCGGCGAATGTCGTTCTCGAAGGTGCCGGGAACGCCCTGGGCGATAAAAACCACATATTTCTTCATCTTCGATACGTGGTTGGTTGGGTTGAAACGCTCGGGTTGAAATTTCGCGGAGGTTTCCTCCCAGAGGCGTTGGATGTAGCGGAGTAGATCTCGACCGACTGGTTGCGGCGGGTCGCTACCCGCAGCCAGTGCACGAAATTGGTCGAAGATCCATGGATAGCGGATCGCGCCGCGACCGAGCATCAAACCTGCTGCACCAGTGAGTTGGAGGAGTTGCTGGCCTGTGGCAACATCGACCACGTTACCGTTAGCGATCACCGGGCAGTTGAGGCGGTCGACGGCGGCTTTGATGTGCTCTGGATGAATCGCGGTCTGGTAGCGTTCGACAACCGTTCGAGCGTGAATGGTCAGCGCGTCAATATCGTGTTTGGCAAAAATGTGGAGAAGGGTTTCGAACTCATCGGGAGAGTCGAATCCGAGTCGGGTCTTTACCGTGAAACGTCCGTCTACAGTATCGCGGAGTGCACCGAGAATTCGGTCGATGCGTTGGGGCTCGCGAAGAAGCCCGCCACCAGCACATTTTCGATAAACGGTGGGTGACGGGCAGCCGAGGTTGAGGTCTATCCCTGCCACATCGTGCTCCATGAGTTGCTTCGCAGTGCGGGTGAGTGACGGGATGTCATTGCCGATCATTTGAGCGAAGATGGGCTTTCCCGTGGGGTTTTCGTCGATTGATCGGAGTGTCCAGGGGTGCGGTTTGTAGTCGGGATGGACGCGAAAATATTCGGTCACGTAAACATCTGCGCCGCCGATTTCCGCCATGATCTTGAGGAACGGCAAGTCCGTCACGTCTTGCATGGGTGCAAGAATGAGCACTGGTCGGTCAGCTGGAAGGAGATCGCGCATGAAGTGACGACTGTGCGTCGGATCATTGATGCGATCAAATGCAAAGCGGGTGCATGCTATGTCTAGTTTCGTGCTTGTAGTTTGGTTGGTTGACGGTGGGGCGATGCGGGTTGAAGTTTGCAGCCATCGCATGAAAGAGCTGAAGGATACGCAGAACGAAGTGGACCCACGTGGAGTGCCTATTAAACGAGTGGGAGTGAGGGCACTGCGCTTTCCTGTCAGGATTCGTGACAAGAAGGATGCGCTGCAACACACCGTGGCGACCGTTTCGTTGGCTGTCGATCTGCCCCACAACTACAAGGGCACGCACATGAGTCGGTTTATCGAGACGCTCAACGCGCATGGCCCGGAGCTGAGTGTGCGCGATATTCGTCGGATTCCTCAGCAATTACTCGGACGTCTGGATGCAGAGCGCGCGCATGTGGAGTTTTCCTTCGCCTATTTCATCGAGAAGAAAGCGCCGGTTACCGGTGCGCCGGGTATGCTCGACTACGAGGTGAAGTTTACCGTTGAGGCGACCAAGGACGAGATGGACTTGATCGTCACTGTTGCTGTGCCAGTGGCAACTCTTTGCCCGTGCTCGAAGGCAATCAGTGAGCGAGGAGCGCATAACCAACGCGGCATCGTGACGTATTCCGTTCGTTTTGATGAACCAATCTGGATTGAAGATCTGATCCGCGTTGTCGAACAGTCAGCAAGCTGTGAACTATACGCGGCTCTCAAGCGTCCCGATGAAAAGGCTGTAACGGAAATTGCTTACGACAATCCGGTTTTCGTCGAAGACCTCGTGCGCAATGTCGCGGTGAGGTCGCGTGGCGATGAAAATATTTCATGGTTCCGCGTCGAGGCGGAGAACTTCGAGTCGATCCATAATCATAACGCGTTTGCGGAAGTCGAATGGTCGCGCGATGGGGATTGGTAGGGGGGGAGTAGCGGGTAGCAGGTAGATAGTAGCAAGGGGGAGTGCGGCTGCGCCGTGGTGGGTGGCGGCTGGCCTTATGGAGAGCCACGCTTCCAGCTGGCTGCGAGTGGTATGGTTAGTTCGTTCACCATCCAAGCCACCTAGAAGGATGGCTCTCCCTATTTTTTATAAGTGCCATCGGCGCGACTGCCTGTGAACGACTACTTTACGAGAATGGCGAGAAATATAAGAGCGAGGCGCACTAGACGATAGCGCCATGATCTTGGAGGAGGAGGAATCTCACTATAGTTTGTTCGCTGTGGTTGAGTGTCGGCGGACATGGAGAGGGTAAAAAAAATTGAGATTCGTCACCTGATAGTTTGGCGAGGAAGGATAGATTCTGCAATGGTAGAGTCAGATGCTGGAACAACTCAATAGTCTGAACACTTTTCTTGCCGCTGGAGCGAGTAATGTCGCCCCAGTTTTTGGGGTGTTGTCGATGGTGTTGGGCTTTGCGGTGATTGTATCGCTGATTTTCCATCGATTCCGGCAGTCGTTTCTTACTGGGTATCTGCTGTGTGGCTTGCTGATCGCAAACTCAGGCGTGTTGGACTTGTTGGATCTCGAGGATGCGGAACATGTGATCGATTCCTTGGCGGAGATCGGAGTGGTGCTGCTGATGTTCACCCTGGGAATTGAGTTCTCATTCAATGAGATCAAAAGGCTGAGAAGGGTGGCGATGATTGGAGGAACGATTGAGGTGCTTTGTGTGAACGTGATTGCATCGGGTGTCGCGCTAGCCATCGGTTTTCCGTTCAATGAATCGGTGCTGATTGGGTTTATGATCGCGCTCTCATCGACGGCGTTGAGCTTGAAAATCTTCCAGGATTCGGGGCAACTGGCATCACCCGGCGCAAAACTAACGATTGGTATCGCGATCTTCCAAGACCTTCTCGTGGTGGTGGTGATTGTGCTGCTTCCTGTGCTGATCCAAGGCGCGAGTGAGGGAATGGGAAGCATGACGCTCGATCTCTCGTTGGCGCTTCTTAAGGCACTGTTATTCCTGGTATTTGGCTGGGTGATGACGCGTTTTATGGTGCCGCCAATCTTGCGACGGGTCAGTGCGGTGCGCAGTCGTGAGCTCTTCACCTTGACGGTTGTCGGTCTTTGTGTCGGCGTGGCGACGATCGGCTATCTGCTCGATTTGAGTTTGGCGATGGGTGCTTTTGTTGCGGGATTGGTGGTGAGCGGATCGGTCTATAGTCACCGGATTCTCGCCGACGTCCTGCCGTTCAAAGATCTGTTTCTCACGCTGTTTTTTGTGTCGGTGGGAATGTTGATAGACGGTGGCTTGCTGCTCGAGCGCTGGTATTTTTTCGTGGGGTGGGGGATCGCTGTGTTGGTCGTGAAGTTCGTCATCACACTGATTGCCGGGCGGTTTCTTGGTTTTGCGATACGCCCTACGGTGCAGGCGGCGATGGGTTTAGCGAGTATTGGTGAATTTTCCTTGGTGCTGGTGAACCAAGCGCTGAAGCTTGGGGCCTTGTCTCCAGCCGATGAGCAATTTTTCCTGATTACCACTGCACTAACCATGGCAGCAGTGCCAATCATGATGAAGGGAGCCCCTCGGATCTCCCGTTGGATGGAAGATAAGAAACTGTTCGGTGACGAGGGCCGTTCCAAGGCGGGTGAGCATGCCGAAATTCTCAGCGATCTACGTGATCATGTGATCATTTGCGGTTATGGCCCGGTTGGCCGTCAATTGGACGAAGCTCTCGAGCGAGCGGGGGTGGCACGAGTGATTATCGAGTTGAATGCGGAGACGGTGATGGAGTTGAAACGTCTTGGTCGTGTTGCGCTTTTTGCCGATGTCGCGCAGCCTGAAACCCTGCAACTCGCCGGGATAGCGCGCGCGCGCATGTTGGCGATCACGTTCCCTGCGCTGGAAGTTGGGCAGGTAGCGATTCATCAGGCGCGGGAAGCAAATCCGGGTATTGCGATTCTGTGTCGAGCACGCTTTGCCAGTGATGTAGCGAAGCTGCAGTCGATGGGTGAGGAAGGGATTGTTCACGACGAGGCCGAATCTGCAATGCGGATGATACGTAGCTCGATGCGCGAGCTTGGCTTTGGCGAGGATGAGATCGAGGAGGAGCGGCGATTGATCCGATTCCGCAGAGGCGAAGGAATATGACATCAGGTGGCTGATGGCTGTGATCGCTACTTGAGTGAGAGGGGAAATCGAGCAAGGGTTTCTGCGATGACATCAACCGAACAAAATTCTCCCGTCTTGAACCTTCGTTGCTATGCGAAGGTGAACCTCGACCTTGAAGTGTTGGGGAAACGTGATGATGGGTTTCATGAGATTCGCTCGCGGATGGTGATGGTTTCTCTCTTTGATAAGCTGGCATTTTTTCCCGCCGCAAATGGCGATGGGATTTCATTGAAAGTGGCTGGGGCTGATCTTCCGACCGGGCCGGATAACTTGGTCGTCAAGGCGGCGAATGCATTTTCGGATCGCACGGGCAAGGACATCGATTTTTCTATCGAGCTGACGAAGAGAGTTCCCAGCGGTGCAGGACTAGGTGGTGGTAGTTCCGACGCGGCGCAGACTCTGCACGGTCTGAACCATCTGACGAAGGCAGGATTGACCAATGATGAGTTGGCGGAAATCGCAGCAGGTGTCGGGAGTGACGTGCCTTTCTTTCTCTTCAACCAACCGTGCGAGGTCTCTGGCCGCGGTGAGATCGTCGAGCGCATCAACTTCGAATGGGAACTGCCCATCGTTCTGCTGAAGCCGAAATTTGGCGTGGAAACCCCGTCGGCCTATCGAGGATGGGCGGATTCGAAGGAAACGCCCGGCGTGTTATACGCCCCGCAAATTTGTCCGTGGGGGGCGATGGTTAATAGTTTGGAGCGCCCTGTCTTTGAGAAATTTCCAGCCTTGGCGGATATGAAAATGTGGTTGCTTGCTCAGCCAGAAACGCATGCCGCGTTGATGTCTGGCTCGGGCTCGACCATGTTAGTTGTCCTCGCACAGCAGCACGGAGGCGAGGGATTAGTCCAGCGCGCGCGGGAAGAGTTCGGTGAGACCTTGTGGGGATTCGTTGGCCATACGTTGGTTGACGCTAGCGAGCCGGAACCTACTGGGATACGCCATCCCGCATAGTCCCATATACGGAAACGGAAAGAGAGCCGGCCCCAATTCTCCATCCAGGGACCGACTCTCAGCTCCATCAACCTCAACACAGATGAGGCGGTTTCTCAGCGGTTCGTCCTTTGGGGATTTGCCGCGAGTGTCACCGCACTCACCTATAAGAGCGTTTCAGCAGGGTAAATTATTCGAAAAATCGCTCATTATTTGGACGATTTCTCACAAGTTGCCGTCTATTAGGGGGTTGTGAAGTTGACAAAAAAGTAGGAATTTAATATGGTTACCCATATGAAGACAACCATAGATATTGCTGACAACCTTCTCATTCGTGCGAAAGAGCGAGCGAAGGAACAGCACATCACCCTGCGATCTCTGATCGAGGAGTCGTTGGCGGCATCACTTGAGCAAGCGCTGCCAACCAAGCGGGTGACACCAGTGACATTTAAGGGTAAAGGGCTTTCCCGGGAATTCGTAGGGGCGTCATGGGATAAAATCAGAGACGCAATCTACTGATGATAGCCGTTGATACAAACATCCTCGTGTATGCTCATCGCGAGGATACACCATGGCATGAGATTGCCCTCGACCGAATGGTTGACTTGGCGAACTCAGGAGCTCCATGGGCAATTGCGTGGTCAAGCATCCACGAGTTTCTCGCCATCGTCACCCATCCGAAGATTTACAATCCGCCGACACCTCTTGGCAAGGCTCTGGAGGCGATACGTGCCTGGCAGGAAAGTCCCGGGCTGAGACTTCTTGGTGAAGGACCAGGTTACTTCGAGACGCTTTCCAAGCAGGCGACCAAAGGAAAAGTCAATGGCCCCAAGATTCATGATGCTCGGATCGCGTCCATTTGTCTGCATCACGGAGTGAAGAAGCTCTGGACTGCTGATAGAGATTTCTCATCCTTTCCAGAGCTCACTTGTGAAAACCCTTTGGTTTGAAGGCGGAGAAGGAGGAACAAGGAGGAACAAGGAGGGAGGTGTGAATGCCACTGTTTTAAGAGCACCACCGGCGCGAATCCTTCAAGGAGCACGGCCGTCTCGGCCGTTTGAGTGGTCTTCGCGGTCTTCTATAGCTACCGAACTACCGCTTAAAACAGTGGCATTCGAGGGAGGTGTGATTTTTTCGGTGTTTTTTGCCGCAGGCTTTTGAGTGCGGCTGGCACTGCCGCTTTTGTTTTCTTTTGCGCGACGATGGAGCCTGGTTAGGAAATTCCAATGCATGTCAGCCTTGCCGTGAAAGCGGTGATGCTCACCGCACTCAAAAGCCTGCGGCTCCCCATCCACCTCACTGGCAATTGGCGTCGATTTACAGCGAGTATTGGGCGGTTTTAGAGGAAATAGGCCTGCAGAGAAAGAGGTGAACACCGAGTATCTCAAAAGGAATCATGGGTGTCCTAAGATATTTTTGCGTTCAAACCGCGCTAGGCGCATCCAGTGTGATGATGCACTCGAGGTGGCGGGTTTGCGGGAACAGATCGAAGGGCTGGACATTGGCGATCGTGTAGCCAGCTTCGAGGAAGCTGAGGAGGTCGCGCATCTGGGTCGCTGGATTGCAGCTGACATAAACCACCCTCGATGGCGCGAATTGAAACAGTTGGTGGAGGAATGCTTCGTTACTGCCTTTGCGTGGTGGGTCGATGATGACGGTGGTTTCGGCTCCTGGGAAGTCGACACCGGCGAAGATGGCTTCTGCGCTGCCGTTGACGAACTCTGCGTTGTCGATGCCGTTAGCGGTGGCGTTGGATTTCGCCCACTGAATGGCGGGCTCGCTCACTTCGATTCCCGCGACGCGTTCGAAAGCGCGTGCTGCGGTGAGCCCGAAAAGCCCTGACCCGCAGTAGGCGTCGATCAGGAATCGATTGCCGGTGGCCGCGGCTTGCTCGCGAACGAAGGAGGTGAACTTGGGAAGAATGAAGGGGTTGTTCTGAAAGAACTCACCGGCTTTGAACGAGAAGGTAACCCCCTCGACGGTTTCCTCTGCAACCGCTTCGGTGTCGGTGTGGACGGTGTTGTTATCTGCTCGGAGCAGAAGGGTTGCACCGCGCTTGTAGGTCGATGCCTTTGAACGAACTGATTTACGCAGTTCGGGAAGGCGTTCGTTGATGGCGTCCATGGCGATCGGGCAGGCTGCGACATCCACCAGATCGAAGCGTCTGCCGACCTTGAGAAACCCGATGTCGCTCAGCTCTCCTTGGCGGGGTTTTTGGAAGTGAGGAGTGAGCTTGGATCTGTAGCCGTATTGGATCGGGGACTCGATGACGGGCGATACCTCAGGAGCAACATTCGCCATCCGTTGGAGAAGCTCTTCGACTTGCTGGCGCTTCCACTTGAGTTGAGCAGGATAGGAAAAGTTCTGATACTGGCATCCTCCACACTCGCCGAACAATGGGCAAACAGGATCGACGCGGTCGGGTGAAGGGGTGACGACTCGAACAAGGTCTGCCTCCGAGTAGTTTTTGTGGTTGCGGAAAACTCGTGCGACAACGGTTTCTCCGGGTAGAGCGAAGGGCACGAAGACCACCCAGGATTCTTCGCCATGTCGTGCCACACCGACGCCAAGGTTGGTCAGCGAGGCGATTTCGAGTTCGATCTCTTGATGATAAGAGAAGGGGTGGTCGACGAATTTCTTGGATGGGCGTGGCTTCTTTCCGGGCATAATTAGGAAGCAAACGTAAACACGGAATAACCAGATGGCACGGAGGTTTTTGTTCGCAAATGCGTCTTTTGCCGCTTCTTTTTTCTGCCAAGCCCGATAGATGTCATAGCTCCCGGGCGGCATCGATCACTTCGCGAACGATTAGGTGGCGTTCCGGATGATCTTTGATCCACGCACAGAACTCATCCATCTTACTGAGTGCGTTGGCATCAAGTCGCTCTTCTAAGAAATTCCGATGACGTGTGGCCGCAGCCTCATCCCTCACCTTATGCTGATACTGCGCGGTGAAAATCATGGTCAGGTGATCATGCAAGCCTTTGCTTTTTAGGGCTTCCCACTCACCTGGATCGAGCCAAATTCCTCCTGACACATAAGAGTGATCGATTTTAAAATCCAAGCCGTGACCGACTCGGTAGCGGGTAAGAATAGATCCTGATTCCGGGCATATAAGTGCTGGACGGTCGATGTCTGAGACAGTCTCCGGCTGATAATTTTCCGGTAGCGGTTTGATCGGTGCTCTTTCTTTTTGCAGCCATTCAAGATAGCTGTAGATAGGAATCCAGATACCTTTACTTTTTGGGCATTGATAAACCATTAGTCCGGGCTCGATTAGCTCGGTGGTCATTTGAATCTCCCGATGAATAGGGCTTCGCATGGATCGTTTCATACACCATTTATCGGTGAATATGCCGAGTCATGTCAATATGACTGTTTATCAGTGGCAGTCGGGATTGAAACTTGCGTGGCGTGACGGCGACGTTTACCGAACCGCTGTCCAAAAAGGACGCATAATTTACCCAAATCACTACTGTAATGAGTATCGCAATCATGACATCAGGCGGAGATGCCGCCGGAATGAACCCAGCCGTGAAGCGCTTTGTGGATTATTCCCTCCAAAAGGGACTGAAGCCCTATTTGATTTACGATGGCCTTGTCGGTTTATTGGATGGCAAAATCGTTGAAGCTGATAAGCATGCAGTTTCCGGTATTCTCTTCCGTGGTGGCACGGTGTTGCGCTCTTCACGTTCGCAACGGTTCCGCGAGCCGGAGTATCGTCAGAAGGCTTACGAAGAACTGGAGAAACGGGGTATTACCAAACTGATTGTTGTCGGTGGTGATGGTTCGTTCAATGCGGCGCGTGTGATGTGTCACGAGGCGGACATCGCGGTGGCGGGGATTCCGGCGACGATCGATAACGATATTCCCTGCACGGATTACTGTCTCGGAGTGGATACGGCATTGAATGTGATTCGCGAGGCTATCGATGGCATTCGCGATACGGCGGCATCTTTCCGACGGACATTTGTGATTGAAACGATGGGGCGTGACTGCGGGTATCTGGCTGCGATGAGTGCGTTGACGTCGGGTGCTGAGGTCTGTTTAATTCCCGAAGTGCCTTACGATATGAACGGGATCACCGCTCGGTTGAACGCTGAGATTACAGCGGGGCGCCTGTATAGTATCGCGGTGGTGGCTGAGGGGGTTCTTGAGGGGCGTAAGCTCGCTGAGGTGCTGGAGCGCGAGACTGGGATGGAAGCTCGCCTAACAATTCTTGGCCATATTCAGCGCGGTGGTTCGCCGACAGTGATCGACCGCAGGCTGGCGTTCGAATTCGCTCACACTGCGGTGGATGCGCTTCTTGATGGGGAGAAATCGTTCGTTACGGTGACGAAGAGCCTTGAAGTTGGTATCAAGAATATCGATGAGGTTTTGTCCACCAAGCATGTGCTCGATCCGTATATCTGCAAAATGGTCAGCACTCTCTGTCATTGATGCCCGATCCGGGAATTGATGTGACTGGAAGGAAGAGTTCACTGCTGAACCGTGTATTTCTCAGACTCGTTGTATCGTTCAATGTTGAATTGGAGGGTTCACCGATTGGTCGGACTGGGGAGTCGTTGCCTCATTCTCAGTCCAAGCATGGATTTTTATATCCTCAGGCGCTTGGTCTGCGTAATCTGAAAATGTAGGTAAAGTGTAGATAACTGTTGTTGGATTATGAATCCGGAACGAATGACGAATAAGATGCAGGAAGCGTTGCGTGATGCGCAATCGCTCGCGGTTGAACATGGTCAGCAGGAATTGAACCCTGCTCATGTGTTGCTCGCAATACTCAAGCAGACGGACGGTGTTGCCGCACCGCTGTTTGATAAGCTTCAGGTTTCAAAACCTGCGGTCGAGTCCGAGGTGATCGCGTGGCTGAATCGTCAACCGAAGGTCTCTGGCGGTGGTGGAGATTTGCGTCTATCGCGTGAACTCGCTGAGACGATGAACGCAGCGGAGAAGGAAATGCGTGCGCTCGGTGATGAATATACAAGCGTTGAACACGCGTTGTTGGCACTGGCGGATGGCGGGTCGGCGGCTGGCGAAGTGCTGAAAAAAAGCGGAGCCACCAAGGCGAAAATGCTCAAAGCCTTAAGTGAGGTGCGTGGATCTCATCGCGTCACGGATCAAGATCCGGAAGGGAAATTTCAATCGTTGGAAAAGTATGGCGACGACCTGACTGAGCGGGCGCGACAAGGAAAGATCGATCCAGTGATTGGTCGTGATCATGAAATCAGGCGCGTCATGCAGGTGCTTTCGAGACGGACGAAAAACAATCCGGTGTTGATCGGCGAGCCCGGTGTGGGAAAGACGGCGATTGCTGAGGGTTTAGCGCGTCGAATTATCAGTGGAGATGTTCCGGAGTCGCTGAAGAACAAGCGACTGATCTCGATGGACATTGGAGCGATGATTGCCGGTGCGAAGTTTCGTGGCGAGTTTGAAGATCGCTTGAAGGCATTCCTCAAAGAAGTGTCCGATTCTAACGGTGAGATTATTTTGTTCATCGACGAGTTGCATACCATCGTCGGGGCAGGAGCATCGGAGGGCGCGGTTGATGCATCCAATTTATTGAAGCCAAAGTTGGCACGTGGTGAGCTGCGCACCATTGGAGCGACCACTTTGGACGAGTATCGGAAATATGTGGAAAAGGATGCTGCGCTAGAAAGGCGTTTCCAACCGGTGATGGTTGGCGAGCCAACGGTAGAAGATACCGTAGCGATTTTGCGTGGACTGAAGGAACGCTATGAAGTCCACCACGGCGTGCGTATCACCGACTCGGCGATCATTGCTGCAGCGACGATGTCGGACCGCTACATTGCCGATCGTTTTCTTCCCGATAAAGCGATCGATCTGATCGACGAAGCGAGCTCGCGTTTGAAAATTGAGCTGGATTCGATGCCAACGGAAATCGATCAGCTCGAGCGCCAGGTGATGCAGCTCGAAATGGAACGTCAGGCATTGGCGAAGGAGAAAGACGATGCCTCGAAGCAACGGCTCGAAAAGGTGGAGAGAGAGATGGCCGACCTGAAAGAACAGAGCGCCACCTTGAAAACTCAATGGCAGAACGAGAAGTCGGTGATCGATGCGTCGAGTCACTTGCAGGAGGCGCTCGAGCACTTGCGCGAAGATATTGAACGTGCCAAGCGCGAGGGCGATCTGACCAAGGCGAGTGAACTTCAGTACGGCGCTATTCCCGAGCTTGAGCGCAAGATTGAGGAGTCGCAGCAGAAGCTCGCTGAGATGCAGGAAAGTGGGTCGATTTTACAGGAAGAAGTCGGCGAGGAAGAGATCGCCAACGTGGTCTCGTCGTGGACGGGGATCCCCGTTTCGAAACTGCAAGAGGGCGAGCAGCAGAAGTTAGTGAAGATGGAAGAAGGTTTAGGGAAGCGGGTGATTGGCCAACGAGAAGCGGTAGTCGCCGTTTCGAATGCGGTGCGTCGTGCGCGTGCTGGATTACAGGATGACTCCCGCCCTATTGGATCCTTTTTATTCCTCGGTCCTACCGGAGTAGGCAAGACCGAACTGAGCCGGGCCTTGGCAGAGTTTTTGTTTGATGACGAGCATGCCATGACACGACTCGACATGAGCGAATACATGGAGAAGCACAGCGTTTCGCGTTTGATCGGGGCACCTCCTGGCTATGTCGGATACGAGGAAGGCGGGCAACTCACCGAATCCGTGCGCCGTCGCCCGTATTCTGTAGTGCTCTTCGACGAGGTGGAAAAAGCACATCCGGATGTCTTTAATGCCTTGTTACAGGTCCTCGACGATGGGCGAATCACCGACGGCCAGGGCCGGACGGTCGACTTCCGGAATACGGTGCTTATCATGACGAGCAATATCGGTAGCGAGTTCATCCTCGATGACGCCAAAAAAGAAATACGAGACGCCCGAGTGAACGAGGCAGTGCGTTCACACTTCCGTCCTGAGTTTCTCAATCGAATCGATGACATCATCATCTTTGATCGACTGACTCGCGAAGATCTGAGGCAGATTGTTGAAATCCAACTCGTGCGCGTGATAAAACGTCTCGCGGACCGTCGGATCGAACTCAGCGTTAGCGATGAGGTGAAAGACTTCCTCGGCAACGAAGGCTACGATCCCGTCTATGGCGCCCGCCCCTTGAAGCGGGTGATTCAAGACCGGTTACTGAATCCTTTAAGCCTTGAAGTGCTCGAGGGTAAGGTGAAAGACGGCGATACGGTCAAAGCGGTGTTGAAAGACGGTGTGCCGAGCTTTAATCTGGGTTGATGTTTAGATTCATGAGAATCACTAGTCGTCTGTATTTCCTTATATTTGGATTTGTCACGGCATCCATGCTGATGGTGCCATCGACTGGTAATGAAGCAAAACCTGTTTGGTCGTCTGATCTAGCCTCGTTGTTGAATGAGTCTGTGGATAAACGATTGAGAGGACTCAAAGGGGGCGAGCCGAACATGGCGGTATTTTCGATCTATGAACATCTCTACGAAGCCTACAGTAGGAACGAGGGTCTCTGGTGTGCGGATTTAGGGAAAGAACTGACAGGGGTCGCGACTTTCAAAGTCGGCCCGGGCAAAAACATGAGTATTGCGGACAGCTATGGCGGCGTGATGATTACCCGACGCCACATCCTTTTCTGCAATCACGCCCATCCGGCATACCCCGGCTCACCTCCACCGTGGGTGAATGGTTTGGGTTTCCGCACCCGATTCGTCACCTCGGAAAACGAAATCATTGAACGCAACCTAGTGTGGGGGCGCAGAGTCAATGGACAGGACCTTTGGATCGGGCTGTTGGACGAAGACCTCCCTGAGACAGTGAAAAGCTATCGGATCATGCCTATAATCGATGGAGTCACGAATGCTCGGGACAAGGTCGTCGAAGTCGGATTTTCCCAAGGAAGTTCCCGACTCACTCCGGCCGCCAACCATATCAAATTCGATCAACTCTGCGGGCGATGTGAAACTTCCCACTATGGTACACACACGGAGGTAGATGGCGTCAAACACTACCAACAGCTGCCGATGGTCTACGTATCGAATCTTGGCACTATCGACTGCAGTGGAAGTAAGGGGTCGGAATTGCGTGCGCCTTTTCGCTACTGTGTCTGGGATGGTGATTCAGGAACGCCACGATTCCATCTGTTTGGAAGCGAGCTTCTATTGAGTCGGATCATACTCACTGGTGGCGGCGGCGGGCTTACCCTCGGTGATAAAACCGCAAAACTAAACGAGGCCATCTCTGAGATCGATCAAGAGGCCATGGAGCAAAGTAAGATCGAGGCTCTTACGAACTATCAAGTCGAAGTCGTGTCCCTCCAAGAGCTTGAGTCTGCAGCGAAGAAGCGTTGATGCAGGCGATGTCACGGACAGTCGAGATCAATCCACAGGAGGCGTTTAGTGAATTCTTTGTAAAAGTGGTCGCTCGACTCACGTTAGCTGCATCTGCCTATGAACCTAAAATTCCCGAAATCGTCTGTTTTTTGCCGCCGCCTTGCCTCAGTGCTTGGTTTTGCCGCTCTCGCTACCACCGTTTTCGCCCAACTGCCGCTGCAGGACGAGGATCGTATTTGCATCATCGGCAACGGGCTCGCCGACCGGATGCAGCACGACGGCTGGGTCGAAACGGCGATCCAAAGCGAATTGGCTGACAAAAAACTATCCTTCCGTAACCTCGCCTTCACCGGCGATACCGTGACATCCCGGCCACGCAGCAAAGGGTTTACTTCTCCCGAAGATTATCTCAAGCACTGCGAGGCGGATGTGGTTTTCGTCTTCTTTGGCTACAACGAGTCCTTCGGAGGCGAGAAATCGCTCGAGAAATTCAAGAATGATCTCGGTGCGATGATCGACAGCTACAAAGGCATCAAGTTCAACGGTGAATCAGCTCCCCGCTTCGTCCTTTTTTCGCCGATTGCTCACGAGGATCTCGGCACTCCTCTGCTTCCGAATGGCAACGCCAACAACGTCAATCTGGCGCTCTATACCGGAGCCATTCATCAGGTGGCCGATGAAAAGGGTGTCGGTTTCGTTGATCTTTTCTCTGCGACTCAAGGCCTTTACACCAAGGCGGACAGTCCGTTGACCTTGAACGGGGTTCATCTGCTTCCTGAAGGAAACCGACAACTCGCGGAAGTCATCGCTACCGCTATCGTAGGTAAAGAAGTCAAGGCAACGCCTACCCTTGAAGCTCTCCGCCAAACGGTGCTGGATAAGAGCTGGCACTGGCACAACCGTTATCGGGCAACGGACGGAAACGACATTTGGGGTGGGCGTTCCGGTTTGAAATTCGTCAACGGCCAGACCAACCGTGAAGTGCTCCAGCATGAGTTGGAAATGCTCGACGTGATGACGGCCAACCGCGACCCGAAGATCTGGGCTGTCGCACAGGGCAAAAAGTTCGAAGTCGATGACTCGAACGTGCCGGCACCGATCGAAGTGATTTCCAACGTTGGCGGCGGCAGCAAGAGCTCCAGCGAAGCGAAAGAAGGAAGCGCTGAATATCTCAGTGGTAAAGAAGGCATCGCCAAGATGCACATGCCTGAAGGTTTCGAAGTGAACCTTTTCGCCGACGAGAAAATGTTTCCCGAGATGGCAAACCCCGTGCAGATGCAGGTCGATTCCAAAGGCCGTCTGTGGGCCGCTTGCTGGAGCACCTATCCGAAATGGGAGCCGCTCAAGGAAATGACCGACAGCCTGCTGATCCTGCCGGACGAAAACCGCGACGGCGTGGCGGACAAGGCAATTGAATTCGCGAAAGTCCACAACCCGCTCGGCTTCGAGTTCTGGAATGGCGGGGTGATCGTTGCCTCACAACCTGACATTCTTTTCCTTAAAGATACCGATGGCGACGACAAGGCGGATCTCCGCATCGTGCTGGTGCAGGGCATTGGCTCGTCCGATACCCATCACTCGGCGAACAATTTCATCATCGGGCCGGACGGCGCGCTCTATTGGCAGAGTGGCATCTTCCTGCAGAACAACTTCGAGCACCCTTGGGGGCCCGCTCTCTCCTCGACCGCCTCGGGAATGTATCGCTTCGATCCGAACAAATACACCATCACCTTCCACGCTGGTAACAGCCCGAACCCACACGGAACGAGCTTCGATCGTTGGGGTTATCACTTCGCCAACGACGGCACCGGCGGGCGCTCTTATCAAGTCCGTCCGTTTAAAGAGGGCTTCAAGATGTTCCCCTTGGTGAAGAAAGAAGTGCGTCCGGTCCCCGCTGATGAGATCGTCTCCAGTGCAAACTTCCCGGATGAACTGCAACAGGATTTCCTCGTCAGCAACACCATCGGATATCTCGGCATCAAACGCTACGAACTGCACCGCGATGGCTTTAAGGACGGTAAAACCGAGTTTAAGCAAGGTGAGGTTTGGGGAACTCCGACCGATAGTTTCTTCTACAGCGACGACAAGAACTTCCGCCCGACCGATTCCGTGTTCGGTGCGGACGGTGGACTCTACATCTCCGACTGGCAGAACATCATTATCGGCCATATGCAGCACAACATCCGTGATCCATACCGCGACAAGAAGCACGGACGCATCTACCGGATGATCTACAAGAACCGTCCGCTGCAGGAACCTGTCGCTATTGATGGCGAGCCTATCGCGAAGCTCTTGGGTAACCTGAAGCATCCTGTCGACGGCGTGCGTCACCGCACAAGGCTCGAACTCAGTGAACGCGACCCCGCTGAAGTCATGGCGGCAGTCGGCGAGTGGGTGAAACAGTTCGACCCGAAGAATAAGGAAGACGCCCACCATCTGCTCGAAGCGCTTTGGCTCCATCAGCAGTACGATGTTCGCAACGAGGAATTGCTCAACGAGGTGCTGAACTCACCGGAACCTCATGCCCGTATCGCGGCGGCAACGGTCAAACATTACTGGGGGGCGGCAGATCCGACCAAAGGCAAGATGCAGACCGAGGTCGTCGAGAAGGAAGTGAAGATCAAGGTGAAAGTCCCCGCTCATCTTACCGGTGCGGACGCCAAGACTTACAAGCTCGGAGCCGAAGTGTTCCATCGCGACGCGCATTGCGCCACCTGTCACCAAGCCAACGGCCAAGGTCTGGACCCAGTATATCCGCCACTAGTGGCAACCGAATGGGTGACTGGAGACGAGGAGCGTCTCGCCAAGCTGGTTCTTCATGGTCTTTGGGGTAAGATCGAGGTGAATGGGAAAACTTATGACCCTTCCAAGGGCGTCCCGCCGATGACTGCATTTGGTGCACTTCTAAGCGATGAAGAAGTTGCCGCCGTTCTCACCTACGTAAGGAACTCTTGGGGCAACAAGGCGGCACCGGTGAAGCCGGAAACCGTCAAGAAAGTCCGCGCAGCGACCAGCGACCGCAGCATTTTTTGGAAGCCGGAGGAATTGCTCAAGGATCACCCGATGAAATAACTTACCCACTGATCTAGATCGACAAACGCATTACTTATCTGATGAAAAAAATATTCACGCTCCTCGCCATGCTCACAGTTTCCGCTCAGGCAGATACCTCAATTGTTTACGAAGGTGATTCCGGTCCCGGGGTGGGCAAGCACATCGTCTTTCTTGCCAGCGACCACGAATACCGCACCGAGGAAACTTCTCCGGCGTTGGCGCGTATTCTGGCCAAACACCATGGCTTCAAATGCACGGTCGTATTCGGTGTGGACAAAGATGGGTTTATTGAGGCGGGATCGTCAAACATATCCGGGCTGGCTGCTTTGAAGGACGCCGATCTGTTTTTCATCTTCGCCCGTTTCCTCAATCCGCCTGCTGAAGAAATGGCGCACATCGAGGCTTATCTCGAGCGAGGTGGACCGGTCGTTGGATTGAGAACGTCCTCCCACGCGTTCAAGATCCCAAAAGACTCGGCCTACGCGCAATACGATTTCAAATCGAAAACCGAAGGATATGAGAACGGTTTCGGCCACCAAATTCTTGGCAACACCTGGGTTGGCCACTACGGAACCAACCACAAGCAAGGAACTCGCATCCAGATCGTCCCCGAACAGAAAGAGCATGTGATTCTTTCGGGAGTTGGTGACAATGCCTTCACCCATGCCGGTGCCTATGTCGGCAAACCTGGACCGGATTTCACCGTCCTCACCAATTCGCAACCACTCGTTACCATGGATCCTACCGCTGATCCCGATGAGAGCAAACCACCGATGCCATCGACCTGGACGCGCCATTACGAGGACAAGGATGGTGACAAGCATCGCGTCTTCCACTCCACCCAAGGTGCATCGGAAGATATCCTCGACGAGAACTACCGTCGCATGATCATCAATGGCACTCTCTGGGCTCTCGGCATGGAAGACGTCATTAAACCCGATCTGAACATTAGCTTTGTCGGCCCCTATCAGCCCACCACCTTCTCCTTCGACGGCTGTGTCCAAGGCGTCAAGCCCTCCGACCTCGCGGGATGGGATTCGCCCATCATGCCGAAGGACGAGTGATAAACGCGGATTGGAGAATGGGGAGTCTGTAGCAGCCTGTTGTAAGCGCCGAACGAACGTCGACCAGTTACCGCCACCGCCAATGTACCTCGAATGGGGAATGGCTTGGTGGCAGGATGCCACCGCCACGGGGTGTGCTTGGCAAGGCGGCAAGATGCCACTGCCACCGGTGGGGCTTGCGCCTGATACTATCTGATACCAAATCTTGGTAATGATCTGACGCGAGCGGGAGTTGATTTGATTGATCGTCAACGACTTGTGCGCGTAGAAAAGTCATCTTTTTATTCGAAGACGGTATGACACCTGGAGATTTGAGATTGGAATGCGGAGCATCCAGTAGCGGCGGGATTGCCAGCGCCAAACGAGCGTATTTACGCTTCGCTGCAGTCACATGAAATGTAGGTTAGACGTGTCGGCTAACACCTCGTCTTCGGGGCAGTCGCACGTCCCGGCACGACACATCGACGTTTTTAAAACGTTGCTACAGAAAACCCTTGGCTTCCAATGTTGCGTCTTTTGTGCCTTTTTGCGGCTAAAAACAGCATAACCCAAGCGTCGATCCCTTCATTTTCTTCATGGTGAGATTTGTGGGTTTATCCACTACGACGACGGCACAATTTTCCTGTCTTGGCTCCGGGCTGTGAATTGGAACTCGCCACAATCTGACAGCGGATCGTTTTTCCTTGTGGCTTCACCCATGGGAGCTAAAACGGTGAGTGTGATCTTCTCGTAAACTTTGCCTCTTTATCTATGAGTATGTCTACTTCCGTCGCTAGGCCTTGTCTTTTTGCTGTAGCCCTGCCGATTGCTTTTTCGGGATGCATGATGATCGGCCCCGACTATGTCGAGCCGACTCTGGCGGCACCAGATGCTTGGCATGATGCAGCGATGTCTGGACAGTCTTCTAAGCGAGATGCTCTGCGTCAATGGTGGGAGAGCTACGGTGACACGACACTCAATAGTCTTATCGCTACGGCGGAAGAATCGAACCGCAATCTTGCCGTGGCAAGAGAACGCTTGGTTCAAGCACGCGCCTCACGCCAGATCTCACAGAGCCTACTATTTCCTTTTGTCGATGGATCAGGAAGTGCGACTCGTGCCCGAAGTTCGGAAAACGTCGGGCTTCCCAGTGGTGGAACGACGATGGAAAATTGGCTCGCTGGCTTCGATGTTGGTTGGGAAGTTGATGTATGGGGGAGCGGGAGTCGTCTCGTTGAGGCGTCGAAAGCCAACGTCGCAAGCGCCGATGAACTTCTTCGCGATGTGTTGGTTAGTGTGCGCGCCGAGGTGGCGGTCACCTATTTGGAAATCCGCACCATTGACGAGCAAATTGCCATCACGCAGCGTAACCTCAAGACTCAGCAAGAATCTCTCGGCATAGCGAACAAGCGTTTCGATGCCGGTCTTGTTACCGAAATCGATGTGGAACAGGCGAAGGCTAATAACGCAAATACTGCGGCATTGCTACCACGTTTTCGTCAGCAGCGGGCTGCGGCGATCAGTCGTTTGGCGGTGTTGCTTGGGAAGTTTCCCGATGAGACCGTGAATTTGGTGGGTTATCGTTCTGGTATTCCGATGCCGTCGAAAACACTGTCCGCGGGTCTACCTGCGGACTTGCTGAGAATTCGTCCCGATGTGCGAGCAGCAGAGCGCCAAGTGGCAGCCGCGAATGCTCAGATCGGCGTGGCGAAGGGTGATCTGTTCCCTCGTTTCACACTGGGTGGCACGTTTGCGCTGCAGGCCTTGGATAGTGGAGATTTGCTCAACTCTGCATCGAGGAGTTATGGGTTCGGGCCGGCGTTCCGTTGGAATTTGTTCAATGCTGGTCGCGTGCGTAGTCAGATTCGGATTGAGGAATCGCGCACGCGTGAGGCCTATAGTAATTACGAAAATACAGTGCTCTCGGCAGTGGCTGAAGTGGAAAGCACGATGGCTGATATTTCCGAAGAGCGAAAGCGTCTTGCCTTGCTCAACGATGCAGTGACTTCAGCAAGAAAGAGCCGTGAACTGATCACCAAAAACTATAGCGACGGTCTGCTGCCTTTCCAGAACGTGCTCGATTCCGAGCGGGTTGTGTTGCAGTCAGAAGGTGATCGTGCGGAAAGCCGTGGGCGCCTCGCGGCTGCCTACTCGCGTCTTTACAAAGCCTTGGGGGGAAGTGCCCCGCGGCCGTCAAAATCGATTAAATTATGAAGAGGGTGAAATTGATCTCCAAGCGTGGCTGGCCGCTGATGGCTATGGTCACAGTATTGAGCTTTGCCTCCTGTGGTAAGAAGGCACCGCCACAAGCGCCGCCACCACCGCCTGTGACCGTTATGATGCCTGATTTTCGCGAGGCGACAGTTTACGCTGAACATCCAGCGACCCTAGAGGCAATCAGCTTGAATGAAGTCCGTGCGCGGGTGGCTGGTGTGTTAACCGAACAGTTTTTCACCGATGGCGAGTTGGTGAAAAAAGGCGAGCCGCTGTTTCAGATTGAGCCTGAGCCGTTTGAGCAAGCACTCAATGCAGCGAAGGCGGATGTCAGCCGGGCTGTGGCTGGTCAAGAGTTGGCGCAAAAGCGTTTCGATCGATTCTCATCAGCACTAGAGAGCAAGGCTATCTCCGAAATCGATGTGGAAATTGCCTCGGCGGAATTGGCGCAGGCGATGGCATCGGTTCAGCAATCAAAAGCGAAACTGCAGAACGCAGAAATTAATTTAGGCTACACAAAGCTGTTATCACCAGTTGATGGACGGGTATCTCGGGCATTCGTTTCTATTGGAAACCTCGTAGGTTACTCAGAGCCGACGCTGCTCACAACCGTGATCGACGACTCGAAGATTTATGCTTACTTCGAGGTTCCCGAGCGTAGGATGCTCGACTACTTTAGTGCGCGTGCCGACCAAGACGTGGCATCTATTCTCAAGAGCTTAGAGATTCGCCTGACCTTGGCTGATGGTCGGGTTTATAAACACACGGGACGGATTGATTTCCTCGATAACGAGGTGGACGCGAGGACGCGCACCAACAAAGTGCGCGCTGTGTTTGAGAATCCAGATGCTGAGATTGCGGCAGGTCTTTATGGTATGGTCGGCGTGCCGGTCCGTCCCGATCCGACGCAACCAGATAAGACAAAAGCCTATGTGCTCCCATCGGAGTCCATTCTTCGCGACCTTGCTGGTTCGTTTGTGTGGGTTGTTGGTGAGGGGGGCGTGGTTCAGCGACGTGGTGTGAAAGTTGGTAAAAATCTGCCGCTCAACGCTACGGAAGGTAAGAAAATGAGTGTGATCCTCGATGGCGTCGATGGATCAGAATCCGTCATCGTGGCTGGTCTGCAGCGTGCCCGCGAAGGTGCCGTGGTCTCGCCACAAGAGCGTAAACCCGCGGTGACCACCGAGGGACAAGCTCCCAAAGATTAATCGATCATGTTTAGTGCATTCTTCATCAGGCGACCTGTATTCGCCGCTGTGATCTCGATTGTGATTGTCGTCTTGGGTGCTGTTGCGCTCTTCAAGATGCCAATCTCTCGTTATCCGGATTTAGCTCCACCGACCATTCAGATTTCGGCATTCTGTCCTGGAGGCGATGCGGAGACAGTCGCGGAGACGGTTGCAGCGACCATTGAGAAAGAGGTCAACGGGGTGGAGAATATGCTCTACATGAACTCTGTGAGCGGCAACGACGGGTCGATGAACCTGACGGTGACGTTTGCACCCGGCACCGATTTGGATACGGCCAACGTACTGGTTCAAAACCGCGTTACCAAAGCGGAGCCTCGCCTGCCGGCGGAGGTTCAAAAGACGGGCGTATCCGTAAAGAAAAAGTCTACGGATACGGTGATGTTTATTGGTTTGGTTTCTCCGAATGGAAGCTACGACGCGGCGTTTTTGTCGAACTACGCGAGCTTGAACTTGCGGGATGATTTGCTTCGAGTGGATGGAGTTGGTGATGTCGGGATTTTCGGTGCTGGTGAGTTTGCCATGAGGATTTGGCTCGATCCGGATCTATTGCGCTCGCGTAATGTGGCCGCGGCTGAAGTTTTACAGGCGATTCGCGAGCAGAATGTGCAGGTCGGCGCGGGAAGAATCGGTGGTTCACCTGTTCCTACCGGAACTGCCTACGAGTATGTGCTCGGCACGCAAGGTCGTCTCACAACGGTTGATGAGTTTGAGAATATTGTCGTGCGAAGCTCTTCTGAAGATGGAGTGATCCGTCTACGCGACGTGGCGCGGGTTGAGCTCGGCTCTGATAGCTACACCACGGCATCGAGTCTCAATGGTGCGGCGTCGGCGACCCTTGCGATCTATCAAATCCCAGGCTCCAATCTGATTGCCGTGGCAGATGGTGTGCGGGCGAAACTCGCCGAACTGGAGGAAAAATACCCCCAAGACGTGGCGCACCGAATTGTTTACGATTCGACAGATGTCATCAACGCTTCGATCAAGGAAGTGGTGATCACCCTTGTCGCTACGCTCATTCTCGTGGTGCTCACGGTTTATCTTTTCCTTCAAGATGCACGGGCGACGCTCATCCCGCTGATCACTATCCCGGTTTCATTGATTGGTGCGTTTTCGGTGCTCTTGTTGATGGGGTTCTCATTGAATATTCTGACTTTGTTCGGCTTGGTGTTGGTGATCGGAATCGTCGTCGATGACGCGATTATCGTAGTCGAAAATACTTCGGTGCACTTGGCTGCCGGCCTAGCTCCGAAAGAAGCTGCGATCAAAGCGATGAAAGAAGTCTCAGGCCCCGTTGTCGCTACAACGCTGGTGTTACTCTCCGTTTTTGTTCCGACAGCGATGATCGCTGGCATCACAGGCACGATGTTTAAACAATTCGCGATCACCATCGCGGTAGCTACGGTCTTTAGTTCGATCAACGCATTGACCTTGAGCCCCGCTTTGTGCGGTGTGCTATTGAAGCATAACCCGAAGGAGCCGCGTGGAATTTTCAAAGGGTTCAATCGCATGGTCGATGCATCGAATAGCTTTTATCGAATGCTCGTGCGTGCGGCGATTCGTTTGGCGGTTGTTGGGGTGGTTGCATTCATTGCGATTTCGGTCTTGTCGGTCAAAGGGCTGAACAGTTTGCCACAAGGTTTCGTTCCCCAGGAAGACGAAGGTTACTGCATGGTCGGGATTCAACTGCCGGACGGTGCGACACTGGAGCGCACGGAAATGGTGATGCGGAAGGTGGAGGAAATTACCAGAGGGATGGATGAGGTTGATAATACGCTGTCGATTGCGGGTTATTCCATCGTTGACGGTGCCGCTTCGGCAAACACAGGATTCGCGGTGCTTACCTTTAAGCCATGGGAGGAGCGCGGTGATCCAAGTCAACATCAGCAGGCTATATTAAAGCGCTTACAGGGTGGTTTGATGTCGATCCAAGAGGGAGCGGCGTTTGCCTTTGCGATGCCTTCACTTCCTGGAGTAGGTGTGTCAGGTGGATTTACCTACATGCTGCAAGACCGACAAGGGGTAGGCAGTGAGCAACTGCAAAATGTCGCTGGTGAGCTTATCGTGGCAGCGAATAAAGACCCACTGCTCAATGGCGTCCGGACGACTTTCCGCGCGACTGTTCCTCAGGTGGATGTGGATATTGATCGCGATCAAGTGATGCGGACGGGAACATCGGTCGCGGCGGTGAATGAGGCGATGCAAATCTATCTTGGTTCTTCTTACGTCAACGACTTCACCATGTTTGGGCGGATTTATAAAGTCACCGTCCAAGCGGACGGTGAGTATCGCGATGATTTGTCGGACCTGTCCAATTTGCCGTTGCGGGGAGCTGACGGGCAAATGATCCCCTTGGGAGCGGTTGCCGCATTCAAAGAGACTCTAGGGCCGCAGACGATCACTCGATTTAACATGTCTCCTTCAGTCAAAATTCTTGGAAGCCCTGCTCCCGGATCGAGTTCTGGTGAGGCGATGAATTTGATGGAGCAATACTCCGCACAAATGTTGCCGCCGAGTATGGACTTCGCTTGGTCGGATCTTTCGTTCCAAGAAAAGCTGGCGGCGAACAGTGGGCTTGGGCTTGTGTTTGGCTTTGCCGTTCTGATGGCGTATCTCGTGCTTGCCGCCCAGTATGAAAGTTGGACGCTGCCGATTTCCGTCTGCTTATCAGTTCCGCTTGCGATTTTTGGCGCCGTAGCGGCGATCATGGTGCGTGGCATGGAGAACAACGTCTATACCCAGATCGGAATTATCCTGCTCATCGCGATGTCGACCAAGACCGCGATTTTGATCACGGAATTTGCCAAGGTGAAGCGGGATGAGGGGATGGGATTGGCTGACTCTGCAGTGGAGGCTGTGCGACTTCGATTCCGCGCTGTGATGATGACGGCGCTCTCCTTCATCCTTGGAGTGTTGCCACTGGTGATCGCGTCTGGTGCGGGTGCGGAATCGCGTAAAGTGCTCGGCACCGCGGTTTTCGGCGGAATGCTTGCGGCGACTTTACTCAGTATGGTTGTTGTGCCGCTACTCTTCTATGTCATTCAGTTGATGGTCGAGAAGACTTCTAAAAAGTCGGATTCTGAGGACTAGGTGGAGAAGTGAAGACAGAGGGCGCAGCTATACTGCATTGTGCTTGTCGTATGCTAGTCCCCACACTTGCGAAGGATATACTTCTGGCAGATTTCGTAGTAATCCATCATGGAATCCACATCGATCCATTCGTCGCGGCCGTGGAGGTTGCCCACCAAGGGTCTGGAGAGAATGACGGGTATTCCGGCGTGGGCGAAGTATCGACCATCGCTTCCGCCGGAGGCTTTGATCAATCGGGGCGGCTTTCCAAGCACGGTTTCGCTGATCTCTAAATAGAGTGGATCCGGAGCGAGATGGCTGGGTTCGGCGATGATAATCGGCTCGGCGACGACATCTTTCACGAGCAATTTATGGATGTCGGCGAGAATTGATCCAGAGGTGTGGGGAGGGACAAAACGAATATCAACGATGGCTTCAGCGGCATCCGGTATGCGGTTGGGGCTGTCGTTGGCGGTGGATAGGACGCTGGGAGTGCATGTGCTAAACCAGTGTGTACCGGTATCTTCGGCTACGATATGATCGGGAAGGAATCTCGCGAAATGTTGGCGAAGGTTCTGGAGAGACTCAATCAAGTTATCCAACGCGTTGACTCCCAGCCAGGGACGCGCAGCATGTGCGGAGCGTCCTCTGGAACTCAGTCGCAGATGAATGATGCCCTTTTCTTCTTCGGTAACATCGCAGGGCGATCCCCCGTCTGGAATGATGGCGACACCGCAGCGCAGACCGACTTCGTCGACAAGGTAGCGGACACCATGCTGGCCGCCGCGCTCTTCATCCGATGTGATGGCGATGCCAACGCTAATTCCCTCGTGGTCTCGATGAAGAAGACGAAGTAACTCGATCATGATTGCCAACTGCCCCTTCATATCACCTGCGCCGGGACCGTAAATACGCTGATCGCGAAGTTCAGATTGATAGCTGCCCGGGACGAGGTGTTGAACTACGTCGAGGTGTCCGCAGAGCAAAACGTCGGGAATAGTGACTCCCGAAGGCATCGCGACCAGGGATTCGTATCCCGCGTTTTCATGCATGAGGATGTCCAGATTATGAATTTCTTCGAGGTGGTTGGTGATGAGTTGGAAGCAGCGTTGGCGTTCTTTTGGGAGGTTGTCGGTGCTTTCGATGAGAACGAGGTCGCGGGTGAGTTGTATGAGGCGTTCTCGAAGGCGTTGTGGGTCGATGGGCATGAGGATTAAAGGAGTTCTTAGTCGCGGTCTGTTTGGCAGGGCAGGTCAATTCTTGCCATGCGCAGGAGATGACGACTTTCTTTATTACTTGGAGCCATGCAAAGAAACTGACCTTTGGTGACGAGGCCGGTTTTATCGAAGTTGAAATTGACGGGGAAGACGCCGTGTTCGCTCTCGCCGGGAATGAATAAATCATTGGAGTCATCGAGGAGGCGCAGGAGTTCCATATCAGTCACAGGACTGTCGAAGCGTAGGTTGCGCAGCAGCCACGCGCCGTCGGGAAGAAAGTGCTTGGCGAGAAATGAGGGGTAAGTGGCTCCGGTGACACGGGCATTGATCTCGCAGACATACACAGTGAAGTCGTTGTCGGTCTCGGTCAGTAGGAAGTCGACGCTGGCGGTGCCGCGATATCCTTGTTCGTGAAGCCAGCGTCCAGCGACTTCGGCTTGGCGAATGAGTTCGGGAGCGTAATCAGGATGATCGGAGAAATACTTGGGCGGGGATTCGTTGCCTTGGTGAGTGGACGCGCCGGAAAGGATTTGCTCGGTGAGATCAAAGATGTGAAGCGAGTCGTCGTCGAGGAATAATTGTGCGCTGGGACTATGGATTTGTGTTATTCCGTTGCGTCCAACTTCCAGCCATCCTTGAACGAGGCACGGGCCATCGTGGAAAAAGTGCTCGGGGATTTCCAACGCACTTATGTTTGCCTCGTTGATTTCCGGGACTTTCACCAAGCCGATTCCAGACGCGCCCAGTGCAGCTTTGACCACGGCAGCGCGAAATCCGCATCGAGCAAGTGTGTCGAGGCAACGGGGGATGTCGGACGGGGAATCGGCGATTTCTGTGGCGGGGATGGGAAGACCGGATTGCTCGATATGTTTATGTAGTTTTCGTTTGTTATTTCCACCCCGACTGCCTGCTCTTGTTGAGAATGTTCGCTTGCCGGCTTGCTCGGCAAGGGAGATCAAGGTGGTGTCGGTGACGTATCCGTCGATGCGGGGTGAGGGGTGATTAATGATGGTTTCAAGTGCAGAGGAAACGATGCTGTTGCGCTGGTAGTCGAGGTATTCGCGATGGGGAAGAACGACGGTTTCAGGAATTGTCAGTCCTGCGACATCGGTAAAGAACTTTGAGAGATGAAGAGAAGGCTCGCGCTCGAGGACGAGAAGATTTTGGCCTTCACCGCGGTAAAGAAGGTCGATGATGGGAAGTAGACGCCCGCCGTATGTGTCGACTTCACCAATCACTTTGGCGAGCAATTTTGACTGCGCGTCGTTCTCAAAAAACATCCCGAGCAGGTTGGCTACGAACACGGCGTTGTCACTCCATCCCGTTGGGAGTGTGTGGGTTGAAGCTCTTACGCTGAGTGAGCTTGGGGGTATGGAGGTGGATTCCATCTGAGAACGCTACGTGTCTCCAGCTGGTTAGGGCGTGGCCTTAACTTCTATACTTGGTAGCGGCCGCACCCTGTTTTTTGTCAATGGTCAAGCAAGTGCAACATGCCTATGGCGCATGAGGAGGTGTGGTTATATGCGATCACCGAAGAAAAAGTAAGCAATGAAAATGGCGGCGATGATTCCCGTGAAGTCGGCGATGAGTCCGCAGGGCACGGCGTGGCGTGTGTTGCGGATACCGACGGACCCGAAGTAGACAGCAAGCACGTAGAATGTTGTCTCGGTGGCACCTTGCATGGTGCAGGCAAGGGTGCCGATAAAGGAATCCGCACCGTGCGTTTCCATGGCGTCGACCATCATGCCGCGAGCGCCGGATCCACTGAGTGGTTTGATGATACCGGTGGGCATCGCGCCAACCCAGTCATTGGGTAAACCGAACGCGGCAACGGTTTTGTTCAATGCGGACATGATCAGTTCCATCATTCCTGCAGCGCGAAACACGCCGATAGCGACCAGGATTGCGATGAGGTAAGGAATCACCTTTATCGCGACGGAGAATCCTTCTTTCGCACCCTCGATGAACGAGTCATAGACGTTGACCTTTTTAACCACTGCCAAGATGATGAACCCGCAGATCACCGACATGATGACGAAGGCCGACCATACGCGTGAAATGGTGGCTATCTGATCCTGCGGTAGTTGATTGAGAACATAGAATGCGCCGCCGACGAGCGATGCGGCACCAGCAATCCACGCGGTAAGGACAAGGTCGAAACGCATTCGTTGGTAGATAGCAACAGCGAGAAGCCCTGCCATGGTGGAGAAAAAGGTAGCGAGGAGGATGGGGAGGAAGATGTCGGCTGGGTTGGCGGCGCCGAGTTGGCTACGGAAGATCATCACCGATATCGGGATCAGTGTAAGCCCCGAGGTGTTGAGGACGAGGAACATAATCTGGTCGTCGGTGGCGTCCTTCTCTGATTTGTTGAGTGTCTGGAGTTCCTTCATCGCCTTGAGACCGAGTGGAGTCGCGGCATTGTCGAGTCCGAGCATGTTGGCGGAAATATTCATCAACATACTGCCGCTGGCTGGGTGGTCGGCAGGAACGCTGGGAAATAGTCGGGTGAAGAGCGGCCGGACGACTCTAGCGAGAATATTCACGGCACCGCCATTCTCACCGATTTTCATAATACCGAGCCATAGGCACATGCCGCCGGTGAGGCCCAGAGCGAGTTCGAAGCCTGTTTTTGACATGTCGAAGGTGGCGTCGAGCATCGCGGGGAAGACGTCACCATTCCCCATGAATATCCACTGGATGAGCGCGTAGACGAAGGACGCGAGGAAGAAGAAGATGAAAATATAGTTGAGAACCATGGGTGGCTAAGCTTTACCAGTGGAAGACGGCTCACGGGAGCAAAAAAAGCGGGCAGGGTCGCATTGACCACTGCCCGCTTTAAGGATGCGTTTTATGGGATCCAATCAGAAGGTGTAAACCACATCAACGGTGACGCGATCCTTCATTAGGCTCGCACCATCGTCGGTGAGTGGCAGTTCGTAGGCTGCACCCAGAGCGAGGTTTTCGGTGATTGGGAAACGTGCACCGATAGCGATCGTGAAGAAGTTCCTGTTTTCCGATGCATTGGCTGCACCGAGGTTAAACAGATCGCCGCCCTCGAAGTTGACGACTGCAGGAACTGCGCCGGCGACTTGGTCGCTGTAACGAGAGCCACCGTCGCCTTCATCGATGACGTAGAACCAGTTCGCTTCGATGAGTGGCTGGAACCATGAGGTTACCTTGTAGCTGAAATGTCCGCTCGCGTATCCGACGATCGACTCCGCGTTGTTGTCGAATGGGAGCTTGGCACCCAGCACGCTGGCGACTTGGTAATTCTCACCGATTCTCATGCCGGAGAGCGAGAGGATGGCTGCGCCGTCGCCTTCACCTTGGAAGATGTCTTCGTCTCCGACTGGAAATTCGACAACACCGGTGAACGCAGCTGCGACTCCGGTTGCTTCATTTTTGTAGAAGTTCCACTTCAGTCCACCCGCAAGGTTGGCGAAGCCGTCAGCATCACTCATTGGTGAATTGCTATCGAAATTGACATCAGCGTAGCCGTCCTTTGTGGCGGTGAACGAGATGGTGTCTGTCAGGGCAAACTCCAACTGAAGGGCGAAGATATTTGCCTCGCCGCCTGCGGGAACTTCACCGAGTTGGGTATCGAGTGAATCCGGGAAACGGTGATACATGTAGATCCCGTGAACCTGTGTTCTAGCCAAGGGCAGGTCGAACAAGGTTGGGTTGGTGATCGGACGCTGTGCGGCGTCGAATACAGAACCTTCGTCCACAGGAGGAGTAACGACTGGTGGTGGAGTCTCTCCGGCGAATGCGCTGAGAGGCAGAGCGAGTGCGGTTACTAGGGGTAGTGTTTTCATAACGACACATTCGCGTTGGCGGAGGTATGTATTCAAGGAGATCAGAACTCACAGGCTGATTGAGCGAGCCGTACTCCAAAATCGGCAAAAAAACACGGTGCTTTTCAAGAACACGGGATGGTTATGATGCTATTTTTGGTAGCAAACATTGTAGCTCGCCGCGATTTTGGCGAGGCGTCGATCTCTCGTCCAAAGTAGGGCTCCCAGCGTGGTGAGAACAGCACCAAGGATCAATATGTCGTTCCATTGAACGCCCTGACCGAAAAGCTGTCGTTCCTCGATGAGAGTGAACGCCTCGGTGTCCGAAATCGTCCGAATGGTCGGCAGATTTTGTAAGTCTTTGATCGTCTGTTTGCGCTTGGGCAACATGCCCACAGAAAGCTCACCGATGACCAAGGGATGAATCGCAAGGAAGTCGTGTTCCATCAGTGTGGCGAGCGTGGAATCTCCGTGACGGAAGAAATCACACCAGATGTTGGTATCGGCAATGACCATGATTTAGTGCTGAGCGGGTCACTAGTCGCACGAATCCTCTGCAATACGTAGGCTGGAAGTTCTCGAATCCCTATCCGGTATTGTGAAGTCAGGTGCTTTTCCTGCCAGATTCATCAACCTTTTCTTGCTGTCAGTGGCGATGATTAATTCCAAAGCTTTGGTGACGAGTGCTGAGACGTTTTTTTCCGCTGCCGCAGCTGCAGCGGTCTCATAAAGATTGTCATCGATGGTTATCGTTGTCCGCATGCATCAATTAAGTCATCAATGATGCGTTTCGTCAATCGCTTTGTAATGGGTAATCGTCTGCTTGGAGAGGGAGGAGGGGGGATTTCTGCGGTGAGTGGTTTGATTTCTTCATCCAAACGGGAGGGACGGCTTTCAGCAGTCCGTGACTTTCCTTTCGCGCCACATGTCTATCCCACCCTGTATATTTCTCCACCACCGCACAAAGTCACGGACTCTTGAAAAGCGTCCCTCCCGGTGTGTAGCGATGTGAACACGCTGTTGATGCGTGCTCAAGAAGGCGGATAGTGGTCGGGAATGTCCACTGATCATGACAAGCTCCCAAAGATAACCTATCCCGACTTGCCGGTGGCGAGTCGGCGCGAGGATATCATGGCGGCGATGCGTGGCCACCAAGTGGTTGTGGTGGTGGGTGATACTGGATCGGGTAAGACGACCCAGCTACCAAAGATGGCGCTGGAGGTTTCGGCGGAGCTTGGTTTGAAGGGGATGGTCGGATGCACACAGCCTCGACGAATCGCGGCGACAGGCGTGGCCTCACGAGTTGCCGAAGAGCTGAAGTCTGAGGTCGGTGGATTGGTGGGTTGTCAGGTGCGGTTCAGTGATCAAACAAGTGATGACACGCGCATCAAGTTCATGACCGATGGGATTTTGCTCGCCGAAACACGGGGAGACCGTGCTTTGCGCAAGTATGGGGTGATTATCCTCGATGAGGCGCACGAGCGGAGCTTGAATATTGATTTCATCCTCGGGTATCTGAAGCAGCTACTTGAGAAACGTCCCGACCTGCGAGTGGTCATCAGTTCGGCAACGATGGACGCTGGAGGGTTTGCTGAATTCTTCGGTGATGCACCGATTATCGAAGTGGAAGGGCGGACGTTTCCTGTAGATGTTCATTACTTGCCTTCAGTTCGCGATGACGAGCCACTCGCGCGACACATTGGTCGGGCGGTGGAGTGGATCGATGACGTTGATAAGGAAGGCGATATGTTGATCTTCCTTCCGGGCGAGCGCGAGATTCGCGAGACGGCGGAGCTGATTGCTGGGTGGAGATTGCCGCGCACCGAGGTGCTGCCGCTGTTTGCGCGGATGGGAATTAAGGAACAGCGGATGATTTTTTCGCCGCCACAGGGTGTGCGGCGGATTGTGTTGGCAACCAATGTTGCCGAAACTTCGCTGACAATCCCACGTATTATCTACGTCGTAGATAGTGGTTTGGCGAGGGTGAGTCGCTATCGTCCGGGGAAAGGTGTTCAGCAGTTGATGATTGAACCGATATCGCAAGCGTCGGCCCGTCAACGGATGGGGCGTTGCGGTCGGGTGATGGATGGGATTTGCGTGCGCCTTTACGATGAGGAGGAATTTGAATCGCGGGTGGAGTTTACCGATCCTGAGATCAGGCGGTCCTCTCTTGCTGGTGTGATTTTACAGATGAAGGCGCTGGAGCTCGGCGATATCCGGACGTTTCCGTTTCTCGATCCGCCGTCGCCAAAAGCGATCAATGAAGGTCGGAAAACGCTTTGGGAGATCGGTGCACTCGATCGCAAAAGTGATGAGCTGACAGACATCGGTTGGAAGCTCTCAAAAATCCCAGTGGACCCGCAGCTTGGCCGTATGCTGTTGGCAGCGGAGAAAGAGAACGCGCTGCCGGAGGTGGCGGTGATTGTTGCCGGACTGAGTATTATGGATCCACGCGAGCGTCCGGCCGAGAAGCGCAAGGAGGCGGACAAAGCGCACGAGAAATGGAAGGACGTGGACTCGGATTTTCTCTCGCTGGTTCATCTGTGGCGCGAGGTAATGCAATTCCGCGACGGACGGAGGTGGCAGATGAATCAACTGCGGAAATTCTGTAGTGCCCGGTTTGTTAATTTTCGCCGAGTGCAGGAGTGGGCGAACTTGCACCATGAGGTGCTTGCGGTGTGTCGTCGGTCGTTCAAATGGCATGTGAAGCCGGTGAGCGACTCGCCGGAAAATGGTGCGGGTTACGATGCGGTGCACCGTTCTATTCTTGCCGGAGTACCGCGTCAGATTGGTTGGTGGGAGAAGGAGGAGAAAGCGTATCGTGGTGCGGGCGGTAAGTTGTTCGCCGTGTTTCCTGGGTCGTGTTTGTTCAATGCGAACCCACGTCACGAATGGGTGTTGGGGTTTGAGTTGGTTGAGACATCGCGTTTATGGGCGCGGCAATGTGCGAAATTAGACCCTGCGTGGGTGGAAGAAGTCACTCCACACCTTTGTCGCAGCCACTATTACGACGCGGCTTGGGATGTGGCGCAGGGAGCGGTGTATGCCAAAGAGCGTGTCGTCAGCGGCGGGTTGGTTGTGGTGGACGGTAGGCGGCTTCATTATGGGCGTGTGGACGTGGGTAAAGCGCGTGAAATTTTCATTCGCGAAGGCTTGCTCGGCGACGGGATGAGATCGAAGCCGGACTTCCTCCAACAGATTGAGGAGGTACGCGATGCGGTGCATCTTTTGGAGGTGAAGCTGCGCTCGCCCGGGCTTTGGGCGGAGGAATTTGTGGTGGAGTTTCTCGAGCGCGTGATTCCGAGAGAAATGTGCACAGCGAAGGCGTTTCACCGTTGGCGAAAGGGATTGAGCGACGCGCAGCGACAAGCGATGGAACTTCAAGTGGCAGATTGTGTGGCCGGCGATCTGGAAAGGCTCAAGGTGGATCAATTTCCCGACGAAATCGTCTGTGGAGAGGAGGCTTACACGGTGTATTACCAACACGACCCCGGCGCGAAAGATGACGGTGTGACTTTGGGTGTGCACGTCGATCAGTTGTCTGGGTTTCCCGATTGGTTGCCTGGCTGGGGAGTGGACGGAGCTTTGGAGCAACGCGTAGAGCAGCTCATTCGAGCGTTGCCCAAAGAGGATAGAATAGCCTGCCAACCCGTGGCCGATACGGCAGCGGCATTTGCCGGGCAATGGATAGGCTACGAGAAGTCGGGAGCCATCGAATCGGCATTGGCAACGTTTCTTGCGGAGCGAACTGGTCGCTTGATTCACGCGTCGATGATTGATTCGCGCAAGTTGCCGGACGAGTTGCGCCCCAAAGTATGGGTGGGCGATGACGAGGGTGAGGAGTTGGCCTTTGGTGGCGATATGGCGGCGATTCGTGACCAGCTTTCGGAAATGCTCGCCGAGCGTTTTGACGAGGCGGCGAATGAGGGGTGGGATGCTTCCGGGATGACGAGCTGGGAAGTTGACCCCTTGCCGGAATCGGTTTCAGTCGGCGGAGGTGAAGCGTGGCCGGCACTTGTCGATGAAGGACGGTTCGTCGGCGTGCGTGTCTTCGCTAGCGAGGCCGAGGCGAAGATTAATCATCGTCTGGGATGTGTGAGACTGGCGATGATGGCGCATCCCGATCAAGTGAAGTGGGTGGAGAAGAAGTTTCCGCTGTCGATGAATGCGAAGTTGATGCTTCCTGTGATGGGGAGTGAGCCTGCGGCCAACCGAGACGACATTATGGGGATTGCCGTTGAGTGGTCGATGGGCATGCCATTACCGCGCGATGCGGAGAGCTTTGAAATAGCCGCGGAAAAAATGCGTGGCGAGCTGTTCACTGCAGCTGAGCAGGTAGCGAAGTGGGTGGAAGGTGTGGCAAAGCATTACCAGAGCGTTGCGAACTTTGTAGAGAAAAACCGCGGTGATCGTCACTACGGTGAAGTGGCGGATGATATTGGTGAGCAGTTCGACTGGTTGATGCGTCCGCGTTTTCTTCGGCGTGCTGGGGCCACGTGGTTCGCTCGATACCCGATCTATTTCGCGGCTTTGGCGGAGCGTATCGAGCGCTTGCACTCGCAGCCTTTGATGAAGGATTTACAGAAGCTGGATCAGATCCGCCCTCTGCACGAGCGATGGTTGGAGCGTGTGATGGAAGACACCTCTTCGCCTGCTTGGGATGATGTCGGTTGGATGCTGCAGGAGTGGCGGGTTTCGCTCTTCGCTACGCGCGTCCAGGCCGTGATGAAAACTTCTGCGAAGCGGATTGAGAAGTTGTTGGACTGATGCCGGAACCCGGCAGGGTTGATACGCGATGCTGTCGGTGAATGCAGGTTTGATCGGTGAATAGCCGCGGGAGGAGGTGTTGATGGCGAGGTTTAGAGGAGCACCGACACTCTTGAAGGTCTTGGTTGATGGCGACTTTAATGCAGCCCCGATCTAAAGACATATCATCATCTGATTCTGTTTCAGGCACCGCTAGCGATGGACAGGCATGTCCATACTCCTTTGCAGTCAGGTGATCTTCGCACGGAGGTAGCCCAAACCTCGGAAGAGATAGCGCGAGAGTTCGTTGATGATCTGATAGGGATAAGTGGTGACCCATCGGCGTGCAGCGGGAAGTTTGAGACTCTTGCCTACCTGAATACCTGACTTGAATCCGCTGTCCACCTGTGAGGCAGGAAAAGGAAGGACGGCGAGTGATTTCAACCCGCAAAACCACTCGCGATCCATCGCGTGATCGATGGGCAAGCGCATTGGGAGCAAGTGCTTAACGAATGCTTTAGCGGCCTTGCGGTCGACAATATAAGACCCAGTGCCCTTCATCCTTCCAAAGCTGATATTTAGAGAGTAGTCGTTGGCGAGTTGCGCGATTTTGACGGGTTTACCAGCGCTTAACCCCGAGAGTCGGAGTAGGTTCCATTTTTTGCTGTGGGTGAGTGCTTCTTCGATGGCTTCTTCGAAGTTGGGTTGGAGGATCAGATCATCCTCGGCGATCAGAGCAAATTCATCGTCGGTCTCCAAAAATGCCTTCATGGCATTTACGTGGCTGAGATAGCATCCAACGTGGCGAGGGTTGGTTGGTCTACCGTGGAGCCAGAGATAACGACTCTCGGAGTAATCATCGATGGGGAGCTCGAGCATATTTCCATCGATCGCGGAAATGCGATTGATCGGGTATTTGGAATCGGCGAAAGCCTTTTGGATGAATTCCCAGCGGTCAGTGGCGCGGTCGAGGTTGATGATGAAAATCTGCATTGCTCAGGCATTTACGGTGGCTCTAGCGCCAAGGTGACGAGAATGGTAGCGAAAGCGTTTCGCTAAAACGATCATCAACACGGAAGGTTACGGTTGCCTTGCTTGTGAAGCAAGTGATCGCAGTGTGAAGTGGCGGATCACCAGTCTCATTGGTGAATAGGATTGTCGAAACTCCTTGGACAGTTCGGTAGATTAATTGCAAGATAACCCTATGAACGATAGCTACGAAAAGTTGAAGGAAGCGATGGTGGAGTTTGGGTGCCAGACGGGGACGCTGCACCGGGCGGAGGGGGAGTGGTTGTATCTGGTTGCCAAAGAAGGGGTGCCGGATTTTCTTTTGGAAAAGATCTCGAAGATTCCTTTCGGGAAAGGCATCGCAGGAGTCGCAGCACAGACTCGTGAACCGGTGGAGCTGTGCAATCTCCAGCAGGATCTTGGCGGGGTGGCGAAAGAGGATGCTCGGAAGACGGGAGTGTCCGGATCGTTGGCGATTGCAATCCTCTCGGATGATGGCGACAAAGTGCTGGGGACATTGGGAGTCGGAAAAATCAAACCCTACGAATTTTCTAATGAGGAGAAGGCGCGGCTGACGGAGATTGGGCGGGAGTTCAGGGAGTTGTTGTAGGACAGGGGTTTAGCTTCGCGGCTGGAAGCCACGGTTACAGGTTGAATCGGAAGAATCCGTCGGCGACGGCGTTGGTGGACTCGGTGAGTTCGTCGAGAGTGACACCGCGTAGCTGGGCAATTGCTTCGGCCGTGTGGCGGACGAAGGCGGGTTCGTTGCGTTGTCCTCGGTGTGGGACTGGAGCGAGGTAGGGCGCATCGGTCTCGACGATGAAACGGTCGGTGGGCGCGAGGCGTGCGGCTTCGATGGTGGCGTGTGCGTTCTTGAAGGTGGCGATGCCGGTGAACGAAATGATACCGTCGAGCTCGAAGATGGCGTCGGCGTTTTCGATGGGGCCGAGGAAGCAGTGAAAGAGCGGGCGGACTTTTCCGCGGAAGTCGCGGGCGATTTTCAGCGCGTCGTCGAGCGATTGTTGACCGGATTTATCGCGGGTGTGGATGACGATGTTAAGTCCGAATTGCTCGGCGATCTCGAAATGCCGACGAAGAAGCGTTTGCTGTTTTTCGCGATAGGCTTCGTCTGTCCACCCCGACGGTGCGGGGTGAAAGTAGTCGAGTCCGGTCTCTCCAATGGCGATGATTTTCTCCGATGCCGATAGTCGATCAATGAGTTGTTGGTCCCAGTCATTGGGTGCTTCTGTGACATCACATGGGTGGATGGCGAGGCAAGCGAATACAGATTGGTGCGCTGCGGTGAGGTCGACGTTTTTCTGCCAATCTTCGATACACGTGCCGAGAGTGATCATGGGCGACACTCCGTTGTCTATTGCGTTGGCGATGACGGTGTCGGCGTCTTCAGCGAATTTGTGCGACGCGAGATGGCAGTGAGAATCGGTAAGCAAAGCGAGATGGGGATTAGTCGACTTCTTTGAATCGCATCGACACGGGGATGAAGATGATGGCGGTGAGTGTCATCAGTCCAGTGAAGAACCAGAAGTAAGAGGCACCTTGAAGTTTGGTCTGGCCGCCGGCGATGAACTCGCGGGTGTATGGTGCGTGTGGATTTTCTTCATCCTGTGTTGCTTCGGTAATTCCGAGTTCTTCTCTGCGCGATTCGAGCCACGGTTTGTCAGGTTGAATGCCGGCGAAGATGGATTCGTTTTTTGAGACGGCAGCTTCCGAGGAGTAGGTGATGAGGACGCCGGTATCCCATTTTGTGAGTGGCTTTTTGTCGGGCCCGTTAGAGAGAATACTGGCGGTGGTGCTGTTGATGACGAGATAGCGGAGTTGTGATCCATATCGATCGGTGACGCCATCGATGAGTTGCTGTCCTTGTTCGGTTAGTGGGAACTTATGGTCGTTTTCGTTCGCGGCATGCTGGATCAGCGTGGCGGCGTTTTCGAGTGAGGATTGCGCGGGGACTTGGCGTGACTTCACGGCTCCCTTGTCGGTGAAATTGACGATGATATCGTCATCGGTGGCGACTTTTTCATCGAACCCGGAGTAGGTGAAAATATTGCCTTGTTCGGGATTATCATCCTTGGCTTTTTGGTAGTCGGAGAGCTCGCTGGCCACTGGAGATGGAACCTGAATGAAGTGGTTGATCTGTGCGGTAAGTAGGTTTCCGGCGGCGACTGCTGCGAGGTTGACTGACATGATCCACGACTTCATCGACAGCGGTGAATTCTTGTAAGCGAACTCCAAGCAAACGATCGAGACCATGATCTCACCCGAGGTGAGGAGTAGATACGCGAGCAACTGCCAGGCGATGGTTGGTGATTGTCCGGCGTCGATCCATTGCTGAATGATCGCAGAAACCCCGAACGAAGCGGCAGTCAGGAAAAGGCCGACGCCCATTTTTCTGAGCGGGGTCAGGTGCCAGAATTTATTCACCAGAGGGTAGATGCCGTAGGTGAAAACTGGGATTAATATAAGAATCAGGAATGGGTTTACCGCTTGGATCTGCGAGGGCAATAGCTCGAACCCGAGGAGCTGAAGGTTCATGTCCTGCGCTTGGAATACCCAGGTGGTCGCAGTCTGGTCGAAGAGCGACCAAAAGATGGAAACGAAAGCAAAGATGCCGGCGAGTTTGCCAATGGTGACGATGCCTCTGCGCGAGAAAATCTCTTTGGTGAAGGTGCGGCCCGACGGTGGGATGTGCACGAAATCGTTGCGACCCATCCAGAACGCGATGGTGGCAATGGCCATCAACACGCCGGGGATGCCAAATGCCCAGTGAGGTCCATACCACTCCAGAGTCCATGGAATGATAATGGTGGCGACCACTGACCCAAGGTTAATCGAGAAGTAGAACCAGTTGAAGATCCTGGTGAGAAGGTGCTGGTTATTGGGTCCGAATTGATCGCCGACGTGGGCGGATACGCAGGGTTTGATACCGCCTGCGCCGATGGTGATGAGTCCAAGTCCAAGTAGCAGAAACCATTTCGCAGGGCCGGCAATTCCCATCAGTGCCAAGGCGAGGTGGCCGAGGCAATAGACCACTGACAGCGAGATGATTGTTTTGTATTTTCCAAGGAAGCGATCAGAAACAATGGCACCTGCGAGTGGCGTGAGGTAGACCCAAAACACAAAGTTGTGCACCCATTCGGTGGAGGTTGCCTCGCTGACGGCGTCGACAGGGACATCGCCCATCAGGTGGAGGTAGTTAACGATAAATACCGCGAGAGCGGCTTTCATCCCATAGAACGAAAACCGTTCCGCTGCCTCGTTTCCAATGATGTAGGGAATGCCCGAAGGCATGCTCGAGGTGTTGGATGGAGAGGTTTTCACGGTGTTGGGAAGTTATAGGTTATTCGTTATTGGTTATTAGATGAGGAAGCCGCGAGTGGCGTTCGTGCGCGAGCTCCTTATAACCAATAACAAATAACAGACAACGCGCGGACGCGCCGCGCTACCACTCGACGGCTGCAGCGGCCCAAGTGAGCCCGGCACCGAACACCACGAGCACGACTTTGTCGCCGCGCACGATGGACTTCGTTTTGTTTGCCTCATCGAGAGCGATGGCGATTGCTGCCGCGGATGTGTTACCGTATTTGTCGAGGTTGACGAACATGCGTTCTTTAGGCAAATTGAGGCGCTCGCGGATTGCGTCGATGATACGAAGGTTGGCTTGGTGAGGGATCACTCGGGCGACATCTTCCGTCTTCCAACCTGCGTCGGCGATGACACCGAGTGCGCTTTCTTTCATCGCTGTGACAGCGTGCCTAAATACTTCGCGACCTGCCATATAGATGGTGCCGGTGGCGTTTCCTTCAACTGGCTGCACTTCCGGGTCGAGTGTCGCGGTGCCTGAGTTGGGAACTTTGAGGATACCTGTTTGGCGACCGTCTGTGCCAATGCGCGTGGCGTGGACACGACCGGTTGATTCGTTACCAGGGCGCAGCACGGCGGCTCCAGCGCCATCACCGAAGAGGACGCAGGTGTTGCGGTCAGTCCAGTCGAGGATGGAGGAAAGTTTTTCTGCGCCGATGATGAGTGCATTTTTGATCAGACCCGCTCCGATCTGGGCTGTGGCGATGTTCATCGCATAAAGAAAGCCCGAGCACGCGGCTGAGATGTCATAGGCAACGGCGTTGTGAGCACCGAGTTTTTGCTGTACGTAGCACGCGGTTGCGGGAAAGGACATGTCGGGAGTGATGGTGCCGACAATTATCAAATCGACCTCCTCGGCGGTGATGCCAGCGTCATCCAAGGCGCGCTGTGCGGCTATGCTTGCCATGTCGCTGGTGCTTTCATGCTCTGCAGCGATGCGGCGGGCTTTAATACCTGTGCGGGAAACGATCCACTCGTCCGAGGTGTCGACCATTTTCTCGAGCTCAGCATTACTGAGAATCTTCTCGGGCAAGTAAGAACCTGTTCCGGCTATGTAGACGGGATTGAGTTTGGAGAGTGGCATGGTGAAAAAGTTTATAGTTATCAGTGTTCAGTTTTCAGCGGAACTGGACCGCGTCGTCAGAGAAAGCTAGGACGGGGAATGGAAGGGTGCAAGTTGGAGGAGATGGCGGAATCGCTCTCGGCAGCTTCTTCCGAAGCTAGCTACTTGGGGTCTTCGGTTGGGGTGAGCTTGGCGAGTTCTTCTTCAATGTGTGGATTTACCCGATGGGTTACAGCTTCGCAGGCGACCCGGATACCATTTTTGACCGCGATGGAGGATGATGAGCCGTGGCCGATGATGCAAATTCCGTTGACGCCGAGTAGCGGGCTGCCGCCATAGCTTTCATAGCTTCCTCGCTTCTTGACGGCTTTGAAGGCGTTTTGAGAGATGAGGGCGCCGAGCATTCTCATCGGGCTGGCTTTGATTTCCGACTTGATCCATTTGAACATGATCTTGGCCGTGCCTTCACAGGCTTTTAGTAAGACATTGCCGGTGAATCCGTCGCAGAGGATGACATCGATTCCTTTATCGAACACATCGTTGCCTTCGATATTCCCGACGAAGTTCACGGGCGCTTCCTTGAGCATGGCGAAGACCTCGCGGGTGAAATCGGTTCCTTTGTGATCTTCTTCTCCCACGGACATAAGGCCGATCTTTGGTCGGTCGACTCCGATGACGTGCTTGAGATATACCGAGCCCATGACTGCGTATTGCACGAGATGTTTGGGCTTGGCGTCAACGTTGGCTCCTGCATCAAGGATGAGCCCTATGCCGTGTTCTGCTGGAACCGGCGATGCGATGCCTGGGCGATCGACTCCTTTGAGCATGCGCCATTTCACCGATGTGGCGGCGACGGATGCGCCGGTGTGGCCCGCGGAGAAAAAGGCTTGGGCGTCGCCGTTTTTCACCAGATCGGCAGCGATGCTGATTGATGAGTCTTTTTTCTGGCGGAGGGGCGCCGTCGCTGGGTCGTGCATTTCGACAACCTGACTGGCGTGGACGATTTCTACTCGCTTATCCTTGAGACCGGAGGCGTCGACCTGTTTCTTGATGATATCCTCATCGCCGGTGATGAGAAGCTTTTGAATGTCAGTGCGCTCGCTGAGTGCGCTCTTGATTCCATCGATTACGTTTTTAGGGGCGAAATCTCCACCCATGCCGTCGACAACGATATTCATAGTTTAAGTCCTGCGGACGAAATGTCCGATGCTAGACTCTTAGGCATGTTGGCGTCTGTGGCAATGGCAAAGGCAGAACGTAAATCAACAACGATTCATTGAGCTTTATGTCTACTAGATGTCAGGCATCAAGCAGATGTGTCGGGTGTAAGGTGTTGGTTGTTTGTTGCTTGCGCGGGATGGCTCGGGCGCGGATCTCGGGATTAAGTCTCGCTAGGAAGCTTTGGGGGCTGATCTGCTGGCGACGACTTCTTTTTCAGAGGGATGGTCAGCACGGTGAGTATCGAGATGACCAAGATGCCGATGCAGGTCCAAATTAATGCCGTAATGGCTCCTTCGCGGAATCCGTAGGAGTGAAGTCCAACGCCAAGGAGGTTGGTGCCGAACCACGACCAAGAGGTAATCGCGATACCGGAGATGCTTAGTGCCATGAATCCGCGTTCTCTGCAAATTCCACCCCAGCGGCAATGCAGGATGATGGCATTCCACAAGACGATGATCATTGCGCCGTTTTCCTTTGGATCCCATCCCCAGAACCGTCCCCAACTTTGATCTGCCCAAATGCCACCGAGCACCGTTCCGACAAAGGAAAATAGCATGGCAAAGCAGATCATTCCGTAGGTGGTGGCATAGAGTGCTTTGTTGGTCTCTTTTTCGAGACCGCGCTTGATAAAGCTTCCTACTGCCCAAACGAGAGCGAGGAACCCAGCCAGAAAGGTTGCTGAGTAGCCTAAAGTGATAATGATCACATGGGTGGCGAGCCAGAAGTTGCTGTCGAGTACGGCTTGTTTCACTTCCATCGTGTCGCCATCGAAAGACAGCTGGCGGGCGATGATCAATGTGGCTACTCCGATGGTAGCTGCGACGAATGAGCCGATGCCGTTTTTCAAGGTCCAGCGTTCGAGTAATAGACTGACGCCAATCGCTCCCCATCCGATAAACACAGCGGAGGAATAGAGGTTCGTAACCGGTGGTCTTCCGGAAAGATAGATGCGCAGTACGATGCCCAAGGTGTGCACGACGAAGAGCACGATCATCAGTTTGAATGCAGCGTCCATGAGCGGCTTTGTCCACACGGTCCACCCGAGAAGAACGAATAGCCCTGCGAGCACATAGAAGGGGAGGGTGGAGATGAATGGTGCGAAACCGTTGAACCAAAACTCAATTTTCGCTTTTCCGGTGCCTTGGAATTTTTGATCGCTCAGATACGCGAGGTAGTCGTCCACCGAGGCATTGAACGATGCTCCATTGTCGCTCTCGATAGCGCGGTAGCCGTCGCTAATTTTCGCCCAGGCGATGAGTGCCTTATCCTCGGTTGCGATACGATCCAGGCTTAGTGCGGAGTCGCCGAACTTCCGCCAGTCGGTGATCGGAGCCTTAGGGTCTAGAGGTGGTAATGGCCGGATGCTGATGGCATCGTTGGCGTTGTTGATCTGTTGCATTGACGAGATCAGCTTCCCAGCGATGTTGAATTCGGCGCGTTGGGCCGGGGTGAGCGATTCGCCCGATCCGATGGTCGAAAGGTCGGAAATTCCGCCAGCGGTTTGGGTAACACTCGCCAAGAGCTTCGGCAGTCTCTCCATCACTAATTCGTATTGCGTGTCGCCTGGTGGTTGGATGGTTGCACTGGTGGCGAGGAATTGTTGGATCTTCTGATCAAGCTGCACCACCTGCCTGTCGAAGGTGGTGTGGTGATCGTCCGTTTTTCCACGGGCAATTCCTGCAAGTCTCGAAATTTCCTGAGACTGCGCCAGAACCTCCGCTGGAGTGAACCGTTTGATGTCGGCTTCCTGCTCGCCAAAAAGCGCTTTGACCTGTTCGTTCTCGACAAGAATAATAGGATGTTGAGCACTCTCTCGGCCGGAGAAAAGGGCTTCCGCCAACCACGCGCGTCTGTCGAGTATCCATTCCCCACGGCTTTCTACGGCACCTGGTGGATAGCTTTCTGCCTCGGGGAGCTTGACCTCGCCTGTGCCGTTGATCGCGAGCAGTTGGTTGCGAGCCAGGGTATCGATGGGTTTGATGCGTCCGCTCTTGAGCACCGGGATGCTTCCGAACTTCGCGAAGTCCGCCCCATCCTTCACCGATGGGTGGGGGAGCAGAGCTTTGTAGCCGAAAAAGAGCAGCGCAATACTCACCGTCACCCAGACAACGGCGTTGTGGGCGGTGGTTTTTTGGTCATTTAGTAAGGTCATTTCGGAAATGTGTTAGGCGGCTGCTTGGCGTTGGCGTTTCTCGGTGTGGACATACAGCGAGATGCCGAATTGAACGAGCATGCCGAGCGTGACCACGAAGCACCCTATGTAGGGGAGTGTCCATACCGGGTTGCGGACGATTTGCAGAACGGTGCCCGTTTCGTCTGGTGCGTAACTTTGTTGGAAAAGGGTGTAGCCATCTGTGCGGAAGGGGTGGTTCATCCAAATGCGCACGTCGCGGCCTTCGCGGTTGTCTTCTTCAGTCAGCGTCACGTAGGAGCTGAAGTCCTTGGCGATATTTGATCCCGGGTAGCGGTTGAATTGGAAATCGTTCAAGGTCACAGAGAATGGGAAGTAAGTGCGTTCCGGACGCAGCTGAATTTCGAAGGTACGGTTGCCCAGCGACAGACGTTGCGGCACATCAACACCCGACGAACAGAACCACGTGCCAATGGTTTTCTCCTTGGGGGTGGAGACATCGCTAATTTTAATCAGAGCCGCGGGGCGGTTAGGTGGCTTGTTGTTTTGCTTTCTATTGTAGGGGAGCTCGCGAAACACGATATCCGATGCGATTCCGGCATCAGCGGCTGGTGCACGAAAGCCCGGGGCTCCGGCGTTTTTGCCGGTGACTTGGACGTTCTCGTAAAACTCGACCACTTCGATTCGGATCGGCCAGTCGGGACAGGTGAACTGATATCCAGGTTCGAGTTTCGATTGATCGATGGCGTATATTCGATGGTGATCAGGTTCGGTGACGTTGATTAGCGCCAGTTCGGAGACGAATGGGAAAACCGTCTCCGCATAGTTGGTCGTCTGTCCTTCGCGGATCGACATTTGCGACTCCTTGGCACGCAAACCGGTGATCAATTCACCCACGAGAATAATCACAATCCCGAGGTGGATGAAGTGGATACCCAACTTCCTCACAGCGAGTTTGAAGTGAACGATGGGTGCGAGTGTGAGCGAAATGAGCAAGCCGCCCCCAACGATGTACCCGCCCGGCATGTAGAGTCGGAAGATGGTTTTCACCGGTTCGTAGATGCCGGTTGCGGGGTTCACCTTGCCACCGCTGGTGAAGTCGAAGTAAGCGATCCAGGTATAGAAATAGTGCTTCTGCACTTCCCAGATGCCGATGTCCTTCTGCGCCAAAGTCGCAAAAAAGATTAAGACAATGGCGAGAGCCATCAGCGTGACGGTGATTTTGATCGACGCGAAAGGTTCGACGATGCGTCGGATCGGATGTTTACGCGGAAGCGGCATGATGAATGGTGATACGGGACTAATTGGACGTGGCCGATTGCAGGAATGCGGTCATCTCTGCGCTTTCGTTGGATACTTGAGCTGGAGTGGTCTTAAGACGGACTACCCAAAGGGTTTCGCCCTGCGGGGCAAAAGCGGCGAGAACCGTCGACTGTTCACTATCCACTTGATGCACTTTCCAGGTGAGCTCTCCATCTGTCGATTTTACTTCCGTGAGAGCGAGTTGATCTTCGCTGGTCGCAGCGTCGAGTCCCGCCTCTTGGCGCCAGATGTTGACGTTTTGAACGATTGCGTCTGGAGTTTTTCGGAAGCGTAAAATGGCGATCTCGCCCCCGTTTGCTGTCGTGTAACTAGCTGCTCGCATGCTTGAGCTATCGTCATTCGATCCGGCCGTCCACCCGCTTGGTGCATTGAATTTTAGAGCCGCTGGTTCGGGTGCGGAAGTTGTCGCCGCCGGTGTGCTGCCAGATTTGTCGATTTTACTCGAGTTCACCAAGGTCATGAAAGCGTCGCGCTCGGCGTCGACAATTGCGGGTGGACCATCCAATTTGAAGTAGTAGGTGTCGCCCGGGATAGGTAGTATTGCGGCGAGGATTTTGCGTGATCCGTCTGGTCCGGCGAGCTCAAAGATCACTCCGGCAGAGTCCGCTGTTTGCACAGGGATTGCAGCGGCCTTGAGTTCTGGCTCGGATGCGGCGCCGAGTCCGAGTTGCCCTCGCCAGCGGTTGACGTTCATCGGGACGCTACCGCCAATGCCTGCGGTGACGGTGGCTGTGGCCTTCTCTCCATCCGCGCCTGCGACTTCGTATCGGGCGCGGTCGAATTGGTTCGCGTTGGCAATTTTCGTCCAAGACTCAGGTGCAGTCCAAGTTAAGGCCGGACCATTGGACGATGGTGTGGCGAGAGTATTCGGTGCGCTGGGACGGGTAGGTGCCGCGGGAGTGGAATTTTCGCCACCCGGTGGGATGATCACTTCGTAGACTCGCACGCCGTCGTCAGAGTCGCTGCATGAGCTAATGGCTAATGCGGTGATGCCGATGGCGAGTGAAGTTAGAGGGGCGAACGAGAGTTTCGAATTTCGCATTGGGTAATTTAGTTTGGTCTGGGTTAGAATCCAGTGATTCCAAGGAAGTGCGTCTCAATTACGTCTGAAACGGTGGAAAATATCGCGAATTCGGTGGATTCTCGGCATTCTGGCAGTCATCGTTTCCTCGGTTGAGAATCTTTCGCTTTTTGGCGCTTGTTTGGCATCAATTCTGCATTATTTCAGCGCTATGCATATTAGCATCTTCGAACTCTTCTCGGTGGGCATTGGTCCATCTAGCTCTCATACCGTCGGGCCGATGAGGGCAGCAGTTACCTTTCTTGAGGATTTGGATGATGCCGGTAAATTGGATCGCACCTTCCGTTTGCGTGCGGAACTTTTCGGGTCGCTCGGATTGACAGGAAAAGGTCATGGCACCGACACTGCGGTCATTCTCGGGTTTGAAGGTGAGCATCCGGAATCGGTCGATCCGTTTAGCGTGGCCGAACGCCTGCAACGCGTCTACGAGCAGAAAAAGCTGCGTATTTCCGGCCGACGGGAGATAGTTTTCGACGCCAAGACGGATCTTATTTTTCACCGCAAGGAGGTGCTTAAAGGTCATCCCAACGGTATGCGCTTTCACGCTTATGACGAATTCGGCGAGATCGGTGCCGAGGCATTCTATTCGATTGGCGGTGGGTTTGTGGTGCGTGAGCACGAGTTGAAAGAGGATCAGAAGGCGCGCGAGACCGCGGAAGTTCCTTACCCCTTCGATACTGCAGACGAACTGATCGGTCATTGCAATCGCGAGCAATTGAGCTTGTGCGATATCATGTATGCCAATGAGTGTGCACAGTGCCCGAGCGAGGAGGTGGATGCCTATCTCGATCTCATTTGGAAGACGATGCAGGAGTGTGTGCAGAACGGTCTGCACAACACAGGCACACTGCCCGGTGGATTAAAAGTCGAGCGTCGAGCAGCGAAGTTTTATAGCAAACTCCAACTCCACCCGGAGGCGGCGTTGCGTGATCCATTAACCGTGATCGATTGGGTCAACCTCTATGCGCTTGCCGTGAATGAAGAGAATGCCGCAGGCGGAAGAGTCGTTACCGCACCCACCAACGGTGCGGCTGGGATTATTCCGTCAGTGCTGCATTACGCGACGCGCTTTCACCCGCGAAAAGACGAGGACAAGCAGGTGCGGAATTTTCTCCTGACCTCTGCGGCAATAGGTAGTCTTTACAAAAAGAACGCATCGATTTCCGGTGCCGACGTCGGTTGCCAAGGCGAAGTGGGTGTCGCGTGTTCGATGGCTGCGGGAGCGCTCGCTGAATACATCGGCTGCACCCCGGATCAGATCGAAAACGCCGCCGAAGTCGGAATGGAACATAACCTTGGACTCACCTGCGACCCCATCGGCGGGCTGGTGCAAATCCCCTGCATTGAGCGCAACGCGATGGGATCCGTGAAAGCCATCAATGCCGCACGGATCGCCTGGCGTGGTGACGGCGATAACTTCGTTAGTCTCGATAAAGTCATCAGAACGATGCTCGCCACCGGCCGCGATATGAAAATGAAATATAAGGAAACCTCACGCGGAGGTCTCGCGGTGAACGTGGTGGAGTGTTAGGGGTTGAGAATGGAGAATGGAGAATGGAGAATGGAGAATGGAGAATGGCGGTTATGGTAAATTGTTGGTGATGGTGATGGCCGTTTTTGCCATCGCGTTTGGTAGCGTCTCGTGCCAAATGATGCGCCATCAGCCGATGAGTGCGGCGGAAATGGATAGGCGATCGGTAGCGCTCGAATCCGCCTTGCTCGGTCTTCGCGGGGTGGATGCTGCGAGTGAAGTAGTTTCCGCTGAAGCGGCACTGATCGCCCGCGTTTGTGTTGTTGAAGGCGAGGCGTTCGCGCAGAAATACCAAGCTGTGCGTCCATCCTGGTGGAATAATTGTTTAGTGAACCTTGGTATTCACGAATGGGGGCTGTGTTGGCATTACCAGCATTACCTTTACGCTCAGCTCTATCCGCACCCGCTGAGACACTTCAAGGTTCATTGCGGCGGACGCGACAAAGGGCGGAAATTCCACGAACATAACTGCGTCGTCATCGTCCCTGTTGGTGGTGAGTTTCACGATGGACTAGTGATCGACCCATGGAAAGAAAGTGGTAGGACGATCTGGTTCGCAACGCGAGGCGAGGATGGTGATTGGATCGACGAGCCGCACTGGGCGGATTGGCTTGATAGGCAGCTAGAGACGGATTGATGGGATGGTTTTTTTGTCGAAAAATTCACAAAAGGCCCAAAAGGGGAAGCCGGTTTTACCATCAAGAGCACGGAGGAAATGAATCTTGATGTGTGTAGTCGTGTTGAGAGCTGCTTGCGGATGATCGTTATACTAAATCTTGGTATTGATCTGACGCGACCGGGTGTGGGGGTGGTTGATCGATAACTATTTGTGAGCGACGAATAGTGATGTGTTTATTCAAAAGAGCGATTACTCCTATAGGGGCGCGTTGGTAGTTGTCAGTCGGTGTTAAATTTACTTATTCAGGGACGAAGTGGCGAGAGGGTGAAGCTCCATTCGTAGGTATTGTCGGGCATGATTCGGTAGGGGTCGTTCACCGGTAGGCCCCATGAGTTGTCTCCACCCACGCCCATCTGGAGGTGGTCGAGGTTGAAGGTGATGAAATCTCGCTTGGGCAGTTCGAAGTTGTGAGTGGCTGTGGCGAGGTCGTCCATGGAATAAGGCCAGGCGCTGACAGAGAGTGGGGTCTCGGGTGTGCCGTCGATACGCAGTCCGTCGCCGGCATCGTTGGTCAGTTCGATCCAGCGGATGTCGCAGCGGTTGGCGTTTTCCTGGGGTCTGACGTAGGGCGTGACCCATTCGCTAACCGTCGATTCATAGCGGCTGATGGGTGCGGAGGTCTTACGGTCCCAATAGTTTTCGTGTGGCCCGCGGCCATACCATGCCAGTTGGTCGAAGTCCTCGGGCACTGCGAATTGCATGCCTAAACGTGGTGGATCCGGTTGGCGTGAACCTTTTTTTGCATCGAACTCAAAGTTGCATTCGGTGCGGATGATGCCGAGTTTTAAAACGGTGTAATTTAGAACGATGCTTACCCCGCGTTGTGGGATTTTAGCCTTGCAGGAGATCAATATGGCTGGAGTGTCGTGGTATAGGTTCGTATTCCTGTGTTCGAGCGTCATGGATTTTACCACCACTTGACTGCCAGCCTTCTTCCATGCTCCCAGTTTCTGATCGACTTTCCAGCCCTCGTCGTTGTCGGTGAGTGCTCTCCAAAAGTTCCAGCGCATGGGTTGTTTGAGCATTTCGACGCCTTCGATTTTGTAAGAACTCAGTAGGCCGGATTTTTTCGAAAACGCCACAGCGATATCGACGTCGTTTGAATTGAAGGAGTCATGCACGATGAAGCTCTCATCCGTCTCCTCCGTTTTGATAGTGCCTCTGGGGAGCACTCGATTCAGTTCAAGCCATGGCGCAAGTGTGAACTGTTCCCAGGCGACGATGTGTCCTTTGGGTGCCCAGGAGCTCGCCTCTCGTAATTTGAGTTGGAAGGTGACGAACTGTTCGACACCGTACACTGCCTTTTGCTTGATGATGTCGCTGATATCAACCGTGCCTGTTTGGCCGAGCGGGATGGTTGGGAGTGGTAGTGAGCCACTCGCCATCTTCTCGCCATTAGCTTCGAGGATGTAGTCGAGTTGCAGATGCCCGAGCCCTTGGTCGAGATCGCGGTTACGTAGAACCAGTTGACCTGATTTCAGTTTCGCCCCGTCAAAGGCGACGGGTTGATAGACTTTTTTTACCTCGTGGTAATGTGGATGAATGGTGCGGTTGGCGGCAATGACGCCATTGATGCAGAAATTTGAATTGTTCGGTGTGTCGCCAAAGTCGCCGCCGTAAACAAAGCCCTTGCTTGGGTCGTTTCGGTCGCGGTAGAGCGCTTGATCCACCCAGTCCCAGATAAAGCCGCCGGCTAACATCGGCTCAGCGTTGATCAGATCCCAGTAGTCTTGAAAATTGCCGATGCTGTTGCCCATCGCATGCGCGTATTCGTTCATGAGAAACGGTCGGCCGGACGGGTAGGGACCGTGTTGTTCTTCGTGACTTTTCTCACCGTGTTCGCCCTTGCGTTTCCCCTTGCCTTTGACGTGTTGTTTGAGCCAGGCAATCGATGGATAGGTTTGGCTGTCGACGTCTGCCGCGCGGTTCATATCGGCGTATTGGATGAGGCGTTTTTCCGGGTCGGTCTTGTGCGTTACCTCACGCATCGCCATGAAAGAATTGCCGTAGCCGGCTTCATTGCCCAACGACCACATCACCACGCAAGGATGCTGGCGGTCGCGGATGACCATGCGTTTCATCCGCTCGACCACGGCGGTGGTCCAGTCCTCATGATCGCCCGGTAGCACGCGTTTGTGATAGCTCAGGCCGTGGGATTCCACATTGGCTTCATCTATCACCAGCATGCCGATTTCATCGCACAGCTCATACCATCGAGGGTCGCATGGGTAGTGGGAATTGCGGACGAAATTGATGTTCGCCTGTTTCATTAACTCAAGGTCACGTCGCATGAGCTTTTCATCGAGCACGTAGCCGGTATGCGGAAAGAACTCATGCCGGTTGACTCCGCGTACTTTGAACGGGTGACCGTTGAAATGCAGTTCCTCGCCAACCACCTCGAGCTTGCGGAAGCCGACGGGAAGTCGAAACACTTCGATGGTATTGCCATCTGCGATCACTGTCACCTCGACGGAGTAACGCGCAGGATTTCCGTGTGACCAGAGTTCGACGTTTTGCAGTTCAACGGTATCCGTTCCAGATGCCACGAGTTTGCCTGCCGGATCGAAGACCTCCATGGCCAACTGCGGGTTTGTCCCGGGCATTGGAGTGGTCTGTAGAGTGATCCGTCCTGATTGGTTTTTTAGATCCACTTCCGGCTGTGCATAGATGTCCCACAAGCCATCCTTCGGCATGGCAGTGAGAAATACATCACGGTAAATCCCGCTGAGCCGCCAGAAGTCTTGGTCCTCTATGTAAGAGGCGTCGCTGAACTTGTAAACCTCCACCGCCAGACGGTTGGTGCCGGGTTGAAGGGCGTCGGTGATGTCAAATTCGGCGGGTAGGCGCGAGCCCTGCGAGTATCCAATTTTCTTCCCATTGACCCACACAAACATCGCCGAGCGCACGCCACCGAAGTGAAGGATCGTGCGCATGCCATCCCACTCGGTGGGCACCTCGAATTCGCGGATGTAAGAGCCGACCGGATTGCGTTCTTTGTAGGAAGTGAAACTCGGATCGGGTTCACCCATCACTCGTGGGGGATCGACTTTTAAAGGGTAGGTGATGTTCACATAGAGCGGCGTGCCGTAGCCTTCACGTTCCCAGGTGGATGGCACAGGGATGGTTTTCCACGAACTGGCATCGAAGTCCGCTTCAGAAAAATCCAGAGGCCGCTGTTGTGGTTCCGAACACCAGTGGAATTTCCAATCGCCGTTGAGTGAACGTAGCCACGGCCCCTCGGCATAGGAGGATATCTTTGCGGTCTCCGCATCGGGCTGCGGCCAATGATTACTGCGCGGTGGCAGCTTGTTGATCTGGGTGATCCATGCGTCCTCGATTTCTTTGGGGACTTCCGCGGCGATGCAGGTAGAGACTGCCATTAGTCCCAAGCGTTTTAGCCAAGCTGGTGTCATGCTGTGATGATATATTGGTCTGTAACGGGTGACAAGTTCCTAGCACGCTGTAACCCATGCGATCAGCGATTATTCCGATGATGGATGGCTTGGGAAGAGTGGGTTCTCCATGGGCGCACATCGACAAGCGGTCAAAGACAACAAGGCCATAACGGCCAAATGAAACAGTTCTGCCTCAGCAGGCTGCGATGGTTGATATTCATAGGGGTGATGGCAATACGTGATGGTCTGTTGAAAAATTACTCAGACCAAGAACGATTCGTTGCTATCATTACCCCATGTCTATTTACCGCCATTTGAAACCCCTGTTTGCCTTGGCTTGTTCAGCGGCTACCGCCATCGCAGCACCACCACGTTGGGAGACATGGGATAATGTCCAAGCTCTCAACAGTGACTGGCACTACATCGAGTCGAATGCGGTGAGTCCGCCTATGGAAGGAACGGATTCAATCACGGTCACCTTGCCTCACAGTTGGAATGCGAAAGACACGCTGACATCGAAAGATTACCGCCAGGATGCTTCATGGTATGTGAAGAATCTTGAGATTTTATCTGCAACACTTCCCAAGGAGCAACGCTACTACTTACGCTTCGAAGGCGCCGGCCAATCGGCGGAGGTGTTTTTTAATGGCCAAGCGATTGCTCAACACGTGGGGGGGTACACGGCATTCACTTGCGAACTCACGCCTCACTTAAGCCCTGGCAAAAACCGTGTTGCAATTCGTGTCAGCAATGCGCACGACAAGATGCGTATCCCGCTCTCCGGCGACTTCAACCAATACGGCGGTCTTTATCGCAAGGTCACACTGATTACGGCACCAGTAGCTGGATTCTCTCGCAACGAACTTGGAGGTACAGGTATCCATGTTTGGAATTCGGAGCTTACGGAAAGGCAGGCTACGACCCAAGTAAAAGCCACGCTCTCGAATGGAAGTAGCAGCGTGATGAAGGGAACGATCGTTGCAGAGCTGCTCGCACCCGACGGCAAGCTGGTGGCAAGGGCACAACAAGCCGTGCAAATCGACGCCAATGAAAACACCACGAGCACGATCGCCTTTCCAGCCATCCAACAGCCTCAATTATGGAGCCCGGAATCTCCTGCGCTCTACACCCTCAAACTCACGCTTGTACACGACGGAAAACCTATCGACCACGTCCGTGTCCAGCATGGGTTTCGCTGGTTTGTATTCACTCCCAACGAGGGCTTCTTCCTCAATGGAAAACCCTACCGCCTGATCGGCACCAACCGCCACCAAGACCGCGAAGGATTCGGGAACGCACTCAGCGACGATCATCACAACACCGACCTCGAGTTGATGAAGGAGATCGGCGTCAACTACCTGCGGCTCGCTCACTACCCGCAGAACGACTACATACTTCAGCGCTGCAATGAACTGGGCATCCTGGTAGAAGAAGAAATTCCGTTCGTCAATAACGCGACCTTCGAACCCGAGTTTGAAAAGAACACCTACACAATGGCCAAGGAGATGGTCACCCAGCACATCAACCACCCATGTGTCATCGTCTGGGGCATGGGCAATGAGATCCACATGCAAGATAGAGGCGACGGCAAAGCGCGTTGCTACGACATGATCTCAAACCTCCACCAGCTGATTCACCAACTCGACCCCACGCGCAAAACGCTCCTCGTTTCGAATGACAGCGAAACCCCATCGAAGCTCGGTGTGATGGATATACCCGACCTCAATGGTTACAATATTTATCAGGGATGGTATGGCGAAAATCTCTACGGTCTCACCGACCGCCTCAAACATCTCCACCAACTCAATCCGGATAAACCCATCTTGGTGACGGAGTTTGGTGCTGGTTCTGACCGTCGCCTGCACAGCGCCACTCCGGCTCGCTACGATTTCACTGAAGAGTATCAGGTGGTATTCCTCGAAGCTCACTTCGATCAGATGGACAAGATGCCATGGCTCGCAGGATTCAATTGGTGGGCGTTTGCCGATTTTGGTTCATCCCAACGCCGCGACAGCATTCCGCATGTGAACCAAAAGGGATTAGTCACGTTTAGCCGCGAGAAGAAAGACGCCTTCTACCTTTGGAAAGCGCGTTTTGGCAAAGAGCCGGTGCTGCATCTTCAATCGAGCGCATGGACCGAGCGCTATGGACCGGCAGAAATCACGTCGCGCGTGTTCACCAACTTCGAGGAAGTCGAACTCATTCACAACGGCAAATCTCTCGGCACGAAGACCAAAGACTTTACTTGGCCCATCACGATGACGCTTGGAAAGAATACCCTCACCGCGCGTAGCGGAAAAACCGAAGACAAGGTGAGTTTCGACTACAAGGGAGCCAAGAAATTCCTCAATGTGACCAACACATCGAGCACCCGCAGTGTTGGCAAAAACCTCTCTGACGATTCCAGTTTTACTCACTGGTTCGGTCGCACACCCGCGTTCATCGAGATCGATTTGGAAACGCCAGCGCTCATCGATGCCATCACCATCGAGCCCTATCAAGGCACAGAACAAACCTATTTGGTGAAAGTCTCGGGCCGCATCAAAGACGGTGAAAAATGGCATCCCCTCTGGTCAGGAGAAACCACGCTCGGTAAGGAATTCATCATCCCACAGGAGAAACAAGTCGAATGGCGATACCTTCGCATCGATAGCGAAAAAACCGACACCAATCGCTTTCTAGCCATAAATGAGTTGCGTCTAAAAACCTCTACCGAGCGCCAAGAAAAAAGCCTTTACGAACGTAAAGGCTTAGGCAAGTAAGGCGAGCTACAGCTCACAAATCTTTCTTCTCGTCCACCTGTATTCATGCTGAAAGAGGCATTCAGGAGCAGCCGTAATCATGACTATGAAATACGTGATGCCAATACGATTGTTCGCGGTTTCGTTCATTGTCGCTCTGGCTTTAGCTCAGGGTGGCGAAACGCCTTCCAAGGCGCTCAAGGGTGACCCCTATGCAAATGAGACCAAGGAGCGGCGAGATCTACGAATGGCATGGTGGCGCGAGGCGAAGTTCGGAATGTTCATTCATTGGGGGATTTATGCGGTGCCGGCGGGCGAGCACGAAGGAGTTCACGATGCCGAGTGGATTATGCGGAAAGCAGAAATACCGGTGAAGCGCTACCGTGAGTATGCCGAGCAATTCACCGCAGAGGACTATGATCCGGAGTCATGGGTAGATTTGGCGGAGACGGCGGGCATGCGCTATATCGTGATCACCGCCAAACACCATGAGGGTTTTGCGCTCTACCCCTCGGAGGTCAGCGATTGGGATGTGGTCGATGCCACGCCGGTCAAGAGCGACCTGCTCGCACCACTGGCCAAGGCCACGCGAGCCAAGGGTTTGAAGTTCGGGCTCTATTACTCGCACTCACAGGATTGGGTGCACCCGGGTGGTGCCAAGTGGCGGTATGAAGAAAGCGATGGTTGGGACGAGGCGCACAAGGGTAGCTACGACGATTATCTGAAGAATATCGCGGTGCCGCAGGTGCGTGAGATATTAACCCGCTATCAGCCGGATATTTTGTGGTGGGACACTCCGCACTATATGACGCCAGAGAGAGCCAAACCCTTGGCTGAATTGCTCAAGCTACGCCCCGGCATCATTCATAACGATCGCCTCGGCGGCGGTTACCACGGTGACACAGAGACCCCCGAGAATTTCATCCCGCCGACCGGTTACCC
>JAGXGH010000138.1 GCA_024636835.1 Verrucomicrobiales bacterium | reverse complement strand
GCTCTGGCTCTGGTTCGGGTTCTGGCTCGGGTTCCGGCTCAACGAACGCCGGTTCTGAAATAGCTAATAATTCCTCCTGTGGTTCATTCGTTGCGGCGAGCTGCTCTTTGGTCGGTATGACCATTGCTTTGGTGCAGGTGGGGCATTCCACCCGCAGACCAAATGCGTCGCTACCCACCACCAACATTTGTCCGCAATGTGGGCAATCAAATTCAATGTCATCATCGTCGACCTGCTGCTCGTCTTCCCACGGGGTCACATCCTCTTGCGACTCCTCCTCTAAATCGACTATGGGAGCATCTTCCGGCACCACCAAATCCGTTTCACACTTTGGGCAGTCCAGGTGCATACCACGCCCCTCTTCATCAACAATCAGAGGTTGGGAACACTTGTGGCATTCAAAGAAAATATCGCTCATATGGAATATCGGAAAACAGTCTCGTTATTGTGGATGGGCACTTCGTGGCATGCAAGCTCCCAAGCTTGAGATACCATTATGGTTTCTATTCAATACGCTTAAATCAAGCCTTTGCGCTCCATGCTTTCTAGCATCGCTCGTTCGACTAAAAGACTCGCCAGTTCCTCAGTCGCCTCATCGAGTTCGCGGTTCGCCGCTTTTAATCGCGCACCATCCTGACTCTCCAAGGCTGAGCGGACATTGACCACCGCCGCATCAATTCTCCCACGCATCTCCACATCGATTTCATCGCCAAGTGCCGTCAATGCCGCATCCACCGCCGGCAGTAATTCATCGCTTTTCAACTTAGCCTCGGTAAACACCCGCCCAGCCATATCTTCAAACGCATGATCGACGCTCTCTTCGATCATCTTCTCCACCCGCTCATCAGCAACATCCACCGCAGAATTCTCAATCTGCAGCACCGTATCTTGATTCGTCTGAATGTTACGAGCAAGCACTTCAAGCACGCCGTTCGCATCAATGGAGAACTGAACACCCACCCTCGCTTGTCCACGACTCGCAGCGGCAAAAGGAACATCGACGCGGCCGAGCTCCCAGTTGTCCTTTGCCATTTCTCGCTCGCCCTGCAAAATCCGAACCCGCATCGCCGACTGCCCGTCCACTGCATTGGTAAACACTTCACCCGCCTTCGCAGGAATGGTCGAGTTCCTGGGCAGGATGACGTTCATCAAACCTCCAAAAGTTTCGATCCCTAGAGACCGCGGCGTCACGTCAACGAGCACCAAATTCCGCAGACTGCCCTCAAGTATCCCTGCCTGAACCACCGCACCCTTTGCCACCACCTGATCTGGATTTTGGCTGGTGTCCGGCTCCTGCTCAAACACCTCGCGAACTAGGCGTCTCACCACGGGGATGCGCGTCGACCCACCGACTAACAGCGCCGCCGAAAGATCAGCCGGCTCGACATCCGCATCCATCATCGCCTGACGGCAATGCCCCGCGCAACGATCGAGAAACCCCTTCAACCCATCCTCAAATTGCTGGCGAGCCAAAGTCACTTCCAAATGTTTACCGTCGAAGAAAAACGGTAATTCAACCTCCGCCGTATCGTCAATACTCAGGCGATGCTTCGCCGACTTCGCTGCATCAAGAAGCTGTGCCCTCACCGTGACTTCCGTATCTGCCAAGGGGATCGATATCTCATTAACCCTCGAAAACTCCGACCACAGTTTATCGACCAAAAGTCGATCAAAATCATCCCCACCAAGACGTGTATCCCCAGCGGTAGCCAGGACTTGAAACACACCGTCATTCATTTCGAGAATCGATACATCAAACGTGCCACCACCGAGATCAAATACCGCAATCTTCTGGCGACCTTCCCGGCGATCCATCCCGTAAGCCAGCGCGGCCGCCGTGGGCTCACTGACAATCCGCTCGACCGTCAGTCCCGCCATCTCACCAGCGGCAATAGTCGCCTTCCTCTGTGCGTCATTGAAATACGCCGGCACCGTGATCACCGCGCGTGACACAGAAACCTCGAGCGACTCCTCGGCTTTTCGTTTTAACGCCGACAGGATCTCTGCCGAGATCTCCACAGGCGTGAGCATTCGTTCAGCTATCCTCACCACCAAACCTCCACCGCTTGAGTCGACTTGATAATCCGGCTGCCAACCAGGTTCGCCTGGACGTTGTCCAATCAAACGCTTCACCGAATGCACTGTCCTCGTGGGGTGCAACACTTTCATTCGTTCCGCAGCGCTGCCAACAACCACCTCACCGTCCTCTGGAAAATACACCACTGACGGCGTGTTTTGCTCACCGGCAGAATCCGCCAGAACCAAAGGAAACCCTGATACTACCGCACCTACCAGTGAGTTCGTCGTTCCGAGATCAATCCCGATGATTGGCGATGATGTGCTAACGTCTGTGTCCATAATTCCTTGTCCTTCTCTCATACGAGCGTCGCCACCGTCGTGCGCAATTGATCAATCCATCGTTGAACAAATCCAGCATCCACAGCAAGGCGTGAAATCTCGTCAATCTCCACTTCCTCACCCGAATCGAGTTCAGCAAGACGATTGTCCAACGCCGTAGCACGCCCGCGAAGTTCATCGAGCAATTCCTTCACCGAATCGGTAAGCATCACTTTTTCGCGATCGACTACAGCCCGACCTAAAGCGCTCGTTGCGGCTTCGCTCTTTACCACGAGCTCCGACGCCGACTTTACCATTTCAGCCACCGCTCCGAAAGTCTCGGGAACCCACGGCGAGGGTTCTACCGCCCGAGGATCGTGCGTCACACCATGCAGTGCCATCCAATGAATAATTCGCCGCGCACGATCGCGAAGCACCGCATCTCCAGCCACCAATGCCGCATACCTTTCTTCCGACCCGCCCTCAGCATCCGGGTGCGCGACACGACTCAATTCCTGAAAGCGCTCGCGAACGGCATCTGCTGAGAGGCTGAGTTGCCTCTTCAACTCAAGCGCCGCAAAATGATCAAGCATTGGTGGAGAATCCATGATGCCAATCAACTACGCAGCAAAGCTCTCGCCGCAAGAACAAGTCACCACTGCATTGGGGTTGGTTACTTTAAAGCCACCACTCTGCAAATCATCGCTCCACTCAAGCTCGGATCCAGAGACAAAGAGCGCACTCTTCGGGTCAATCACCACACGCACTCCATTTGAAGGAACGATAATATCGCGATCGCGTGGGCCATCGACGAGATCCATCTGATATTGAAGACCAGAGCATCCGCCACCGATCACCGCGATGCGCAGACATCCAGTGTCTTGTCGGCCCTGCTTTTTCAATAAGCCCCGCAAGTGATCCGATGCGGAGCCCATCACTTTGACAAGCTTGTCATTACCGACCTTGAATTTCACACCGGTGTAATCCGGCATCGGTGTTTCCACCGTCTCGGTTGTGGGTTGATCTGAAGGCGTGGACATAGATTTATCATCGCCTCGCCCCACAAGGGATCAAGGGCAATCGAAGAGAAGTGATCCAAAGTGCGCCGCCAAGCATTTCACTGCTCCGATTTGTCGAGCGACTGATTTTGATAGGTGGATTGCACAGTGGGTTTCATCAAAACGACGATCGTGAACACGCCAAGAAGCGTCCCAAGTGGCACCTGAATACAATTAAGCCCTGCGACTACCATCGAAAACACTCGGTTCACACGACGCTTCATGAACAATGCAGAGAGAACATTCAGCACACATCCCGCGATGAGGACACCCCCAATCACCGCGTAGAACCACTTGAACACCATGAAGAACTCCTTCGGAGGGGGCTGTTCCTGAGAATTTTTCCATAGCTCTTCGTTTCCAAGGAACGTGTTCATCACGTAGAAATGGAAAAACAAGAAGAGAATCCCAAGCACACAGAACCCAGCCAACACATAATGAAAGACGATGAGCAATTTGATATGCTCATCATCTCTCTCCGCACGACATGCACGGAGTGGTAGTGGTGGTGTTTCCATCCTACTGCTATTTGAGCTTAACCGTTTAAGTCAGCTCTTGTATCAGAAGATATTACTCGTTCTTCTTCGCCGCCTTCTTCTTCACCGGGCGTCCAGCCTTCACCGCCTCTGCGGTTTTTTTCTTCGGTGGACGACCCTTTTTTTTCGGCTTTGCCGGAGCAGCGTCCGCATCGACATTCTCTATCTTTCTTGGACGACCGCGACCGCGCTTCTTCGGTGGCTCAGCAGGTTGGAGTGCACGTGCTTGCTCTTGCGCCAAGCGCATTGCAGGGCTAGCGGCAAACGACTTCACTGCGGAGATTTCCTCGCCATCTTCGTCGTCAAAATCATCATCGTAATCATCGTCATCCTCACCGCCCTTGCGGAGAGGGCGAGGACCTGGATCTTCACGCTTTTGAAGCGCACGACGAAGCTTCTTCAGCGCGATGTTCTGCAACTGACGGATACGCTCGCGGGTCACGCCAAACTCCTGCCCGACCTCTTCCAAGGTGCGCAGTTTTTGACCGTTTAATCCGAAACGCGCCTCGATAATTTTCAACTCGCGTTCGTCAAGATACTCCAACAGGCCATCAAGCTGGCCGTGCATGTTCTTGTGACTGAGCAACTCGAATGGAGTCTGCGCATTCTCGTCACCGACGATCTCGCCAAACTCGGTGGAGTCATCTTCGGAAATCGGCGCGTCAAGCGAGGCCGGACGCAATGCGGCTGACTTCAAGTGAGCAAGCTTCGCACGATCGATACCGATCTCTTCCGCCAATTCCTCATCGGATGGCTCGCGACCAAGTTCCTCTGCGAGGACCATCGCCACACGACGCATCTTGGAAATCTTATCCACCATGTGAACCGGCAGACGGATTGTCTTGCTCTGGTTCGCCAATGCACGCTTGATCGATTGCTTGATCCACCAAGCAGCATAGGTGCTCAGCTTACCACCCTTCGCGGGGTCAAAACGTTCAACGGCCTTCATCAGACCGATATTTCCTTCAGAGATAAGGTCGAGAAGTGGCAGCCCGTAGTTGGCATAGTCCTGGGCAATCTTCACCACAAGGCGAAGGTTGGCTTGGATCATGTGCTTACGCGCAGCTTCATCTCCGTTCTTGATACGCGCAGCCAGCTCAATCTCCTCAGCAGGAGTGAGCAACGGGGTTTTCCCGATCTCGCGAAGGTAGATTTTAATTCCACCGTCTAATTCGAAATTCGACATAAATAGTTAATGCTAGGGCAAATGGTCTGTGAGTATCTGCTCAAAGAGCAGTAACCGGATAGAAGTCTAAAAGAGACTTTAGACTCACGTCCGGAGGGTGGATAAAATTTCAGCTAAGCTTCTGATACTCGATAAAATCGAATACCAGGGGCGAGACTAGAGGGGACATACAATATGGACTATCCTTTGCGGCGACTTCAATCGAAAAAACGTTCTGATTGCCATCTTTTTTCCATCTATTTGCAATTTTCGTGAGTTCTGGCTTCAAATTAGGCTCTAGCGCGCTTATTTGATGCTCGTGAATTCGGCTCAAATCCGCGCCGATACGCACAAAATCCACGCTTTCCTCTCTGAACTTATGTCAGAAACCGTCGTAAATCCATCGCCAGCACCCAAGGAGCACCCCTTGGCAAATATCCTCATCAACGTCCTGCTCCCTATTCTGGCGCTCAGCTACCTGGGTAAAGACGGTAGCAAGCCTTGGCATCTGGGCCCCCACATCGGCATGGCCATCGCCGTCTGCCTCCCTCTCGCCTACGGAATTCGCGATCTTGTCCGCACTCGCAAGCTCAACCCATTCTCCGTGCTCGGTTTGGGAAGTGTGCTGCTGACCGGAGGCATCACCATCGCCGTCTGGAACGAAGACGGCACCATCCACCCGAAGGCCGCCTTACTCTTCGCCATCAAAGAGGCCGCCATCCCCGTCATGCTCGGCCTGTCATTCCTCGTATCGCTGAAAATGCGCACCCCATTGGTCAAAGTGTTCCTCATCAACCCGGATATTTTCGACCTTCCGCGCATCGACAAAGCCATCATCGAACGCAGTAAGCAGGGTGAGTTCAAACGCCTCATCTGGAGGTCCACTCTTGCCATGGCAGGAGCCTTCGCCGTCTCCGCCATCCTCAATTTCTTCCTTGCCATGTATTTCCTCGGTGCAGTGGATGTCGTCGCATCTGACGCCCGCGAACTCTACAACGACGCCGTCGCTCGCCTCACCGGTTGGTCCTTCGTCGTCATTGGCGTGCCCGTGCTGCTCATCATGATCGCCACACTTTTCTACGCCGTGAAAACCTTGGAAAGAATCACCGGCCTCGATCGCGACGACATCCTCCTTGCCGGACGATAGAGGATAGAGGGATTCTCAGAAAGCCTACTCGATTCCACGGCGAAAAGCGAGGGTTACGATGGTTATGGGAATTCGGATAGGAATATCTTTCGTGTAAACATTAAGCACTTCCCTCAATTCCTTATACCAAATCTTGGTATTGATCTGACGCGATCGGAAAGTGAAATGGTTGATTTCATCACTTCGTGAAGAAGTGGCCTAAGAAAACGCACCCCAGCTGAGCGCTTAGCCCTCCTGAAAGCTTATCCCTTCTAACTCATCCCTTCTCCCCCTCTGCTTCCTCACCGTCACCATCAATGCGCAACCCCATCGCCTTGGCGCGTTGGCTCCACAGACGTCGTGCCAATTTCTGCATATCCTCCGCGCGATCCGCTTCATCGACGATCTCCATCCCCAGCAGGGTTTCGACCACGTCTTCCATGGTGACGACGCCCTCCATACCGCCGAACTCATCGACCACCAGCATCAGGTGGGCCTTTTCCTTACTCATCATTTGAAACACCCGATAGATCGACGCACTGCTAGGCACTACCTTGATCGGACGCTTAAACTCCGTCAGCGCCTTGCCCACGTCATCGCCACGCACACGGGCCGACATCACATCACTCTTCAAGACAAAGCCCGTAATATCATCTCGGTTCTTTTTGAAAACAGGGATACGAGAGAATGGCGTACGCATCGCTTCATCGAGGAATAGGCCGACCGGTGTTTCTTCCGGCTGCGCGTAAACCACCGTCCGCGGCGTCATGATATCGCGGACTTTCGACGAGCGGAACATAAACAGATTCCGTAGAATCTCACTCTCCTCATCCTCCAAATGCCCCGACTGCAAGCTAAGTTCCGCCATCGCTGCAAGTTCCGCGCGACTCACCCCGTGCGACTCAGGCTCACCGCCAACCATTCGCGTGATGAGTCCCAACGCAGGTAGCGGCCACGGCGGCAGATAGGTTAGCACCCAGACCATTCCACGAAGAATCATCGTCGCCGGCCTCGCCAGCACACGCCAGAATTTCGCCCCGATCGTCTTCGGAATAATCTCCGAAAACACCAACACCAAAAACATCAGGGCACCGGCAAAAATGGCTTCACCAGTATCGTGATAGATCGCCTTCCACTGCGCACCCGCACCCGCCGCACCCATCGTGTGAGCGATTGTATTCAGCGTCAGAATCGCAGAAATCGGGCGATCCAAATTGCTCTTCATCTTCGCGAGATGCTTCGCGTAACCCTTATCTTTCGCGACCTCCGTCTGAATGAACCCTGGAGTCACGCTCAGGATAATCGCCTCGAGCACCGAGCAAACGAACGACACACCCAGTGCCAGCAGAATATAAAAAATGAGTAATCCCATATCCGCTCCCGCTACGCGCCCTCCTTCACCCAGATTTCAAATTGCGTGAATAAGCCACCGCCGCGCGCCATAATGCGCGCCCGCCTAGAGGAAGGGTCGTCGTCACCTGAAAGAGAAGTCATCGTTGTCATTGGAATGCACAAAGTGTGCCACTCATCATCAAAACAACAAGCCCGAATCTTGTCCGCACGGCAGATGTTCTAACGCTATATCCAATCTCATCCACGGAACCTAAACATTCAACGCCACCTATGCTGTGAACAGCATGATCAACAATCATTGAACACTCTGCGATTTTGGAATCAAGGCAAGGCCGGCCAAAGTGTCACCACTTCGGCCACTCTGGCAACAAGCGCTGGACTCCTGCTGTGACACTCTTAACCAGCTATCTATTTTTTGCGCCTCTTGTGCCTTTTTGCGGCCAACTACTTCAATCCCTCTTAAAACGGAAAGTCCTCTTCATCATCATCACCGTAAGTTCCCGCCCAGGGGTCGGCGGGTTCGGAGCCGATCTCCCAGACGTCGAACAGTTCGACTTCGAGCTCTTCGATGAAGCGTGAGGGCTGTTGAAGTTGTGACCCGCTATGTGGTGTTGGCCATATTGTGGGGTAGATAAGGTAGAGCTCGTTCTTCGCGCGAGTCAGCGTGACGTAGAACAGTCGCCGCTCTTCCTCGACGGAGGACGGATCATCCTGATCGATGGCGCGGTCGTTGGGGAATTTTCCATCGGCGAGCCAGACGGCGAACACGACATCCCATTCGAGACCTTTGGCCTGGTGGACGGTGCTCAGCGTGACGGCTTCGCGATCTTTTTCTTCCTTGGTCTCGCCATTGGCAACATCCACGCCACCAAGCAGTGCTAAATTGGTGAGGAATTCTTCGACGTCCTTTTGATCTTCGGCATAGACTTCTAGCTGCTGGAGATCCTGTTTGCGGTGTTCGTAGTTGGTGAACGCCGACCGCATGTAGTCGTCGTAACTGCCCTCGAGCACCGAGAAAATCATCGCGGTGGGCGTGGCTGGGGTGCCACCCGGCGCGAGTTCATCCATGGTGTAGGCAAATTGCTCCCACGCCTTGGCTCCTTTGGCGGGCGGTTTGATGGCGTTGAGCGCCTTGGCGAAGGACACGACCGGCCCGTCTTTGGGAAGCGCTGCCGCCCATTGTTGCCACATTTTTTCCGCGGTGCGCGCACCGACGCCGGGTAACATCAACGCGAGGCGCTGAAAGGAAATTTGGTCGCGCGGGTTGGCGGCAAAGCGCATGAACGCAGCCACGTCCTTAATGTGTGCCTGCTCGAAGAAACGCAGACCACTGGTGAGACGAAACGGAATATCGCGACGGGTGAACTCCATCTGGATTTCCATCGAATGGAAATGCGCACGGTAGAGAACCGCAATCTCATCAAACGGCGTGCCCTCGTCGTAAAGCTCAAGCACGCGCTGGGCGACGAAACTCGCTTGCTCGCGAGGGTCGGAGACATTCGCCAACACCGGCTTCGCCTCGGCGCTTTTCCGCGCGGGTTGCAGTGCCTTGGGGAACTGCTTCACATTGCAGGCGATGCAGGCGTTCGCCACTTCGAGCACTTCCGGCACCGAGCGATAGTTGGTCTCGATCTTGTAGGTCTTGGCCTTTTCGTATCGCTCTGCGAACTTGAGGATGTTTTCAAAATTCGCCCCGCGCCACGAGTAGATCGACTGCGCATCGTCGCCGACAACCATCAGGCTTTTGTGCTTGGCGGCGAGCATATCGATCAGTTCCGCCTGCAAGAGGTTGGTGTCTTGGTACTCGTCGACCAGCACAAATTTGAACCGTTCCTGATAAGCCTGCAGCACATCGGGATACTCTTTGAACAATCGGTAGGCGAGAAACAGCAAGTCATCGAAATCCGCGGAGTTGGACTTCAATTTCAACTCTGTGTAGGCCGCCGCAACGTTCTCGATCTCCTCGGTCAGTTCGGCAAAATACGCATAACGCCAAGGAATCACCTCACTCACTTCTTGGCGTGTGTTCAGTGCGTAGCTGCAGATATCCATCAGGATCTTCGGCTTCGGAAAGCGGCGCGACTTGGTGTCCACCCCCGCCTCTGCAATGGCGAGCTTCATCATCTGTTTCTGGTCATCACTATCCAAAATAGAGAAATTGCGCTCCAGCCCAACGAGATCCGCATGACGCCTCAGCAAGCGATTGCCAATCGAGTGGAATGTTCCTCCCCACAACTCGGAGAGATCGAAAGGCACCAAGTCCTTCACCCGATCGAGCATTTCCCTGGCCGCTTTGTTGGTAAAGGTCAGCAGCAAAATGCTACGCGGGTCGATGTGGTTATCCAACAAATACGCCACCCGGTAGGTCAGCGTTCGCGTCTTGCCCGAACCCGCACCTGCGATCACCAGGGCAGGACCCGGACGCGATGTCACCGCCGCGAATTGCTCGTCGTTGAGCTCCGCGCGAAAATCAATCCCCGTCCGGTTGGAAGGGGCTGATTTCTTAATTTCGTATTTCCGTGCCATGCTTTCCCATCAATCCAGTGTTTTCTCACCGGAGTCCACCTTTCGCGCATGCTCCTGGAAATCGGCAAACTCCTTCTTCACCACTGGCAGCAGAATATACAGGCCGATCATGTTTGGAATCACCATCGCAAACAACAGCGCGTCGGATACTCGCAACACGTTGCCCAACGACGCTGCCGCCCCGATGACCACAAATCCGCAAAACACCAGCTTGTAGATCAATACCGCCTTGGGGTTACGCCTCCCCATCAGATATATCAACCCTTGCTCACCGTAATAGGACCATGAAATCATCGTCGAGAACGCAAACAGTATCACCGCACCAGTCAACACCCACGGGAACCACGTAATTTTCTCGCCAAAAGCTGCCGATGTCTTTGAAATATCGAGTCGCATCTCAAATTGTTCATCGAGCTTCGCCTGATCGATATTAATCCAACCCATTGTTTCAGACTGAAGGTGTTTGGCCTCCTGCCATCCATCCTTATCCTTCGTGTGAAGTAGTCGCAACTCGTCTCCCACCGCGAGCGTGACCACCTGTTCGATCCCTTCTTTCTTGTCGAGCAAGGCAATCCCGTCCGCCTTGGCCACTGCATCGACTTTCCACTGCCCGGTGATCACAATCACCAAAGCTGTCATGCTGCACACCACCACGGTGTCCGTGAATGGCTCCAATAAGGCTACCAGACCTTCACTTGCCGGTTTTTTGGTTTTCACCGCCGCGTGAGCAATCGGCGCGGAGCCAATACCCGCCTCATTGGAGAAGGCCGCACGTCGGATGCCCTGAATCAACACCCCGACAAAGCCACCGGTCATTGCCTCGTTGGAGAACGCACTGCTGATGATTTCACCGAAAGCCGGAAGAATACCCTCCAGATGACTGCCTAGAATTACAAAGCCCGCGATGATATAGACTCCGCACATCAACGGAACCAGAACCGATGTCACCCGCGCGATGGATTTAATCCCTCCGATAATAACCAAGGCCACGAAAAACGCGAGAATACCGCCGAAGACATATCCGTTACTCAACATCCCGATATCAAACTCCGACCCAAAGTTGGTGACAAACTGCGAGTGCGCTTGGTTCGCCTGATACATGTTCCCCGCTCCTAGCGTCGCCCCGATACATACCACCGCGAAGAAGATCGCCAGCACCCTGCCCAGCCCACCGAGCCCCCGCTCTTTCAACCCGTCCTGCAAATAATACATCGCACCACCGTGCGCCTTCCCATTCTCATCGATCTTACGGTATTTCACACCAAGAGTGCACTCACAGAACTTGGTGGTCATTCCACAGATCCCCATGAGAATCATCCAGAATGTTGCCCCAGGGCCACCAATACCGACTGCGATCGCCACACCCGCAATGTTCCCAAGACCCACTGTCGCCGAAAGCGCCGCAGTCAGTGCCTGGAAATGGGTAATCTCCCCCGGATCATTCTTGCCGGAATATTTTCCCCGAACAGTGCGAAAGGCCAACGGCAACTGTCGTACGTTGACGAACTTGAAATAGACCGTGAGAAAAACCGCCGTCCCCGCGAGCAAAATCAGCACCAGCGGCAGGCTTTGCTGCGAGGTCACCGGGATGCTATAAAAAATCACCGCTTCCAGCCATTCAGCGGGCAGCTTCAACCATTCATCAATCTTCTGATCCAAGCCACCCTTGTTCATCCCTCCGTCCTGGGCGAACGCGCTCGTCGGAGCTGCGAACACGAACAAAATCATCATCCATACAAGATGTGCCGGCAGTTTTTTCAGCAATTGTGCAAAATAGCGCATGCCCGAACCTAGGAAAGCCATCCACGACTACAAGCACAAATCTGAAAAGTTGAGATTTCCTTTCTCTTCCCCACCTCAATATCCAGGTGAAAATTCCCAAAGATGCAAGAAATCTTAAGATATTCGTCTTTTTAAGCATCTACTCAAAATATCGCAAACCTCATCAACGGTCTTGCATCATCACGCGTAAGACTTTAACAGATTAGCGATAATGTGCCCACAACCTCGAAGCACATCACCTATCTCGCACCCGACTCCACCACTTTTCCATGAGCGACTCCGCCAATCCGCTAACCCAGTTGCGAACATTTTACGCATCCACCATCGGCAAAAAAATCGTCGTCGCCCTCACTGGGGTGGCTATTCTTGGTTTCCTACCTGCCCACGCCATCGGTAACCTTTTGGTTTTCTCCGGTGCCGAAGCCATCAACGAGTATGCGCTCTTCCTGCGCACCGTCGGCCACGGCGCTGTTCTCTGGGTGTTCCGTATCGGATTACTCACGGCTTTCATCATTCATATCGTGGCGACCATTCAATTGACCCGCCAAAACCGCGCCGCACGCGGTGCCAAATACGCGATGAAAACATCGATGGCGAGTTCCTCAGGCAGCAAGACCATGATCGTGTCCGGCCTGGTGATTCTCAGCTTCGTCATCTACCACATCCTTCACTACACCGTCCGCGTATGGCATGGCTTCGACAGCGCCGCCTATGAAACCATCCTCGCCGACGGCACCCACGCACACGACGTTTACAAAATGGTCATCGAAGGATTCAGCTTCATTCCTGCGACGCTCTTTTACCTCGTCGGCATCAGCCTCCTCTGCCTCCACCTCTCACATGGCGTCGCCTCCGTCTTCCAAACCTTAGGTCTCCGCAGCGACCGCTCGAAGTGCGGCGTCGAAATCTTCGGAAAAGCCTACGCATTTATTATTTGGGCGATGTTCGCCTCTGTCCCTCTTGCCGTCATGTTCGGCCTTGTGAAATAGAATTCCTCGCTACTTCCTACCGGCTACCCGCTACTAAATATCATGGTCAAAGAAACCACTCAGCAAAAACCGCAGTCCGACACACCGCCGTGTCAATCACCTTCCGGCGAGCTCAAGGACAAATGGACATCGCATAAAGCGAACTCCAAGCTCATCAACCCGGCCAACAAGCGGAAATTCAAGATCATCGTCGTCGGTTCCGGCCTCGCCGGTGGCGCCGCTGCTGCGACCCTCTCCGAGCTCGGCTACAAAGTCGACTGCTTCTGTTATCAGGACAGTCCGCGCCGCGCGCACTCAATCGCCGCACAAGGTGGAATCAACGCCGCGAAAAACTACCGCAACGACGGCGATTCGGTTTGGCGTTTGTTCTATGATACGATCAAGGGCGGCGACTTCCGCTCACGCGAGTCGAACGTTTACCGCCTCGCGGAAGTCAGTAACAACATCATCGACCAATGCGTCGCGCAGGGCGTACCATTCGCCCGTGAATACGGCGGACTGCTCGACAACCGCTCATTCGGTGGCGCGCAGGTTTCCCGCACATTCTACGCCCGTGGCCAAACCGGCCAACAGCTTCTCATCGGCTGCTACCAAGCCCTCGAAAAAGAAATCAACGCAGGCGGCGTCAAGATGCACACCCGCACCGAAATGCTCGATCTCGTCAAAGTCGACGGTCACGCAAAGGGCATCGTCGTTCGCGACATGGTCACCGGTGAGATCCGCAGCCACGCAGCCGATGCCGTGATTCTTGCCACCGGCGGATACGGCAACGTCTTCTTCCTCTCCACCAACGCCATGGGCTGTAACGTCATGGCCGCCTACCGTGCTCATAAAAAAGGCGCCTACATGGCGAACCCCTGCTTCACTCAGATCCACCCGACCTGCATCCCAGTCAGCGGCGACTACCAGTCAAAGCTCACTCTGATGTCCGAGTCGCTCCGCAACGACGGACGAATCTGGGTGCCCAAGACCAAAGAAGACGCACTGGCCATCCGCGAAGGGAAGAAAAAAGCGTCCGACATTGCCGAAGATGATCGCGACTACTATCTTGAGCGCAAATACCCATCGTTCGGTAACCTTTCACCACGCGACATTTCCTCACGCGCAGCGAAGGAAGTCTGCGACGAAGGCCGCGGCGTCGCTCCAACCGGACTGGGTGTGTTCCTTGACTTCAAGGACTCCATCGAGCGCCTCGGCGAAGACACCATCCGCTCCCGTTACGGCAACCTCTTCCAAATGTATGAGAAGATCACCGGTGAGAACCCATACGCTCAGCCGATGAAAATTTACCCAGCCGTCCACTACACGATGGGCGGGCTGTGGGTGGACTACAACCTCATGTCGAACGTCCCGGGACTTCACGTCCTCGGCGAGGCGAACTATTCCGACCACGGCTCGAACCGTCTCGGCGCATCCGCGCTGATGCAGGGACTCGCCGACGGCTACTTCGTCATCCCAACCACCATCGCCCCATACCTTGCCTCGCAGACAGCAGGCAGCGTAGATACCACACACGAAGCCTTCAAAGAAGCCGAGCAGGCAGTGCGCGAGCGGATGGAAAAACTCATCAACATCAAGGGCAAGCGTTCCGTCGATTCCTTCCACAAGGAACTCGGCGAGGTCGTGTGGAATTACTGTGGAATGGCACGAAACAAGGCAGGACTGGAAAAAGCACTCAAAGAAATCCCACGCATCCGCGAGGAATTTTGGAGCAACGTTTTGGTCCCGGGAACCGTCGACAACATGAACCCCGAACTTGAAAAAGCCGGGCGCGTTGCCGACTTCCTCGAGTTCGCCGAAGTCATGTGCTACGACGCCCTCGACCGCGAAGAATCCTGCGGCGGACACTTCCGCGAAGAACATCAATACACCGAAGCCGACGAAGAAGTGAAATCCGGCTTCATCTCCGCCGGTGAAGCCAAACGCCACGACGATAAGTTCGCCTATGTCGCCGCATGGGAACACACCGGACCAGGCAACTCACCAAAACTTCACAAAGAGTGGCTCAACTTCGAATCTGTCAAGTTGTCGACCAGATCGTATAAGTAGGTTACCCGTTATAAGTTATCGGTTAAAAGTTACCCGTCGAACCCAACAAAACTTCGCAGCACTCAACTTAACAAATAACAAATAACTAATAACTAATAACCGCGAACGCAGTGAGCCACGAGATCTTCCAGGACCTGATTCTCCAGCTTCACAAACACCCGAAACACGAACTCAAAGACGTCCCTGCCGACCAGCTATTTAAAAAACACACCAATCCTCTCTGCGGAGACGAAGTGACCATTATCGCACAGCCTGAAGACATCGGTCACGGGCAAACCGGTCAACTTCATTTCATCGGAGATGGATGCGCCATCAGCAGAGCATCCGCCGCACTTGCGGTCGACGACCTTTCCAACAAATCCACCGAACAAGCACTCGCCGCGATCGATGAGTTTTTAAACCAGCTCAACACCCCATACGAAGCCACCGAAGACATTTCCAACCGCAACGCTCTCTTGAGCATCCGCCGATTCCCAGCACGCTCCGAATGTGCCGCGCTCGCCTGGAAAACCGCCCGCGAACTCCTCACCAGCCGATAGCCACCACAAGTGGCCATATTGCCTCCCACTTTATAACATCTAACTTTTAACCTTTAACTTTAAAATGAAGCTCACTCTCAAAGTCTGGCGCCAAGAACGCCCCACCGATGCCGGAACGCTTGATACCATTCAATCCCCCGATATCCCGGAGGAGGCATCATTCCTCGAAATGCTCGACATCGTAAACGAGCAGATGATCAACGATGGCAAACGTCCGATCTCATTCGACCACGACTGCCGCGAGGGCATTTGCGGAGCGTGTTCACTGACCATCAATGGCGTGCCTCACAGTAAGGACAGTGGCATTACCACATGCCAGGTCCACATGCGGAAGTTCAACGATGGCGACACCATCTACATCGAGCCATTCCGCGCCAACGCATTTCCCGTCCAACAGGATCTGGTCACCGACCGCGAAGCTTTCGACCGCATCATCGCGGCAGGAGGATACATTTCTGTCCGCACTGGTTCTGCCGTCGATGCCAACTCAATGCCAATCCCGAAAGATGAGGCAGATGCCTCATTCGACGCTGCGGCCTGCATCGGTTGTGGCGCCTGTGTCGCTGCCTGCCCTAACGCTTCTGCCATGCTCTTCGTATCTGCCAAAGTCGAACACCTCAACCGCCTCCCACAAGGCGAGGTCGAGCGCGATAAGCGAGTCATCAGCATGGTCGACCAAATGGACGCCGAAGGGTTCGGTGGTTGCACCAATCACTACGAGTGCGAAGCCGTTTGCCCGAAATTGATCTCTGCGGATAACATCGCGAAGCTCAACAAGGACTACCTCATCGCCAAGGGTCGACGAGCCGTCGTCTCGCCCTGATTCTTCTCAAGCCCGGCTAGAAACCAGTTCTCGCCGGACATAGGCTCGGTAATTTCTTCTCCTACAACAGCGTCACTTACCTCTATGTGACCCAAGGCTTGGCCTCGTTCAACGTCCATCCAAACGCCACCACAACAGGGATTCTCAACGAATTTGTGATCAAACACGAAGTCGGTCACATCCTCGGGCTGGGGACTTTGTGGGAACTCAACAACCTCTACGATGTCGGCACGGGGCAATACACCGGTGCCAACGGCGTCGCGTTCTACAATAACGAGTTTGGACAAAGTGGCTCATTCGTCCCCGTCGAACTTGATGGCTCGCCAGGCACAGCGAACGGTCACTGGAATGAAGTCACCGACAACTTTGCTATTGAGGATGTCGCAGGTTTCGACGCGCAGCCCGGAGATGGGGGCCCCGCACCGACCGTCGTCAACGGTCCAAATATCGGCGAATCTCTCGACGACGCCCTGATGACCGGTGTGCTTTCTGGCAGCACCTTCCTCTCTGACACAACTCTTGGATCGCTGCGTGATCTTGGCTATACGACGATCGAGCCGAACGTTAAAACGTCAGCGATCCCAGAACCCAAGTCACTCGTGCTCGGAGCACTTGCCGCATGCTTGCTAATGTCACGCCGCCATCGTTCTTCACCCAAGCAATGAGACTGTTCACTATGTGACTTCTTACTCCGATTCACCTTGGCCATCCTCGTGGAAGTAGAGCGCCTCATCAATACAATGAATGAGCGTCACGATATCCACGGGCTTGCCTATCATCACTAAATCACCGCTCTCGGCGACAGCGTTGCGACTCAATTCACCCTTGGCGACCAATGCGGTCAGCATGATCACTGGAATCGGCGCCAGATGCGGACGCTTGCGAAGCTCTGCCACCACATCGCCGCCGTCCATACCAGGCATTACTACGTCGAGTAAGATCAAATCCGGATCGAAGATTTGAGCTGCCTGCACTGCATGGGTTGATTGGTTCACCTCTTTCACCTCATATTTTCCGGTGCGCTCTAGGTTAAACTTCACCAAGCGGGTGAAGCCAGCTTCATCATCTACCAATAGAATGCGTTTCTTAACCATACTTCACTCCTTGCTATATTCGTTGTACAGATATCCCGCACAACCAGAGGTTGTTACCCCTCACTTACAGAAAATCTATCAGGTGAGCGCACTTCCTCCAATCCCCAAATTTCAAATCAATCAAATTCGTTTCGCTTTTTTGGGGTCCCCCACAAGCCCTATGCCTGATTCCAACCAGAAAACAGGCATCCATTCTCACTTCTCAAAATCCCGCACCCCCTGATACTCACTGTCTTTTTTCCGATCGCCTGTCACCGCTTTTATCGTCAGTGAGATTTTAGTACCGCGCCCCTCTTCGGAGTCAATCCGGATCAAACCATGGTGAAGCTCGATAATTTTCTTACAAATCGATAGCCCGAGCCCGGTTCCCTCACCTGTCGCCTTGGTCGTAAAAAATGGATCAAACACGCGCGACAGATTCTCCTTCGGAATGCCGGGCCCCGTGTCCTCAATCTCCAGCACGGTGACTGTATCGCCGTTTCGTAAATGTTCGCGTGTCCTACGTCCATCATCTGATGACATACCCTTGAGAACTTTCCACCGAGTCCGCAGCTTCAACTCTCCACCGCCATCCACCATCGCGTGAATCGCGTTAATCGCCAAGTTGATGACTACCTGCTCAAACTTCTGGACGTCCACCATCATGTCGGGCAAGTCATCCGCCTGATCGACTATCAACTTAATGCGATCACGCGTGAGTTCATGTCGCAAAAACGGCAAACAACTGTCCACGATGAAATTCATATCCACCCTGGAAAACTCCAACTGCCTCTGCGCTGAAAAATCAACCAATCCATGCACAATGCCCTCAGCACGCATCACCGCAGTTCGCATCTCCTTCAAAATCTCCTCCAAATTTACATCGATGTCCCTTGGCAGCCCATCCAAGTAATCAATCCCCATCAATAGCATCGCCAATGGGTTTTTCACCTCGTGTGCCACGCCCGCCGCCAAGCGCCCGATGGACTCCATCTTCTCCGCCTGAATCAACGCCAACTGAGTCATCCGCAGTTCCTCATACGCAGACTCGATGCTCTTATTTGCCTTCTTGAGCTTATTCTCCATCTCAATCCGCTGCGATATATCCATGGACATCCCACCGACGCCACAAAGCCCTCCGCTCTGATCGTAGATAGGAAAGCTCCAAGTCAGTGAGTGAATTTCTCGTCCCTTGAACTGGAGCACTTCCTCAAACTCTAGTGATTTTTCCGCCTCCAAGACCGCGCGGTCGCGATTCATCACCGTCTCCGCTGATTCCTTCGGTAAAATCTCAAATGGAGTCATCCCTTCAAGGTCGCGTCGATTAATCCCGAAAACTTCCTCGTAGCGCTTGTTCACCACCACGTAACGCCCTTTCAAATCGCGGGTGTAAATCAAAAATGGAGAACGATCCATAATTCGATGAAGCAAATCATAACCCTGCACCAGCTCCGATATCCCCGAATGCCCGCCCTCGACACTGACCACTTCGACCACGATAAAATCTTCGACTACCCGTCCTTTCACCTGCGCCAATACCACTTCTCCATTCCCTCTGAGGTAACGCTTCGCTTTGTGATATACACCTGAGCCTTTCTCCAAAAGCTTCTGTAGATCTTCAACATCGCACTCCCTATCCTCCTCCACAGTAAGCTCGTCATTTTTGAGTTTCTTCATCGCCTCACCAGATTCGCGCCCCAGCAGATCCGCCATCTGCTGATTTGCACCGAGAACGCGCCCCCCATCACCCAACACCATCACAGCGGATGGCATGAACTCCACCCATTCTAGGTCGCCGCACTGCTTGGGAATTTTAGTCATCAACCGACATTATCTCAGATTTCCCGCTCTCTGGCAATCCTCAGCATCACCCTCGCTCTATGGAGAATTGATCGCACCAGCCGACGATTGAAATGTTGCCTTTGGCGCCAATCTCCGCATCGTGACATGCACGACGCCTTAACCCAATATGATCAAAGATTGCGATATCTCACTCCCGCATCACACCGCGGACGACCGTGAGTTGTGGAAAAAACGGGCCGCCCGCGTGCTCAAGCTCGTGCCCAAGCGCATCTCGGGAATGGAGTTGATCAAGGAGTCCATCGACGCCCGAAAATCGCCCGTCATGATACGCCTGCGTCTCCGCGTCACCATCGACGAAGCATTTGAACCTACTCCCCCCCCTGTCCCCGACGAGAAGCGTTTTCCAAAACTTCGCTCGGGGTCACGACGTGCCATCATCGTCGGCTGCGGGCCGACCGGTATGTTCGCCGCGCTGGAATGCCTGCGCCTCAACATTCAGCCAATCATCCTCGAACGCGGGAAAGACGCCTCTGCCCGCCGTTATGATTTACGCCCTATTCTCATGGAGGGCACCGTCCTCGAAGACTCCAATTACTGCTTCGGCGAAGGTGGCGCCGGCACATTCTCCGATGGCAAACTCTACACCCGTGCCACCAAGCGAGGCAGTGTGATGGACGTCTATGAGACGTTCGTCGCACACGGAGCCAAACCGGAAATCCTTCACGAAGCCCACCCACACATCGGCTCCAACGCACTGCCCAATGTCATCAAGGCAATACGAGCCACCATCATCGACCGCGGCGGAGAAGTGCATTTTGAATCAAAGGTCACCGAGCTACTGATCGAAAAATCGGGCAGTAAACGCAGAATGCACGGCGTCCGCACCGCAGATGGTGCTGAATGGCTTGGCGATGCCGTGATCCTTGCCACCGGGCATTCCGCACGAGATATTTTCCAACTGCTCGATAAACACCACGTCAAACTCGAGCCAAAACCATTCGCCGTCGGTGTGCGCATCGAACATCCGCAACCGATGATCGATCGAATCCAATATCACCTCTCCCCAGAGGAACCCCGTCCGCACTCGCTACCCGCCGCGGCATATCGTGTGGCGTGCAAGATCGAAGACCGAGGCGTCCATTCCTTCTGCATGTGTCCCGGGGGATTTATCGTCCCCGCATCCACCTCCAATGACGAAGTGGTCGTCAACGGCATGTCGCTCGCCAAACGCGACTCACCATTCGCCAACTCCGGTCTCGTTGTCACCGTCGAGCCAGAGGACACCGTCGCCTTCGCCGAAGAACATGGCGCGCTTGCAGGCATCGCCTACCAACAACAGATCGAACACGCAGCGAAAATAGCCGGAGGTGGAGGACAATCCGCCCCAGCCCAGCGTACCGGCGACTTCATCACCTCGAAGAATTCCACAGAACTTCTCCCGACCTCCTACAAACCCGGACTGAAATCCGCGCCACTCCATGAGATCCTTCCACAGGCCGTCGCCAAGCGGATGCGCCAAGGCCTCAAACTCTTCGGGAAACAGCTGAAAGGATTCACCGGAGAGAACTCCCAAATGATCGGATTCGAAACCCGCACATCCTGCCCGGTGCGCGTGCCCCGTGACGAAGAAACCCTTGAAAACCCAGACGTGGAGCGCCTCGTTCCCGCTGGAGAAGGCGCAGGCTACGCAGGAGGAATCGTCTCCGCAGCCATCGATGGCATCCGAGCCGCCCAAGCAGTTGATCAGCTCACCTGATCAGTCCGGTGAAATATTCACCAAGCCCGATACGTCGTCTCCCCTGTCACGAATTACCTCCTCAAAAACCATGTCTATGAATCCCATATTCTCCCCACAGCGCACCCTCTTTTGTGCGATTGTATCACTCGGCTCTTCCTACGCCGCAGACGGACAAGACTGGCCGGAAACGCTTCCGTTCGAAGCCGAAAATGCGCCCGTGGTTTCTGCTCAAGAAATGCTCGATTCATTCGTCGTCGCCGACGGCTGGGAAATGAAGCTCGTTGCCGCTGAGCCGCTGATTGAAAAACCCGTGCTCGCCGAATTCGACGCGATGGGCAGACTATGGGTGGCAGAAATGATCAGCTACATGCTCGACGAAAATGCCGTCGACGAGAAAGCCGCGGTCAGCACCGTCAAAAGACTCGAAGACACCGACGGCGACGGGCAAATGGACCAAGTGACCGTCGTTGTGAAAGATGTCATCCTGCCTCGTGTTCTGGCATTCGATCATGTCGGACTTATCACCACCGATGGCAAAGCGCTGGTTCGCTATCCCTTGGATAATGACGGTAACGTCTCGGGAGAACGCACTTTCATCAACGCCGACTTCACCTCTGGAGCCAACGTTGAACACGAGCCCAATGGCTTTATTCCAGGCATCGATAACTTCCGCTACAATAGCAAAGACAGCAAAAGCTACTCCAGCAGCTCCTATGAGCTACAGAAAACCGCTTTCCGTGGGCAGTGGGGCATCCATCAAACCGACGACGGCATGCTGATCCACAACAACAACAGCACGCTTGGAGTGATCGACAAGGTCTACCCAAGAACCGCTGACCTCCGTCCGAAAATGAAAGCACGCGGCACGGAGCAAAGTGAACGAATCGGATCAAATAGCATTCAACCACTTCGTAACTCTCGCGGCACGAACCGCGCATACAAATGGGAGAAGGAAAAGTGGATAGGCACGCTGAAGAACGACACACTCACATCGCCCACGAGCGCCAGCGGCATCACATTCTATGACGCAGCAGCCATGCCCGATGGATACGGCAGCACTGTCGCCGTTTCTTGCCCAGCCTCGAATCTCGTCGCACTCCGATCATGGCAACCAGAGAGCTCACCAGCAAAAGCTCGCAACCCACTGGTCAACGCATCCGTAGTCGCCACGAAGAATGAGCGCTTTCGACCAGTAAGCACATTTACCACACCTGACGGAGCCATCGGCATTGTCGATATGTCACACGGCATCGTACAGCACGATATCTTCCTCACCGGCTATCTGCGGAACTACTATATCCAATCAGGACTCGCCAAGCATCCACGTGGATATGGAAGAATTTGGAAGGCCGTGCCTAAGCAAAAGAATCCGCTTCCAGAAACACCAAACTGGCCGGCAGCCGCAAGTCAAAGCCAGCTCGTAGAAATGCTTCACCACCCACTTCAGTGGTGGCGGATTCAAGCACAATACCAACTCGCCGGTATCCCGTCTGAGAAACTCGAGTCCGAAACCGCAACCGTCCTCCGATCCATCATCGAGAAGTCCGCTCTGACTGACGACCGCTCGCAAGCCGTCACAGCCATCCACGCGCTCTGGACACTCGATGCACTAGACGCTATTAATGGCGACGAACTCGCCGCCGCTTGTGCAGCAAAGCACTCCATCTTGCGTGCTCAAGGTTTCCGCGTCGCAGCGGCAAACCCGCAGCTCAGCCAATCCGCAATGCCCGCCATTATTTCGGCTAAGCCTGCCAGCCTCGCCGAGAACACCGCTCGCTGGCACGCACTCGTCAGCCTGCCCTTCCCCGAGGCCGCTAATGCAGTGGCACAGGGTGCGAAGGACACAGAATCCGATGCGACCAAGCAGTTCTGGCTGCAAGCGGCGGCCCTCACCACGACTACCAAAGGTGCGCCACTGGCACTGATCGAAGCAACTTCCGACACTTCACTTGCGAAAATCCTCAAGGACAAACCAGTCGTCGAACCAAAGGAAGGCGCGCACCTGAGCGGCACGGACGCGGAGAAGTTTGAGAAAGGCATGGGGCACTTCTCCATTCACTGCGCAAGCTGCCACGGCGCAGATGGCGGAGGTATGGCGATGCTAGCCCCACCACTCGACGGATCTGAGTGGGTGACAGGGTCGGAACATCAACTCGCCGCCATTCTCCTCCAGGGACTCAGTGGCCCAGTCATCGTTGCCGGACAAAAATACGACCTTCCTGCTGCCATGCCCGCGCTTAGGGATAGCCGAGCAGTCAACGATCAACAGATCTCCGAAATCATGACCTATATCCGCAACGCCTGGACCAACAAGGCAGCGCCAGTCGATATTAAGGATGTCATTCTTATCCGCTCTGACCGTAAAGAAGCCGAGCGCTTGAGCCAGGGAGTGCTCGACAACCAACAGCTCGAATACATCGCACCCGCTGCCGCTTCAGAGGCCGAGGGCGCCGTCATCAGCCAAGCTCTTCCCATGGAGCGAGCTAAAACGAGTGAAGGCGCGGTGAGTCTACTCATTGGTCTCGGCGCTGCCGCGCTGTTCACCATCACATTATTCAAAGCCTTGTAGGGAATAGGCTACAAAAAACCGTGTCCCGCCCGAAGGCGGAACACGGTTCGAAAATCCTGTCGTCGACTAGTTGTTGATACGCATCGGCATCAGCACATAGAGGAACGATCCTTCAGTGCGGATCACACCGGGACTCATCTCGTCGGAGAGATCCAGATAGATCTGATCTTCACTCAAAGCACGCAGTGGAGCCATCAGGAACTCAGGGTTGAACGCAATCGCGAACTCTGCACCGCCGTAGGTCACCGGAAGTCCCTCACGGGCTTCACCGATATCCTGAGCAGAAGAAATCACATCAATGCTGTCCGCGCTGAACTGCATCTTCACGGAGCTGGTCTTCTCCGCGGCAAGCAAAGACACACGGCTGACAATCGTCAACAGCATCTCCCGATCGATCACGATGCGCTCTTTGGTCTCCGCAGGAATCACCTGACGATAGTTCGGGTAGTTGCCTTCGATGAGCTTGCTGACCAGAATGGCCGATTCAAACTCGAACGCCACTTGGCTCTCGCTGGCGAAAATCTTCACGATCTCATCCGTATCAGTCAACAAACGCTGCAGTTCGTTCACCGCCTTGGTCGGAATGATCAGATCGATCTCCTGGCTCTGTGGAAACTCCACTTCATTCTCCACCATCGCCAAACGGCGACCATCGGTAGCAACCAAAGTCAGCTTACCTTCCTTGAAGGAGGCGAAAATACCATTCAAGACGTAACGCGTCTCGTCGGTGGAAATCGCATAGGCTGTCTTTTTCAAGCCATTGCGCAATACTTTCTGAGGGATCTTGAATTCACGCGATTCCTGAAAGTCTGGAAGCGGCGGAAACTCGTCACCACCCAAACCGATGATACGGAAAAAGCTCGGGCCACTGCGGATCGTCGCCACATTTTTGTTATCCACCTCCACTGAGATATCGTTCGACGGAAGCTCTCGGATGATCGATGCCAAGCGACGTGCAGGCAGTGTCGTCGCGCCGGATTTCTCCACCTCGGCTTTCACTCCGCAGCTAACGCCCACGTCCAAATCGGTGGTCGTCAGCTTCAGCTCTCCGTCCTGCGCCTCGAGCAGAACATTCGATAAAATAGGCAGCGTGGTGCGGGAACTGACAACGTGTTGGACTTGTTGCAGTCCATCGAGGAAATCCTCTTTCGTGATGCGGAACTTCATGACCGTAATCCATGCACGAAAACCGCGCTCAAGAAAGCAAAAATCACAACATAGTGAGGTGAATTTTCACTTCGACCACAAAGCATGGCGTTCTGGAGGTCAAATATGGGAAAACTGCAGATTTTTAGGGAGATTCGAGCAGAAGGGTTCCACTTCGCCATACAGCTATTCAGGCTTCGCACTGAACGTCACAAATCTCCAGCCCTCCTCAAAACGACCAATACACAAATCAACAGAATAGGAAATCATCGCGCGGTCGCCTTTCGATTCAGAAAAAGTGAGTTTCCACTCTATCGGTAAACTTGGTTGCGCGCGCGTGAGTCCATCGACCTTCCCGCTGTGACTAAGATTGAAATGATGGTCAGCAGTGAAGCGCATTAAACGAAATTGCTGATACTTCTCCGTCGCCACATCAGCATAAAAATCGACTTGGAACTCGTGTAACTCATCGTCTGCAGAGTGTATGAGCGCCTTAACACCTTACGATCTCCGCTACGCAGCGCAGGAAGCGCCCGGTCAAGAAATTCCCGCAACGACGGATCGATCTGAGCCGGCAATTGGTTGCCACCGTCGTCTTCGACCAGCTCCGCCAGCGCAGGATCGATGCGATAAATGATCACATCCGTGCCGACAACCGAGTCTTCCTCCTCCAACCGCTTCACGATCCGATTACAGTTTTCAGCATGCGAAGAGACTATCCTCGACGAATCCCGTCTTCAAGCAAGGTCAGCGCACGGCGCACGGTCTCTTCAGCCTTCGAGCGGGCATCCACCTTCTTGCAGGCATAAATCACGGTGCCGTGGTCACGCCCGCCAAATGCTTCACCGATATCGGCTAGCGAGGCTTTGGTCAGGTGGCGACACAAATACATCGCCACCTGCCGGGCAAAGGCAATATGCGCCGGACGACGCTTGCTGCTCATATCGGCGAGACGGATATCGTAATGCTCAGCCACCTTGCGCTGAATCCCATCGATGGTGATCGTTTTCTTCGATTCCTGCTGGAGAATATCGCGCAGTAAGTGCTCGCACTCGTCCATCCCCAAACGCTCGCCGCTCAGCGATGCATACGAAGCCAGTCGCATCAAACCGCCCTCGAGGCGACGCACGTTGTTGCGAATCCGCTCAGCGAGAAAATCCACAATATCATCATCGACCTGAACGCCCCACTGCTGCGCCTTGCGACGCAAGATCGCGGTGCGCGTCTCTTGATCCGGTGCCTGTAATTCTGCAGTCAGGCCCCATTCAAATCGTGAGACCAGGCGTGGTTCCAAATTTTTAATCTCGGCAGCCGGACGATCACTGGTGATGACAATCTGCTTCTGACTGTCAAACAGTGCGTTAAACGTGTGGAAGAATTCTTCCTGTGAACGCTCTTTGCCAATCAAAAATTGAATATCATCAATCAACAAGACATCCGCTCTGCGGTAGCGCTCGCGAAATGGTGTCAATGAGTTGCGCTGAATCGCATCAATGAACTCATTGGTAAAGCGTTCGCATGTCAGATAAACCACTCGCACACGCTTGCGTCCACGGATCAACTTGTGACCGATGGACTGCATCAAATGTGTTTTACCAAGACCTGTCCCGCCATGAAGAAACAACGGGTTGTAACTGCGCGCTGGAGCCTTGCCCACCGCGATCGCTGCAGCATGTGCAAAGCGGTTGTGAGTGCCGACCACGTATGTGTCGAAAGTATTGTCCATGTTGAGCCCGCACTCCTCTATCTTCTTGCGGGTACGCTCGTCGAGCACGACTTCCTTCTCTGGCTCATCATCAGAACTCGATGCCGCCAAGCTGGGAACGGACGTAGAATTTGGTGCCAGCTCACGACTTCCTGCTGCCAACTCCAGATCAAAAAGGGAATCATCAGCGCGGGGGGCAAACGTGTTTTCGAGCGTCATCTCAATCGATGACCGGTCGGACAAAGGCGCTGTCGAAACAGGTTCGATGGTCCGCTCTTCCAGACCATCAAAAACTTGTACATCCACTTTGGTCTCCTTGCCATTCACCTCACTGAGCGTCGACTCCAGATCGCTGCGATAATTACTCTCAATCCAGAACTGATGTATGTCATCGGGAACACCGACTGTCACCTGGCCACTGTGCTCTTTCATCAAGCGAACACAGGAAAACCAACGATCAAACGAGTCTTCACCGAGTCGCTCGGACAGGCGGTTTGCAGCAGTGATCCAAAGGGCGTCGAGGTTGTTTACCATGGAGTTCGTATTTGGAGAAGGGGTCAACGGAGAAAGTGGTGAGGGTCGTAAATATTAGCTACAGTCAGTGGATCATGCAACCCACAACCAACTGATAAACAAGATGTTACAGCGATGGATTGCTGCAACTTCGAGTTTTCACCCCCGAACATGAACGGCGAGCCATCAAGATCGCCACTGTGCACGAGAGGAGAACCGAAATCTAAAATCTTTTGAGCTTTGAACAAGTATTTTTAAAGAAGCTCAAGACTTTCACACCTCTCTAACAAGGTTAAGTAACCCGTAAAACCCCTCTACCTCCCTAGCTCACTAACTCCTGAAACAATACCGTCACAGGCAAGCTAAAAAAACTTTTTTTTATTCGCTGTTTAATACGGTAATTTTTACGTATTTCGTCTAGTGGAAGAAGGGAAAAATACCCCACACATCACCGTGATCAGTGTCGTGATTGGGTAGAACCACGCAAAGCCAATCTTTGGCTGAGGTGAGGTCGAAACAAGACCAACCTTACCGCTGGCATCGACTCTCAATTCAGCACCAGACTCTTCTAAAGAGGCGAGACTGCGGATACTCTTTTCACCTACGACCATCAACCTGACCTGGCCCTCCTTGGATCGATAGCCAAGTCCAGAAATTAACAATTCTTCGCCACTCAACTCGGTGAGCGACGTCGCCAAATCCCATTCCTTGAAGTTCTTATCGTCGATAACTTCGATAGTGAGACCGTTTGCGACCAATGTTGCGATTTGTTCACCAGGATCCCCACCTATAAGTTGCTCAGATCCATTGAACTGAATCTCATTTACAGGAACTTTGACGGTATATTTCCCTCCATCAGTCACCGCGGATACCGGCACCAGCCAGTTCACAGTTTCTACTACTCGCATCGTAGGTAGCGCTTGAACCTGTTCAGAACTCATAGAGCCACGCTTCATAAGCACCCCCCATAATTCCATCCGATACATGGTGACGGTCAATACCGAAAGCACTACCCCAACACACAAGCCGGCGAGACTGATTCGTCGCCATTTCGAGAGAACCGCCGCGACAAACATCCCAAGCATAGGCCCTGTAGTGTAGGATATCATTCCGAAGGCGAGGACAACCATATCAACATCTCCTCGCAATTCATTAAGCACTGTGGCGAATGCTGACAGAGCAATTCCCCAAATCACGGTTAGCACACGTGACCAGTTCAACATCCTCGCCGCATTTCCGTCTGTAACCTCCTGATTCGCTGTGTCTACAAAGAGCGACAGAGTAGTTTGAGAAAGAGCCGCAAGAATACTATCTAAACTCGAAATCGCTGCGGCGAATATCCCCGCAAGAATAAGCCCCCTCAAGCCTACTGGAATCTCGGATGTAATCCACACAGGAAAGACATTGTTTCCATCGCTAGCAAACCGCGCAGCTTCAATAGGATGCGCACCTTCCACGTGATAGTAAACAAACAATGCAGTACCCACCAACATCATCAGAACCGTGACCAACTGCCCCACGGAACTCCAAATAATTGCCTTTCCAGCATCTTTCTCCGAGCGACAGCAAAACATTCGCTGAGCACTGAGCTGATCCACTCCGAAGGCATACAGGTTTTGAAACGGCACAGCAATGATCGCCACCCATAAGGTAAATTCCACTCTTGGGTCGGTGGTGAAATCCAGCAATGTGAACTTACCCCAATTCGGGCCATCGACGGCATTACCTGCAAGCTTCGCATCAAAAGCAAAATTCACCATTCCCTCCCAGCCACCCGGAGTCATACCTAACATCCAAACGAGAGCGAATGTTCCGCCGACCACAAACAACACAAACTGCATCACATCAGTCCAGATCACCGTCTGCATCCCACCCATCAATGTCCAGGCAATCGCAAATATACCTATGATCCAGATACACGTTCCAAAGCTCAGTGGCGTAACAACATCAAGCGCTAGTGCAGCCACAAGAACCCGAACACTTTGCCCAAGAATACTCCCCAAGAAGAATAGACCTGTCGCTAGCCGCTTCACCCCTTCCCCTAACCGGATCTTCATGAAATCATAGGGGCTGTAAATCTCACGTTCGTAGTAAAACTTCACAAAAATCTTCCCCACGATAACACGCGCGACCACAGAACCGATAGCCCACTGCAAGTAAGTCCAGTTTCCGGTCAGCGCGAAGATCATGCTAGGCACTCCAATAAAAGTTACCCCGCTGATTTCCGTAGCGATTATCGATCCGCATACAGCAGGCCAAGGAAGTGAACGACCTGCTAAGAAGAAATCGCGTATGCTTGCTTGTTTACCCCGCATCAAGTGGCCGACAAGAGTTGTCAGCGCCAAATACCCGAATACAACAAGCCAGTCGATCCATGTGAAATGCATCCCACTTCCATCGGCCACGAGCGGCGGCAAAACTAAAACCTGATTCATATCTCGAACGATAGAAAGCACTCGTCCGCCTGTCGATGGACATTCCATCAAAAAAGCAGCATACTGGCGGCATGGCTGAAGTCGACAAAGGAACAGAAATCTATCGCGACCAACTTATTATCGCCCTACGCGAGCGCGAGACCATTATTGCCGACCACGCATGGCGCGACCGCGATGGCGACGCCCATCTTCAAGCACTGATTGCCGTCAGTAACAAGATCACTGAACTAGGAGCACAATGGCGCAACGATCCACAACGGACGCTTCCGCCACGACTGAACCATTTTCTCGGAGGGTGTTCGTATCAGAAAGCGCTCGCCTTTCTCGAAGGCAACAACAGCTCGTGCAGCTAGCCATTGCAGCTGCGTTTTTGCAAACGCCGCTGCAAATCATTCCGCGTTCCGAGCTCCTCGTTCCGCGTTTGTTAGCCCTTACTTTCCTTTCTTCGCCTGATTCATCGCCTGTGAAAACCAATCGCCGCTATTTCCGCCGCCACCGCCGCGTTGACCTTGGCTTGCCGGACGGCGATCACGCTGCCCGCCGCCGCCGCGTGGACGGTTGTCCTGAGCGCGTTGTGGGCGTTCGCCGCGTGGTTTCCCCTGCCCTTCAAGATCCGGATTCGTCTTCATCGACAGAGCGATGCGCTTTCTTGCCACATCAATCTCCATCACATGCACAGTCACCCGTTGTTGGACCTTCACCACCTCAGCAGGATCTTTGACGAACTGATCCGAGAGCTGACTGATGTGCACCAAACCGTCTTGATGAACACCAACATCAACAAATGCACCAAATGCAGTCACGTTGGTGACAACCCCAGGAAGCTTCATGCCAACGGTTAGATCGGTGAGTTTTTCCACACCATCGGCGAAGGAAAACGTCTCGAACGCAGCACGTGGATCGCGACCCGGTTTCGCGAGCTCTTGGACAATATCCTCGAGCGTCGGCAATCCCACTTCATCGCTAACGTAATTGGAAAGCTTGATCTTCGCCCGCAAACTCCCATCGCGTAACAAATCCTCAACAGTCGCGCCGAGATCCTTCGCCATCTGTTCGACCAAGCTATAACGCTCAGGGTGCACCGCACTCGCGTCGAGAGGATTCCCCCCCTCACGCACCCGCAAGAACCCGGCCGCTTGCTCGAATGCCTTCTCACCGAAGCGAGGAACCTCAAGCAACTTCGCACGTGACGTGAACGCGCCCTGTGCATCTCGATAAGCAACGATACTCTCCGCCAGCCCCTTGTTCAGACCAGAGACATAACTGAGCAATTCCTTGCTCGCCGTGTTCAACTCCACCCCGACGGCGTTCACACAACTGACCACCGTGTCGTCCAAACTCTTCTTCAACTGCGTCTGGCTAACATCGTGTTGGTATTGTCCCACACCAATAGACTTGGGGTCGATCTTCACCAGCTCTGCCAAGGGGTCCATCAGCCGACGACCGATCGAAACACTGCCGCGCACCGTCAGATCCAAGTCCGGGAATTCCTCACGCGCCACATCCGACGCCGAATAAATCGATGCACCACTTTCATTCACCATCACCACCGCAATCGAGGACGGCAGCTTCAACCTTTTCACAAAGGTCTCGGTCTCACGACTCGCCGTTCCATTGCCAATCGCGATCGCTTCGATCTGAAATTTCTTCACCAGTTCAAGAATTGTCCGCACACCGGAGAGCAGTTGCGCCTCACCACCGACCACGTAAACTAAATCATGATGTAGAAGCTTCCCTTGCGCATCCAGGCAGACCACTTTGCATCCTGTGCGGAACCCGGGGTCCAGCGCCAACACACGCTTCCGCCCTAGCGGCGACGACATCAACAACTCGCGCAAGTTGTCCGCAAAAACCTGAATCGCCACTTCGTCCGCACCTTTCTTCGACGCCAAACGCATTTCTGTTTCCATCGAAGGAAAGAGCAAGCGCTTACACCCGTCGGTCACCGCCTCATCGAGCTGATTCGCTACAGGTGTGGAAGCGCGAGACTTCAAAAACTGACGACGAGCCAAACCAAAACCACGCTCTTGATCAACCGTGATCCTAAGCATCAGCACGCCTTCTTTCTCACCGCGACGCACCGCCAGCATTCGATGCGATGGCACAGATGCCAGATCGCCGCTCCAATCAAAGTAATCGCGAAACTTTGCCGCTTCCTCACTCTCCTCTTTACCCGTCATCACCCGCGAACTTGCCACACCCTCTTCTTCATAGAGTCGACGCATTGCACCTCGCAACTCGGCATCATCACTGACTCGCTCAGCAATCACATCGCGCGCGCCTTGCAGCGCATCGGCAACATCCTTCACCTCCAACTCCTCTTTATCACTCAAATAATTGGCCGCCTCTTTCTCGGGATCCGCATCAGCATTTTCTTCGTTCTCCATCAACCAATCCGCCAAGGGCGCGAGACCTTTTTCCATAGCGATCATTGCACGAGTGCGGCGCTTCGGACGAAACGGCGCAAAGACATCTTCCAAACGTGCCATCGTCGCAGCGGCGGCGATCTTCTTCTTCAATTCATCGGTTAGCAACTTGCGTTCATCGAGAGATTTAATGATCGCTTCACGACGATGGTCCAACTCAATCGCTGCCTGCAACTGATCGCGCACCGCGGCAATCTGCACCTCGTCCAAACTTCCGGTCGCCTCTTTCCGATAACGAGCAATGAACGGCACCGTCGCGCCCTCCCCCAACAATTGAACCACAGCTTCCACTTGAGCCTGAGTGACCTTTAGATCTTCAGCGATTTGAGCAACGTAACGATTAACTTCCATAAGAGTCTGTCTTCATAGCGAGGAATCGCCGCTACACCAGCCCCAAATCAACGAATCACTCAGGTTTTTTTGCGCAGACTCATCACAACTCCCCTACTATCAGACCTTTCCTCATTTTCTGACAATTCATTGGGCGATAAAATGATTTTTCATTTTAGTTTTGCCACTGTTTGAGGCGTAGCAATGATGGTATCCGTCAGCAACTTCTCCTATGATGACCATCCTTAGCTCCACAGACTTCAGCGCAATCTTCGACTCACCAAGCGTGTTTCTTGGCACCGTTCTCGCCCTCGGTGCCTTTGCTCAATGGATTGCTTGGAAACTCGGCCTGCCGTCCATCCTCATGCTTCTCGGATTTGGCGTTCTTGCTGGTCTTTTTTTCACACCCGATGATTTCATCCCTGGTGACCTTCTCTTCCCCGCCGTCTCCCTAGCCGTTGGCATCATTCTTTTCGAAGGTGGGCTCTCGCTACGACTCAAAGAGTTTAGAGAGGCCGGCAGACCCGTAATAAGGCTCTGCACCATTGGTGTCCTGGTGACTTGGGTTCTCGCTTCTATCGCGGCCTACTATCTCCTCAATCTCGACACCCGAATCTGTCTATTGCTCGGCGCGGTACTCACCGTCACGGGCCCGACGGTCATCATTCCGCTCCTACGCCATATCCGACCAAGAAAACGCGTCGGAGCGGTCGCGAAATGGGAAGGCATCGTCATCGACCCCGTGGGTGCCGTGCTCGCTGTACTTGTCTTCCAAGCCGCCTTCACCAGCAATCCCGAAGATGCCGTCAGTGACACCGTGATCAGCCTTCTGATGACCATCGCGGTGGGACTAGGCTTGGCTTATGCCTTCGGCAAGGGGCTCGAAATCATGCTGCGGAGACACCTGATCCCCGACTTCCTTCACGGCACCGTCATCCTTGGCGGAGCCGTTGCCGCATTCACCATCTCCAATGCGATGCAACACGAATCCGGCCTGCTCACCGTCACCGCACTCGGCATCTACCTCGCCAATCGCAAGGGACTCTCGGTAAAACACGTCATCGAATTCAAAGAAAACCTTCGCGTGCTTTTGATCGCGGTGCTTTTCATCGTGCTCGCCGCACGAATCGACCTGCAAGACTTCGCCACTCTCGGTTGGCGGCCGATTTTCTTTCTCGTCGTCTTGATCCTCATTATCCGTCCTGTTTCGGTGATCATCAGCCTGATGGGCACCAAGCTCTCCCGCCAGGAACGAATCTTCCTCGCTCTACTCGCACCACGCGGAATCGTAGCAGCAGCCGTCACCTCTCTTTTCGCCATTGAATTAATGGAAAAAGCAGCGGCTGACGAAATCAGCGCCACCCTGGGTCAACAGGCAGAACAACTCGTGCCCCTCATCTTTATGGTGATCATCGGGACTGTCGCATTCTATGGATTTGTCGCCGGCATCGCCGCGCGCAAGCTCAAGCTCGCCGTCGAGAACCCACAAGGCATCTTATTCGCCGGTGTGAGCGACTGGGTCATCCAAGCCGGCAAACATCTTCAAGACGAAGAGTGCCAAGTGCTTGTCGTCGACACCAACTATGAAAAACTCTCTGCCGCGCGGATGGTGGGACTGACCACCCAGCGTGCCAGTATCGTCTCCGAATACACCGTCGAAGAAATGGACCTGGCAGGCCTCGGGCGACTCATCGCACTCACGCCGAACGACGAAGTAAACTCACTCGGGTGCCAGGAATTCCGCCAGGAATTCGGCACCGCGAATGTGTTTCAACTCACCCCGCGTGACAACGATTCCTCGCACCGCGTGACCACGTCCGAGCACCTACGCGGCCGCTATCCATTCTCCAGTGCACCAACCTTCGATGAGATCGAAGAACTCATTACCCGTGGCGCTACGGTGAAAAAATCTGTATTCACCGAGAACTTCAAACTGACCGAATTCCGCGAGCGCTACGGTGATGACGCGATCATTCTATTTGTAGTGCACGAAAACAAGACCTTCGATGTCTTTACCGACGACATGAAGCTCAAGGACGGTGATAAATTGATTAGCCTTGTCTTCGAAAACGACTCCAGTAAACCGTCGACCAGCGCCGAAGTGACAGGTTCCAAAGAGAATGAGAAATGATCGCCAGCTGCGAATTAATGCCCGCTATCTTGTCCGTGCACTAGCAGAGAATATACCAATCCTTTCAACTCCCGAACACGTCATACCAGAACCCCTATCGCCAAAAAAAATGCCGTCCACCACAGCGCGAGGTGAACGGCACATTGGAAAAAGCTCGCAGGCTTTAAGAACCGGTTCCTGGAAGGAAGCGGTAATACACTTCCAACATCAAAGTGCACAGGCAGTTCCGGTAAATCTGCGCGTCACCTCCTGCAGCCTTTGATGACTTGGCACCCTTACCACCTTCAAATTCCCATGCACCATCGGACCCTTGGTTTTTCAGGATCTCATCGCGAAATTTGTCGTTCCATTTGTCCCAGTAAGCACCTCCTTTAAAGAACATGGCCTGAGTTGTGTAATACCATGCGTAGATGTTTGCGGTGTCCGCGCCGTAATCAAACGGCATGTCTCGCGCGACTTTCAAAGCATTCCGAACCACACGACCTTCCTTGTCGAAAATTTGAAAGCTAAGGGCACCCACACCTGTTAGTCCATACGTTTCTTTCCCGGCCGTAGGCCTATGAGTATAACCAATTGAACCCACATCGTTCTGCTTGCTCTCGATGTAGTCCCATCCCGCTTTCACCGACTGCATCAGCGCTTTATCATCACCGAATTTCTTGCCATAACCAGCATTCTGTGCTGCTTTAAGCGCTTGCATATGCCATCCCACCACGGAGACATCCCCTCCGCGTTTACCCGTTTTGTCATAGTTGTAATCCCAACCACCACCGCTGTGCTGACCGGCAAGAATAATATCGGTGCTTTTCTCAAGAACCTCTTTGAGATTAGGAATATCCATCTTCATCTCCGCAGTAAAGGCATATGATTCGCCAAGTGCGTAAACAGCAATCGCATGCTCATATACCCAGCTGTGGCTTTGACGGTTTGCAAAAAAGTATCCGTCATTCTTCATCCCTTGATCAATCAGATAAAGCATTCCGTTGAGAACGGTTTCTCCATACTGAGTCGACTGAGGAGTCTCGCAGTGACCAAGATAAGCAAGGAGCGCCAATCCGGTCATGGACACTTTTCTCGAACGCCCCCACGACCCGTCAGCATTTTGCTGAAGCTGCAACCATGTGAGTGATTTTACCACGGCATCTTCGCACTCTTTGGTGCCACCGCTTGAGGTCAATCGCTTCATCCGCTCTTCAAGTGTGCAGCGTCCTTTCATGCCCGCTGGCACCCCACCAAAACCACCTTGTCCGTCTCCGCTTCCTGAACCGGAGGAACCAAAACCCATGCCAAGGTTAGCAGAAGTTCCAATATCGATCGAATCCGTCTCAAAGGGAACTTCAGGCACAAAAACAGCCGATTCAGGAACGGCTGCCGCGATCAGCTTCGCACTCTGCGAAGGTGCCGAGGGCTTACGCTGCAAGGTTTCGGTTTTCACCGTTGGACGTTCCACTGTGTTCTCCGAAGGTGGCGCAATGCGTGCTTCGATTTCAGGTTTCTCGGCCTCAAGAACACCAAGCCCCCAAAGCGCAAGACCCACGATAATCAAGGCGTGGATCAAAACGGCCACCAAAATTGCGGAAATTCGCTCCTGCTTCAGAGTGCGCAAACGAAGTGCTTCAGCTTCATCGTGCGTCATCATTGGGAGATGAGGCAGTGGTTGCGCTCCGGTAGCGCCGGCATTAGCTCCAACTTCTGGTTCTGGCGCGGCTTGTGGGATTTCTGACATAGGACTATTTGGTTAAAAAAAGCAGGAAAACTCGCGAAGCATCGCAAAAGCAACCCTAGTTTGTCAACGATTGAGATCGAACTTCATTAGAGAAAAACAGGAGATTTTTAAAAAAACTCACTGATCTATTTGGCGATCGAAAGCATTCTGCTGCCGTGCGATGTCATTGAGCGTCAAAATCCCCAACACTCGGTCTTTTTGCTTCGTCGAGATCACCGGAAGCTGTTGATAATCATGCCGCACCATCAAACGGGCAGCTTCGCGAATCGGCGACTCGCTGGTGACCGAGATCACGGTTTGCTTCTCTACCAAATCGGCAAGCGCCCTCGTCTTCCCCTCGCCTACCCATTCCTCGATCTCGTGATGCATCACCATTCCGACCAACATCTCCTCATCGTCGATCACCGGATAACCATGGTGCGGGCGCAAGCCTTCAATAAACTCCAAGGCCTCATCAGGCCTCGACTCAGCTGCGATACTCGTCACCTCGTGAGTCATAATCGTTGCCACCGGCAAGTTGCGGTAGTCTTGCGCACCACGATAAGCCGGCATCTGACGCAAGCTCACTCCGTCCTGTAGCAGCAGGGCATTGTAGAGCGGCACCGCCTGCCAGCGGCTCGCCATGAAATACGAGATCACATTACCAACCATCAGCGGCAACATCAGCGAGTAACTCCGCGTCATTTCAAAAATGATTAACAAGGACGTGAACGGACATCGCACCACGGAAGCAAACATCGAGCCCATTCCCAGCAACACGCAAGCTCCAACCACCTCTCCGTTTTCGTGACCATCCAAGAAACCATACTGACTGTCCGCCCATACCAACAACAGGCCAAACAAGCCGCCCAACATCCCGCCAAGAAACAAAGTCGGAGAAAACAGACCACCACTGCCGCCGGAAGCATACGAGATCACTACCGCCGCGAATTTGAACACAAATAAGATAATCAACGCCTCAGCCACCAACTTCGCACCAAACGCTTGATCCAAACTTCCGTAACCAATCGAAAACACGCCAAACTGAGCTTCACCAAGCAAACCCGTCAACGCGTAAGCACTCAAACCTAGCACACCCATGCAAAATCCACCTGCCGTCGCACGCAGCCAAATCGGTAAGGAAACACTCCGTATTCGGTCGCGTGTCCACAGTAGCGACCGCACCAGCGCGTGTCCCAGAACCGCTGCTGTCATACCCATCGGCACAGCAACCAACATCCAACCGTGCGTCTGAAAATCATCCACAAAGTGCACGTTCAACACCGGTTCCTCACCGAGGATTGTCCGCGCCACCGCCGCCGAAATCACCACCGCAACCACAATCCCACCCAGTGCCTTGGTCGAGAAATCGTCGAGCAGTTCTTCAAACACAAACGTGATCGCCGAAAGCGGTGCGTTGAACGCAGCAGCGATCCCCGCACCCATGCCCACGGGCACCATTGCCTGCACCCTCGACTTCGCGCGGAATGCCCATTGACCGAGCTTCGACGCGATCGCCGCGCACATATGAACCGTCGGCCCTTCTCGCCCGAGCGCGTTACCCAAGCCCACAAACAGTGTGCCTAGAATAAACCGCCAAACTCCCTCACCCAGCCCGATCTTGCCAAAATCATTGTAATAGGCGCGCTTCGTTTGCGGGATGCCCGAACCCGACGCTGTCGGCGCGAATCGCTGCAGGACTATCCCCACGATACACGCACCAACCACCGGGCCCATACCCATCACCGCAAAGAACATCCAACCATCAAAACTCTGCGCCGTGCTTTTCAAAAGGTGAAATACCGCCGCGATCGACATGTGAAACCCCACCGCTGCCAAACCACAAAGCACCCCGCAGATCACACACAAAATCATAAACCGCTGACCGTCCGAGAATCGGGCGCGCATGCGGTCCGCGAGTTTGGTGATAAGTTTTGGCATTACATCATGGTCAGATAAGGATTCACGCTCGGTTCGCTTCCCCGGTAAGTGATAAATTCGGATCCACATCCGCATCCAATGACGTCGT
>JAGXGH010000137.1 GCA_024636835.1 Verrucomicrobiales bacterium | reverse complement strand
GATGGCACTTGGGTAAAAAACATCGCGCCCGAGTGCTCGGGGTTTCACGCCATGGCGATCAAAGAAGAAGATGGCAAACATTATATCTACGGTGCCCAGCTCAGTGGCTATAAAGACAAAGCACGCACCGAGAAATTGCCGCCCCGAGTCTGCAAGATCGACCTCGATGGAAAAATCGTGCTGACGATTCCGAATGATAAAACCGATGAGGTCGAGGGCGGATGGAAAGGCCTGACCGGCGTCGCAGTGGCTCCGGATGGGGCGGTTTTTGCCTCAATGGGCTATGGCTCACAGAAGGTGCACAAGTTCGATTCCGAAGGCAAGCACTTGTTCAGCTTCGGAACCAGAGGCAAGGGTGATGGGCAATTCTCCACCTGTCATGGTCTTGGGATTGACCTGCGATTTGGTGTGCCTCGTTTACTTGTAGCAGACCGCGAAAACCGCCGACTCACCCATTTTGATCTCGATGGAAAATGGATCGGCGTGCATGCTGAACATCTTCGCCGTCCTTGCTCGGTCAGCTTCCATGGTGACCATGTCGCCGTCGCCGAGCTCGAAGCACGCGTGACAATTATCGATAAGAATGGTGCTCCGGTGTCGTTCCTCGGCGATAATCCAAACCGTAAACAGTGGGCAAATTTCAAGGTTGCCGAGAATGACATGCAGACGGGAATTTTCACCGCACCACATGGATTGGCTTTCGACTCCGAAGGCAATCTCTACGTGGAAGATTGGAATATCTCGGGGCGCGTAACCAAGCTGGTCCTCCAAAAATAGATACGGCATCTATGGATAACGCGGTGTCGTTGTAGTGACAACCCAGACCATTTAATCCACATGACCATGAAAAGAACTCTTTCCTCCCTCGCCTTTGCGCTGTTGGCCATTCCATTATTCGCCAATGAACCGATTTCGCTGTTTAACGGTAACGATTTGAAGGGTTGGCGCGCAGATGTTCCAGCCGCCGATAAGGACGACAGTATCAAACCGAGCTTTGGTGTTCGTGATGGTATGCTGGTAAGTTTTGGGAAGCCAGTAGGGCATTTGATCACTGACGGGAGTTACGAGAATTATCGACTGGAAGTACAATACCGATTCTCCGCCAAACCGGGCAATTGCGGCGTTCTCGTTCACGTATCCAAACCGCGTTTTCGCAGCAACCTGTTTCCTCAATCGATCGAGGTGCAGATGATGAACAAGCACGCTGGCGACTTCTGGTGCATCGGTGAAAATATCGAAGTGCCGGACATGGCGAAACGTCGTCCCAGGAAAGAAGGCCAAGCCTTCGGTAGTGGGCAGAATGACGCCCGACGTATCATCAATCTCACCGACGGTTCGGAAAAACCTGTCGGCGAATGGAACACCATGATTATCGAATGCAAAGACGATGAAGTCAAAGTCTGGGTTAACGGAGACATGGTGAATCACGGCATGAAAGCCACCGCGACCAAAGGCCAGATCGCTCTTCAGGCGGAAGGCTCCGAGGTCGAGTTCCGCAAGGTCGAGCTTACGCCGCTGGACAAATAATTCCATCCCCCCCGTTGACTTCCATTAAGGTGCTCGATAGCTGGATTTCTTGGCTTAACGATAGCCATGAACGGGAAGCGTGATTTCGCTGCGGAGGTCTCCAGGCCTCCGCAGAGGGATTTACGACCTCATCATCACCCCACGGGACCCAGGAGGCACGCGCTCCAATTACTCTAATACGAAAGATCATGTCACCGCGACGATCCTAGTAGCTCTATCCTTATGGGGATTCGATGGAATCAATGCAACTATTGCAAATAGCGATTTAGCGGTTTCATCGACTGCGGTTTGAATGGTGACATGAAACACACCATTCATTCCACCGTCATCGCCACAGCTTCGGTTGCACTTCTTCTCTGCTCCTGTGATTCCACGCCAATCTCGGCGACCGGATATTCATCATCCAACAGATACTCTCATGGTTCCAAAACGCCGGAGCTTAGCGAGGTCGATTTCATCAAACTTCCCGGCAGTTCCGGTGGAGCTTCCCGCCCTGCTCCAGGTTCCCGCGTGCTCTTGGTTCAGTCTGGAGCCGCTATACCGGATCCAGCACTGACCAAGGAGTTCGGTCGATATTACCATGTGGTACCATTCACAGGAGACCGCCGAGAGCTTGCCGGAGACTCCGAATCCTCGTCCCCACAGGTGGCGGAAACCTTGAGGCTCGCCGCACGCCGGTCGGGAGCGTCCCATGTCATTTGTGTGTGGGGGCGCATTGAAAGTGAACGGCAATCCCATGCGACCAAAGTGGTTTCCTGGGTGCCAATTGTCGGACAAGTGGTTCCTGATGAAACCCTTCACTCCCGTATCAACCTCAAGGGTGGCGTGCTCAACGCAGCAACCGGTGGTTGGGATGCTGTCGGCGTTAATACGGAAGTCGACAGTCGCGTGACGAACTCCCTGAACCGCGGCGCATCGCGCACTGCCAAAACCGAGCAAGACAAGGCAAACGGCTATGAAAAGCTGGCGAAGAAGATTGCCAACGATGCGGCATGACCGGCATTCAATTCCAAAAAGATACCCATGAACACTGGAGAGCCTCCAAAAGGTTCTACAGTGTCATGACTACTTGAGTGGAGAAACATCGAGCTTTACCGAGGCGCTACGAGCACGGAATTCCGGTGCGTAGAGGCACTCGACTTCACCGATCCCAGAATCGAACTTGCCCGCGTGTTGTAGGCGCATCTCGTATTCCAGAACGTGTGACCCCGCGGGCAATGAATCGATAAAGAAGTGCGTCGCTGCGTCTCGGATCTCGCGGTAGAACCACAGATCGGCATTCCAACGATAGCCGGACGTCACATCCATGGGTTCAGCCCCGGCAGGGCGTTGATCTTTAATGTGAACGAACTCGTAAGCACGCTCATTACGGATGATCAAACGCACGACCAAGGTATCGCCAACCTTTAGCCCACCGCTCTGATCCAGAGGTGTAACAAGTTCACCTTGATCAGTGGTGCGTCGGACAAAAATCATCTTATCAACTGCTAGCGATGCATCTCGGTTGCCGGCGCTATCACTTGCCTCGATCAGCGAGATATCCTGTAGCGATTGCCAATACACGCTTACCCAAGAAGGGCCGTCTCCCGTCTTTTTCACTGTGATTTTCGCATCGGAGGCACTCACAGATCCGCCAGAAATCCGCACGGTAAGAGTCCCTGTCCCTTGCTCGACATCCGCTCCTTCAGACGTGGTGGCGACAGCTTCACGATCGCCGATTACAACCGAGAGTTCTCCGGTTTGATCGAGCAGTTTTGTGGTGCCGCCACTCAATAAGGCATACACAGCATCGGCCGTCGATTTTGTGGAGTTCCAATACTGCGTCCGTTTTTGCTGGAGCAGCCAGAGTTGGCAATCACTCACCGCCTTTTGATCGTTTGCGACTTCTTGAAACGCCTCGATCAATGCCGACTGCGCTTCGATTGGCGAATCCCACCATCCGTATCCACCGCGATCCAATCTCCGCCAATGCATCCCAAGGTCATCATCAACCAAGGCATTTTCTCGCAGTGACTCGATGATCTTTCCAGCGGTTTCCACTCTCTCAAACCGCTTCAACGCCACCGTCAGGTTGGCTTGAAGTTGAAGACTTTCGATATCGGTCCAATGGGTATCCGCCTGCTTTAGCCAGAACTCGACCATCGTCTTCATTTCTCCTTTCAGCGGGACGTCCTTGAGATAGAACGAGCGGGTGTAGAGATACTCGACTACGTGCGAACCGAAGTGATTCGCATCTATTGTCTTCGCTTTCACGATGTTCTCCCACCGCTCGTGCATCTCCTCATCGAAAGCCCTCACAGCACGTATACCAAGAGTTACATCAACCGAGTCGCCGACCATGACGCGAAGTCGTCCCAGACCTGCCGCAATGTAGTAACTGATCCGATCATTTCGATGAGAATTCGCACCTGAAAACCACGGCCACCAGCCTTGTCTAGTCTGGGCCTCGGTGAGTTTGTTGAAATCACGCTTCAACTGTTGGGCTATTCTGCCCTTGTCAAAATACTCGGCAATCTTCATCCGCTCTGCGCGTTCATCGCGGGCCTCCATCAACCATGGTGTTTCCTCGACCAGCACTCCTCGAAGATCCGGGTTGCCGTCCAGTGGGCTATTGAAACTATCCTTGCCATCTTTCCCTTTGGCATCTGCCTTCCACTTCTTAAAAACAGCTTCAATCTCAGGATTTTTGGCGACCAACATAGCAGCGATACTATTGGCGTAGTAGCGGTTAAAAATTTGCTCACTGCAGTCGTGTGGGTATTCCATCAGGTAAGGCAATGCCTTCACCGCCAGCCAAGCGGGACGGGTAACCGCTTCAACCGTATAGCCGAGAGATTTCGGTGCATTGGGGTCGTCCGCGTTGATGCCTTTTACGGGCTCGAAATCCAGCACCGTCTCGCCTTCTCCACGCATGGTTCGAGTGATTGCATCTCTCACGACAATGCGTCGCGGCAGCACTGGTAGCCACGCCTCTTCACCGTCGGTAAAGGTATCCGCCTTCAGCAGGAACCGCGGAAGCGCTCGCCTGATAAATCAGCCACTCAGAGGTCTCGCCGATCTTGAGTTTCCACGTCACCGTGCGCGACTCCTTTGCTGGGATTGCTTGAACTTCAGGCTTCTCGACGATGAACGCTGCAGACACATCCTTGCCGGAATCCGACAACTTCAGCGAAAGGTTTGGTGTAACTGTAAGCTCCGTTTCCCCTTGGTTAACCAAGCGTGCCGTGAAGCCAATCTCGTCGCCGACTCGAACAAACCGGGGTGCATTCGGACGAACGGAAAAATCTTGGGTTGTAACGGTGTGACCTGTTATTGAGCCACCACGTTTCTTCTTGTCATGAGCGTAGCCAAGAAACCGCCATTCGGTCACAGCTTCCGGCATGGTGAATTCCATCGAGATGGTTCCATCTTCATCGCTGATTAAATGCGGCAGAAAAAATGCCGTTTCCTGAAGGTTTCGACGGATGGATGGTTTCGGAGCTTCGGGATCATTCTGCTCAATAGCCGACCCTTCCATATAGCTGGCGCTACGATCAGCTATTGAGGAGTTTATGATTGAATCCAACGCCCCACGCGTCACTCCGAAATCCCCCGAGCGATTACCTGCGGTGATCGGGTTGGCTCCTAGAGGGACGCCCCCACCAGACCTAATTGTAGGATCAAGAAACGGGAAATTGTTCGCACTACTTCGAGATACGCCACCAGATATCAATAACCCTCTAGAGTTTTCCATGACCATTGCCGGATAGCCGCCTCTTCGCATGCCCAGCAGGACTTCATCATCGAAATGCCAGTCGAGTTGTGAACCGCCCCGCCAATTTGCGTCATCAGATTCATAGTCAACGACTTTATCGCCAGTCTCCCACTCACTGGCTATCTCAGAGTCTCCCCAATAGTGCGTAGTATCATCGGGATAACTTAAATAGAGCGTGGGGAAAGAATGTTGAGAAAACAAAGCATCCAACGAGGCGTCGTAGAGTGTTGCGACCATCTCGAGTGGCTCCAGAACCGAGCCGTCCGCCGTTTTCACACTCACGCTCCAACGATCTTTTGCTCCAGGCTTGAGCTTGGAACTCATTTTCTTCCAGTCCAAAATGAGTTCGCGATTGGTCCATGGAACATCGATCTGTTCTGTTTCTTCGAAGACCTCGCCACGGTTTACCTGGGTAACGACCATGGTAAATCCACCACGCAACTCCTCGGTCACCGGAAAAACCATCAGCTGCTGGGTTCGTTCATCATCGGTCCAGCGACGTTGCAAAAGCTTGCCATCGCGATAGAACTCAAAGCATGCCTGCGCTCTTTCGAAACCGGACGCCCACATCACCTCGAACTTCTCTCCAGGCTCGCACTGCAGGCTTTTCGGGTAGAGCAACTGCTCGGTAACTACCGGTGAGCGATTCGACATCGGATCGAACACAATCACATCACTCTCGGAAGAGACCTCGCGCCCCTTGGAATCCTTGCCTTCGAATTTCACCACCCACTCACCGGCGGGAAGATCCATCAAGACCATCCCTTCGCCTTCTTCCTCATTCGTATCCACCTTCTCAACCATCAGACGCTTGCCAAGTTTCGGCGACGAATAGCGAGACTCTCGAGGCTCAAAGATCGACTCAGTTATTCTAATCAGGGGTTCGTAGACTAAATCCTTGGGATCCTTTTGCACCACAGGATAGACCGAAAGCGTGCCGCTGCGCGCTACAGTCTGACCACCATTAATTTGAGTGATAACTTTCACCTTCACTGGTTCATCAACCGTGTGTAATTCATCATCGATCACTACCTGTGCATTAAAATCGGTCGATCCTAAACCGATTCCCCACGATGCATCCACCGATTCACCGGAAGGTCCGACGACCTTAGCTGAAACATGATAAGAAATGATTCTATCCTGTTCATCGGTTCCTTCCGCAACGAACTTGAGCACACTCTTGCCCTTCTCAGCTGTTGTGAGTTGTTGTGTTTTCAACAGATCGCCGGAACGCTCTACAGTCCATTCCACAGTTGCATCATCGATCGGTTCACCGCTGAATGCCGTTGCTGTTAACTGGACTTCGATCTCATCACCGATCGCTGCAGGTTTTCCAATCGAATCGATTTCCACCTCAAATACCGGTCGTTTGTATTCCTCGACTTTGAACGTCGCGTAACAAGTCGCATCAGGCATCGTCAGCTGATATTGTCCCAGCAGGCCGGTGCCGGGGATTTCAAACTCACCGGAAAAGCTGCCGAAGGCATTGGTGATCACTTCCTGTTTGGCGATTTCGTTTCCGTTCGCATCCAAGAACATCACGTGGAATGCACGACCATCTTTAGCCAGCGGGCCTTCCTCGTTCTTCCCCTTTTCTGCGACCACGATGCCTTTGAATAACACCTTCTGACCCGGACGATAAACTGCTCTGTCGGTGAACATCAGCACCGATGGAATATCCACGCTGCTTCCGTGCATATTTTGTCGAAGATAGGTATCCGTCGCGACAATCGCTCCATTCTCCCCTTTCGCCCAAAGAACACGATCACGGTTTTCAAATTCGGGCAGACGGTAGTATCCCTGCCGGTCGGTGACCACGGTTTTAAGGAAGAATTTGCGAATCCATTCCTCAAGGTTTTGTGCGCCCACACGTACGCCTGAAACCGGCGCCCCGGTCTTCGCGTTCACCACCAGGCCTTCGACGCCCCCCTCACCGTCGACCGGATCGCGATGGGTGAAGGTATACGGGGTGACGAAGGTGTAGGTAACTAGCAACAGATTGTCTTCGAGTGCGAAATCCTTCTTCGCACTTGCTACGATTAACTTCATTCCATAGGGAAAGTCGGTGGGACACGCCGCGTTGGTCTCTACCTTTTGAAAATCCCCCTTGTCGGCGATGGGATTCCGAAAGGCTCCCTGAAGCTTCGCCTTACGCATGAATTTCTTGAGGATGACCTCGATATCATCATCCTCCGATCCATAGGCGTGGAGAAGTTCCTCGCCAAACACTTTGCCCGGTTCCCACGGAAGCTCGTATACCCGCACATAGACCTCGTCCATGTTGCGGGAAACGAAACGCAGGGACATTTCTCCCGGAACCCAAGTTCGTTCACACGTAATCTCAATCTCCCGACGATCGATTCCCGCTATCAAGTCCTCACACATCTTACCGAAGGGACTGTCCGGATACCTTTCCTTTGCTTTGGACGCCAATGATCGTGCCAACACCGGGTTTTCAGGTCGAACGAGTTGTGCCAGCATGAGCGTTGCGCGAGCAGACATCATATGATCTGAATATTGATCGATAAACTTCTGTAAGGCATCACGATAGGCGATGGCCGTTTTGTGGGGCAGCGAATCCGACGATGACCGCATCCAAACCAAGCGATCCAAGTCTGCATAGAGCAATGCCGTTTTATCCTCGTCCTCACGATGAAACTTCAGCAAATCCTGCCACAGCCGCACACCATCCTGACGACCAATTTTTGTCATTGCGTCCACCTTTCCGCCCCAGGTCTTCGTCGGAACCTTCCATGTCAAAAACTCCTCGATGGATCCAAATGCCGGGCTGTCTGCGTTGATCCGAAACGCATCGACCTGTGCTCCAAACAACCCCTGGGTTTTCAATACTTCGCGCACGACGAAATCGTATGCGGTGGGCAATTGATTGCCTTCCCAACTCCCTGGCTCCAGCAATCCTTCGAAACTTTTTGTCTTAGTGCTCTTCAATAAGTCGGGCGATTCCAGAGCCAAACCGAAAGAACGCACCATCTCGGTGTAAACCCGTTGTTTGCTCCACGTGGTGACGTCCATGTTCCCGGGATCGGCAACCACGGATTCATCGGAAGATTGATCGTCCGAAAACAATCGTCCTTCACCTCGGATGTTCGAGAGCAAGACACCCCGAAGAGTCCATAACAAGGGCTTCACCTCGTCTGGTGCAGCAGCGATCTCCTCGTCCAACCAAACGAGCGCCTTTTCGTTGCCTGCATCGATATCGACCTTGAGCGCGACACGGCGGGAATAGAATTCTGCCACCCGCCCCCAATTCTTCGTGGCAATTGCCTCTTCCAAAAGCCCGTCGATCAACTTCAATGCCGTTTGTGGCTTTCTTTCCTTGATTGCCTTTCGAAACTCCTCATCCGTCGCCGACATCGCCAAGGTTTGCCCGAAAACCACCGTTGCCGTGATTACTAAAAGCCAAGTTGTCAGCGAGCGAAATCGAGGGTGTTGCAATAGCATCTGCCAGATATATCAAGGAGAACGCATCGCCGTCCAGAAATCAAAACGTCACAATCATCGATCATTATGAAAGTCACGCCGACCGAGATCTATTGAGGAGCCGAGGTCTCCAGGCCTCAGCAGAGTGGTTCACGTATCCATCATCAGCCTACACAGAACTTGAAAACTCGTGCTCCACTACTTGAGTGGAGACACTTCGAGTTTTACCGAGGCACTACGAGCACGGAATTCCGGTGCGTAGAGGCACTCGACTTCCCCGATCCCCGAATCGAATTTTCCTGCGTGTTGCAGACGCATTTTGTATTCGAGCACGTGCGACCCCGCAGGGAGTGCGTCGATGAAGAAGTGTGTCGAAGCATCGCGTGTCTCTTGATAGAACCATGCGTCGCTGTTCCACTTGTAACCGGAAATCGCATCCATGGGCTCCGCACCTGCCGGACGTTGATCTTTAATGTGGACGAACTCGTACGCGCGGTCATTGCGGATCGTCACCCGCACCACCAGGGTGTCGCCAACGTTCAAGCCCCCCGCATCCGCCAGCGGCATCAACTTTGAGGTGTTATCCACCGTGCGCTCCACGTAGATCGCCTTCTTGATGGCCATTGCCGCATCGCGGTCGTCACCGTTGGTCGTGTCGCGCTCGCCAACGGTTGCGATGTCCTGTAGCGACTGCCAATACACGCTCACCCACGATGGGCCTTTACCGGATTTCTCAATGACGATCTTGGCATCGTTAGCGGTGACGCTTTCTCCGGAGAAGTTCGCAGTCACCCGACCGGTCCCCGCTTTCACCTTTGATTCATTAGTCGGTGTGATCGAGCTCACGGCCTCGCGTTCGCCAACCTGGATCGAAAGCGCGGATCCATCGTCGAGTAATTTTACATCGCCACCATTGAGCAGCGCATAGATGGCATCAGCAGTCGCCGTCGTCGACGACCAGTGCTGAGTGCGCTTCTGCTGAAGAAGCCAAAGCTGGCAATCGCTGACGGCTTTCTCATCACCGGAAACTTCACCGAGCGCCTCGATGATAGCCGCCTGTGATTCAATCGGCGATTCCCACCACCACGCGCCACCACGATCCAAAACATTCCAGTGCATCCCCAGATCTTCATGCTCCACCGCGTTCTCACATAGCGACTCCATGATCGTCTTCGCCGTGTCATTCTTGTCGAGACGATGCAGGGCGATTGCCATCTGCGCACGCGATATCAATGGAGTGACATCCGTCCAGTGATCGTTCATCTGAGCGAGCCAATAGTCGAAGGCCTTGCGATCTTTAGCCACCACCGTGGCGTCCTTCATGAAGAACGACCGCGCGTAGAAATAGGCCGCGACGTCGTGCCCCATGTGGTTCTTTTCGAGATCTTTTTTCTCGATCAGATTATAGCGTCGCGTCATTTCGTGATCCAAATAGGCCGTCGCCAAGAGCGCCGGGCCAACGTTGATCGAATCGGCTTCCATTTTGCGAAGACGACCAAAACCCGATGTCACATACGATGTGATGTAAAAGTTCGCCGAGGCATGACTTCCTGCAAACCACGGCCATGACCCGTTATCCATCTGCGCTTCAGTCAGTTTTTGGAGAGCGCTATCCATTTCCGCACGCAATCGCGCCGCATCAAAATACGTCGCGATCTTCAAGCGCTCGGCGCGTTCATCTTTGGCTTCCATCAACCAAGGTGTTTCTTCAAGCAAAACGCCCTTCAACTCCGGATTACGCACCAAGGGACTGGAGAACGCATCCTGACCATCGGCGGTTTCCGCATCTTTTTTCCAAGCGGTAAACACCTTCTCAATCCCCGGGTTCTTCGCGACCAACAAAGCCGCAACACTATTTGCATAGTAGCGGTTGAACAATTGCTCGCTACACTGGTGCGGATACTCCATCAGGTATGGCAGCGCTTTGACCGCTAACCACGCTGGACGTGCCACGGCTTCCACCGTGTAACCGAGCGACACCGGAGCATCGGCGTCACTGCTATCCATCGCCCTTACCGGATCGAATTCCAAGGTCGTGGTGCCTTCCTTGCGCACTGTCTTGGTCATCGCATCGCGAACGACCACACGGCGAGGTAATACCGGCAGCCATCTTTCCTCGCCGTCGGTAAATGTATCGCCACCCTCTTTGGTCTGTGCGGTAGCGCTTGACTGATAGATTAGCCATTCCGTGGTCTCGCCGATTTTCAGCCTCCAAGAAACCGTGCGTGTTTCTCCGGCGGGGATCTGTTGGACCTCAGGGCTCGATGTCACGAAATCACTGGTCACGTCTTTCTCAGAGGTCGCTAATTTCAGCGAGATCGCAGGCGTGACGGTCAACGCTTTGTCGCTCTGGTTGACCAATCGCGCGGTGAATTCAATCTCGTCACCAACACGGACAAAGCGCGGTGGATTTGGACGCACCATGAAATCTTTTGCGGTAATGGTTTCGCCCGAAATGCTCCCGCCACGCATCTGTTTGTCGTGTGCGTAGCCGAGGAATCGCCACTCGGTCGCGGCTTCCGGCATGGTGAAACTCATGGTCACCACGCCATCATCATCGCTGACCAACTGCGGCATGAAGAATGCGGTCTCATTGAGGTTTTTGCGGATCTCGATTGGTGGTGCGGCCTCCTCTTTGCTTCCGTCTGCGACTGACGAGTTGATAATGCTGTCCAAGGCACCTCTGGTGACTCCGTAGTCTCCGGAGCGGTTGCCTGCTGTCACTGAACTGGCGGCGAAGGCATCAACAGAGGAATCCATTTCAGCAACCATCGGGGATCTTCTGCGCATTATACTAGTACCGTAGCGGCCGTTCATCACACCCAAGGCGAATTGCCAATCCAGTCGATGGCCTTTTTCCCAGTGCGATTTCGGCCATGGGTTGAAAATCACCGGTGACGAAATATCATCCCAACTCGACGCCAATCGCATCCCACTGATTGTCGACCAATCTCTGCCGTAGTAATTCCACAGCGACGAAAAGCTGTGGCTACCAAACAAGGCGTCCAACGAGGCATCATAGAGCGTCGCGACCATTTCGACAGGTGCCGTCTGCATGCCCTCTGGCGGAGTGACCGAGACACTCCAGGTGTCTTCCGCTCCCGGCTTGAGCTTCGATGTAAGACGTTTCCAATCTAGTTTTAGCTTCTTATCAGTCCATGGCACTGAAATCCATTGTCGTGATTGATAGAGTTTTCCATGGCTGACTTGAGTGACAACCACAGAGAAACCGCCTTTTAACTTCTCCGTGACCTCAAAAGGAATGATCTGCTGAGTGCGGTCTTCGTTGGTCCAGACACGCTGTAATAATTTATTATCGCGAAAAAACTCAAAACAAGCCTGTGTGCGGTCAAAACCGCTCGCCCAAACCATTTCGCAGACATCGCCGGGCGCATACTCCGTTTTTGAGGTGGTGACTAACTGCGGGATCATCGCCGGTCCGCGGTTGGACATTAGATCGAAAACGACTACATTCCGCCGCGTCGTTACTTCCCGGCCTTTCTCATCTTTGCCTGAATACACCAGCGCCAACTCACCTGCCGGTAGGTCGAGTATCAGTTTCTCAGTCCCTTTCTCCTCATTCGTTGAAACGGCATGTTCGCTAAGTTTTTCGCCGAGTTTCCGTTCAGTATCCTCAAGTGGCTGAATTTCGAACTTCGATGGCACGGGCGAAACAATGGGTTCGTAAAGCAATGCATCGACCTCTGGTTGCACGACACGATAAACGCTGAGCGTTCCTTTTTTGGCTACGGGTGAGCCGTCATTTGACAATGTCGTCACCCTAATGATCGCGGGTTCCTCCACGTTCAACAGCGACGTCTCACTCCAAATCGATGCACGATAGGATGCCGAGCTTAGATAAGCGGACCAGGATACATCGATGGATTCTCCAGACGGGCTTACCACTTTGCCGGAAAACGTAAAATAATTCCCTTTCCGGTGACTTCCTGCTTCGTTTTCTGCCAAAAATTCGATGAGGCAAGTGCCATCCTTCCCGGTCGTCGCTTTGCCCGACTGTTTCGGATCGCTGGATAACCCGCCATACCAAGTCACTTCTGCTCCATTGATTGGCTCGCCGCTGTAGGCCCTTGCCGTGATCTTGATCTTCACGATATCCCCTAGTGCGAGTTTCTTGTTCATGTTCTCTGCCGTCGCTTCAAAAACCGGACGTTTGTATTCCTCGATGCGAAACGAGGTAGAGCCGCTCGCCGACGCACAGCGAAGGGCATGCCTCCCCAGCAAGCCGACATTGGGAATGTCGAACTCACCGGCAAAGGACCCAAATTCATTCGTGGTCACTTTCTGGCTGGCCACGATACTTCCATTGGCACCATTGAAAGTAATCTCAAACTCCTTACCGGCCTTATCGAGCTTAGCTGAGGATTTCGCTTTTCGGGCTGCGAGCACAATCCCCTTGAACCGAACCTTCTGCCCCGGACGATACGCTGCACGATCGGTGAAAAAAACGATCGATTCAGTGTCTTTTGTATCTAGGGAACCATTGCTGTAATCATACGTGTCGGTGGATAGCATCGCGCCGCCCTCACCTTCCGCAAGTATGGTGAAACGACCATTTTCGTTCTTCATTAATCGGAAAAACCCCGAACGATCAGACTTCGTGGCGTGCCGACGCTTCATATTTTCATCAAGCACGCTCATTTTCACTTCGCCGATCGGTGCACCGGTGGATCCATCGACGACGAACCCTTCCGCCAGAAGCTTGGAATCCACCGGATCACGGTGAGTAAACACAAAGGGAGTTGCGAAACCCGTTACAGCGTAAATATCGTTATCTTTCTGTGAGAAATCTTCCTTCACGCTGAAGACCATCACGTTCATCCCAAACTTCAGGCTTTTGAGATACTCCACAGGCGTGCCCACCTCGCGGTAATCGCCAACTTCGTCATCGATGATCAAACGAAACGTGCTCGCCGGGCGGTTTTTCTTCAACCAAGTAACAAACTTCTCCGCACGCTCATCTCTTAGATGCCTGGAATCGAAATCCATCTTGTCGTAATCCTTCCAATCGATTTGATATACCCGACCGTAGAGCATCTTCACATTCCTGGATTTTACTTCCATGATTCGCTCGCCGGGAATCCATGCTCTAGACGATTCGAACTCCACCTCTCGACGTTCAATCTTCGTCACCAGATCAGCTGCCATTTTTCCGAAGGGGTGATCGGGAAACTTCTCTGCTGCTGCGAGCGCCAAATCCCGCGCTCTTGCCGGATCTTCCTCTCTGACTAATTTCGCCAACATTAAAGAGGCGCGCGCCATCAGAGGGTGCTCACTGTGTTCCTCCATAAAACGCAACAAAGCATCGAGCATCGCACGGCTATCCAAGTATTCCTCGCTCTTCGATGCTCGATTCATCCACTCCAATCGATCGAGATCCGCGTAAAGCAGTGCGGTCTTGTCTTCATCGTATTTGTGAAAACGCAACAACTCCTGCCAAAGCCGCACTCCGTCTTGCCACGATACATCCTTCGTGAATCCGATCTCTGGCGACCAGTCACCTGCAGGAACTTCCCAAGCTAAAAATTCGTCAACCGTTCCAAATGCCGGTGAGTCCGCAGTGATGATAAATCCATCCTTCACCGATGAGTATTGACCGAGCAGTTCCAGGCATTCATGAGCGACGAAATCGTAAAGCGTCGGTCGCTGACCGCCTTCCCAATCACCAGGCTCCAAAATTCCGGTAAAATCACTCACCTTAAGACTCTGTAATAATGACTTATCTTGTATCGCGATCGCATACGAGCGTGCCATTTCATAATGTCGCCGCTGATCGCTCCACGTCGTCACGTCCATGTTCTCTGGATCGGCGACCATCGCCTCATCGCTGGCCGCATTAGGAGAATAGAAGTGGTTACCCCGCAAATGGTTCGCAATCCCAGAACCACGTAGCAACCAAAGCACCGGTTTCACCTCGTCTGGAGCAGCCTCAATTTCCGCATCGAGGCGACCCAGTGACTTTTCCTCACTAGCGTCAATCTCCGCCTGCCACTTGAGCTTCAAGGCTAGTGCTTGTGCCAGCTTACCGAAGTTTTTGGCATCAGTTTCCTGCACAATCAACTCGTCCAAGATCTTCAACGCAGTGCGCGGTTTTTCCTCCATCTCGGCGTTTCGAAACTCCTCCCAAGTCGCACCGCAGAGTGTGGAAGTGAACAACAAAGAGCACGCCAGCGTCACCATACGACAGAGTGATTTTGGACTTAAGCGAGATTGAGACGAATCCATGACAACGCTTTTATCAGGCACCTATTGTAACGTCGAGAGCGGACCTCACATTGCCCGAAAATCTAAAGACGATGATCAAACTGCCAATCTTCTGGCGTGCTCATTCTGAGTTTGGTGAAATCGGTATGCCTGGAGTTTAGTAAAAGGTTACTTTCCGCTGGAACGATGGCACTGGGCACTCGAAGCACCACCGAACTCTCGCTCTTCACCCACTCTGCACCAATCAGCTTCAAGGAATCCGGTGCTTGGTCATCCTGCCAGTTTTCAGGAAGCGCGCTAGGGGCCAAATCTTCAATGCATGACTTAGGAAAGCTTACCTCGATGAGTGAAAAACGCAGCCTTCGCGACTTAGGCGTCAGATGAGCCAACATTTCAAGAGCCGCTAGAGATCGGCTTTCCGCCAAATACACGACGGGTATTCCCACCGGGTTCCAGCGCCCGCCGTAAAGACGAGCGCCCTCCCCGTCCATCGCGGTTGCCGCCCATTGGGGCTGGACAATTCTGAACCCGGAAACCAAATCCGTGCTCATTAGGAAAAGACACCGTGTTCAATCCGACCGAGCAAGTTCTCCACTTCCCGTGCACCGACTTCGGTATCTGTGTAGTCCAATGGCGTTTCACCGCCAAGCGCTCTGGCTGGTGATCTTAGCCATTCTCTGGCGCCCTCTTTAGAATCCAAAACACCTTCAGCACGAGCAAATAGCCGCACAACACGCACCACCCTTTCCGACTCCGAAGAGTCGAGAAACCCCGCTTTTTTGCGCCGGTGCAAAGTCGCTTTGGAAATCCCCAACCATTTTGCTAGCGCGTCTTCCGAGCAATCCAGGAGCTCACAAAGTGCATAGAGTTCATCAATTGGAAGCCCTTCCCGAATGCTGCGCACCATGTAAGTGGCTACGGGTTCTGCGATTTTACTTGAGCTTCCAACACCCGAAACTACCGCGTAAAGATCCGATCCTTTTGGTTTGTCGACAGCATTTAACTTATCCATGTGGATATAATATTAAATTCATATGAATAAGGCAAGAAGTATTTCATTCTTTCGTCAAACTACCATGACTAATGACTCTGAAATCCGTCATTTCCCAATAGTGAGCCTTGGCGTGAATGGGTCGCTCAACATGCTCCATAAAGGTTCGAGGTAGGATGAATCCTGATTGTTCAGAAAAACCAGAAAACTCGACGGACACATCCGCACCGCGCGTCGATTTCAGCCCGTTTAAGGTGAATTGGATGCGGTGGAGCAATTTCGTATCTACCGAGGTCCATGCGATAAATTCATCGCGCTCGCTAAACCCAAGGCCAGGAACCAGCGCTCCTTGGACCAGGTGAAACGTCGTCCCGTTTTCCACTCTAGTTCCCACATATTCGAGTTCACGTCCATTGGCCAATAAGTAGGACGAGCCGAAAAGAAAAAGCTTATAGGCATCGGCAACTAAGGCAGCCGCGTCGTTGACTTCGCCGTCTGTGCTGGCGTTTCCATCATAGCAAACGTTTACAGACATCTCGTCGCGATAAACCAGTTTCGCCCCGCTTGAACCACGATGCTTCTGATGAACTACGCCGGACTTGGTGAGGTAGCGTTCGGTGGAGGATTGCCGGTAGCCCGCGTCGACAAGAGTGGGTTGCACACGTTTTGCGAACTTTGACCACTCTCCCTTGTAGCCGACTTCGACTTCCGCAACGGATTGATATAGGTCGCCATGAGCCTTGGCAGACTGTTCGAGTATCCCCTTCGCATCAACTCCCGAAACCGCAGCCATTTCTCCGGGAACGGGTAAGTGAGAGCACGATGAAAGGAGCGCGCACGATAAGGTAATCCATAGAGACGATATTTTCACGATATCAATACGTCGAAGGAACCGTTATCGGCGCTGAAACTGACGTTTACTCATCGTCTTCAATGGACACACTCTGAACCTTGCCACGCAGAGCGCTGAGGTAGGGGTTATCCATTTTCAAGAAGAATACGGAGCCGCTCAGACTGTCTTCGTAACTGTCCATGCGCTTGAGGAAGCTGTAGAACTTCCGGTGATCCGGTGTTTCCGCATAGGCCTTATTGTAAACCTCATAGGCTGCCTGCTCGGCTTCACCACGAATCTCCTCAGACTTGCGAAATGCCTCGGACTCGATTTGGCGAAGTTCACGCTCGCGGCGTCCATCGATCTTCGATGCCTCTTCTGATCCTTCTGCACGAAAGCGCGATGCAATCCGCTCGCGCTCAGAGATCATTCGATCTTCGACGATGCGCTGCACATCCTGGCTGTAGTTGACTCGTTTGAGATAGAACTCAAGAAGTCGCACACCTACCTCACCAAGCTTCGCCTCGGCCTGTTCGGTGATACGTCTTTCGATCACGTTTCGTCCATTGACGATGGGTTCAAATTCGGAGCGCTCCTCTTTGATGAAGTCGTCAGGATAGACAGGTGTCCTCCCTTTCGTGTTGCGGACAACTTCAACGAGGTTGTTTACTCCGATCTCAGTGCGTGTCTCTGAGTTCAAAATATCAGTGATCCGTGAAAGCGCACGTTGCTCAGTGAGGAACTTTGTATAGAACACTTCGGGATCGGCCACCTCCCAACGGGCGAAGGTATCGACTACGATGTAGAGTTTGTCGCGCGTTGGCATCTCAGCAGCAGGGCCATCCCATGGGCGTACACGCATATCGATACGGTTCGTGGTGTCAATACCTGGAATCTTAAACGCTAGGCCAGGTTCACTGCGCACTTTTTCGATCTTGCCGAATCGCGTTACGATAATGGTTTCATAGGTTCGCGTAATGTATGCAGAACTTCCGAAGAGTGCGGCCAGAATGATGATGAGAACCCCAGCTACTGCCACCGCGATGAAGCCAGCGAGACCTTTGCGACGAAGCTCATCGAGCTTTTCCAGTGTTGGGGTGAATTGATTGAAGTCGTTGGACATAAGAAAAGAAGTCAGAGATTAACGTCCGCGATTGTTGGAACGTGTTTGCTGCGTGGCAGCTGGTTCTTGAAGTGTACGACTTGGTCGATCAAAGCCTTGTTGAGTCGGCTCTTCGGACTTGGCCGGGATTTTCGCGTCGGTCTGCCCCTGCATGTAGAGCAGCGGTAAAGGCGAACTGTCACCATCCTCAACAATGTAACTTTCGGTCGAGGCCAGCACCTTGCCCATGGTCTCGAGATAAAGTCGCTCGGTGGTGATTTCCGGTGCTTTTTTGTATTCCTCGAAAACTGACAGGAAGCGAGCCACCTCACCTTTCGCGCGGTTGACGGTTTCTGCACGATAGCCTTCCGCGTTGGAGAGCATTCGATCGGCGAGACCCTTCGCTTTGGGCACCTCTTGGTTGTAGAGACTTTGCGCACGGTTGATCGTCTGCACCTTCTCTTGTTGAGCCTTGTTCACTTCGTTGAACGAGCTTTTTACGGATGATGGAGGGTCGACACTGCTTACTTGAAGTTGGTCGATGGTAATTCCAAGCCCAATGTTATTCGCCGCCTTTTGAAGCAATTCCTGAGCTGTGTCTTCCGTGTCTTTCCGACCAACGGTCAACACCTCATCGACCCCACGGTCGCCAACCACCTGACGCATCACGGTTTCACCGAGGTCGCGCAATGTACTCACCGGATCTGTATTATTGAGCACCGCCGCTTTTGCATCGGAAATGGTATACTGCACCACATAGCGGATTGTCACTGCGTTCAAATCACCGGTGACCATATTGGAATCCAAGTTCGGCTCACGCGAGGGCTGGTTGGAATCGCTCGCATCTCGCGATGCAAATCCGAATTCCATCTTCAACTGACGCTTCGTTGGAAGGGTGAATTGCTCGGTGATGAATGGCATCCGCCAATGAAGGCCAGGTGGCGCAATTTTGGAAAACTTACCAAAGTTCAAGACCACCGCACTGGAGTCCGTCGGTACGCTGTAGAATCCACCAATGCCCAAAAGAAAGACAACGATGAGAGGTATGATAATGAGATATTTCTTCATGAGATAAAAGATTCGCTGACAACCGGTGAGGTGATCACTAGGACTACCCTACGCGCGGTGTGTCTAGGTTGCAGTGATAAAAACCCCCTATCGGGAAACGCCTCCGGAAAAGTGGAACAGATTACATCTGTATTGCAATGTCCGCGCAAAGACGAAATAGTTGCGCCATGTGTCGATGTTCAATGTTGATGATGTGGTGGCAGACGGTGCGGTGCCGGTTAAAGTGTCTGGTGAGTTCAAGTTCACCGAGGGGCCGGCGGCGGATGCCGAGGGTAACGTTTATTTCACCGACCAGCCGAACAACCGGATCATGAAATATGCCTTGGATGGCACGTTGACGACCTGGATGCAGCCTGCAGGCCGGGCGAACGGACTATGCGTTGACGACCAAGGCCGCTTGTGGGCCTGCGCTGATGAGAACAACGAGCTGTGGGTGATCGATGCGGAGAAGAATGTGACCGTGCTGCTCAACAGTCACAACGGGAAGCGGCTCAATGGTCCTAACGACCTCTGGCTGGCACCGGACGGTGGGGCATTTTTCACCGATCCCTACTACAAACGCAAGTGGTGGGACCATGATGAGGCGCAGCAGGACGGTCAGTGTGTTTATTACCTGCCGCCGGGGTCGCGCCATCCTCAGCGCGTGGCGGATGAACTCGAGCAACCGAATGGGGTCATCGGCACGCCGGACGGACGGACGCTTTATGTTGCCGATATAAAAGCGGACAAAACCTACGCCTACGCGATCGGCAAGAATGGAGCGCTTTCTAATAGACGCTTGTTTTGTGCCAAAGGTTCCGACGGCATGACCATCGATGAGCGAGGCAATCTTTACCTCACCCATAAGGGCGGAGTATTTGTCTTCAACCCACAGGGTGAACAGATTCGCTTGATCGAGATTGACGAGCCGTGGACCGCCAACGTTTGTTTTGGCGGTAAGGGCATGCGCACGCTGTTTGTCACGGCATCGACAGGGTTTTACCGGGTCGCGATGAACGTCAAGGGTGTCGGTAGTCAGTAGATGTAAGGACGATTTTCCGTTGCTGAATCATCCACTCAAGGTCCGGGTTTTTATGCCCCCGCGCCTTTCTTTACCTCAATCACGGCACGATAGGCCGGCTTGCGCTCATAATGGCGATCAAACAACAGCGCATGATTTGTTCTGCCCTTGATGGGCCAGTTGTTGAGCCATGAATGCCCATCGGTCACGCCCCAAAACGTGACCCGCTTTACCTTGTCCCGATGTTTGTAAAACAAGCCAAAGATCGCGGCATAACGATCCGCGAGTTTGCGCTGCATTTCTTGAGGCAAGCCATCTTTGTAGGGATCGTTTGATGGAGTGCTCTCGAGCGTCTTTTTAACGTTAGCGCCGAAGGCTTTATTCCGATCCGGCAGGACATCAATATCTAACTCTGAAATATGAACATCGACCCCCTCGTTCGCAAAAGCAACGATACTGGCTTCAATTAGCTCGATGCTTGGATGATTCAGCGTCCAATGGCCTTGCATCCCAACCCCATCGATTCGGACACCCTTGCGCTTTAGGTCACGAACCATTTCAACGACCGCTTTCCGCTTCCCTTCCTCGGTCATGCCGTAGTCGTTGTAAATCAGCTCCACACTGGATGGCATTTCCTTGTCCGCGATGCGAAATGCTTGCTCCACGAAATCATCGCCGACGATCTGCCTCCACTTGGTCTCACGGAGTGTGCCGTTTTCAAGGTAAGCCTCATTCACCACATCCCAGGCATCGATATTCTTGCCGTAGCGATTGGCGGCATGCTTCACCCGTTGTTCCATTCGAGTCAGCAGCTCCTTGCGATTGAGCGGCTGACCGTTGGAATCCTCATAAACCCAATCGGGGGTTTGGTTGTGCCAGAAGAGGACGTGGCCGACCACATACATCCCTTGGTCAGAACCAAAACGCACAAATTCGTCAGCAGCTTCGAGGCGCAGATCGCCCGGCTTCGGGTTCATTGACGACCACTTTTGCGAGTTTTCGCTCGTTACACTGTTGAATTCTCTTTTCACCAATTCACGGCGTGCCTGGCCCTTTTTCGATGCAAATTCTCTGCTGAGAGCGGCCCCCACATAGAAGTCGCTTTCAAAGGTTGCCTTTAAGGAATCACTCCCCGCTTGTGCCGTCGCGGTCACGGCGCTGAATCCCAAGAATAGAAAAATGCACAGTCTGTTCATCATCTCGCCTAAAGAAAGCATCTGACATGCCTGAATGCGAGGAATCTGTCGTTTCACGTTGCTTTCTCTCTTTTGACTTCCCTCCCCTTCGCCTTTCCACCATTACAAGGACAATCAACGTCGGCAAATACTCAAGAAAAAAGCGCCGGTTCCCGTGGTGGGAATCCGGCGCTTTCGTTTAGAATTCGATCAATGGTTGATTAACCTTTGCGGCGCTCTTCTTCGCGCTTCTTGGCATCTTCGATCACCTGCTCCGAAACGTTCTTCGGACATGGTGCATAGTGGGAGAACTCCATGGAGAACTGACCTCGACCGGATGTCATCGTGCGAAGGTCGCCGATGTAGCCGAACATTTCGCTCAACGAGCAATCTGCCTTGATGCGGATACCGGTTGGACCAGGCTCCTGGGATTTGATCATCCCACGGCGACGGTTGAGGTCACCGATCACATCACCGACGTTATCTTCAGGTGTGAAGACGTCGACCTTCATGATGGGCTCAAGAATCTGCGGCCCGCACTTCGGAAGCGACTGACGGTATGCTGCCTTGGAAGCGATTTCGAACGCGATAGCCGAGGAGTCCACTGCGTGGAATCCACCGTCCTTGAGGGTGAATTTCACATCGAGGAGTTGGTAACCTGCAAGAGGTCCCTTTACCACCGACAGACGGAAACCCTTTTCAACGGCTGGCCAGTATTCGCGAGGAACATTACCACCGGTAACCTTCGACTCGAACTCGATGCCACTGCCTGTCTCAAGCGGTTCGATGGTGTAGTCGATCTTCGCGAACTGACCAGAACCACCGGACTGCTTCTTGTGAGTGTAGGAATCGTCGATGGACCTGGTGATGGACTCACGGTAAGCCACCTGCGGTTTTCCAACGATGACTTCGACCTTGTGTGTGCGCTTCAAGATGTCGACTTTGATGTCGAGGTGAAGTTCGCCCATTCCCTTAAGAATGGTCTCACCTGACTCTTCGTCGGTCTCAACGCGGAAGGAAGGGTCTTCTGCCACCATCTTACCGATAGCAACACTCATCTTCTCAGCGTTCGCTTTGTCCACTGCAGCCACAGCAACCGAGATCACTGGATCAGGGAACACCATTGGCTCGAGGGTCGCCGGGAACTTCTCGGAGCAGAGCGTGTGACCGGTCTGCGTTCCTTTAAGTCCAACCAGTGCCACGATGTCACCAGCTTGTGCTTCGTCGAGCTCGGTGCGGTCATTTGCGTGCATCTCAACGATACGCCCGATACGCTCGGTCTTACCGGTGAAGCTGTTGAGGATGGTGTCACCCTTTTTGAGTGTTCCTGTATAAATACGAGTGAAGGTCAACGCGCCGTATTTGTCGTCCATGATCTTGAACGCAAGTGCACGAAGTGGCTTCTCAGGGTCAACGATCGCGAACTTGCCGGTCTCGTTACCTTCGAGGTCAACTTCTGGCTGAGGCTCAACTTCGGTCGGGCAAGGAAGATAGTCGACAACGCCGTCGAGGACGTTCTGCACACCCTTGTTCTTGAAGGATGAACCACAGAATGTTGGGAAGAAATCGAGAGCGATGGTACCCTTACGGATACAGGCCTTGAGAGTCTCCAAGCTTGGCTCTTCGCCTTCAAGATACATCTCCATGGCTGCGTCGTCCTGCTCAACAGCAGTTTCGATGAGTGCCATGCGGTATTCTTCGACCTTATCGACCATGTCCGCAGGGACTTCGCCGACGGTGAAGTTTTCAGGCAAACCGGTGTCATCCCAGATGTAAGACTTGCGGGTCAAAAGATCGACAACACCTTTGAATTCGCCTTCGGTGCCGATGGGAAGCACCATCACGAGAGGAACGGCTGCGAGTACGGTCTTCACCTGCTCGACCACGCGGTAAAAGTCAGCGCCGATACGGTCCAGCTTGTTGACGTAAATCACACGGGCAACTTCCGACTCGTTCGCGTAGCGCCAGTTGGTCTCGGATTGTGGCTCAACGCCGCCGGATCCACAGAATACGCCGATGCCGCCGTCGAGAACTTTCAGGGAACGGTAAACTTCGATGGTGAAGTCAACGTGACCGGGAGTGTCGATGATATTAAAGCGATAGCCATTCCAGAAGCAGGATGTTGCTGCGGATTGGATGGTGATACCGCGCTCTTGCTCTTGCTCCATGAAGTCAGTGGTAGCAGCACCATCGTGAACTTCACCCATCTTGTGGGTTTTTCCGGTAAGTTTCAGAATGCGTTCGGTCGTGGTGGTCTTTCCGGCATCCACGTGGGCGAAAATACCAATGTTGCGGTATTTGGACAGGTCTCTCATTTGCTTTTGGGTAGTTGTAATCAATACGGCAACTATTGCCGGCCTGTATCGCTACTGGATATTTGGCATTTCGCAACTGCTTAGATGCGAAGAATTAACGGATGTTGATGAATTTTAGACTCCCCGTCTGTGTCATTATGGCTCAACATCGTCGAATCCATCTTTGACATGCGTTTCTCCCTACTATTCTCCATCCTGCTGGCCTCGCAGTCTCTTGCGCAGGCAGACACGCCGGTCGCGCTGGAGATCAGGCTGATCGATGTGCCAATGACGAGCGCGCCGTCGATGACCGATCCAGCGATTCTCGCCAAAGCAATCAACGAAGCTCCCGCGGACTCCTCTGCCGAACTCTTTGTCTCTAGCTTGCAAGACTTCGACGCCGAGGTAGGCGGTGTGATCGAGTGGCTGAGCGCCACCCAATTCGATGCCACTGAACTTCCGGGTGAAGTTCACGGCATCATCCATCCCGGAGGCATGCCTATAACCACCCAAACGCCAACGGCCTACGACACGTTCGAAGTCGGCACGAGCTTCAGTTTCATACGCGAAAAATGGGATACGGCAGTCTCCGCGAATCAGCGCGATTGCCTCGGTCTCGTCGATCGTTCATTCCCAGGTGGTGACCCCATCCCGATGCCGAGATTTAACAGCATCCGCGCCAGCAGCGACGATCCTATCAAGTTCTCAGAAGAGTGGACCGTCATCGGATCAGGCGAGAACCCACGAGACAATACTGTTCTCCGTCTCATCTGTGCGCGTGCGATTTCCGCTATTGAAGTCTCACTTGGTCGCGAGGCCTCCGACGAGACTCAGATCCGATCACTGATCGAAGTTTTCGAGATCGATCCAACATCAGCCGTGCCGGTAATGAACTCGATCACTTCAGCAAGCGATCACAGCGCCGCGCGAAATCTGGTCGGCGATCTCGTTGCCGCAAATTCCGCGAAAGTGCTCACAACTCACTTCATCACTCAGCCTACAGGGACCATCGTCCGACAGGTCTCAGGCGATGAAGAAATCTACCCCACCGAGTTCGATCCTCCCGAACTCCCGAACTACATCTCCGGCGAGTTCAAAAGCAACGGCAACCATCTCGGCACCAACCTCAGCCCAACCACCTTTGAAACCAAACTCTGCGGCCCTGAAATCCAACTCGAAGCTACGGCTTTTCCCGATGAGCAACTCATTGAATGCTCGATTCTTTACCGCAACCATCATGTCGATCTCCTCCAGCAATTTGGTAGCCATCTCGCACGACTTTACATGCCCTATTTTGCTCGTCATATCTGCAAGACACTCGTGATCGCAAAAGCCGGAAAGCCACAACTGCTCGCCCTGTTCACCCCACCCCTACGCACCAGTCACCTTGACGTTTCTAAAACATCCTCCGCGCTCGACGCTCCTACCTATGCCGTTAATGGCGGACCACGAATCGCCATCTTTCTCACCACGACCATCCAAACCACTACACCATGAAATCGCTACTTCTGCTCCCCCTTCTCACCACCCTCGCACTGGGCGAAACCACCAACCTCTATCGAGTCGAGCATATCAATCTATCTAAGGACGATGCTTCAAAACTGATGCGCGACTCCGTCCTCACCGACACCGATCCTTGGGAAACGATGAGCGGATGGCTGAAAGACGGCACCGCCACCCGACTTTCAGGCGCAACGGTTTCCACCATGGATGACGAACATTTCTCCGCTTCCGGTGCCGTGGAATGGATTTACCCTACCGAGTTCGACCCCGCTGAAATGCCTAACCACGTGGAGATCGAGGGAGAGGTGACCCGCAAGTCCATGCCCATGACCACCACCACTCCGACTGCCTTCGAGACGCGCAATGTCGGCACCAGCATCGAGATCGCTCACGATGACACCGGTAAGAACAAGTTCTTCGACAAGAAGCAACCACCAAGCTCCACCCGACTATGCTTGAGTAGCGAACTCGTTCAATTTCGAGGCAACATCGTCATCGGCCAGGAAGAATCCCGTGAATGGATTCCACGTTTTCACAGTCGACGTGTGATGCAATGGTTGGAGATCCCCGACGACCGTTGGGTGCTGCTCTCCGCCGCAGAAACACCCGATCCTAAGGTCACCACTACCACGTGGATCCATCGGACTGTTCCAGCAACGCCTATGGTAATCTCCGAGGTCCACAGCGACGAAACCAACATCACCTTCGTCGCCGAGTGGTTCACCATTGAGCACAACTCCGCCGACAGGTGGCTTTCCCAACTCGGCGCGGAACCCGACCAATCAGCGGCCTACGAGAGTTTGCAAAAACTCGTTACCGAAGATAAAGCCACACCGATCGCCACTCGTCTATTCATCGCAAACTCCGGCGGCGAAGTGGCATCCCGCGCAGGTGAAGAGCATATCTATGCCACGGAAGTAGATCCTGCCGAACTCCCCCATTCCGTTGGCGGGACCATTGTCGATGGAGCCAGTATCGCCACCGCAGCCTCCCCCACTGCCTTCGAAACCCGTGAACTCGGTCCTGAGATTGAGGTCTCGCCAAAATTGCTTGGCGATGGAGAGTTCATTCGTTGTGATATTTTCGCCACCTACACCACCCTCGATTTCGACCATGCCACTGGTATCGCCCCTGCCCTCATTCACATGCCGCTGTTCATCTCCAGCATGATCAAAACTCGCACCCTCCTTCAGAACGGAAAACCCGCATTCCTCGGAGCCATCACCACTCCGGCCCGCATCTCCCCAGAACCAGCAGTGAGGATTTGCAACACTCCGGAATCGCCACCGAAATACAACATCGGCACCACCCCACGCACCGTCTTCTTTCTCACTGCAAAAGTGGCGAAATAGGCATCTAATAGAGAAAATCGTCTCAATGAAATCACTAAGCTCGCAAGAAGCACGACGTTGGTGTGAGAACGCGAATGTCCCCATCAATAAAAATGGGCTTCCGGACTCCACGAGCCTCCGTCATCGCTTTGAACTACCCGATTCCGCCGACGAACGATCCGCCCTAGCCTCGCGGCACTTGGATCTTCTTGTTGGTAAGCATCGAACCATGGTTTGGATCACGGAGTGGAATGTCTGGCCGTCGTTGAGTGGAATGGAGAAATTTCGCAATGTTCGAAACGCCCTAGGCGAGACGCGTGAACTGATCGACATCCCCGCGTTTCTTTTATCTAACATAGAAGAACCTTCCATCCGCGACATGGTAGACATCGCCGTCCGCCATCTCTGGGATGTTCATATCATCGCAAAGTCGCCAAAACATTGGGCCTACTTTTCTCACGACGAACACGGGGCCTCATCGACTAGGGTTCCGCTGAATACATAGGAATCTAGGCTAGACATCCTCGTCATCCGGATACAAAAAAGCCTCGCGCCTGGGAGAATGTTCCCGAACGCGAGGCTGGTGATTTAGTAAGGCTCAACCACCGAAAAGATTCCGGAGAAGCCCTTCGAGTGGCGAATGACTGCGGTAATCACGGCGCACTTCACGACGAGGTGGCGCACAATGGTCGCGTTGTGAACGACGCGGTTCGACACGGTAATAGCGGCGATCGTCACGGCGGTCGTTATGGTAACGATGGTCGTCGCGACGGCTACTACGGCGATGGTTGTAACTCTTATGATCGTTTCCTCGCTGATTGTAGGAGCGGTTGTCGTTCCGGTGATCGTAACGGCGATCTCCCGCATCAGCAGAAGGAACTGCAAAAAGTAGTGCCGAAGCAAACAAGGCGGTGGTGATTAGTTTTGGGGATTTCATATTTTTTAGTTTTCGGTTAACAAAATGTCCGACGTCACCGTCCTTGAAACTATTCACGGCGATTACACACCGCATAAAAAAAGACCCGCTGTCCGGCGGGTCTTTTTTTATTTCAAATTGTAAGAGTTCTTCTTGGATCTCCCACTCGTGGCAAAGCCTGAGGGTTCGGTCTCGCTCCAAATAGCGCTCATACCAGCGGCAAGGAAAAAGCCTTTCCCATAAACGCTCTCGCTCGAACATGTTCTCTAGCAGTTGTAGCCGCGATGCCACTTCGGGGAGGACGACTTTTTGATGAGTAATCATGTAAGGCTCTGTCACGCTCTCGCAGAATTCAGCAAAGCAAAATCGCAAGGCAAGACGGTATCCATCGATTCGCATTTGACGGCACTCATCATAGCTATTTAAGGATCGCCCACTTGGTAGAACGAGATATCGGAGGAGTTCCTCTGGAAGCTTATAGGTTTCCAAATCCCTTGTGCTGGGAATCCTCAGGTGGTGCTCACGAACCCGCATTCCCTTACCTTTTCGTTTACGTCGAAGGAAGGTTCCCAAACGACAGTATTGAACTCGGTTCAATGCTTTCAACACGATTGCGATCTGTGGGTAATCCATCCGATTAGAAAGCTCAGCATCCAATTTGAAGTAGCGCACCCATCCTCGCTGATAAGGCTGCTCAAGGGGCACTATTGGTGCGTTCCAAACAACTGATCTCAGACGATCAAGTTCTTCAATCAGTGCACGCCATTCCCTCCACTGCTTGGTCTTAAAAGCTCGCCGAGTTCTTCGCTTCATCATCTTCTTGTCATTAAAATCCGTGTTCATCCGTGTAATCCGTGGTCAATTTGCCTTTTGCTTTTCTGTCTTTCTTCGTCGTTTAGGATCCTGAGGCTGTAGTTTAAATTTCATCATACTCTTCCATCCAATCCCGCTGCCGCGTCTTGCGACGTTCTTTGCGATGCTGAATCTGCCTAACTTGCTTGGGCGATAGCGGCTTCTCTTTTTGTAATGGCGCGCGCCCCGCCATGATGCAGCCACGAGGCATGATCTTCGCGACCACCTCTGCCAAGCCGTAGCTCTTGATTTGCTCAATCACTTTGTCTGCCGATTTATAAGCACCCGGGCACTCCGTCAGATCAACATCGCCAAGGAACCACCGCACGTCGATCGATGCCGTTTCGCGCTCGATAGCACTACTGATCGAATGTCGGTTCAACTCACCGAGCTCATTTTTGTAGCGCTTCATCAACCCATGGCGCGAGTAATTCCGTCCTGCTCCGTGCGGTGCGAACGAGTTAAATTCTTCACGATCACCACCTGCAACCAGAAGGATTGGCTCCGCCATGTTCAACGGAATCAATCCCCAAAGCGAATTTCCCGCATCATCACGCCACGCCTGAGTCGCGCCCTTGCCATGCAGAAATTGCCGACCCCGCTTCCAGACAAAGTTGTGCTCATTTCCCATCGACGCAACGGCATCGATTCCGACACGTTCAAGAAACCGCTCATGAATCGCCTCATGGTTAGCACGCGTCCATCGCGCGACGTATTGCAGCGCATCCCAGTAATCGATCCCCTCCTGAGTATCCGCATACAACCACGCGAGATTCGGTGGAATGTTCCGCGCGTGGTTACGAGTCGCCTTCACCGCCGCGTCCAATCCGCGAGCGTAGAGCGCCGACCCTAAACTCCGCGATCCATGATGAGTCACTAACACACGCAAGGTTTCGCCAACGGCGCCAGCTATCGAATCCGCAAGTTCCGGATTCCCGAGTTCTCTCAAGCGTGAGACCAAGGCATTAGACACCACCATCTCACCCAGATAGGCGAAATGATTCCCATCACCTTGGTCGGCAATGTGCGCCCTCGCCTTCGATTGCAAACCACGTAGGAACGGATTCTCCCACACGCCCTCATCCGTCACCGCATGAGGCACTTCGTCGTGACGCGGACCGGGGCCGAACCTTGTGCTCGCCTCCAAGCGATCCAACTCATCGGAGAGAGAAAGCTCCGAGCGGTAGAAGGTCGCGAACATGGAGCAGCAGATATCCGCACTGTGAGCCGCTGGGATGATCGCATTTTCAGCGACCACCACGGAGCCCACAGGCATCGATCCCAGTTCACTCCCCGCAGGACAAGCATCGGGCATCAGGCTACCGGAAACCGCCACCGGAGAGCGTAACACGACGTCCATCTGACGTCGCACCTTTTCCAGGTTCTTTACCTCCTCGGGCAACACCACATCAATCGCCTCGCTCAAAGGAGCGGGCGTATCGCGAAGCGTCAACGAGGCATGAAGTTCCGGGAACTCGCGCCGTAGCAGTTTCAGTAAATATTTTCGGTCCGAGATGCCTTTCGAAGAGATTAACTCCGCACCACGGACAAGGGTTTGTTCCAGCCGAGCATCATCCGCCCAGCCATTAGCGATCAATAGTGATCGAGTCAGTTTCATTCAGTCTAATTTCAGTAGTCATACATGCACAGTGCTCCAACGATGGACGAACCGTGCGATTGCTGCCGCCTGCTCAACTCTGGATAAACTCCCAAAACAATCGAGCGCAACTTGGCGGCAAAGATCTCCTCGGCTTCCAATACAAGGATGGAAGAACGCGCGGAGAAAGTTGGAAATGCTACTTAGACATAATGCGAGATTGATAACACTTGGCCGGATATTGTCAAGAGCCTACAAATCCAACATCTCTCGAAGAGCGTCTTTAACACTCTCCATATGTTCGTCGCTTAACGCACCCATTCTACGGACGAGCTTGCGCTGGTCAAAACTTGCCAAGCCTTGCACGTTCACGGCAGAGGGTTTTGGAAGCCAACGGGGCTTGCCTAAATCCACCTCGCCCTGCATCCCTCGAATTTGGGACGTCAACGGCGCTACGACTACGAGCGACCGGGCATCGGCATCACTAGGCACAGCTAGCACCAAGACAGGACGGCATTTCTCGACCATCCCAAGATCCGCGAACCATACATCACCGGGCTTAGCCTTAATACGCACCCAAGGCCTCCTGCCACTCGTCGCCTTGACGTTCCGCAGAGATCAGTTCTGGGGGGCGCGTCGTGACTTCAAAAGGCAAGGCCTCTCGTAATTCGATCTGAGCGAGCATCATGTTAAACGCATCACCAGGCTTCATCCCCATACGCTCAAGAATTTCTTCCGCCTTACGCAAGCGTTCAGCTGGAACTCGGACGCGGAACAATGAGGTGGTTTCAGTAGTAGCCATGCTCAAATATGCTCAAAAAGGCTCAACTTGTCAAACAATACGCTTAAAGTATCTTATTACCCATCAATTGCTTAATTGCGAGGACTGAACCCCTACAACACGATGACCAGTAACTATAAATCAACCACGCAACGATCATTCAACCATTCCCTAATCCTAACCTGCTGATTGTGATCCAAAACGGTTGGCTCATTGGTGATAAAATTCTCAATTCCTTTATGTGATATCACCTTCACATCGCCTTGTCCCACAGACTTCACAAACCATCCCGGCAATGTCAGGATTGGCGTGCATTCTACTGTCTCAGCCGTCACCCTTGACAACTCTGCAGAAAGCCATTTCGCATTCCGCCGAGCTTGGTCGATACCATGCCTATCAGTTCCATGTGGGAAATGAAGGTCAACACCGTCATACCGAACAATATGTGCGACCTGATTCTCCTCAGAGGTTCCCTTCTTTTTCCGGCGCATCTTGGTTTCGATGGCAAAAACTCCGGAAGGAGCCACCACGACATGATCGATATTCCATGGTTTTCCATTCGCCGGATTCACCTCTAAATCGTGAAACACCGCCATTTCTCGACTCCACATTCGAGATAACTCTGTTCCGACAATCTCCTCCCCTTTTAATCCCAGTTTGTAATTCGCAAGCATTTGCACCAAGGGCTTAATCTTTCGCGCAACAAACAGCGTGAATAGTATTACGATAACAAGAAAGAACCAGAATCCTTGCTTAGAAACCACACAAGCGTAGCCGAGGAAGGCAGGGACTATAATAAGAGCCATGAACCACTGACCAAGCAAGTCGCTTAATTCCTCGGTCCTTTCCCGCAAGCTCCATCCGGCTGGACGCGGGACTAGATCACCTTTTGCTAGCGGGAATGAGGTTTGTTTCTCCCTTGTGTCTCGGATACGCTTGAGCATCAGAAGCACTGGAGCGAGGGCGATCAGAGGGAAGAGTATGAGTGGCAGGTATTGGTCAAGCATTTATGTCAGCTTCAGTTCAGTTCTAATCAATAACGCAAATAAAGTTAGTCCACTACTGCATCGAGCGATCAATACCAAACAGCAAGAACTATCTAACCCCGTCTATTCAAAGCTCTGCTCTCCTGCACTCTCACGATCACGCCCTTGCTCAATTTCAACATCCAACCACAATTGCGCAGCGCTCACCCAAGTGCGAACTTCCTCGTGATCAAGATCACCCAGCTTCAGAAGCGCCTCTTTTCTTCGAAGTAGAAACTGAGTAAAGGATCCACTCCAGCTATCCGGATACAGCCTATTATTCACTTCCCCGAGAAATAACCGCTTATCTGGTGCAGCCTCCAAGACTGACAGGAATAATACTGAGATACAACTCCCGTCCACAGCTTCTTCAGTAAATAACGGGAGGCTCTCCCCGAGCGCTTTATAGCGTAAATTTGGCTCTTGATCGGCCCACGCTACCAGCGTTGAACTCTCAAGCACAGCGAGTGGTGACTTACGCCAAAAACGGTCAAGAAAAGGGCTTACATCGTGTCTTACTACTGTCGGAAGCAGGAAAGTATCTAGTGCGACGGTTGGCTGAAGTTCAAAAAGCTTCAGTAACGTGTGATTCAAATTGAAGTTCGATACCGAATAATTCTCCAGTCCCCCTCTTATATTTTCGCAAATCATTTTCGCGATTTGTTCCCCTCCATATCCCTCGATGCAGTCAGCAATCACTTCACCCACGCTGAAGTCCCGAAGATCATTTTGCCTACTGAAGTCAAGGCGAGAAAGCAAATCGCGCCCGACGGCGATCAGTTGCTTATGTCTCGGCAGCTTGGTTTTTTTTACGCAATAAAAATGCATTTGAAGAATATCCAACGAGACTTCGACACCATGCGGCAGAGTAGCGATATCGACCAATAATTCGGCTAATTGCTCAGGAGGCGAGTCTTTAACACTTCCGTTAGCGATGACTCGGAAATCGAGAGCAGCTAGCAGACCAGTCTTCAGAGCTTTCCTTAGTCGTTCGATACCTTCTGCATCGATACCGACACCGGCTTGAAGGTATGGAAGTTTGGACGCCAACAAAGCGTCACTTGATACGAATCCGAGCGCCTCAGATGTGAATACGCTGTCAATCTTGCAAGCTCCGTGGAGAAACCCCCTGAGTATTGTAGCATCCCGAATTTCGACTTTTGAGCTTTGATAGCACGTTACAATTTCATCCCAAATAGACCCTAGGTCAGCAGCAGCCTCAGCAAGCCCGCTACCACACAGGTAAGCCCTGATAGCTTGAGGAGCCGCAACGACTTCTGGTAAAAACTCTGCACGAACAACCGAATCAGAAGCAAGAGAACGACCGATTTCTTCAGCCATCCTATCCGCCTTATCCCATGAGCGACTACCTTCATCGTCATCACACTCTCCGTCGCTGTAGTCCCAACCACCTACACCAAGCATACGATTTAGGATAACCGCTCGGGCTTTGTTAAGTAGATCACTAGGTTTTAAACGTGTGACGAGAGCTTCAAGCTTTGTAGAAGCTTCTAATGACATGTCCTTGCCATCGAATCGCAGAGTAGATCGCGAGGCAAGCCAGCCTTCAACCCATGGTTGCGATTTCATGAATTTGGTTGCTGCTCGGTCAATTGCTTCACGACAGCGCGGATATCGCCATAGTCCTCGAAAATTATCTGCTAAGAGAACACGCGCATCCCTCTCTGTCGCGATTTCAAGAACGAGTTCAATAGCAGACTCAAACCAGTCCCAAATATCTCCGTTGGTAGCAGGATGCCATCCATAACCACGAGATCGAGCCCCAAAGCTATAGTTTGAGGTGGATATAAACTGGCCTGTCGCGATAATAGCGCGCATGGCTACCTTCGCTGCATGTCGCGATGATTTATCCTTTGAAATCTGGAGTCTTCGAATTATCTCACGACGCTGATCGGGCTTCGCTTGAGTCCCAGAAAGGTAGATATGAAAAAGCTCTTCAAAAGATTTTAGCGCAATATCTCCATTAGAGTTCTCCGTATTTAAGGGAAGGAACTTTGCTAGAAGTGTTACTGTGCGGTCGAAAAACATCGCCTCATAGCCGATTGCCTTGATCAATCGAACCCATTGCGTCCGTTGAGAATGAAGAGTCGTCGCTGATGTATCCCCGCTGTGCTGATCTACTTCTTGCTCAAGTTTTTCTAAAAGCAATCCTGGCAACACTGGAGCGATATTTGCAATAATCTGAAATCCGTCAGTCCCAAAAGAAAAGAGGTTACCGAATGGACCGTCCAATCTCATCCATCTGTCGACAGTAGCTCGTGCGGCGTTCGAATCGTGAAGATAGCCTATTCTTCTCGAGACAGATCTCAGCATACGTGGAGGAAGCGAGACGCAAAATTGATCAAAGCGATTAGGAGGAATCCTCTCGAGCGCCGATGCCGCGAGTGGGTTGGCAATTGCTTGTGGAAGTAATGCTCGATAGCGCCCCCGTGATTGCACAACACCACGTTTGCTCATTTCAATCAATGCTTCGAATAAGAATTGAGCTTCGACGCCCCTTATTGATCCTACGAGAGCAAGCTCTCCCCCATCTGAATCATCCTGACCATCTATAGAATACAAAAGAGACAGGTCTTCTGCTGCTAACAAAAGTTCTCGATCCGAGGTCTTGCGCTGAAGAAATATCCGTTCAAAGAGCTCGTTGCTTTTTAGTCTTCCAAGAGTTTCACCTTTGGCGAGCGTGTCCGCGAGTGCCCGTGAAACACGGAAGTTCCCACCGCTAAACTCGGCGATTCTGTTTCGATCAACTTGAGATACGAAGGGAAAGCTCAGCTTGAGCCATTCGGATACAATTTCAGGTGACGCAGCGTTTAGACGGAAGACGTCTGTCCGCTCTGGCTCATCGTCACGAACATCATACTCCACGGTTATCAAACTCACATTGCTTCGTTCGCTGGAACACAGTAGCGCGAGTTCTGAGTGCGTAGCAGGATTACAGTTGTCAACAATGAGTATAGCGCGTTGTTGCTGTGCGATCAGTTCACGTGCCATCTCCCTCGCAGTCGGATTGGTTTCTTCGGAATAATCAGTATAGATCGCGCTACTCGAGTCTAGAGAGTTGTCGCCTACAGCATCTTCGAACAATGCTTGAACTAGCCTAGTTTTCCCTATTCCAGAAAGACCAATGAGACGTATGCACTGCTTTGTTGCAGCCAATCCATCTCGTAGATGCTTGATTCCCTCCATGATCGTAAGGCTCTTGTGCTCACAGGAACGCTCGTCGATCAAGCAGGCCGTATCGCTAACTAGGTATGGCTTTGGAATATCGTCATTTCGGCCTTCCCAATCATCAATACAACTCCACCCGAAAAGTGGGCGACCAACCCTGCGGAGGACCCAGGTGCCGACACCTGGATACTCATTAATCCAGGTGGCAAGACGATTCCGATCATAGAAATCAGTATGGAGAAAGTCCCCATTTGGGACATCCATCAATGCCGATCGCATAGCCGCACGACGATCAGCTAAAGGCTTGTCGGCAACCGAGCCTTGCGAACTAACTATAATATATGAACCCGAAGAGCTAGCGAGGTCGGCGATCACCTTGCGCAGGATTCCGTTTGGGCGCATTTCCTCTTTGATTGCGCTGGCCGGCATATCAGGCTTCTTAACTTGGAATCCAGTTAGGCTTCTAGCAACGAAGTCAGGGTTCGCTATCTCCATAGGGCACTCAACCCGTACGTCCAAGCCACCATCCGGAGCATCTTGATTTCCTCCTGCTGTCACAGAAGAGAGAGGTATCCCCTTCGCTCTAAGCTCGGCGATCGCCAACCGAGCGACTACCGATCTCAAATCATCGTCACTAAGCTGTGTGACGTCGTCTCCTGAAATCTCGAACATGATCATAAAATATACTAATTCTTTGAGCACTGCGCTGAGAAATCAAGATTTTGCGTTCTGATTCGGTAAAGGCTTCCGACACCGACGTCTTGCAAAAGCTATCGCGCCTTGTGTGATTTGGCGGGTAGAATTGTAATGCATGCCAAGGCTGGCGTCTCGTCACTCACGAGGATGATAATGTTTGGAAGACTTCGTGGATCCATTCTCACACCCATGCTTAGCACAATCCGGGCATGGTATTCATAGGAGCGGCGATGCTGTGCATCTTTAAAACCTGCGGATCGGAAGTCTACTCCCCCTTCAACAATGCAAGCAAGCCGCCATGCCTCCTACCCGATGTCTGGCGACTGACTGCCATTTCTAGGGCGTTGCGTTGGCCGAGGAGCACGACTTGTTGACGGCCGCGGGTGATGCCGGTGTAGAGGAGGTTGCGCTCTAGCAGGACGAAGTGCTGGGTGGATAGTGGGATCACGACGACGGGAAACTCGCTGCCCTGGCTCTTGTGAATGGTGATGGCGTAGGCCAGGCGTAGCTGATCGAGATCCGAGGGCGAGTAGACAACGAGACGTCCTTGATCGAACCTCACCACGACCTGATGACCGTCCCCTTCGATCTCAGCGATCCTTCCCAGATCCCCATTGAAGACTTCCTTATCGTAGTTGTTGCGCGTCTGGATCACTTTGTCGCCACGACGAAATGTGGCGCTGTAGCGTTCGATCTCGGGTTTGAATTCATGCGGTGGGTTGAGAACTTCCTGCAGTGCTTTGTTGAGCTCAACCGTTCCTAACAAGCCTTTGTTCATCGGAGTGAGCACTTGTACGTCGTCGATGGGGTCGACCCCCAAACCTTTGGGCAAACGCTCTGCAACGAGCGTCAACAAGGTGTCACGGGTCACCACGGGGTTATCGCGTTCCAGGAAAATGCAGTCGGCGCCTTTCACAGGGCGAAGGTCTGGCACCAAGCCACCATTGATCTCATGCGATGCCGAGATGATCTGACTCCCCTTCCCTTGGCGGAAAACCTCGGTTAAGCGAGTCACTGGCAGTATCTCCGAAGCAATCAAATCCGAGAGCACTGAGCCAGGACCTACTGAGGGCAATTGGTCGGCGTCGCCAATCAGCAAAACCCGCGCACCTTCCGGTAGTGCGGAGAGAAAGGCCTTCATCAGTGGCAAGTCGACCATCGACACTTCATCGAGAACGAACACATCCCCTTCTAGCGAGCGGTCTTTATTGAATGAGAAACCATGAGGCGGTTGGTAACCAAGCATGCGGTGCATGGTCTGGGCTTCGATTCCGCAGCTTTCGGTCATCCTCTGGGCTGCCCTACCCGTTGGCGCGGCGAGTTTGCATTTCAATCCCTTGGCGGCGAAGACGTCGAGCAAGGCGCGCAGTACGGTGGTTTTCCCTACCCCAGGACCGCCGGTAATGATCGAGATAGAATGGTCAAAAGCCATCTTCACCGCCTTCATTTGGCCGTCGCTTAGACTGTAGTCCACCTGATGACGAATCCACTCCAGAGCTTTCTCGATGTCGATGGATTTATCGGCGGGAAACTGCCGTTGAAGAATTGTCTTGGTGAGTTGCGCGATGGTTTCCTCTGCCTCCCGCATCGACGGTCGATAGATGAGATTTCTTCCCTCGACCATGTGCATCACAAACCGTCCGTCCGTCACCGACTTTTCCAAGACGGGTTGGATCAGATCCGTGGTGAGAGAAATCATCTCGGTCGTTCTTTCCAGCAACTCGTCGATAGGCAAAGCGGCGTGCCCTTGACTCGACGCTGAGTCCAAGAGATGCGCCAATGCCGCTCTGATCCGCGATGGCGCATTGTTCTCAACGCCCAACTTGGCAGCGAGATCATCCGCCGTGCGGAACCCAACGCCGTAGATATCCTCCGCGAGCTGGTAGGGATTGTTGCGAAGCACCGAACGGGTGTCATTGCCATAGGTCTGGTAAATCTTTACCGCCCGTGCACCGGAGATCCCATGATCAAAGAGAAAAATCATGATCTCACGTTGTTCTTTGGCCGCATCCCAACTCGCTTTGATCTCTTTACGGCGTTTGCGACCCACGCCTTCCACTTCTTCCAAACGCTTCGACTCCGCGTTTAGCACATGCATCACGTCCTCACCGAAATGATCGACGATGCTCTTTGCGACCTTTGGCCCAACGCCGTCGATCAATCCACTAGCGAGAAATAGCTCAATCCCATGGGTGGTCGTGGGTTCCAACAAATCGATCATCTCCGCGGCAAACTGACGACCGAACTGCGCATCATGCTCCCATTTGCCGCGCGCGGAAAGTCGTTCTCCCGCATTCGGGCTTGGACATCGTCCGGTAAGCGTCACACTTATCCCTACCTCAGCGGTTTGCACACGCAGCACCGAAAATCCTGTCTCCTCATTGTGGAACGAGACTTTAACAATTTCCCCTTCGATCATCTCGGAGTCTCGGCTATGGTCGCGGCTTGGCATCAATAGAGCATGCCGTTTTACGGTAAGCGCGGCAAATACCATTTCTGCCGAATCTTTGGCCAACAAATGCGGATTTAATCAACTTCCGTAAAGATACGGCAGAGAATCTGCTATCTCTTGAAACGACGCTCAATAACAACAAACTTACATCAATATGGAACAAGAAAATCCGGGAGGCTCTCCCGACACACGGGCAAAAAGTAAACGAATTCTAGGCAATTTTGAACGGGGCTTGGTAGCGACCAACGTTAAGTTTTTTTCCGGCGTCCTTCTCGGACTACTCACCTTTTACCTGCCGACATGGCTAGGCATCGAAGCATTCGAAACCCTAAATCCGGCTGCCCACGCCACCTTGGCTATTCTCGTAGCCGCAGCCTTCCTGTGGATCTCGGAGGCCATTCCTGCCTTCGCAGTCGGTGTCCTTGTAATTGCCACAGAAATCGCGATCCTAGGCAAACCCGGTGGTGTTTATGCCGCTGCTGGCGACACCAAGGCGTGGACGGAGTTCGTCGGTGCGTGGTCTGCCAGCATCATGTGGCTGTTCCTAGGGGGATTCGTGCTAGCGGAAGCGGCCACGAAAACAGGGCTTGATAAATGGATGGCTGGTAAGATTCTCGGAGTGTTCGGTAAGAATCCAACCCTGCTACTCGCCTCCACGATGGGAGTGACATTTATTTTCAGCATGTTCATGTCGAACACAGCCACCGCAGCAATGATGATTACGGTAGCCGCCCCAGTGCTTGCGATTTTTCCAAAGGGCCACTCGTTTGGACGAGCGTTCATCCTCTCCGTTCCAGTGGCCGCCAACCTTGGCGGAATTGGCACCATCATCGGCACACCACCGAACGCGATTGCAGTTGGTGGAATGGCCGCAGAAGTTCGCCCTGATTTCCTTCAGTGGATGTGGTACGGACTTCCTCCAGCGCTCATCTTGGCCTCCATTGGTTTTCTCTTTCTTCTTTATAAAGGCAAAAAAGACGGAATGGACTTCGAGCTTCCTCAACTCGCGCAGAACACGGATCAACCCACTGGAAAAAAGAAAATGCAGATAGTGATCGTCGCCAGCGTTTTCGTGTTGACGGTATTTCTCTGGATGACCGAGAGTCTCTTCCACATTCCCGCTCCTGTCGTGTCGTTCATCCCCATCGCAGCGTTTTCGGTCACAGGTGTGCTGGTTTCCAAAGACATGCGAAAACTTCCCTGGGACGTTCTTCTCCTGCTAGCCGGCGGCATTTCACTGGGAGGTGCTGTGAAATCGACAGGACTCGCCGCATGGATCGGATCATTGGTCCCCTCCACTCTGCCCTTCTTAGGCATCATTATCGCCTTTAGCTTGGTGGGTGTGATCATGGGTAACCTCATGAGCCACACTGCCGCGGCATCGATCCTGGTCCCTGTCGGCATCGGTCTGGTTGCAAGCTTTGGTGTGGAGAGTCAACCATTCCTTGCTATCCCGCTCGCCATCGCCTGCTCGAGCGCGATGTGTTTACCGATCTCCACACCACCAAATGCCGTGGCGCTTGCTTCGGGTAAGATCGAAGCCCGCGACTTCCTGGGAATAGGACTCATCATGGCGGTGCTCGGGCCAACGATCGGTATCCTATGGTTGCACCTTGTGATGTGATCGAGTGGACAATGCTCATTGAAAGGCTATGCTGGACTCGATGAGTTCACATAGCCTTTCTTCTACCGAAGCAGCCCTTGGTCTCCCCGTTGCCGTCCGTGATATCGAGAAGGCATTGAAGCAACTGTGGGAAGACGATCAAGCCAGTACCAAGGCCTCCCTCGTCAATTTTGCCATCTTCTCGGAAGATTCTGGCGCATTGGAAAAAAACACCGAGTGGATCCGCAAAATCACCAGCGAAACCGCATGCCGCGCGATCCTCATCGACGCCGATTTCGACACCGCTAACGAACCCGAAATCAACGCATGGGTAACCGCCCACTGCCACCTCCAAGGTGGTGCAAAGTCCATTTGCTCGGAGCAAATCTCCTTCCGTCTAAAGGGGCGGATGATCGGACGCATGCGTAACGTCATTTTTGCACACCTCGATAGCGACCTTCCCTTGGTCTTCTGGTGGCAAGGGCGACTCTCCAAATCGCTTGCCTACGAACCCAACGTCTCGCATCAAATTGATCGACTCTTCGTCGACTCCGCATCATGGGGCGGCGGTGCAGCCATTGCTGAAGAGATTGATGTGCTCAAACAGCTGATCACTGAGCGCGAAGCAAATGTAGTGATCAACGACCTCTCGTGGACACGCCTCCTTCCCTTCCGCAAAGCGATCGTGTCACACTTCGATGATACGCGAATAAGCTCGCAGCTCGACGGCCTCGATCATATAGAGGTTTCTGGTGATCTCATATCACCCGCCACGGTGTTACTCCTCGTTTCGTGGATCGCCACGTCACTTGAGTGGAAGCTTCAATCGTCCGACGACGATGGGTTCACTTTCACCAATAGCGAGAACCAAGCGCGCAAAGTCACTTTAACTCAGACTCACAATGGAGAAGAGATTGATTCCCTCTCCTGGAGCGGTAGCGCTGGTGAGATCGCTCTAGAGTTCAGCGACGATCAACGCAACTATCTGAGTGCCTCCGTGAAAATCGGATCGATCAACGACCGCGACCTCATTCCTGCGGCATCCACTCACTGCCCCGACCTGGTGATGACCCAACTCGCTCGCGCAACTCGTGACGAGATCTACCGCAGCGTGCTCCCGATGTTTCGCGAACTCGCTTCGGCGATGAGTTAATATAAGCGACTATCGGCGATTAAAGCGAGAAACCTCGCGGTCAACTTCACGCTTATGCGCCGCCTTCTTGAGGTCTTGACGTCGGTCGCGGTTGTCCTTGCCTTGACCAACACCGATCTCAACTTTTGCGCGTTGGTTTTTGAAATAAATGCGCAAGGCTACTAGCGTGTTCCCCTTGATTTGAGAGAGACCGTAAAGCTGGGCGATCTCTTTTTTATGCATTAACAGCCGTCTCGGGCGTTTGGCGCGATGTTGCTCGAAACTTGCCGCCTCATAGGGCTGGATCTCGCAGCCATGGAGGAAAATCTGACCACCCTCGACACGCGCATAGGCCTCGCTCATCGTCGCTCGACCAAGCCGCAGCGACTTCACCTCGGTGCCTGCCAGTTCCATTCCTGCTTCAAAAGTCTCGGAGATGATGTAGTCATGGCGCGCCTTCTTATTGCGCACCACTTCGAAAATGGGCACACCGCCAGGACCGGTTAAGGCCTTGGGCGTTTTCGACTTTTTCTTTTTCGACACAGGATAGATTGATACTCGGCACGGCTGCCGGAAAACTAGACACAAGAAAACCTTGGATGAGCCTCCCCGTCCAAGGTGAATTTCATAACCGCACGCAAGGCACGGTATGGGAGATTCCGCTTAAGCGTTCGGGTCGATACTTGCGTCGTAAGTCACTTTACCTTGAATAATCTCCATAAGAGCGAGATCGGCAATTCCTAGGCGCTCACCGGTGGAAACAACCAATGGCGGACGACCGCTGTTTAATTGACGCACGCGACGGGAAACAACATTAATGAGGATTTGTGGGTCTTTGATGACCTTGGATGCCTCTGTGACGAGATGGGGCTTCATATAAAATATCAGTGATGCAAGGCGAACGACCGCCTATTCCCCGCAGAGAACCCGCATAAACCTACGTGCTGCACTACAGGAATCATTCAATTACCACACATTTCCGAAATTTCAATCGATAATCTTATTAGGTAGCAGGTAGCAGGTAGCAGGTAGCAGGTAGCAGGTAGCAGGTAGCAGGTAGCAGGTAGCAGGTAGCAGGTAGCAGGTAGCAGGTAGCAGGAGGAAGTAGGAAGGGCGGGCTGGCGCAGGTATGGCGGCCGACAAGTCGGTCCTACATTGAGGTGCCTCACCTCTTCTTGTCCTTCCAGTCCTTCTTGTGAAAAAAGCACAACCCTAGTTCATGCTCTTCATAGAAAATCGCCTCCCTAATCCTTTGATTCGAAGAGAGCGAACAGTTGCGCACTTTGCTAACGCCTGTTACATTCCCGTCACCCATTCCGGACCGACCGTCCATCCCTCATCATCATGGCTTCCAACGCCCTTTCCCTCGATCTAAAAGAAGAAATTCTCCGCCTCAAGAAGGAGAAGAATGCCATCATCCTCGCACACAACTATCAGATCGGCGAGATTCAAGATATTGCCGACTACGTTGGCGACTCGCTCGGACTCGCTTACAAGGCGAAGGAAACGGACGCCGATGTGATTGCCTTTTGCGGTGTGCACTTTATAGCTGAGACCGCCAAGATCGTCAACCCAACGAAGACGGTCATTCTTCCCGACAAGGATGCGGGTTGCTCGTTGGAGCAAGCGTGTCCGGCCGAGGACCTCGCCGCATTTCTCGAAGAGCATAAATCTAAAAACTACTACGTCATTGCCTACATCAACTGCTCCGGCGGTGTGAAGGCATTGTGCGATGTGATTTGCACGTCTGGTAATGCGGTACGGATTGTCGAGCAAGCTCCAGAAGATCGCCCTATACTCTTCGTTCCCGATCAAAACCTCGGGTCTTGGGTGATGGAACAAACTGGGCGTAAGATGGATCTCTGGCAAGGTGCCTGCTACGTCCACGTTGAGTTCACCCGTCAGGCGATTCGCCGAATTCAGGAAGAATATCCCGATGCCGCAGTGGTGGCGCATCCGGAGTGCACCTACGCCGTTCGTATCCTTGCCGATGAAGTTTGCTCGACGGAAAAAATGATCGACTTCTGCCGTAAGAGCAACAAGAAGGACATCATTGTGGTTACGGAATCAGGGATGCTGCATCGCATCAAAAAAGAGGTACCGGAGAAAAATCTGATTCCCGGACCAACTGACAATTGCGCGTGTGCTGACTGTCGTTACATGAAGATGAACACGATGGAGAAGTTACGCGACTGTCTGGTAAACCTCTCACCAACGGTGGAGATGCCAGAAGAAATCCGCAAGCGCGCGGAACTCCCGCTTCTTCGCATGCTCGAACAGAGTAAATAGCCAACCGGCATCCACCATGAGCAAACTCCCATCCAGCGTGCGAATCCTCAACGGACTCCGTGGCGCTGCGGAAGCGGAAGGTGTCGTCATTGTGATTGACGTTTTCCGTGCGTTCACAGTCGCTTCCCTTGCGGTTAAGCGTGGAGCGTCTGCCATCTATCCGGTTGCTGAAATAGAGGATGCCATAAAGCTCTCTAAGGAAATAAGCGACTCTGTCTTGATCGGAGAACGGCACGGCAAGAAACTCGAAGGCTTCGATTTCGGCAACTCACCAACGGAGATTTCCACAGCGGATATTTCAGGTAAACCAATAGTCCACACGACTCATGCAGGAACGCGCGGACTATGGGCAGTTGCTGAAAACACCCGCCATGTGACTCATATTTTCGCCGCATCTTTCGCCAATGCCAGTGCAACAATCTCTGCTGTTCTAGCGACAAATCCATCCACGGTTTCCATAGTCCCTCTCGGATGGGCTGGAGAAAAACCAACCATGGAAGACTCCTTGTGTGCCCAGTATTTGGCGGCGCATTTAACAGTGCCCGATGAGGCACCCACATGGACGCAGGACGATCTCGAGAGGCGTCTTAAGAACGCGACGAGCTCCAGTCGGTTCTTTGATCCCGATCAGCCGTGGGCACCGGAAAGTGATTTCCACCACTGCTGCGAAATCGACAGAGCATCGCACGCACTGCTCACAGAGCAACTTAACAACAGTTTACTCCGCTTGCAGCCAATCGACTAAGAGTTCCTTACCGGCTACTCGTCGAGTTCAAGTTCGGGGACAGATCCAGGAAAGGGAGGTTCAGGTGGCACATCACTCGGAGTATCACCTTGTTTGATCCGTTGATACGCAGCCTCTGGAATATCCTTGAATTGAAGATGCAGGAGTGTCGATAACTTGCCGGTGGAATCCGCTGTGGTCGAATAGCGGATACGATCCACGAACTCCATCCCATCGAGCATTTTGTCAACTGCATCGATCCCGTCCAACCAGTCCATCATCACCTCATCGTCCGCTAAAAGGGTCTCGTGCTTTTTGGTGACATCTACCAGATCCCGCCCGTATTCCCTCAGCGTAGAGAAGTTCATGTCGATAAGTTGTCCACCGGGCGATTCTTTGACGTCTCCAGAGTTCATCTTCTCGATCAACTCCATGGCAAAAACCTTGGACGAACTGATCACCAAATACCCATCGCTCACCGCTAAGCACGGCAGGAAATCATCGTTGGTGAATCCCGTCACAGGATAGCTGTATACGCTCAAATCGTCCGACTTGGTGACAGATGGGTCGGGCAGGGTAAACCCAGCGTCGGCTTTCTTGGAAATAGCTTCGATGACACTTCGGAGTGAGGGTTCGATGTCGGCCCACGACTTCTGAAGACGCTCGCGATCCGTGACGGGATACATCAGCGCCATCCGTGGAATTTTTGCATCGGTGGCGAATGCTGAAGGAATCATTGGGAACTTCGGCATTGATCCTTTGGTGTCCATCACCAGCACCCCCTCGTTTCCGAGACCGACTACCCACTCCTCTTTAATCGCGGTCCAGACCTTGCGCAGATCAGCGGCAAGCGTCGTCGAGTAAAATTTGTAGATCTCGGCTTGTTCCTCATCGGCAAGATCGAGAGCAAAGTAACGGTCACTCATCGCCCCGGCAAACTCACCAAGCAACTGCTCGACTTCCAAGAGGTTCATCTTCCCCTCTTGAGTAATATTCGAACTCCAGACCAATACGAACGACGGATCTTCTGCAAGTGCCGCGAAGCGAGATGGTGAGGAGAAATCAGAGAGTGCCAATGCGAGACCACCTTGCACTTCAAGCTTAAAGCCATCCTCTAAATACCCCGCTCCGACCATTGATCCGCCCTGCATTCTGTATACTTCGTTACCCATGGACTCGATGCCGTCGAGCATCGCCATCAGGTCGCGCTTGTCACCGAGTAGATCAATACGATCCAGAACATCCCGCGCGGGGTTGATATAGTTCTGAAGCGTTCTCATTGAGAGTTTCGAATAGTCTGTAGTAAATGCCTCACTCGCCATTTGCTGGTAGACCACAGGCTTCTCAGCGTAGCGCTCAAAAAACGCGCTATCCTCAGCCGCGACCAGCGACTCATCCAAGGATTTGGCAAACTCCAGTTGATCTACAGATTCGCCCGCGAAGAACACGAGGTATCCCTCTTTTTTGCCAAAGCCGAACACGATGGCCTTCGTGCTAAAGACCTCATACAAGCGCTCAAACTGCGCGTCGGTAAGTTCTAAATCCTCGACCGAACGCAGAAAGCTTTCCTTGTCCAAAATGTTCGAGAACTTCAACTTGAACGCCAGTAGCTTTTCGTTTGGTCCGCGATCCAGTTCAATCACCTCGAGTGGAGACTCCGGACCATCCATGATATCTTTCTCCATCTGTGCCAACACCTCTTCGATCTGTTCGGTCTTGTCGCGAAAGCGAGCTGCCACAATGATCATGGGCATTTGCGCGGCATCCAAAAGATCCACATGCGCATTAAAGTTCTTCCGGAACTCCTCTGGAAACGCGTCGAAAGCTTGGTTGAATTCTCCAGTTCTGGCATCCTCTGGCGCCATCATTCCCGACTGGATAGCGAGCTTTTCATAGAGTTCCAAATACATCAACTGACTGATCTCCGAACTGATCTGATAGAGAACGTCCGTCTGCTTTGCCGTCGTATTACCCGTGGTAATAAACACCTCTTCACAGTCTTCGAAAAAGTCGAGGGGCCCGTCGTCCAAGCCAGTATCCAAATCACTGGTCATCCATTCAAAAATCCGCGTGTCCTTCAAACGTCCATGTAGGAATTGCGGACGGAAAGAAACAAATGTCTGGAAGTCTTTAGGCACGAAACGCGCAAAGCCCATGAGCTCGGCACGTGTACTCAGGTCCGCTGGAGCAACGACAGTTTTCGGCGTATCATCGTCGGCTGGCTCGACGACGGCAGGCACCTCTTCCGGTGGTGCTGCCTCGTCGGGTGCTACTTCAGGCTTGGGATCATTACCGCACCCGGACAGGAAATAACTGATTGAGAGAACGGTAGAGGCGAGGATGGACTTGCGTAATTTCATAGAACGATATCGAGCGGGAACCCTCATAGTCCCCTGCCCTTCCACGATCAATCAAACAGCCTCTCACTGTCAAGAGAACATGACCAATTTAGTCAAGATCTCCTCATCCGTATTAGTGCTCACGCCCAACGCGTCCTAAAATACGACTAATGTAAGGGAAAAATTGCTTCTTCCTGCTCACCACACCATCGAGACGAAAACTATTACCTCCCAGTGATGGATAATCGATCTCTTCGCAAACGCCCTCGTGACCAACCATCTGCAGCACACTGATATGACGCGTAATATCGGTTACCAAGAGCGCTGCCACGTCCATGTTTCGGTCGCGGATGAGCTTCTCCATGGCCTCGATAATTTCCTCGCGTCGCGAATCAAACGCAGACACATCCACTTCTTCGATCTGACTGATACTAATACGCCATCCATGCTCTTCGAACTCTTTGCGATCGAGCCCGATCATTTCCTCCGCAGGCCAACTCTTGAGCATCGATCCCGCAGCGAAGAAGCTGTTTGCGAAGGCATCGATATCCACCTCGGCAATACGCGCCAACCATGGCAACAACTCACGATCAACATCGGTTGTTGTCGGTGAGGTCAGGTTCAAGGTGTCTGAAATAATTCCCGCACAAAGACAGATCGCCACCTCTTTGCTGGGTTTGATCCAGTGTTGTTGAAACGAGCGTGCCACGATGGTCGACGTTGACCCCACCGGTTCGTTGATAAAGCGTATCGGTTCACTGGAAACAAGATCTCCCCCAAGGCGGTGGTGATCGATCACCTGAATGATTTCCGCCTCGTTGGCACCATTCACCGCCTGAGAAAATTCGTTGTGATCGACGAGCACCAGCCGCTGGCGCGGCGGGTTAAGCAGCTCTGATTTCGAGAACACACCGAGGATGGTTTTGCTTCCCTCGTTCACCACGGGAAACAACACTTGGCGTGAATGCTGAACGTCCTTGTAGAACGACGTCAGCGGAGCCTTCGCGGGATAGGTTTTAATCTCGCGATGAATCGCCGACTCAACCGGTCGTGAGCAGCGGATCAATTGCGCGGTCGATGCCGTGTCCACACTGGACGAAAGGACGGACACGCCATTCTTCTTCGCCAGTGTCAGCAATTCGTCTGAAAGAGCCGCCCCCCTGGTCAACACCAAGGCGCGCACCTTGTGCTCAATCACCAGTTGCTGCACATCAGGACGGTCACCCACAGCGACCAAAAGTTGCTCGCGTGGGTACCTTGTTAATCTGTCCTGAACGGTCTTGGTGCTCGAAGCAGAAACGGTCAGAATAAAATCCTGCTCCTCTTCCAATGCGTCACCATTGAGTAGTACCGCATTTAAGGTCAACTGAACATTTGCAAGTGTCGTGCGCACACGCCGTGCTTCTTCCGCACTATTGCCATCCTCAGTGGCGTGCATCATCAACTCCAGTAAATCCTGGAACGTCAGCATGCCGATCACTTCGCGCTTGTCATTCACCACCGGAACCGCACGCACACCTTCGCGTGACATTCTTGTGTAGACCTCAAGAAAGGTCTCTTTCTCCGTGGCAACGACTGGGTTCTTTGTACAGATTGTTCCCGCGGTGGGACGCACATCCATGAGCAATTTTGGCGCCTCGATATTCGCTTCAGATAACACCCACTTGGTGCGCGGATTAATCCCACCACAACAAGCAGCCACGGCCTCGGGCATGTTCGTCCGTTGCAGTAATTCGGCATAACCGAACGCCGCACAGATGGCGTCGGTGTCTGGGTTTTTGTGCCCGATGACATAGACGATATTCTTGTCGTCTACTGAGATTGATCCGGAAGTCGTCACGTGTGTTGGATTCAAAGTCGCGTGAATTCACGCCTGTCTGAGTTATTTAATCGATGCCAATAACTATTTACCGGCAGCTTGCTGTAGTTTCGATGACATTTCCTCGGCAATTTTTCGACCGGCTTCAATTTCCTCGGCAGTCATTTCAGCAGTAACTTTCTCAAGCATGGCCTCACCTTCATCACTGGTGCCTGCTCCCATTAGGAAGTAAGCGTAGGCTTTTGGTTTGTCGACCTTCACCCCACGACCATCAAAATACATCGCCCCCAAGCGCAGCTTGGCATCCCGAGATCCCATATTCGCCGCACGCTGGAACAACTGCAACGCCGCAGTCGCGTTCACCGGCAACCCTTCACCAACTTCATTCATCATCCCCAACACCAACATTGCATCCGCAGACCCCGAAGAAGCCGCCTGCGACAGCCACGCTACCGCGGCAACCTTGTCCTCCATCACACCCGTACCTTGACGATATCGAAGACCCAGCTCAAACTGCGACTTCACCAATCCCCTGACCGCAGCAGTGTAGAGCGCTTGCGACGCTTTCTCTTCGTTCTTCTCGGTACCGATGCCATTGTCATAAAACCCGGCAAGATCATGAAGCGCTTCAAGGTCGCCTAGACCGGATGCACGATCGAGAAGCTCAAACGCACCGTCAATGTCCTTCTCGGCGTTTACCCCCTCAAACTTCACACGAGCCATTTCGCGCATACACGTCGTGTCGTTGCGCTCTATGCCTTTATTCAGCCACTCCACTGCTTTTTCGAAGGACTTCTCCATGCCGAAGCCAGATGCCGCAGCCGCGGCAAGCCGCCTACACGCCACACCACTGCCCAGCTCCACAGCCTTCTTGTAAATCTCGATCACCTTCTCGGGGTTTTTATCCACACCGACGCCCTCGCGATACAGTGCGGCCAGAGCCAATGCCGACTCGCTGGAACCTTTGGCGAATCCCTTTTCAAAATATCCCAATGCCTTGGCCACGTCCTTTTCGACTCCACGTCCTTCAGCATAAAGTGCACCGAGCAGAACCAAGGATTCCACAGCTCCCTTGGCCTCCGCTTTCTCCAACAGTTCGCGCACTTTGTCTAAATCGGGCTTGCCCTCAGGATTTCGCTCGGTGAAATAGATTTTCGATAGTGAAACCATCGCATCCGCATCGTCTTCCGCGACCGCTTTGTTCAACCACTCGATACCATTTGCCCGCATCTTTTCGTCTCCCAGTGCCACCAGCAAGCTTCCCAAGCGGCTCATCGCCTTGACGTGGCCCTGATCTGCGGCCTTACGAAACCAATCACTCGCCTCACGCGGACTCTGATCCACACCATCGCCTTTGAGATACTTTTCGCCAATTTCATACTGCGCTTGCGCATCACCATTCTCCACTCTCTTCAGCAAGGTCTCAATAGACGTAGATACGGTGCTCTTGTCCTCCTCAGCCGAAGCCGGAAGCTGTAGCGAAAAGGCAAGTAAGGATGCGACAACAAGTGTTCTGGAAAATGAACGTTTAACCATTCGCGAAGGTGTGCCAAACATCCCGCCGCGTCCACCAAAATCCACCAGCGAATCCGAATCCTTGTTTGTGCCGATTCCGTGACTCCCACTTGGCTCGAAACTTGCGATACCTCGATTTCTGGACGACTAATACCACGCACCTTAACGGTCGCTCATCGGGGAATCACCCAAACTTAACCATAGACTCATGCCTGTAGCCACACCTGAACAATACGCCGCCATGCTCGACGCCGCCCAACGCGGCGGGTACGCATATCCAGCCATCAACATCACTTCACTGACAACCGCCAGCGGCGCGTTGAAGGCATTCGCCGAGTCGAAGTCCGACGGCATCATCCAAGTTTCCACAGGTGGCGGATCGTTCGCATCCGGAACCGCTGTGAATGATGAAGCATTCGGAGCCATCGTTCTTGCAGAAGCCGTTCACCGCCTCGCGGAGAAATACGACATCCTCGTCGGGCTTCACACCGATCACTGCCACCCGGCAAAAGTCGACTCGTTCCTCCGTCCCCTTCTCGACGCATCACGCGACCGCAAGGCCGAAGGCAAAGGACCTCTCTTCAACTCCCACATGTTTGACGGATCAGTCGTCGACCTGGACGAGAACTTGAAGACCTCCGTCGAACTTCTTAAAGAGTGCGCGGAACTCGACATCATCCTCGAAATCGAAGCCGGTTGCGTCGGTGGTGAAGAAGACGGTCACGACACCTCAGGCCTTCCAGCCGAGAAACTCTACACCTCCCCCGAAGACATGCTGCAAGTTTACGAGACCCTGAACGGACTCGGTCGCTTTATGTTCGCAGCTACATTCGGCAACGTCCACGGCGCCTACAAGCCAGGTGCCGTTCAACTCAAACCAACCATCCTCCGCGATGGTCAAAAAACCGTCACCGACAAGTATGGCGCTGACGCTGAGATGGACCTCGTCTTCCACGGCGGTTCCGGATCATCTCTCGACGACATCCGTGAAACCCTCGGTTACGGCGTGGTGAAAATGAACATCGACACCGACACTCAGTACGCCTTCACCCGCCCCATCGTCACCCACATGTGCGAGAACATCGAAGGTGTGCTCAAAATCGATGGCGAAGTCGGCAACAAAAAAGCCTACGATCCACGCGGCTACCTCAAAAAAGCCGAACAGAGCCTATGCGACCGCCTCAAGGTAGCTTGCGACGACCTGCTTTCCACCGGAAAAACGATCCACGGCACCGTCTAAGACTCGCCCAAATCTGATCAATTTCATCACCCACATCCGCACCGTCGGTTGTGGGTGATTGTGTTTCCGAATCAAGTCTATAAGCTATGCACTCATACCAAATCATGGCATTGATCTGACAAGTGGAATGAAACCGTGGCGGTGGCTTCCAGCCGCTAAGCCAGTCCTCCAACCATCCCCCCTTCCTTGACAGCCGTGGCTTCAATCCACGCAACAAACTCATGTCAAAACGGTTTGACTGACGTTTTGAATGCCCTTCATGGTGGTCACCAGCCTTCCAATCTTGCGCCTTTTCATCGCCCTCTGAAAATCCGTGCATTCCGTGTCATTTGCCTTCGGCTGTTTGCCTTCGGCGATCTCCGCTTCGCTCCGGTGCCGCTACGCTTCGGCTGTGGTTCAACCCGCAGAAGCAAGTTTTCACACGCCAATCGCGTGAAGCGAAGCTTTTTACGCGACCGTGCAGGCGATGTCGCCGCCGAATCTTTGTTTCATGGTCGGTCGATTCACGCTCCGCCGGAAACAGATAAAACCACTCGAAAGACTCTGCCGCTTTCCTGAACTTGCGCCCCAGCGCCCCCGGAATGAATACTCCCGGACGCCCGGCAGCTCGGTCCTTGCTTCAAACTCGACGCGCCTTCTCCACCTGTTCCGCCAACTCGTCCCTCAGACTCTTGGGCAGCACGGAAACTCACTGCCTTGGCGCCATAGCGCCTCATCTTTAAACATGACTGCGGAGGAGCCGTCATGCATACCGCAGAGCCTCGTTGGAAACGAGGATAATCCTTGTCTCCCTTACCGCCACGTAAAACCTTCGGTCACGTGGCTTCGCCAATTTCAATCCCGTGCGGCGCAGCCGTTATACGGGATGATCCGTAGACGCACCAGTTCACTACGTCTCAATCCCGCACCGTATTGGAGTTTCGCCGCCAGACGGTATCTAGGTTCCAAGTGATCGAATAGCCTCTGGGTTTCCCCTTGAGACAAGACCACCGGCACCCGCTGACCCGTTTTTTTCAACTTCACTCCAAAGACTGGATTTTCCACCTTACACACCTGCTTGAAAAAGAAAGCAAGAGCATTCAGAGCCTGCCACGTAAAACCTTCGGTCACGTGGCTATCCGCCTTGGGTAGCGACCGAAATGGACTTTAAGTTGATTGTCCAAGAACTTTCTCCCGCCGCCACTCTTCAGAAACACTTCCCTTACGGCAGCATCCTGCTTCTCGAGGTAAGCCTCAAAATAGATGAGTTGCCAAGGCCCGCGACCTTTGGTGCTTTGAGATTCACCTGCCTGATGTTCCCGCAACCTCCTACGCAGATCACCAGTCATCCCGATATAGAGACCGCGATCCGACTCGGACTGTAGGACATAGACAAAAAACATGGCGCAACTCCCAATCAATTTACACGTACAACCTATCTACCAAACGATAATCTCGTGGGGCGAAGCCTTTTACGCGACCACTCTTCACGACCCCGACCGTGACCAACGACTTCGGACTTCCAGAATATCGTCGCCGCCTCCCGCCCGGCTTTCAGTCCCGAGCGAAGACGAAAATTTTCCATCCATTCGAGAACCAAGAGAAAGCCAGTTCTTTCAAAATCGGTCAGGCCACGGAATTCCGAAAGATCATTTCTCCAGCACCAACGTGATTTGGTTATGCTTTTCATGATGTGGTCATATGACCACATTTCAAGGAGCACGGTCAAGAGAAATGTTCAACCGAACATAATAATGATGGGTGCGTATATCACGGTAGGAACTCATCTCCTCTAGCCAACCCGAATTGAAGCTTGATATACACACTCATCCTTCAGAAAAACCTTGAAACCCCTTGCGATACCGACATTTTTCCGGTTTTCTCAACCATGACTTCCTCAGCGGATATCACCTACTGAGGTCATACGAATAAATACTGTTAGCCATAAATAATACGATGAAACACAACGCAAAACATATCGCGTTATTCCTATATTTTATTTCTAGCGGTCTCGTAGTTGCTCATCAGGATAGAGACCTTAGTGTTATTGATGGCAAAATCATAGGATTGCCCGAGGAATACACTCCCGCGTCATTCGATTATGAGAAGTTGTCTCTGAGTATAGGTGATAAGCAACTGATCTTCCCCCAAGTGATTTTTAATATGTTGAAGTATGATGCTAGCGAAGATCAGTCTGATGATCCTAAGTGGAAGCTTAGATCACACACGTATAAGTTTTCGGCTTCATGGCACTATAACAATATAGACGATAATTGGCCGCCTAACATGTTCATCAAAATAACATCCAGCAAAGATAGTTCAATTATCTGGCTAATGATTGATATGGACAGACTTGAAATCACTAGCGCCGATTTACATACTAAGGATTTTGGTATAGTTCCAATTAACTTAGATAGCTCTGCCAAAGTATTGAAATAATTGGGCTAACAAGTCGCGGCACATAACCCCTGATCGTCGCCGTGTTTTCGGTTCGTAATTATGACTATAACCCTTAACCTGTCTTCGACGCATGCTTCCCAGTCAGGGGTCTGTGCGCTTTGACGTTAGCTCAAGAGATGCGAGATTCCAAAATCATCCTGCCTGTGCTCCAGTCTATCATCTTCCTGCTCTTGGAAGCCGGTGCCCAGACACCCTCAATCGAGGCTGATGAGTTATTGAGAAGGATTCTCTCTGCATCAACCGCCAAAGATCCGTCCGCATTTGAAACTCTTCTAATAGAGAAGGACACCACACCAGGTTTCCCACTTCGCGCGGCTCTTATTCGAAGTATCCAGCAGGGAGACCGCGAGCAGAACGGCGACTTCTCATATTCTGACGAGGCCATGAGACGCCTTCTCATGAGATCCCCACTGAAGTGGAAAACACCCTCGAAAGAGAGCCTTAAAGAGTTTCGCGAGTTTGCACCGCTAGCTATGCTTGATCGATCCAGCTTCCTCCGGCATCGATCAGGCTCCGTCAACATAATCATTGTAAAAGCAGAGAAAGAGGGATGGCGGTTGCTCTTTTGGGAAGGATTGAATACTCTCCTTGAGACTGACGATTCAGGAGGGAGCAAGCCGCGCCACTCAACCCCTGACCACGCCCGTGTTTTTCGATAGCTCACTATGATCAAAAACTTTAACCTGTCATCGACGCTTGCCCCCAGTCAGGGTTGAGTGCGCTTTGACGTTCGGTAGAAAGCATCAATGAAAACATTAAATATATTAACCCTTATCATATCCCTCACCGCAATCGGCGTCTCTTCCTTCACACTCTTGAATAGAGACCCAATTGCTGAACCTGTTTACGGAAAGGATGCAAAAGAAGTCGCAATAGCCATGTTGGCTCGTCCTAGATGGGACGGAACAGACAAGTTTTTCGATGTTAATCACCAGGAGCTTATAGGAAACCTTGAAGTTGCAAACTTCCTTGAAACCAACGGGGTTGGGCTGGCATTTATGCGAACGAAGGTTTTAGATAGAACACTTCAGTTTTGCCTTTGGATGCACAAAACAGATTCTGAATGGGAGTGGGTCCCATATTTGAGTCCTCATATTTCCAGCGATGACTTCAGGCATGAATGGATCACCAAGAACCGAGAATGGCTTAAGGATATGGAAGAGAAGAAGGAACAGTGGGTGGAACAAAGTGACGGTGTATGGTGAGACTGGAATCATTGAACCCCGAACCCCAAGTCGCCGCACCGAATCCCTGACCGCTTCGTGTTTCGCAGTTATGATGATTACAACCTTAACCCCGAGTCGTAGCCTCGCCCTCTGTCAGGGATCCGGTGGGCTTTGACGTTCGCTAAAAAATGAAAAAAATAATCCTGTTTTGTCTATTCGCCACGACATTAGCCGCATATGGCAATGTTGAAGAAGAATTCAAAGAGCGCCTTGCTACTTTTATAAGCGAGCGGAATTTGCGATCTATTGACCAAGTATTCCAAGTGAAAGGTGATTCTAGATTCAAGTCTATCTCTGTTTGGCATACCTTTGAAAAAGCCATGATCCTAGGCGTCGAAAGTATTGATGTCGAAAAGTTGGATGAAGATAGTCGTTACTGGCCGAAAGAAAAATATGAACTAGACGGGGTAGAGTTCGCCATCGATTCACAAGGGCCTTTTTGGTTAGTAAGCATTGAATATAAAACCCCACCAGAAGGAAGAATCCCCGGGGCGTCGCTGAAAAGCAGCACAGTCGCTAGTCTTTATGATGGAAAACTGAAGATCTCGAATTTTAGAAAGATTGAGAAATAGGAGCGAACAAGGCGGTCGTATCAACGCCGTTCGCTACGCTCACTACGTGATACACCTCGACGTTCGATAAAATAGAATGAAAGCAAACATACCTTTACTAGTCGGCGTTATTCTGCTTCAAGCGCTCCATGCAGAGAGTTTTGACACCACAGACAAGACTCTTCCCGAAGCACTCAAACGATTGGGTATCGAGTATACCTTGCCTAGGCATTACCATTCGAAGGATATCACTGGAAACATAAATATCCTGAATGAAGACAGCCAGAGTAAGTTGCGAACATATGTCTTAACTGTCTACTGCGACTTGCACCGCCTATCCTACAGGAAAGATGGGGAGCGATACATATTTTCCAGGGACTCGAAATACAATGTCTCAGGAGCTCACCGAGAATCACCTACTATCTTAGAAGCCCTAGGGAGTGTTGAGCGCTACAAGAAGAGAAGAGAACTCAAGCTGGATGGCTGGATACTTTTCTCAGCTAAGCTGAAGTATGAAATTACAGATGGTTATTCAGGTGGTTACTGGCATTTAAAGTACGGAAGAAAGTTACCAGCAGACGGCGGGGTCGGTTCGCATCATTTTTTCGTCTATGATGACTTACTGGTTGAGCACTTTACTGACAGAAACCCTCCCGGACCAAATAATCAAAGCACCAAAGAAATCCTTGAGAATGCTAGGCCGGGTAGCTACTAAAAAAGAATCGAACAAGCCAGCGCATGACAACCCCTGATCCGCTCTGAGTTTGATGACCACTGGTAATGTAACCCTCAACCCACAGTCGAAAGCGCGCTCCCGATCAGGGGTGCATGGCCTTTGACGTTGCTATGGCTGCCGTTTAGTCAATAGGCAAAAGTATTTATAATTCATCTTTTTTTGCAGATGAAGTAGCAACTCGGTTCGTTGCGCTGGAGTCCGGAATGAGACATGGCGGTTTGATCAGTGGTGATCAGCAGTTCG
>JAGXGH010000013.1 GCA_024636835.1 Verrucomicrobiales bacterium | reverse complement strand
CACGCCGTCGAGCAGACCGTCGCCGTCCGAATCGTTTTTCAGTGGATCGGTGCCCGTGTCGGAGGCGCTGACGTAAACGCCCGTATTGGTTTCCACGCCGTCCAGTAGTCCGTCATCATCGCTGTCAGAATCGAGCGGATCGGTGCCATTCGCGAGTTCCTCGGCATCGTTGGAGCCATCGTTGTCGAAATCAGTCACGGCGGGAGTGGCTCCCGTGCCCATGACATCGGCGAAGCTGGTAACGCCATCCTCAGGGTCCGCATTAATGATCAAATTCTCGTAACTATCGGACAACCCGTCGCCATCTGTGTCTTGGAGTAGCTCGTAGCCGACGCCATCATACCAGGTTCGGCCCGCGGAATTACTTCCCAGTTGTTCGATCCGCACGTTGATTGAGGAACCGCCGGAAACAAGAGCTTGGCCTAACTTTACCCCATACATGATGCGATCTCCTTCAGCCGCCAACACTGTTGTAGTGAAACTTAGGGTCCCCGCGTCGACTGGGATCGTCGTGTTGCCAGCACCATCAGCGCTGTAAGTGGCTAAAGAACCTTCTGAGAGACCCGCAGTGATTTGCCATGTGTTCCCACCACTAGCATCCCAAAAGAAGATCCAAACGTCGTAACTGCCATCACTCAACCCGCTGAGTTGGGTGGTCAGTGGTGAATCTCCGCCGGACGCGCTTCTGCCTTCGAGAATCGTGCTACTGTTTGCAAAACCACTCCGAAGGCCCCAATCGGCAGCAGTATCGGAAGTGCCATTAACATACCAACTCGAATTCACTGAACCCGTGGCTGTATCGAAAGTATTGATGCTGGCGTCTGCATCGACATAGGTAATTTGCGCGTCAGCAGTCGACAACGCACAGGCTGCTATGATCGAAGCGAAGAAGGGGTAATTTTTGACGATGCGTGGCTTCACTACTGTTTTGGATTAAAAATTTCCTTGTTCTACTGTGAGCTTATGGCAAGAGACGAACATGAGGCATTTTTTGTTCTCATAAAAAAGTGCGCGCCGGGTTCACCCAGCGCGCACTCTAAAAATTAAGCTAAAAGCGCGAATCGACGACCCGCGAATCAAGATCTTAGGATCTACGGCGACGCAACAGTGCTAAGCCGCCAAGGCCAATCAGGAGTGCAGCTGAAGGTTCGGGGACAACTTCGTAGCCGACACCATCATACCAGGTCCGGCTGCCGGAACCATTTCCGAGTTGTTGGATCAGCACGTTGATGGATGAACCACCGGAAACAGTAGCTTGGCCTAAATTTACGCCATACATGATGCGGTCGTCCTCGGCCGTTGTGCCGACGCCAGTTAAGTCCAGAGTCCCCGCGTCGACTGGGGCAGTCGTGTTGCCGGCACCGTCAAAGCTGTAAGTTGCTATAGGATTGCCAGAGAGCCCCGTGGAGAGTTCCCAGCCGTTACTCCCGGAAGCATCCCAAAAGAAGGCCCATACATTATAAGTGCCATCACCCAAGCCGCTGAGTTGGGTGGTCAGTGGTACATCGTCACCGGCCGCTTCGCTTCTGCCTTCGAAAATAGTTGTACTGTTTGCAAAAGCACGTAATCCCCACAAAGGATCAGTATCCGCCTTACCGCTGACATACCAATCGGTATCCACTGAACCCGTGGCTGTTTCGAAAGTATTGGTGGTGGGATCCGCGTCGATGTAGGTGATCGCCCCGAACGAGAGGGAGGAGAGAAGGATGAGACTTGCTGCTGCTGAGATTAGGGGGTTCATTGAATTGTTTTAATGGTGAGTGGGAGATCGAGAGGTTGATGAAATCTTATCAGCACAAGCTACATCCGCTATTTCAACTATGCATATACAGATAACCAGTCAAGTCGGGAAAGTGTTTTTTTGGGGTCGGAACTATAGCGTTTTTTAGGATAGTTTAGGATCTTTATTTCCATAGCTTCGTCGGATCATCAGATCGTGCGGACTTTCACAAAAATTACATACCTGATTGATATCATTTCGGCATCACTGCCACATCGACGAACAACCGATCAATCATCGTCCCTTTGATATTTCCGGTAACGTTGACGACACCATTTAAAGGATTGCCTTGGCTGAAATTAACGGTTGTTCCTTGATGAGATGCTCCGTCGACATAAAAATCAGTGCCGTCTTTCGACCATCGGTATAGGGCCGTGAGATCTGAAGCTGGAGAGTTGTTCAGAGGATGGGTAAAGGTGAAGGTATTGCTGGAAACATTCACGATTGTAAGCCCCTGCGAAGGTTTGCCGGGGTGGGTGCCAAAATAGTTTTCAATGCCGTTTTGGATGCCGTCAGCGTCGGCGTCCGCATTTAAAGCCCTAGAACCGCTGAGACCGGTGAAGCTGCTGATCCAGTCCGAAAAGGTCACACCCTTCGAGGTAACGGTGTCATTGGGGTTTTGCAATGCCTCGTATCCAACACCATCATACCAAGTGCGGTCATCCGAGCCAGTATGCAGTCCATTGATGAATACCTTGATGGCCGACCCACCGCTTACTGTTGCCTGTCCGATGTTGACACCATACATGATCCGATCGCCGTCTTTTACCATGGGCACGGCGGCAAATGAAAGTGTACTAGCGGCAACTAGTGTGGCCTTGTCGCCCAGTCCATCAAAGCTGTAGGTATTGAGTGAACCGGAGGCAAGTCCTGTAGAGATGTTCCATTGATTGGGGCTGACCGATTGATCGGAACTGCTGGCGTCCCAAAAGAAAACCCAAATATTATACCAGCCATCGGCTAGACCTGAAATATGCGTAGTCAGCTCGGACTGCTTGCCTGCCCTTTCTGTGCGCGACTGAAAAATCGTGCCGCCATTGGCGAAGGCTCTCTTCTTCCACTGACCGTCATCCGAATCCGCACCCCTATCTGGATTGAGCCAACCCGTATCTGCCAATGCTCCGCCTGTTGCAAAGGTATTGCCAGATGCCCCCTCGGCAGCATCCACGTAAACAATTTGCGCATTGGAGTGAGCCAATGCGCAAAAGACTGCGAGGATACTAGCTACTATCGAGAAATTGACAGAATATCTTTTCACTTAGCAGCTGTCAGTTCGGCATACGGTCGCTGTGCGAATATTCCGAAGCTAATATTAACGGCGGCGACGTGCCAACAGACCGAGTGCTCCGAGGCCAAGCAACGCCATGGAAGACGGCTCGGGAACGACGTTATACTGGACATTAGAAAGCGATCCTTGATTCAAATCGAGGTTTCCACCAAAAAGAATGCCGACCGCATTGTAGGTAAATAGGGAGGTCGAGACGTCATTCGTCGTGAAGGTCTTGTTGTAAGCGGTGTCACCGCCGACAAGTGAGCCGAAGAGATCGACAGTGCCTGCCGTGTCGCGTGTGACTGAGATTGACCAATCGAAGGCGGTGGTTGAATCGCCATCAAGAACGCCCCCGGTATCGTTGATGTTCGTAGTTAGAAGAGTAGCGTTCCCATTGGTGCTGACAAACGTGTTATCTGTTCTTGCCTGATAGAAACCCTCGTCTGGACGTAACAGCCATCCCCCGTTAGCCCATGTTGTCCCGCCGGATGCGAATTGGCCACTTTCATCAAACACACCGAAACGAAGGTTGCTTTCCGTGCCATTACCACCAGTCAACACCACGCTACCTGAGACGGTCAGCGTCTCTCCGATTGCCAAAGTGACGGAGGCAGGTGTGGCAACCGTTCCGAAACGTCCCGCAACCCATGCATCATCCGCGTTCAGCGCAGAACCATCGCCGATGGTCGGGCTGTCGGTGTTCATTCCAGAATTGGTTGAACCTGCGTTGAGTTCCTTCCAGTTGGAGATAGTGGCGGATTGTGCTGTATTGGCTGCCATGGCAATCGCAGCAATAAGGAATAATTTGGATATTTTCATTGGTCTGGCAGTTTATTACTGAGGCTGTTTGAATGCACTCAGACACATTAAAGTTAAAGATTTGTCTCAATCTATTTGATTTCTCAACTGAGTAAAGCATCTTTTCGTTTTTCTCTTTAGCAGCTGGCGATGTTATCCATTGCATCGGTCATGGATGTGGCCAGGAGATCGGGGCGGGGCGGTTTTTGCTTGGCGGTTTGAAGCCACCGCCACCTCCCATCTCGTTGTCGTCAATGATCGTCCGGTAATTGTTGACTCTCCTGAGTGACTTTCCCCGCGAGACTAACGTGAGATGATTTTAGGACACCCATGATCGTGAGATGATTTTAGGACACCCATGATCACTCAGAGATCTTTGAGGCTCGTGTTTCCCACTGCAAGCCTATTCCCTGTTCGATCGCCTCCCCTACCCTACCCTACCCTAAGTCTTGACTGGCACTGACTACACTTCCTCCTGATTCTCGTAAAACACATTTACGATGGCAACAAAAAGACCACCGGTTACCCGGCGGTCTCTCAGTTTCAGAATCGTCATTGACTCACTGAATCTCGAACAACTCGACATCAAACACGAGCATCCCCTTGGGTGCGCCCGGAGGTGGGGCTTCACCATAGGCAAGTTTCGCAGGGATCCAGAATCGGCGCTTCTCGCCAACCGTCATCATGGCGACGCCTTCGGTCCATCCGGCGTAGTGGACGGTGACGGTGCTGGTGCGCTCGGGCTTGGCTCCGCCATCACCCTGTTGCAAAACTTTCCAAGCGAGCCCCGACGCGGATCTTTCCGCATCTTGAGGCACACCGCCGACATCTGTTGGTGCATCAATCATCATTTTTTCGTTGTTTTTGGTTTGAACCTCCGTGCATCCGCTCAAGGAATACACGATCCCAAAACAAGCGGCGACAAGTCTCAAAGGTCTCATGCCAACAGCCAAGAGTCGAGCGCGATACAAGTCAACTATCATTCGCCTCCGGACGGCTGCACTTTGAACGATTCCTTCACCAGTGATTCGGCTTGAGTCACCGTGATGGCGTTCTTTTCCGCAAGACTCGCTGCCAATCCGCTCGCCACTCCCGCTGCCATCGACGTGCCTTGCGAGGTGTAAAGAAACTCGCCGTAGGGAAAGTTCACCGTGCCGGGAAGCCCGACATCGATAAATGACCCACGGTTCGCATACGAAGCGATTTGGCCAGTTTCATCGACAGAAGTTACCGCGAGCACGTCTGGAATTGCCGCAGGATAATTCGGGGTGGTCACCGGTTCGTTCCCCGCCGCGCCAACGAAGACGACGCCCAACTCACGGCCCGAAGCCACGATGTCCTGCATCAACGTCCCCCCTGACGCTTCTGAGCCAAGACTCATATTAATGATCGTCGCCCCGTTCTCCAACGCGGCGACTACACCTTGTGCCACCTGATAACTGGACGTCTGACCAGCGTCGCCGTAAATATCCACTGGGAGGATTTTCACAGCAGACCCACCGCTTTCGTTCGCACCGAGTTTCATCCCCTCAAGGATGGACGCAAACACCGCCGATCCGTGAGTCGGAGTCTCGACATTGCTTGCTGCTTGCACGTCGGCGATCGACATTTGCTCCAGTAAGAAGCTAGAAAACTCCGGACTGGATAGATTCACTAAAGAATCGATCAATCCGATCACCACCGGACTGTCTGAATCCACTGGCGTGAGGTTCTTTCCAGCCAGCAACTGATCAGCCGTGCCCGCCACAGTCGGCGGAGGCGGCAGTGAAATGCGCATATTATCCTGAACCTCAGCCACCCCTGGGTTCGTCTCCAATGCATCCTTTGCCGCATCTCTCGCCGCAGCATCCTTAAACTTCAGACGGTAGGTCGATATCCCATCCAAACTGCCTATCACCTCCGCACCATAACGTTGAGCGATCCCCTCGACCGTCGTCCCAGGGCGTATACTGACGATCAGCTCATCTTCGACAACATCAGACGGGCGGACATCTCCACTCGGATCCACTTTTTCCGCGCGATCAGAAATCCTTGCCCTCACCCTGACGGACAGTTGTTGCGACAGAGATATCGTATCATCTCCCTGCATAGCGGTGTTGGCTTGGATTTGGGGGGAGTGATCCATTTCCCATCGCGACGAATCCAACCACACGATAAAGCCACCCACCAAGCAGAGCATCGCGATGAGTAGGATACCGATTTTGTAACGTGGTGATTTCATGAGCCAAACAGTGAACCCGACAAATTGCCTACAGTCGCGTAAATCCTTACGTTCATCCTACTTGATGGAGCCGCGAATTTCGAGAAACCGATCGTCATCACTAATCTCGACGAACTTCTTACTCAACAAACTGACACTGGGTTCCTCTTCAATAAAGTTCAACGAATACGTCCGACCCTGCTTCACCCTGATCGTCAGAAAATCGTTCATATCCGCCAAAAGATCGGGCGTCACCCCCTCGCCAACTAGAAACCCATCAACATCCATCACCCGAATCTTCACCGCTTCGCGCCGATCCCCAGCATCAACGAAATCGATGCGCAGTTCACACATTCCCTTGGGGATGCCCACACCATCTCGTTTTCCGTAGGCAATGTATCGTTCGGTCACATCCACCGCGTTGACATAATTAATGTCCATGTCCCATACCAAAGGGAAACACTTTCCGGTCGGCTTCCACGAACTGGCGTAAATCGCGTGGGCAAAATCACCGGGGATACCCTTTGAAGCATCTGCTACAAACCATCCTCGATCGATTCCCTTACTATCTAAATAGTATTCCGTAAAATGCCATTTCTCGGTCGCCGGATCATAAAACTCGACCCAGTTGTGATTTCCGCGCTTCGTCGTCCACGAGGGCGTGCCTGCAACGCGCGCCGGAATTCCCACGGAGCGCAGTGCATCACAGAGGAGGATCGACAGTCCGGAGCACGATGCCATCCCTGATTTCATCGATTCCGAAGGACTCTGATCCGCCTTCTCGCGCTTTGTGCTGTAGTCCACCTTAACTTCATCCTTGATCGCCTTGTTCACGATCAGCGCAGCATCACGCAAGGTCTTCGCATCCTTCACCATCGGTGCAAAGCGTTGACGAAAATCCGTTCGCCAGCCCTCCCGTTTTTCATTCAGCACCGCGTAGGGCAGCACGTCATTGTAAAAAATCTCTATCGGCACTTCCTTCGCCCAATCGTGCGCCCTTCTCTCGAGGAACGCATTCAAAACATCTATTGCGAGAAAGTCGCTATCCAAGGCCTTCAAATCCCTCTCAGGCATGTAGCGAATCAAGAACTTCATGCCATCTCGAAGTTCACCTTCTGCCACGCTCAATAGCGCGTCTTCCAACTCAGGTCGGTTCTTCCCAGACAAAACCAAGGCCTCTGCCAAGGTTCGCTCCGCAGAAACTTCCGGCGCACCGGCTGACTTCGGTTTCTGAGCCATTGCCCCGGAAACCAAGCTCAGCCCAAACACTAAAGAAAGAAGAACACCTTGTCTCATGCGCGAAGACTAGCACATCGCCGATAATGAGGCACCAGACAAAACGCATTCGGCTTGAAACGTAAAATAAGCCGTTCGTATCCACCTCCCGAAACTTGTTGCCAACACACTTTAGCCCTTTTTCCCCTTTTCTTTTCCATCCATTCACCCGGTTTTCCCAGAAACCGATCCCGATTTACCTTACTCGATGAATGGATTGATCACACAGACACCCGCGTAACTCTGCGCATGGCTTAAATCTTCCGAATACACCGTATGGCAACCGAGCTCTATGGCAGCCGCAATGATTGCGGAATCCCAATAGGAAAGTTTGTAGCGATCCTTAATCTGAAGCGCGACCCAGAATATCGCTTCGGTGACAGCCACGATCGGATAGGCCTCGAGCGATTCGAGGATACCCACTGCTTTTACATGGGGCATTTTGAATTTCTTTCTCGCGTTTACATAGAACTCCGCCTGCACCTGCACGGATAGGCCACCGCCTTGCAGTGCAAGCAACTCCCTCGCCTTGACCCGCTTGCTGTGTTCGGATTTCTCACTGGATGCCGCATAGAGCAGGATATTTGTGTCGAGAAAAAATTCAGCGTTCATTGGCTTCGGAGCGATTGAGGCGTCTACCCGCAGTGATCCCCGCCGCCTCGTCCATTGCAGCAAAAAGTTTGCTGGCACGATCGCTAGCTTTCAAGGGTTCTTTCTCAAGCACTCGCTCAAGCCCTTGAAGCATCAACGCCCGCAATGTCACTCCACGTTGCGCGGCAGATATTTTCGCCCGTTTCGCAACGTCATCGGGAATTTCAATGGTTGTCTTCATGACCCGTAAATACAGGATTACGGGAGCGATGTAAAGCCTATTTGCTTCGATTTTTGATACGTCCGTCCACGCGTCCACGTGCCTGTCAACTCTCCTCCCGACGGTTCCGCAGCACAAGATCCACAATAGTCGCTGCAATCGCTCCAACTGCATAGCGCACCAGATCGACCCACAGGAATCCCGCGCCAAGTAGCAAGCGCCCTGGTAATGTTTTGCGCAGTGCATTCAGCCAATCCACATCAATCAACTGACTAAGCTCCACGCCAAAACTGATCGCTAGCGCCACACATCCCACGGTAACGGACCGCCAGCGTGGAAAGCAAAGAGCCACCGTCAGATACACCGCCACAGTCCAAAGAGCATCGCCAGCGTTGTCGGCAATAAACACCGGTAAATCTGCACCCCATTTTCGCGAAGCCAATCCCAGTGGGATGACTACAAGCAGCGCTGCAATAAGCCCAACGCGGCGGCGTGTAATCATCGATAGGTTCGTCATCTCTAAAGATTGGCAATTCCGCCACATCTTGCCCAGATATTTCATACCATCGGGGCACCGACACTCCTGTCGGTTCTGTGTGATTTCACTACTCCAATGTCCGCACGAACCCTCTCCGCCTGACTTCACTCCTGCCACGACTTTGAACGAATTTGTGGGCACGAACAGTTGACGCCTTCGCAGTCAACCATCATCCTAATCACAACATGCGCCTTTTCGTCGCCAAGGAACCATCTGAAGATCAACGGGTCGCCGCCGTGCCTGAAACCATTCGCCGACTGATCCAGCTCGGACTTGAGGTGGATGTCGAAGCGGACGCCGGAGCCGGGAGTCAAATCCCCGATCAACAATTCATCGACGCCGGAGCGAAAATTGCTCCGCCGGACAAGATCAGCGAAGCCGACATCGTGCTGCGCGTCCAGCCACCCACCGTGGAGATGATTGCCCAACTCAAAAAGGGCGCGATCCACCTCAGTTTCCTCAATCCATTCGCGAGTGATAAACTCGTCAATGCTTTCGCGAATGCTGGAGTCTCTGCCATCAGTCTCGAAATGATGCCGCGCACCACCTTGGCACAAAAGATGGACGCCCTAAGTTCCCAGGCCAGTCTCGCCGGATACGCTGCTGTTTTGCTTTCCGCCACCACCATCCCGCAGATTTTACCGATGATGATGACGCCGGCCGGCACCATCCAACCTGCCAAATACTTCATCATCGGTGTCGGCGTCGCCGGTCTCCAGGCCATCGCCACCGCCAAGCGCCTCGGCGCACGTGTCGAAGCCTTCGACACCCGCCCCGCCGTCGAAGAACAAGTCACCTCGCTCGGTGCCAAGTTCGTCAAAATCGACATCGGTGAGACTGGTCAGACCGAGCAAGGATACGCCAAAGAACTCACCGCCGAGCAACTCGATCTTCAGCGACAAGGCATGGCGAAAGTTTGCTCGAAGTGCGATGTCGTCATCACTACAGCCAAACTCTTCGGCCGCCCGGCACCCGTGCTCGTCACCGAGGAGATGATCGCCGCCATGGCTCCCGGCAGCACCATCATCGACCTCGCTGCATCCCCACAGGGCGGTAACGTTGTCGGTTCGAAATTCGGCGAATCCGTGACCACCGAAAACGGTGTCACCATCATCGGCCCCGCGATTATTGAAAATACCGTCGCCCGCGATGCGAGCCTCATGTTCGCCTCCAACCTCGCCAACTTCATCGAACACTTCTGGGATAAGGAATCCGCCAAGCTCACCATCGATCCTGCGCATGAGATCCTTGCCGGATGCCTTCTCACCCACGGGGGCGCAGTCGTTCATCCCAAATTCACCAACGCCACCAAATGACACCGCTTCTCCTTCTCATCTTCGCGTTCACCTTGGCGATCTTCCTCGGTGTGGAACTCATCAGTAAAGTTCCCTCGCAACTACACACTCCGCTGATGTCGGGCTCCAACGCCATCTCGGGAATTGCCATCGTCGGCGCACTCGTCGCGCTTGGAGACGGCGAATCCACCCTCGTGCGCGGCATCGCCTTTGGGGCGCTCGTGTTCGCCACCATCAACGTCGTCGGCGGCTACCTCGTCACCGACCGCATGCTTGCCATGTTCCAGAACAAGAACAAACCGAAGAAGGGAGATCACTGATGAACAGCGTCGTCATCAACCTTCTCTATATCGCCGCATCGATTCTCTTCATCCTCGGGATCAAGAAACTCGGCAAAGCGGAAAGCGCACGTGCGGCCAACCGCCTCAGCGCCGTCGGCATGCTTCTCGCCATCGTTGCCACGCTGCTCTACGGCGGACTCGATTGGAAGTTCATCATCATCGGCATGCTGATTGGTGGCGGCATCGGTGCCTACGCCGCACTGCGCGTCCCGATGACTGGCATGCCGGAACTAGTTGCTCTGTTCAACGGCTTCGGCGGTATCGCCTCGCTTCTGATCGGCATCGTCGAGTTCGTCAAAATCCACCAAACCGAAAGCGCGACTTACCTAGCAAACCTCGAAGCACAAACCGGAATCGCCGTTCCGTTTTGGTTCGCAGCAACCGCCATCTCGCTGACCATTCTCATCGGTGGACTGACCTTTACCGGCAGCCTCATCGCGTGGGCAAAACTCGCCGGTAAGATCAACGGCAGCACTCGGTTCCCCGGGCAAGGCACGCTGAATATCCTGCTGATCATTGCCGCGGTCGTTGCGGCGATTTGGTTCAGCCTCACCCCGGACGCACCAAACCTTGCCATCGTTGTCGGAGCACTCACGGTCATCGCATTGTCACTCGGAGTCCTGATGACCATCCCCATCGGCGGCGGCGACATGCCCGTCGTCATCGCCTTGCTCAACTCCTACTCAGGACTCGCCGCAGCGTTCGCCGGATTCATCATCCTGAACACCGTGCTCGTCGTCGCCGGCTGCCTCGTCGGGGCCAGCGGACTCATCCTCACCGGCATCATGTGTCGCGCGATGAACCGCAGTTTAGGCAACGTGCTCTTTGGAGGATTCGGAGCCGCCAGCGGAAAAACAGGTGCCGCCGTCGAAGGCGAAATGAAGCCCGCCAGCATCGAAGACGCCTACTACGTTCTCGAGTCCGCACGTCACGTCGTCTTCGTTCCCGGCTACGGCATGGCCGTCGCCCAAGCACAGCACGCCGTCAAAGAACTCGCCGCCATCCTCGAAGAAAGAGGTTGTCAGGTAGAGTTCGCCATCCACCCCGTTGCCGGACGCATGCCCGGGCACATGAACGTGCTCCTCGCCGAAGCCGACGTGCCCTACGAGCAGCTGTGGGAAATGGAAGCCACCAACCGTGTGATCGAAAGCGTCGATGTCGCCGTAGTCATCGGAGCCAACGACGTCGTCAACCCCGCCGCCAAAGACGATCCAAGCTCACCGATTTACGGCATGCCCATCATCAACGTTCACAAAGCGCGCACCGTCTATTGCTTGAAACGCGGCAAAGGCAAAGGCTTCTCAGGTCTGGAAAACGCCCTGTTCTTCCGCGACAACGTCCGCATGCTCTACGGCGACGCCAAAGCCACCATCTCCCAACTCGTCACCGAGTTCGGGGAGGAGTAAATCAGAACGCCATCGATTACCGAGCTGAAATGAAACGCCAACGCAACGAAGACATATCAAAACTGGATCGAATTTTTGCGATTATCGCGTCATCCATCCTTTTTGGCATCATCTCCATCATCGCATCTTCCTACATCATGGGATATTTTTCTCTCAACCTCGGCAGCCTTTTCCTTCGCTCGCTTCCCGGCATCGCATTGGGAACCTGGCTCGGCATCCGCTACCCCAAAATCGCGCTCTTTTTTGGATCCATCAGCATCGGATAAGCTGTCCCGGGTGTGATTTTTTCGATGGATGGGTAGCCGCAGGCTTTTGAGTGCGGCTGGCATTGCCGCTTTTGTTTTCTTTTGCGCGACGATTGAACATGTCAGGAAACACCAAGGCATGTCCGCCTTGCCGTGAAAGCGGTGATGCTCACCGCACTCAAAAGCATGCGGCAAAAACACCTCAAAAATCACACCCAGCTGTCCCCATCCCGCTTTAACGCCTCACCTCACCTGATATACCGCCACGTATCAAAATTTGTGATTCATCGCACCCTTTCTTTTACCCCAACGGGGTAATGGAATTCAGCCCAGGGTTGCCGCAAAGCAGTGGAGGCTACCCTGGGGTATCATCGAATTCATTTCCCAACCCCAATCGGGGTTGCGTCAATGCCGTAATCTCCCTCGCGCTTGGACACAACCCCGTTGGGGTTGAATGATCATGGCGAACGCGACCTAGGGTGGCCTCCGTATTACTCTGGCAACCCCAGGCTAAAATACCCAACCCCGTTGAGGTAGCCAGTTGAATGCGTCTTCTGCGAAGATGTATTCGGCGGCTCTAAGCGTCGCATAATACCAACCGGAATTTCACAAAACATGATTCGCGTCGGTATAGCTGAAAAACTCATGTCTATACATCCACTCCCTCACGTCACCTGATAGCAGTCGACGTCGATTCCGAGGTAGACTTCATCCGGCACTGAGAAATGTTTCTGCACCTCTGCAAGCGGCCTCAGGATGTGATGAGGGTTCGGTGCGCGTAGGAAGACGTGGAAACGGAACTGTCCTTTGACCCGGACAATCGCCGCAGGAATCACCTCACCTACGATAACCGTAGTAGGCAGTTTCTTTTTCAACTCGTTCACAAAACTCGTCAACGTGAACTCTGCGAGACGCTCGTTTTGTGAACGACACAACACACCCACCATTCGCGCATAGGGCGGGTAGCTGAAGGCCTTGCGAAACTCCAACTCCTGATCCGAATAGCCATCGAAGTCGTGCTGACGCGCGAACTGAATCGACGGGCTATGCGGGCTGAATGTTTGCACGATCACCTCGCCGGAGACGTCGCCACGCCCAGCGCGCCCCGCCACTTGGGTGAGCAATTGGAAAACTCTCTCACCCGCACGGAAATCGGGGATATGCAGGCCGAGATCCGCATTCAAAATCCCCACCAACGTCACGTTCGGAAAGTGCAGACCTTTGGCAATCATCTGCGTGCCGATCACGATCTGCGTTTTCCCCGTCTTGAACCTCCGCAAAGCATCGACCAAGCCATGCTTGCGCTTCATCGCATCGGCATCAATTCGCTCGACATTGATCTTCGGAAACACCTTGCGAATCACTTCCTCAACCCGCTGGGTGCCGAAGCCATTAAACTTCAAGCCAGGTTCACGACATTCGGGACAACGCGACGGCGCCATCTGCTCGTAGCCGCACATGTGACAAACCAGTCGGTCACTGGTTTTATGAAACGTTAGCGAAATACTGCAATGCTTGCACTCGCAGGCCTTTCCACACGCCAAACACTGGAGCGACGGCGAGAACCCGCGACGGTTGAGAAACAAAATCACCTGCTCACCCTTGGCCATTCGCGCTTCTATGGCGCAGCGCAGCGGTTCTGATAGGATCGTCACGTCCTTCCGTTTGCGCGCTTCAATCTTCATGTCCACCACGCGGATCAGTGGCATCATCTGATCGTCAATCCGCGTGGTCATCCTCAACACGCGATACTTCCCGCGGCGGACATTTTCCCAACTTTCCAGCGACGGTGTGGCACTGCCCAAAACCACCGCACATCCGGAAAGGTTTGCCCTCATCACCGCAACATCGCGCGCCTGATAGCGTGGTGGGCTTTCTTGTTTGTAGGTATTTTCATGCTCCTCATCCACCACGATCACCCCTAGATCACGCACTGGAGCAAACACGGCACTGCGCGCACCAACGACGATGCGCGCGCGACCGTCACGGATGCGTGACCATTCATCAAAGCGCTCGCCCGCTGAAAGGTGGCTATGCAGCACGGCCACTCCACCAGCCTCACCTGAAAACCGACTCTTGAACCGCTCCACGGTTTGCGGGGTCAGTGCAATTTCAGGCACCAGAACAATTGCCCCCTTCCCTTGATTAAGAGCGTGCTCGATCGCTTGCAAATACACCTCGGTCTTTCCAGATCCAGTCACCCCGAGAAGCAACAAGGGTTGCGACACCCCCTCGTCAATGGACTTAGCAATCTCACTCACCGCAGCCTGCTGCTCGCCGGTGAGTTTTAAATTCGTAGACCCGACAATCTCGGCGTTGGCAAATGGATCGCGCTCTACCTGCTCGTCGATAATCTCCACCCACCCCTTCGCCTCCAGCGACCTCGCCGCAGAGCGCACTTCGCCACCCACAGCATCCGATAACTCGGCAATCGCCATCCGGCCTGACTCCGCCCTTGAGAGCTGCAGCAGGATTGCAGCCTGTTTAGGCGCGCGCTCTTTCAAGACAATCCCCTCCTCACTCGATGCACTCCATGGTTTCTTCAAAACCGTCACCTGACGAGTTTTCACCTTCGACGTCTCGTCGCGCACATTCGCCGGCAACATCGTCTGCATGACCGTCGCCATTGATGACAAATAGTACCCCGCCATCCATTCAGCGAGCCGCAACAAATCCTCTGGCAAACTTGGTCTGGGATCGATGACGCGAACGACCGGCTTCAGCGCTCGGCGCACTTTTTCGGTCAACATGGCCACACCACCAGCACGGATTTCCACCACCGTGCCACGCAGTTTCCGGTTCCTCAGCGGAACCATCACCCGACACCCAAGGGCGACCTCGACTCCCTCGGGAACGAGATAGTCGTAGGTCAGGTCGTTGGCATTCTCCAACACCACCGAAACCACCGACCCTCGAACTTCGGGTGCGCTCGAGCCTCCGCCCGAGGAGAAGAGGTCGTCGGCGCTATCGAAAAGCATGTGGTGGGGCGGAGTGAACATCACGTCCTCCCATGATTACTCTCAGACGTGATCGTGTAAACTGCTTACATCAGCTTGATCACATTCATTGAGCGAGGTGAAATCAAAATGTCACTTTCAACGACACACCGCCAACGACGGTATCTTCGCCAATCTCCAAGTCATCGCCGGCAAAACTCGCAGAGACGAATGGCGCCAGCGTTGCAAACTCGGAAATGTTCACTGGTATTTCGAGCCCTGCTTCGAGGTTATTCAATCCGGATCCTTCAAATTGATAATCGAAACCGAATGACGCTGAAGCAATCGCGCGCAAAGCGACGGGGCCGAAAACATCCCACTTCCTGCTGCCCTTGAGTTCGACGTAAGAACCGTCCAATCCGGTGTCGAAAATATATCCAGCTCCGACGTTCACACCGAAGAGCGTCGTGCCAATCATCGTGCCGATCTCGCTACGGTCATCGTAACCAAAGCCCTCAAGCCCGAAGTCATCACCCGAGAGGTAGCGATAACCAAAGAACGCAGCAAAGGGCCCCATAGGAATCTGCATCTCGGCAAAGGCTTGTGATTCAGTGTAATCATCACCAGTGGCCACGTAACGCCCACCCACCGTGATCACAGCCGCTTCTGCGAGTGGTATCGCTAACTTGGCGGTACCGATCCCGGCGTTGTCACCAAAATTTACGCCACGGTAAAGGTAACTAGAGGCATACTCCGCTTCGACGGACAATTCCGCACCACCCAAGACAGAGCCACCGTCCTGCGAATCGATAGCGGAGTCCACCTCGGAACTATCGCCATCAATGGGTTCTATGTCATAACTCACGGTGTCTTGACCTTGGGCATGCGAGGCAAGAAAACCGAAAACGAGCGCCACGGAGAGCGCGTAAAACGTTGAATGTTTCATATAGAGGGCGGTGGAGTAAACCTCGAATCACAGTGCTTTGAGCTTCCTGATAATCTGGAGATCCAAGTGATTACCAAACATAACACGCGCCGTCAAGGATGCGAATGAGCATCAAAATAGAGAATACGAGCTTGCTGCTCACAAAAAAAGCACCGGTGTCTCCATGAAGAGATACCGATGCTTAAAAATTCTTCGTGTGAGCGAAAGCGGATTACGCTCCGATAGCACTCACCTTAGCTGCGAGACGACTCTTGAGGCGCGCTACAGCGTTGCGGTGGAAAATGTTCAACTTCGCTGCTTTATCAACGGATGAGATGTAGGTCGCGGCAGCTTTCTTTGCTTCTTCTGCATCGCCTGCCTCAACAGCGGCAAGAGCCTTCTTGCGTAGATTACGTACGGTGGTTTTCACCTGACGGTTACGTAGGGTGCGAGTTTGTGTCTGACGGACGCGCTTGAGTGCCGATTTTGTGTTGGCCATGGTAGTTCGATGGAAGATGATTTAGTCAGATCTTTCGGAAGATCCGGTGCCCAAGCTTCAGCAATGAGCGGACGGGAACTTATCTTCATAGCTCCAAGTGTCAAGCGATGATCAAAAAAAATCATCGCGCATTTTTCACGACTCTTTTGGCACCACCACACGCCGGTTCGCAGCAGCAAGCTGTTGATCCTCATCCGCTGCCACATCCGCAGGAATCTCAGGCTTAGGCAACTTCTCACCACCGAATGCCAATGCACGACTGATGGACTGCCTGACTTGCTGACTCCGCACACCCATTGGGAACCCACCTTCGCGGACATCGAGGGTGGCGCCCTCGCCCACATGATCAAAAAGCTCAATCACGTCTTGAGACTTCATTCGAATACACCCGTAACTCGTTTGGCGGCCAATTGTCCGCTCCTCGGCGGTGCCGTGGATGTAGATATACCGCCCGAATGCATTGCGGTTTGCCTTTTCAATACCCTTCAGCCATAAGATACGGCTAACAATCGGGTCGCGCCCTGGCGCATCGGGCTTCAATACCTCACCGGTGAGCTGACGAGATTTAAACACCGCACCAGCTGGCGCACTGTGGCCAATTTTTTTCGCGACCACCATCTTACCGGTCGGCGTGCGGTAACTGCCTTTCTGATCACCTAAACCATACTTGGAAGTGGATACCGGATAGGTAGCGACCAATTTTCCACGATCCAGAAGTGCCATCGTTTGATGTTCGACACTCACCACCATCTCATGACGGCAATCTTTCTTTGTCGAACTGCAGGAACTCAGCGCGAAAGCAAACAACACTGTCATGCCCATCGTACCACAAAAGCGGAAGAGACCTTGCATAGTAGAGGTGAGATACGAGGGATGAATCATTGGACTTCGACCCATATAGCAATTTTAACGCCAAGAACAGGTGATTCCATTCTCAAAAATGAATCACCGACAATCGAAAATAAGAAAGTTGCACAGTGAATCACTGATCAGGAAGCCTTGCGGTCGTTCTCGGCCACTCGCTCAACAACCGGCGCAACGAAAATCTCGGCAGTGTCCGCTTCGGCATGGTCGTCTTTGTTGCCAAAGAAACTGAACCGAGCGCGGCTTGAACCGAAGGCGACGTAGAGGAATCCAAAAGTAAACAGCGACAAGAAAGGAACGCTCATCCAGATGCCATTGGCAATCGCATAGACGGTCATGAAGGCAAACCACGCAGCGAAGAGGATTTCCAATGCGGTGGCCACCGACTTCAGTGACTTGTAGCGGCTCTTTTTCACATCGGCCGACTTCTTCTGATCCACTCCGTATTTCGGGGTGCGGACAAATCCGGTTTCGTGGTTGAAGATCGCTTCAAGGACGGCCTTGCCATTGTTGATCGACATCCCGATACCAAGCGCAAGAAGCATCGGCAGGGCGTAGATCTCTTTCAGCCAAGTCTTCGGATGAAGCTGCTGTTGCGCCACGATATAAAAGATAATCAGCGACAAGGAAGCAAATAAGAAGATCGGCAAACTCAAGAGCAGTCCAATGTTCGCCGGGATACCCGCAGGCAGCTCAGGGAAAGTATAAACGCACAGGAAGATCAACAACAGATACGCGAAGTTCGACGTGAGGTGCGCGGTTGCTTCAAGCTTGATCAGCAGAGGAACATCGGCGCGCCAGATGGTGCCGAGCATTTTCTTGCAGGTCTGGATGGATCCTTTCGTCCAGCGGTGCTGCTGGCTCTTGAAGCCATCCATGTCGACAGGAAGCTCTGCCGGGCAAACGACGTCCTTGAGGAAAATGAAGTTCCATCCTTTCAGCTGCGCGCGGTAGCTGAGATCCATGTCCTCGGTGAGGGTATCATGTTCCCATCCGCCAGCGTCGGCGATGCACTGTTTGCGCCACATACCGCCAGTGCCATTAAAGGTAAAGAATCGTCCTGCGCGGTTACGTGAGGTCTGCTCAAGCAACAAGTGACCATCGAGGAACATTGCCTGAATGCGTGTAAGCAGCGAATAGTGGCGGTTGAGGTGTCCCCAGCGGGTCTGCACCATGCCAATTTTCTCATCGGTGAAGAAATGGATCATCTCCATTAGAATCCCAGGACCAGGAACGAAGTCTGCATCGAGAATAAAGAGGAAATCACCTTTCGCGGATTTCGTCCCCTCTTCAAGTGCACCAGCCTTGAATCCAACGCGGTTGACGCGATGGCGAAGCTCCGCGTCGAAGCCTTGATCACAGAGTTTTTGCACCTCGCGCTGGCAAATCTCCACCGTCTCATCGGTGGAATCGTCGAGGACTTGGATGTGTAATTTATCCTTCGGGTAATCGAGCTCACTCACCGCCTTAAGCAGACGCTCCATCACATACATCTCGTTATAAACGGGTAATTGCACGGTGACGACAGGCAACTCTTCAAAGCGGCCAGCCGGCTTCGGCTCATGGCGAGAGTGCTTCCAATAGAGGAAAAGGAGCGTATAACGGTGCAAGCCATATGCCGAAAGGCCGACAAGGACAAATGCATAACAAATTAGCCAGAGAATAGTCTTCCAGTCCATAACAGTAGAAACTTCTAAGTTGAGCTTGGAGACCCTTTCGTCAGCGAGGACGGAATCTCGAATTACTTCCTGCGCGGCATTTCACAACGTCGTGACTACCATAACAGAGAACATCAATCAACCACTTCTTACTCTGGGTCAAGTAGTAATCCTTGCTGCTTTTGACTCGCATCTTGAAAGATTCCCTGCTTAGTTTGCAGATGTCTACTCATGCGGTTCGTTTAACCATCAGGAGAGGACCACCTTTGTTCCGATGAACCATTCACCTTCCAATCGTCTCCAAATCCTCGGACGCCCCTCGCTCGCCCTCGCTATAGTGTGCACAGGACTCGCGCTTGCCACAGCAACCCACGCCGAGGATGATGAGACCTACGACACCGCAGAACTCCTCAAAGAAGATCATTTCCGCGAAGAATTCGGTATCAATGATTTCACCACCCCGTCGATCAAACGCATCTTCGACGATCTCGGAGACCTCGGGCCCATCCCCTACAGCGCGCTCAAGCGCGATATCGGTGATAAAGTCAGCCGCGACCGGGTTGAGGTAGCCCTTCACCTCGGAACTCTCATTGCCGACGGCTTTCTGATTGTCCAAACCGAGCGTCTTGCCGACATGGAGCCCGTCGGAAAAGCGATGCTTCGCCACGCCGAAGCCCTCGGCACCGGCCGCCATATCAAAAGCCATTCGCGCAGCCTCCTCGAGTACAGCGCGCTGCGCGAAACCGACAAACTCAAGAAAGAACTCGAAAGCACCCAGCGCGATGTCGAACGAGAAATGGTCGACCTCCGCGACGTCGACATTGCCCATCTCATCTCGCTCGGAGGATGGCTCCGTGCGTTCGAGATCGGGTGCGCCACCATCGAAAAAAACTTCGATACCAAGAAAATCCGCAGCATTGCGCGCTCTGACATCACCGAATATTATCAAGCACAGCTTGAGACCCTAGACCCTGTAATCAAGGAGCGCGCATTGATCAAAAAACTCAACGAGGGCCTTATCCAGCTTCACGCCATGATCGATATGCCAGAGGGCAAAGCGTTCACCGAAGCCGATCTCGCCACCATGAAAGCCAAGGCCACAGAGATCAATCGCTTCCTGGAACCGAAGAAGTAGATGGGCAAAGTTCTAGTCATCCGCGGTGGTGCATTGGGCGATTTCATCCTCACCCTTCCTGCCATACGACTGCTTACGGAAGGACTGGAAAACGCACAAGTTCATATTCTCGGCTACTCACCGATGATACAACTCGCCACGCTCGCCGGTATGGCCGTGGAAACCCGCCGCATCGAGCACACCCCGCTCGCTCGATTTTTTGTTCCCAATGCAGATTTGGACGACGAGTGGAAACGCTACTTCGCCTCCTTCGACGTGATTGTCAGCTATCTCCACGATCCCGAGGGCATCTTCCGCGCCAACCTTCTTCGAGCCGGAGTCAAAGAAACCAATCTCTTCGAAGGTATCCACCAAGTCGTCGATGATCCGGAGGAAGGTCACGCCGTCCAACAACTGGCCCGACCATTGGAATCCCTCGCTCTGTATCTCGTCAACCCGAGCGCCACATTCAACCTCAACGCCGAAAAGCGTAGCGGAATCGCCATCCATCCTGGCAGCGGCGCCGTGTGGAAGAACTGGCCACCAAAGCGTTGGCTCGATCTCTTGCCCGACCTTCGCAAGCGACTCGCTCCGGGCGAAGCGCTCATCGTCATTTCCGGCGAGGCTGAAGAAGAGTGGATAGACACTTTCATCGACGAAGCGAACGCTATCGCCGCCCCTATCGAACACTTGCGTAATCTGCCTCTTGAAACCCTCGCACAAAAGCTCGCGAATGTGCGTGCCTTCATCGGTCACGACACTGGTGTGAGTCATCTCGCGGCAGCCGCAGGCGCATCCACCTTCGCTCTGTTTGGGGCTACGAATCCACGCGTCTGGGCGCCGCTCGGCGATCACGTTCGCGTCATCAGAACCGACGATGACAAGCTCCTTTCCATCACCCCTGCCATGATCCTAAACAATCTGGATGCAGCCGGGATCTAAGTGCTTAGTCCGCGCCACTAACACGCCATTGCGCCAATTGTTCAGGGAACATGCAGTCACCGCAGCCGCTGAAATCACGCAGACAAAAATCGTCAAACACCGCGAGGATCCCCTGCACGTAGGCGTGAGATTTCAACAGCGGTGAAGCCTCGTCGACCGAGCCAAACAATCGCTGGCACGCCGTCTTCACCGGTTCGCTCACCTGCGCCGACTTCAACTCGAAAAAGCTCAACCGCGCAGCAGCCCCGCCCTCGCGATTGATCGCCACAGGAAGCACCACATTCGCCAATAGATCGCGCCACCGTTCGTCGCCGATCAAAGCCATCGGTTTCGCCATTTCGGCAGATTTCATTGTGTAATGTGTCGACCAAAATGAATGTTCCAAGCCCTTGGAAAACTCCTTGGTGCGGCGAGTGATTTTCTCCATCGACCCCGTAACCAAGCGCTCGAACTTCGGCCAATCATTCACCACTGCAGCCAGAGCTCCGATACGACGTTGTGGATGATTCATCGGGCGCACTCCGCTCAGCCGCCACTGCAACCCGCGAATCGATTCCTTGCCGCCATCGGGGCGCGACCGCCACCAGCGCGACCACAGTTCCCGCAAATAGCCTTGCGACAAGGAATCACCACTAAGCTCTTCAGGAGCGTCCAAAAATCCCGCCAAGCCCACCATCATCGCCTCGCGGGTGAGACAGTCTTGTTGGAGTAAAGATTTTAACGATAGCGACTGCGCCAATGCGCGCATCGGAATCTTATTATGCCGATACCCAAGCACTTCCGCCAAAGCTTGAAACCACGCCTCACGCTCGCCATGGATACGTGCACAGGCCTCAAAGCGCTTTGCCTTCCTCGCTGCACGCGAGAGTGCCGCTCCACGCAGTAGCGCTTTCAAGTCGCGCTCCGACATCTCGCGCAGCGGTAACAAGCACCGCCCTGGATGAGCATCGGCTACGGGTCGTGGTTTGACCAACCCTTCGGCATCCAAACGCACCTGCACCACCTCTCGATGGTCGGCCGTTTTGGTGAAAAAACGATCTATCGGCGCGTTGAAAAAGAGATGAAGCACCACGTCGTTGTAATCGGCATTACTACCGTGTCCGTGATGCTCCCAATCGCGCACGTCGGTATCGAGCTCGATGGCCCCCACCTGACGTGCACCGTCAATTTCCACACAGGCATGAAGAAAATCCGGACCTGCGCTGTGGTTCCAATGGCCAAACTGCACGATCTTTACCACCCGCCCATCGGCGTCTTGGAATTCATCACCAAACGCCCCACCAAACCACAAGGACTGCAGCTCAATCTCAGGAGTCGCCGCGATATTCAACTCCTCATCAAACCACCCGTCCTCCCTCACCGAAGTGCCGAGCACCGCCCCCCGCAGAGCATCGTAATCCCGCTGGTCTCTCTCGTCAGTTGATGGCTCTCCGTCTCGTTGCATTTGCTCAAAATAAGCAATCACAACCGCCTCCGCCAAGAACGTTCACAGGGAATATTAGCCGCAGATGGCGCAGATCTACGCAGATTTACTATCAAGTCCCTTACATAGTGGCATGATCCGTCCCGGTCATGACCTCAATCCAGCAGCCATGCTGCCAAGATTTGCTCTCCATCTTCACCGTTATCGATTCAATAATGGTATCTCAGTTGAGCAATCTTTAAGGTATCGCCGTCTGGCTTGTAAACGAAGCGGTGCTCATCGGTAATCCGACGTGACCAATAGCCTCTCTTATCACCTTTTAGCGGTTCTGGCTTGCCGATACCCTCGAATGGATTTCGCCTCGTCTCTTCAATGAGCCGATTTATCCTCTTGAGGATCTTTTTATCACTTTTCTGCCAATACAGGTAGTCTTCCCATGCTTCACGAGCGAAAAGCAGTTTCATTCCGTAAGTTCTGAAAGCTGCTTTACCACCCCTTCGCCACGTTCGAGCGAATCAATAGCATCGTTTAGACGCTTGGCATTCACCGGCGATCGAAAAAGGTAAGCGGTCTCTGAAAGAGATTCGTAGTCCTCAAGAGAAAGCATGACTACCGCCTGATTGCGTTTGCGAGTGATGATAACGGGATCGTGATCATCGCAAACGGAGTTCATGGTGTCCGCAAGATTCTCGCGGGCGGCAGTATATGAAATAGCTTTCACAAGGACAGGATAATGTCCAGAAAAGGGATGTCAACCTTTCTCGGAAATTAGGAACGTCTCCCCCCCCCGTGGATTCGATGTTCTTTCGCCTCTTTTCCCAGGAAGGATGCACCATCAACCCGCAGATGTGCCGATTTTCTTTGAAGGTTTCATAAACTGCACAACATGAACACAGCCTGTGGAATTTTCTTCCTGAGGGCTGGATTATCTAGCTAAACTACCAAGGCGATGTCCAAGCGCTCTCGTGAACCCGAAGAAGAAAGCGACACGAGCCACGTCACCGACGTGAAGAACTCGTGGCTTCGTTCCGGGTATCCTGAAGAGGACGTTGTTGGCACGGATATGTTCCAGCCTTTCCTCAAGCGGAAACGGACTCTCTACGTTGGGCTCTCGCTGTTACTCGCTACGCTCTGCTATTTTTTCCTGCCGCTGGATCCTGAACACCTTCAAGAACTCGGGCTCAAGGAAGAATCGGTGAGGATCGGGTTAACGATCTTCACACTGATCGGCGCTCTTTGGCTTACCGAAGCCATGCCGCTTTCCGCCACTGCCCTTCTCGTCCCTGTGCTAGCCACACTGACTGGATTGAGTGACATGAAAACAGCGATGGCGAACTTCGCCCACCCGTTGATCTTCATCTTTTTCGGCGGGTTCGCTTTGGCTGCGGCGATGGCGTATCAAGGCATTGATCGCTGGGTTGCCGAGCGTTTGATCCGACTGGGCAAAGGGCATTTCATCCTGTCGTCCATTCTACTTTTCGGGACAACCGCTGCACTCTCGATGTGGATGAGTAACACGGCTACCGCTGCCATGATGATCCCCATTGTGATCGGGATCCTCAGGGCACTCCCTCCAGAAGCCGCCGCCAACGTCAAAAACAACTACTTCCTGCTACTCGGCATTGCCTACTCCGCATCGATCGGCGGGATAGGCACACTGGTAGGTTCACCACCCAACGGAATCGCAGCGAGCGCACTAAAACTGAGTTTTGTCGATTGGATGAAGTTCGGGATTCCGGCGGTCATTATTTTGATGCCGCTGATGGTTTGGCTGCTGATGCTTTTGTGTCGCCCATCGAAGGGAATTCTGATCGCCACAAAAACCACCATCTTCCAGTTTAACAATCATCGCAGGATTACCCTGGTGATTTTTCTTCTCACCGCGTGCGGATGGATCTTCAGCGGATCGCTCTCCGAAAGGCTGGGCGTCAAGAGTGACTTCGACACGATCATCGCGCTCGTTGCCGTGTTTCTGTTGCTGTTATTCAGGGTTGTTCGCTGGCGGGATATTGATCAAGGAAGTGATTGGGGTGTCCTACTGCTTTTCGGAGGAGGGATCGCACTCTCCTCTGTGCTTGGCAGTTCGGGAGCCAGCACATTTCTTGCCGACGGGTTAAAAACTCTCATCGGAGGCTGGTCTGGCTTTGGCGTTGCCCTCGCCGTGGCATTTTTTGTCATCATGTTAACCGAGCTCTCGAGCAACACAGCGACCGCCGCGCTTTTGGTTCCCATCTTTATGAACGTTGCCGTCGCCATGAACATGAGTGCCGAGTCGCTCGTGATTCCCTTGGCTCTGGCATCCTCATGCGCATTCATGCTCCCTGTGGCCACCCCGCCAAATGCCATTGTGTTCGCGACCAAACGCATCCCTCAACGACAGATGATGCGGGTCGGCATTGTGCTCAACATCGTCTTCGCCGTCGCACTAGCGATCTATTCGAAGCTCTTTTTTATGTAGGCGGTCATCGAAGGCTTCCGCGTCGGAGTGTGGGCGCCCTCGCCCACATCGGGTGATGTGAACGAAGGAGTTGGCTTGCTCAGGTCGCGAGACGAGTGCGCAGCAGGTGGCTTTCCGGTTGGTTGCTTGTTCTGATTTAGGACATCGATGAGCGGTGTAAAGTGAATGTGGGGCGCGAGGCGCACCCCCTCCGACGGTGAATGATGCCGCGAGAGAACTGCGAATCGAAGACTGTAGCGTCAGAGTGTGGGCGCCCTCGCCCACATCGAGTGATGTGAACGAAGGAGTTGGCTTGCTCAGGTCGCGAGACGAGTGCGCAGCAGGTGGCTTTCCGGTTGGTTGCTTGTTCTGATTTAGGACATCGATGAGCGGTGTAAAGTGAATGT
>JAGXGH010000136.1 GCA_024636835.1 Verrucomicrobiales bacterium | reverse complement strand
GATCAGCACATCGAAGGCTTCGGCGATGGAGTGTGGGCGCCCCCGCCCACATCGGGTGGTGTGAACGAAGCGAGCGACTTATACCGACCTCAAGACAAGCACTGATCCAATGACCGCTGACTGACTTTTGTTAGCGCATCGACGGGCAGTGTGAAGTGAATGTGGGGCGCGAGGCGCACCCACTCCGACGGTGAATGATGCAGCGTCAGATCAGCACATCGAAGGCTTCGGCGATGGAGTGTGGGCGCCCCCGCCCACATCGGGTGGTGTGAACGAAGCGAGCGACTTATACCGACCTCAAGACTAGTGCTGATCCAATGACCTGTGCCGAAATATTGTTAGACCGTCGATGGGCAGTGTGAAGTGAATGCGGGGCGCGAGGCGCACCCACTCCATCGATGAATGCTGCAGCGGCAGATCAGCACATCGAAGGCTTCGGCGATGGAGTGTGAGCGCCCCCGCCCACATCGGGTGGAGTGAAGCCCTTACAAGCGCGTCACAAATTCATATCCCGTGTCGAAAAACAGATTTCAACGCCGACTCCACGACCTCAAGCGTGTTTCCAATCGCCACTTCATCGTGCGCGCATGAGATGAACCCGGCCTCGAATGCGGACGGCGCAAAATACACGCCATTCTTCAAGCTGTAATGGAAGAACCCAGCGAAGGCCTCACTGTTCCCGCGCATCACATCTTGTAGGTTACGCACGGGCTGGTCAGTGAAGAACAAACAGAACATCGATCCGACTCGATGGAAGGTCAGATCCTCTCCGATCTCGTTCAGAATAGATCGAACCCCCGTCTCCAACTGCACACCAAGCTGCTCCAACCGCGCGTATCCTCCAATCCGTTCCATCTCCTTGAGCTGCGCCAGTCCCGCTGCCATCGCCAATGGATTACCGCTCAAGGTTCCCGCCTGATAGACATCACCCAAGGGCGCGAGAACATCCATAATATCTGCGCGTCCGCCAAAAGCACCGACCGGAAGACCACCGCCGATCACCTTACCCATCGCCGTCAGGTCGGGTATGATCCCCACCAACTCCTGCACCCCGCCCTTCGCCACGCGAAACCCCGTCATCACCTCATCAAAAATCAGCAAGGCACCGTAACGCGTTGTGATCTCGCGAAGGAACTCATGAAACCCATCGTCGGGAAGAATCAACCCCGCATTGGCCGGATAGGGCTCGAGAATCACCCCTGCCATGTCGTCGCCGTGTTCCGCAAAGGCAGCCTCCACCGCTTCGCGATCATTGAAAGGGACGACCAAGGTTTCCGCCACAAACCCAGCAGGCACACCCGCGGAGTTTGGCGTCCCTTGGTTGAGCGCACCAGAACCAGCCGCAACCAACAGCGAGTCCACATGCCCGTGGTAGCACCCTTCGAACTTGAGGATTTTATTCCGCCCGGTGAACCCACGCGCCACACGGATCGCCGACATTGTCGCCTCGGTTCCAGAATTCACCATCCGCACTTTTTCGACCGACGGCACCCAGTCGCAGACCAGCTCCGCCATCTCGACTTCATACGGGTTCGGAATCCCGAATGACACACCCTGTTTGGCCGCCTCGGTCACCGCATCAATCACCACCTCCGGGGCATGTCCCAAAATCGCAGGTCCCCACGTCCCGACGTAGTCGATACGCTCGTTTCCATCCACATCCCAGATCCGGCATCCCTTGGCGCGATCGACGAAGAATGGATCGCCACCTACACTGCGAAACGCCCGAACCGGTGAGTTGACTCCACCGGGGATGCGATTCTTTGCGGCAGTGAAAAGTTCAGCAGAGCGTGGTCCGGGAATGAAAGCTTCTTGTTTTGACATAATCAGTAAAATAACAACCACCTATCGATAGCGTGGTTAGTTCAGATGCACTGTCGCCAAGTTTTTCGGAATTTTCACCCCGAATTCCGAATAAACTGACCCTTCACCCCGTCTCATCTGCGAGATACACCCGTAAACACTTCTAGAAACAGCTCTCTCACCCCTTCTCAAACCTGCTATCACCGGCAAATCCTCGTGCATTTTCCGGCTCGATATGGTTTCCTCACTCCTATCTACGGCACTATGAAATCACCATCCGCATCTCTTGCTCTTCTCGCCCTCGTGCTCGCGCTCTCGATGGTGATTCCTGTCGATGCCGATACACTCGGCTCAAAGTTAATGCGCGAAAAGGGAACCACTTATATCGAAGACATTTTCCCGAATGCTCCGGAAATTGAACTTCTCGTGCTTGAGCCATCGATTGCCTACGGCGATCCGAAAGCTCAGCGTAAATTCGGAGTGTTCGACCGCAACCAAATCGTCAATTTGATCGCCGTTTCCGAGTTTGCCTATAAAGTTCGTGGCGAAGCTAGACATGGCCGTTTGGCTGGCTGGGTATCCAAAAAATCACTCAGCTCCAAGGATCCCAAGTTTGCGGAAAAACTCGAAAAACTCATTACCCGCAGCAAAATGGTGGCGGAACTCATCGAGAAAAAGCAGATTGCCATCGGCATGACGCCCGCAGAAGTCGCCAAAGTGCTCGGCGACCCAACACGCCGGGAAAGCCGCGTCACCGCCAAAGGTAAAGAGGACGTGTGGGAATACATCACCTACGAAACCGTCAACCACTACGACTACTTCCGCGACCCAGCCACCGGCCAAACCCTCAAACGCTTTTCCTACTCTGAAAAAATCGAGTCGGGTAAAGTGCGGATCGAGTTCTCCAACTCTGCCGTTTCAGCGATTTCCGAGAGCGACGAAGACCCCGGCCGCGGCGCGGTGAAAATCGTCCCCGTTCCCTTGGAGTGGTAGCAAGGGTGCAGTATAGAGTAGAAAGTATAAGGTAGAGAGGGGATGGGTTAGGTTTTAGGTAGCAGGTAGCAAAGGGCGCAAGCCCCACCCGTGGCAGTGGCATCTTGCCGCCTTGCCAAGCACACCCCGTGGCGGTGGCATCCTGCCACCAAGCCATTCTCCATTTACCATCGCGTGAGGCGTAGCCGTTTTACGCGACTCCATTCTCCATTCCGAACCTTCGCGGTAATTTTCGCATACGTCTAATTTGTTGCTGGACGTCGTAGAAAAAACACTGTTTGAGTGAAAGGAATGAGCAACTGGTATTATACGAAAGAGAGTAGGAGCATAGGCCCTGTCACCTTCGAGGCACTCAAGGGCATCCAGCAATCCGGAGGACTCTCCCATCCCGACGCCTTGGTTTGGCAGGAAGGAACTCCCGACTGGGTGGAGCCATCCTCCGTCGCTGGACTCGCCGCCCCTCTCGCCGGCGACACCATTCAAAACCCTTACGCAGCTCCCGCTAAATCCGCCAACCTGGCACCAACACCGACGCTCGATGGAGAGCTCCCGGTGATCGAGCCAGGCAGTTCGACCATCAATGTCGGAGCGGTTACCAGCAAAGCGTGGCAGACCTTCAAAAAATACGGCGGACTACTGATTGGCGCAGGGATTATCGCCATGGTAGTGCAATTCTTCATCAGTTTCGTTGCCCAAATTGCTCTTGGCGTTGTGGTGGGCATCTTTAGCTCCGGACTGGATGGCAATTCATCCCCTGCCGCAGGCATAGGTCTTGGGATCTTTACCTTCCTCTTTTTCATCATCCTTCAGATCTCCCTGCAAATGTTCATCTATCTTGGGATTGTGAAAATCGGACTTAACGCATTGGCTGATAACGACCCCAGCATTAACGACCTCTTCTCTCAGGGCGGCAAACTGCTGAAGACCATTGGTGCCGCATTGCTGATGTATCTGGCTATTATAGTCGCGGCGATCCCCGGTGCCATCATCATGGGCATCCTTGGCGGTTTCTCAGGGAGCGAACCAAACGGCTTCGTTCTATTCATTGGGTTATTAGCAATCTATATCCCGATCATTTTCGTCTCCATCCGGCTGTCATTCTTCATCACCTGTATCGTCGATCAAAACAGCGGTGCTGTGGAGTCCCTCAAACAAAGCTGGGCCATGACACAGAACAACTTGTGGGTCATTGTCGGTCTCGGTATCGTCGCAACGCTCATCAACATCGCCGGTATGCTGGCGCTGATTATCGGACTCATCATTACCATGCCCGTTACCTATCTCATGTTCCTAAACGCCTACCGCTGGATGCGCCATGGATTCCGTTCATGCGATCTCACCTGACTTCACCTGGGATTTTTAAACAGCGATGATTTTGTCGCTCGACGCCACGCCATATCCGCGCCTAATTAGCGGTCATGAGCAGTTGGCATTACACCAAAGACGGGCAGGCCGTCGGACCGATCCCCTTTGAATCTCTCAGACAACTCGTCGCCTCCGGCGAATTGCCTGACGGCACACTGGTTTGGACCCAAGGCATGCCAAACTGGTTGCCTCCTTCAGAAGTGCCAGGGCTCTCAAACCCAAACACCCCGATATCTGCGGAATCTGACGCCGCACCTCCAACATCGGAGAACCCCTACGCAGCACCGTCTTCGGCCGCCAACCTCGCCGTTGACCCATCTACCAGCGAACTAGAAGATATCGCACCCGGTAGCGAGCCACTGCGCATCGACATGCTGATTTCAAAGTCCTGGGATGTCTTCAAACGCAATATAGGCATCATTTTCGGCTTCGGTATAATCTACACCATCATCATCATCGCCTCCTCGATCGCAATTAACAGTGTTTTTCCTGGATCTGGCGGGACTATAGACATCGGGTTAGGAGAAGCATACGCCCTACAGCAGAATGAATCGATTACCGCCCAAATTCTCAATGGCATCATCAGTCTGTTTCTCAGCCTAGGAGCCATCCGCTTCGGCCTCAATCTCGTCAATGGTCACGACGCATCCATCCCTGATCTATTTAGCCAGGGCCGACTGCTCATCCGCAGCATTCTCGCCACGATCCTCGTCTACATCATGCTAGCCATCGTCGCCATTCCCGGCGCAGCGGTCATTTATGCCTCATTCAACATGGGCTCAAGCGGGGAACCTAACATCGCCATCGCTGTCCTCGGAGTCATTCTTGCCCTCATTCCCACCATATTTATCGGCGTGCGAATGACCTTTGTGCAGTACTGCCTCGTCGACCGCGACCGCGCAACGATCGACGCAATCAGTGATAGTTGGGCGCTGACCAAAGATAACGTGATGCGAGTCATTCTATTATTCATCGTCCAGGCACTTCTTGTTATTGGCGGAATGCTCGCTCTCATCGTCGGCGTCTTCATCGCTCTCCCGGTGATCTACCTTTCCAGCATAGTAGCCTATCTCTTCCTTCGCCATGGCTGGCGCGCCGCCGCCATCAACTAGCCACAGCGCTAAAAAGACCGTAAGCCGCTTGCCCCCTGAGGCCTTGCTCGTAGGAGCGCCCCGTCCACAATGAGCGACCGCCGCGACCAAGATATCAGCACGATCATCATTCATAAACAATGAACCGGACTGAAAAACTGAAAATTGGCTACGCTATCGCTCTCGTCGTTCCTTTTTTGCTCGCGCTTTGGTTGTATGCCTATGTTGGGTTTAATTCGGCTATCTTGATCGGTGCCGTGCTGATTCTATTGATGCTTGGACGAATGAGTGCCTATGCTCGCCATGAACCAATGGCACAATCTTAAAATAAATCAGGGGTTCCATAAAACTCAACTGGTGCAAAGCCGTCAAGACTACCCGTGATCGTAAAAATTGCCCTTCCTCTTGTCCTTGCTTTCATCATGTTCTCGCTTGGCCTTGGCCTGCGAAAAACGGACTTTGTGAGGGTATTAAAATTCCCTGTGGCGTTCGGAGCAGGGTTGATTAACCAAGTGCTACTGCTACCGCTGGTTGCGCTCGCCCTCGCTCATGCCTTCGGGCTCTCCCCGGAGTTCGCCGTCGGGCTGATGATTTTGGCACTTTGCCCCGGCGGCGTGACCAGTAACGTCCTCACCAAACTCGCGGGTGGAAATCCACCGCTGTCGATTTCGCTGACTGCCACCACCAGCCTGCTGTCCACCCTCACCGTCCCTTTCCTCGTCGCATTCAGTGTAGTGCACTTCATGGGCGATAGCGGGCCGAGGGTCGACACGACCAAGCTGGGTGTCACCATGTTCCTCATCACCGCCGTGCCAGTGGCGATAGGTATGGCGCTCACCGCAAAATCACCAGCGCTCGTCCAAAGGATCGCACCGGGCATTTCGCGCGTGGCGATCGCGCTCTTCGCCATCATCATCCTCGCCGCCTTGGCCAAGAACTGGGAAGTATTCTCCAGTAATCTTGGCACCCTCGGTCCAGTAGCCATACTCCTGAATGTGTTGATGCTCTGCGCAGGAATTACCACCGCCAAAATGATCGGACTCGACCGCCGCGACGCGACGACCATCTCCATCGAATCCGGTGTCCAGAACGGCACTCTGGCGATCGCTGTTGGGAGTATCATTGCCGGAGTTGAAGGACAAACACTCCCGCCGGAAACCGTCCCCGCAGCGGTCTATAGTATCACCATGTATATCGTCTGCGTGCCCTTCGTGCTCTGGCGGCGCAAACGATCACCGAAATTTGAATCACGCCAAAACTCTGTTAGCTGAAGACTTTCCAACCCGGACTCCTACTAGAGATGAAACCGCTCACCACCACTATCCTCGGAGTGCTGATTTTTGGGCTGGGTTTCAGCTTGTGTTCCCTATGGGGTTTAAAGAAAGGCGCGTTCAACACAGGACTAGAAGAGAACAAATTGGCAGTCGAACTACTCTCCAATCAAGATCTCGCGCTCACCCCTGAATTCTCTGAATACCTGAAAGGAAGAATCTATTACAATATCGCTTCGAAGTATCCGAATGATCGCGGATTCCTCCTCCGAAAAGATTGGGATTTCGGTAAAGTTCACCCAACTCGACTTCCACCCAAATCCTTCGCAAAAGACCCTACATTCAATTGCAGTTCGTTCACTGAGGCTTCATCGAACCTATCGAAGGCAGAACACAAGACTGAGAATCTGCCCTAATCGCGCTGAGACGTTAAAGTCAAAAGAACCGCTTTTTCATATCACTAGCAGTCATTCTCTCTGCGCGAGAAGCACTTCAGCCCCACTGACCTAGCGAAGTGCGAACCGGAAGCGATAGCAGCGAACGGCACCCATAACGTGGCCGGGGTTTCTAGCCCCGTCGCCAAAATATCCATCGATCTGACTGCGGGGCAGGATACCCAGCCACATTTACGATCATCACTCGGTGACATAATATTCACTTGCGCGAATATTCAATCGAGTGCATCCTCATAACGTGATCAAACTTCCTGCAAACGAACTTTTCAAAGCACTCTCCGAATTAACCCGGTTGCGAGTGCTCCATCTACTGAGCCACGGACCATTGTGTGTGTGTCATATCCACGAGATTCTCGAACTCCCACAATCGAAGGTTTCCCAACAGCTTGCCCATCTTCGTAAAAACGAGCTTGTCGCCACGCAGCGTTACTACAACTGGACGCTCTACAGTCTCCCCCAAAAGTCGAGCTCTCTCTTTACCGAAACACTCGCCGCGCTCGCCACCACAGATTTCGTCACCGATTCCGTTTTCAAGAGCGACTTAAAACGCCTCAAAGCAACCGACACCTCCGCCGCGTGCGAAGCCGCCGCCGCCTGCTGCTAGACACCTACATTCTTCACACCAAGTTTACATTTGTTAGGGGCTACTTGGCGACGTTCGTTCGGCGCTTACAAAGCGTCCGCTACAGCTCTCCATTCTCCATCGCGTGCGGCGTAGCCGTTTTACGCGACTCTATACCACCCACCCATGAAACCATCCGTTCTCATCCTTTGCACCGGAAACTCCTGCCGCAGTCACATGGCTGAAGGCATCCTCCGCCACATCGCCGGCGATCTTTTTGACGTCCACAGCGCTGGCTCAAACCCCGCCGGTTACGTGCACCCGAAAGCCATCGAAGCACTCGCTGAACTTGGTATCGATATCTCCAACCACAGCTCGAAGCACCTCGATCAATTTCTCGACCAACAGATCGACACCGTGGTGACCGTGTGTGGAAATGCCGATCAGGCGTGTCCGACCTTTCCCGGCAAGGTGAACCGCTACCACTGGGGATTCGAAGACCCACCTCACGCCGTCCGCGATGGCGAAGAGGAAATCGACGCCTTCCGTCGTGTCCGCGATCAAATCCACAACACCTTCGGCGCATTCGCCGCCGGCTACCGCCAAGCCCTAGCGGCTTACGCCGCAGTAGAGAGTATAAAGTAGAAGGTATAAAGAGACTTTCCTCAGTCACCGCCATTGTTCTTTTCATAAGTCACAAATGTCAGACAGTAAGGGGCGCAAGCCCCATCCGTGGCGGTGGCATCCTGCCACCAAGCCATTCCCCACCTACCTACTTAAAAATGACTCTTACCGAACTCAAAACTACCTTGGCAGAACATCCCGATCGGATGCTCACCTTCCGCCTTCCCAATCAACAATCGGTGGCCGCACATTTCCACATCACCGAAGTCGCCAAGCGCGAAAAAACCTTCGTCGACTGCGGAGGAAATAACCGCCACTCCGAGACCTGCGCACTACAGCTATGGGTGGCTCTCGACATCGACCACCGCCTCTCGTCGACAAAGCTCACCAAGATCCTCCAATACGCCGATGAGTTTTTCACCGACACGGACATCCCGGTAGAGATCGATCATCAAATCAGCTCGCTAACCATGTTCACTCTCGACCACATCAAAGCCGACGCTGACAAACTCGTCTTCCAGCTCGCCGCGATCAACGCCGCATGCCTCGACCCCGACAAATGCGGCATCACTCCAGACCTGATGCCTCTCCCACAGATCGGCAAATCATCCTGCGCGCCTGGATCAGGATGCTGTTAGAAGGAACAAGGGATAAGGGATAAGCTTTCAGGGATTGCCATCACATCGTCACACCATTCCCACTCCTCCCGCCATTCCGCTCTCATTACTAATCCTGAACACACATACCTCCATCATCCCATGTCAGAAAAAGTCGCTACCCGCATGTCCTTTCTAGATCGTTACCTGACGGTCTGGATTTTCGCCGCTATGGCCGTCGGCATCCTTATCGGACGTTTCCTCATCGATGACCCTGCATCATTCTTCAAACCGTTCACCGTAGGGACAACGAATCTCCCACTCGCCATCGGCTTGATCATTATGATGTATCCGCCACTGGCAAAAGTCCGTTACGGCGAGCTACCTCGCGTTTTCGCCAACCCCCGTATCCTGAGTCTCTCGCTGATTCAAAACTGGCTCATCGGCCCCGTGCTGATGTGGGTGCTTGCCATTCTCCTGCTACGCGACCAGCCCGACTACATGGTCGGGCTCATCCTCGTCGGATTGGCACGCTGTATTGCCATGGTCTTGGTGTGGAATGATCTCGCCAAAGGATCTTCCGAATACGCGGCCGGACTTGTCGCTCTGAACAGCATCGCCCAAATCCTTTTCTACGGTGCCTATGCCTGGCTCTTCATCACCGTGCTACCGCCGCTCGTCGGTTTGGAAGGCGTTGTGGTGGACATTGCGATGTCCGACATTTTCGTTTCCGTGATGATCTACCTCGGCATTCCATTCTTCGCCGGCATGGCCACTCGTCTGGTGCTAACAAGGGTGAAAAGTGTCGATTGGTATGAGAACAAATTCATCCCACGCATCTCGCCGCTCACCCTGATCGCGCTGCTATTCACGATCATTGTGATGTTCACCTATAAAGGCGATGCGATCATCGAACTACCGGTCGACGTGCTGCGTATCGCACTTCCCTTGCTGATCTATTTTGCGGTAATGTTCCTCATCAGCTTCATCATGGCGGCGAAGATCGGAGCCGATTACCCACGAAGTGCCAGTGTAGCGTTCACCTCCGCGGGGAATAACTTCGAACTGGCGATTGCCGTCGCGATCGCCGTGTTCGGGATCGAGTCCGGTGTGGCATTCGCCGCAGTCGTCGGCCCTTTGGTCGAAGTCCCCGCACTGATCGGTCTCGTGCACGTCTCATTTGCCCTAAAAAAACGCTTCTTCCCCGCGAGTACGTAGTGCATACAATTGGAAATTTCCTCGCAACTCTTTTGCCGCCTTGTCGGGTTGCGGTATAGTCGACCACCATGGCGAAACATCCCGTTCACAATCTCCGAATCATCGGCACCTACGAGGGCATTTCCTTTATCCTGCTCGTTTTCATCGCGGTGCCTATGAAACGCATCTTTGATATGGAGGCTGGTGTGTATGCCGTTCGATACATCGGATCGGCGCACGGTCTCCTGTTCGTTCTCTACTGCATCGCACTCTACCTCGCCATGGAGTCTAAAAAATGGTCGCTGAAAAAATCGTTTGCTCTGTTTATCGCTTCACTTCTCCCCTTTGGCCCATTCATTGCAGACCGCTTCATCAAACCCGAGGACGAAACGCTATGAACCAGAAATTCATCGCCAACGCCGACTTTCAGGTCATCGACCGCCAACCCGTCAAACTGACTGCGAGCGAGATCGTCACCGTCACGGCACCGGATCGTGCATGGCCGGGATGGGTTGCCATTAAAACGTCAACCGAACGCAAAGCTCACATCCCCGGTGAATTCCTCACCATCGATGGCGACTCCGCAACGCTTCTCGAAGCCTTTGACTCCACCGACCTCTGCGTCAAGCGAGGCGACAAAATCCTTAGCCGCCGCGAAATCCACGGATGGCACTGGTGCGAAAACCTTGCCAGTGGAGAAAAAGGGTGGCTCGCCAGCTACCTGCTAACACCCGCAAAATCGTAAAACATTTCCAATCCTTGACGAAGGGTTTACTGGTGTCCGATGTCTAGCGACTCCCCAACTCAAAACTCTTCGCGACGAGTTGTCGTCATTGGCGGCGGTGTGGTCGGGCTTTGCTCTGCTTACTACCTCACTAAAGCAGGTGCGGAAGTGACCGTCGTAGACACCCGAGCGCCGCAAGACCCATCCTGCTCTACCGGAAACAATGGCATGGTCGTGCCTTCCCATTTCGTCCCGCTTGCTGCTCCGGGCATGGTCTCCAAAGGCATCAAAATGATGCTCAACCGCCGCAGCCCGTTCTTCATCCGTCCGCGAGCTAGCATTGATTTGATCCGCTGGTGCCTAACTTTCATGGGAAACTCAACGCAGGCCCACGTGGAAAAGTGCGCCACCACCCTGCGCGACCTCAACCTCGAAAGTCGCAAGCTTTTCCTCGAGATCTCCAACGACGAATCTAACGACTTTAATCTACAGAAGCGTGGTCTATTCATGATGTGCGCCACCCAGCAGGGACTCGATGCGGAGGGCGCAACCGCAGCCTACGCCAAGACCCTTGGACTGGACGTCGAGATGCTCGACATCGCAGGCGTTCGGGCACTCGAACCAAACATCGAAATCAACGCTGTCGGCGCCGCTCATTACCGCGATGACTGCCATCTCGCCCCCGACAACTTCGTCGAAAAACTGCGCCTACACCTCGAGGCGCTAGGTGTGAAATTCCTCTGGAAAGCCAAGGTTGAGGCCTTCGCCACATCCGGACGTAAAATTACCGATGTCACCGTGAATGGCACGCCTCATCAACCAGACCACGTCGTTCTTACGGCAGGTGTCTGGTCAAAAGAACTCGCCAAAAAACTCGGAATCAATCTGATGATGCAAAGCGGAAAAGGCTACAGCCTGACCCTCGACAAGCCCATCGCCTTGCCGAAGCATTGCGCGATCCTGTCCGAGGGCAAAGTCGCCATCACCCCGATGGGCGATCGCCTTCGCTTCGGCGGGACGATGGAGATAGGCGGCAAGAAGGACGTGATCGATCCACTCCGTTTGCAAGGTGTCATCGATACCATACCCTCGGTCTATCCACAATTCACCGCTGAGCAGTTCGAGGGCGTGAATCCCTGGAACGGACTTCGCCCATGCAGCCCGGACGGCATGCCCTATCTCGGGTATTCGCAAAAATGGGACAACCTCGTCGTCGCCACCGGCCACTCAATGATGGGACTCAGCATGGGGCCCGCCACTGGTAAAATCGTCACTGATTTCGTCACACTGGGACCATCGGCCCGCACGCTCAATGGCTGCGAAGTGGATCGCTACTAATACCACCTCGCAAAACAAACGAGACGATTGGAATTTTTTAGTTTGGTAGAATAGCGCTTCGCGATTGGGTGGAAACCGGGCGCTTTTTTGAAATGACGGCGTTTCTCCTCTGTCATGGTGCCCGCTGGAAGGCCAGCCCCGACCACTCCTTCGTCGCGCCTTGTCATTTCAAAAAATCACTCCGGCATTCGTCTCGTTTGTTTTGCGAACTGGTATAACCACGCCGGAAAAACACTCGTCAGATCACTCAACTGTCACACTTTTCGCAAGGTTACGTGGCTGATCGATCGGGCAATCGCGTAGTCGCGCTACGTGATAGGCAAACAATTGCAGCGCCACTGTCGCCGTGATCGTTGCGGTATAGTGTGGGCTTTTGGGAACTTCGATGACATGGTCGCAGATATCGCGCGACTCCTCGTCGCCCTCGGTGATCAGGCCGACGACCACGGCTCCGCGCGCCTGACACTCCGCGACATTGCCAAGAACTTTGTCCTTTCCTGGACCTTCACACAACACCGCGACCACCGGCGTACCTTTCTCAAGTAAAGCAATCGGACCATGCTTGAGTTCCGCCGCGTGATAGCCCTCTGCATGAACATAAGAAATTTCTTTGATCTTTAATGCACCTTCAAGTGCCACTGGATACATGTAGCCACGACCTATGTAGAACATATGCTGACACTCGGTAAAATGCTGCGCCACCATGGCGATTGCGTCACTCGTTGCCACCACCCTTTCCACCAACTCGGGCACCCGCTGAATCTCTTTCACAATCTGTATTCCCGCCTCTCGGGACATCCGGCGCGAGCGTCCCATCTTCAACGCCACCATGAGTAACACCGCCACTTGGCAAGTAAATGCCTTAGTCGATGCCACACTAATCTCTGGACCAGCATGAAGGTAAATACCCCGACCGGCCTCACGCGCGATGGTCGAGCCCACAACATTTACCAACCCAGCAACACACGCTCCTTTCTCTGCCGCTTCGCGCACCGCCGCCAAGGTGTCCGCAGTTTCGCCCGATTGACTAATCGCTAGCAATAAATCCGTGCTACTGACAATAGGATTTCGGTAGCGAAATTCAGCGGCCTGCTCGACCTCTGCCAGCATCGCTGCAAAGTCTTCCACCGCGTATTCACCAACCAGCCCGGCATTCAACGACGTGCCACATCCGACAAAAACCACTCTTTGCAGATCGACCAAGTCTCGCGGTTCGAGGTTTAAACCCGCCAATACAGCCGTACCCCTTGTCGCATCGAGTCGTCCGCGAATGGCATTTCTAATCGCCTCTGGCTGATCGTGAATTTCCTTCAGCATATAGTGCGCATACCCGCCCTTTTCTACGGCATCTGAACTCCAATCAATATCCGCCGTTTCGCGAGTCACCGGACGTGCATCGAGCGAGGAAATATCCACCGATCCATGTTCAATCCGTGCCACATCGTCGTCGTCTAGATAGATTACCTGCCGAGTGTGACTGATGATTGCAGAGGCATCCGATGCCACAATGGTTTCACCCTCAGCTAGGCCGATGACAATAGGAGAACCGCGGCGAGCGACGACCAAAACGTCGGGCTCCGCCGCGCACATACAACAAATTCCAAAGGTTCCAACCACTTGTGTCAACGCCAAGCGCACCGCATCAACCAGAGATTCAGTTTCAAGCAGCTCACGTGCGATCAAATGCGAAAGCACCTCGGTGTCTGTTTCAGACACAAACTGATAGCCATCCGCCTGAAGCTTTGCCCGCAAGGAGGAATGGTTCTCGATAATCCCATTGTGAACTAAAACCACTTCACCGCTACCACCCGCATGAGGGTGGGCGTTTGCGGTGGTAGGCGGGCCGTGGGTCGCCCAACGGGTATGCGCAATACCAGAGTGCGCACGTTGAATTTCAGGACGGTTCTCATAGTCACCCAATTGCTCGACAAGACCAGCCACCTTACCCTCACGCTTGTGAATACACACTCCATCAGGCCCACCCAAGGCAATACCAGCCGAGTCGTATCCACGATATTCTAAACGCTTTAAACCATTCAAAAGTATGGACGCCGCCGAGCGCCCTCCACTATATCCAACAATTCCACACATAATTACTGTTCTTCTAGTAGTTTACTTTAAGTCTCTTTGCACGGTCTCGTTTGGTAGCGTTGACACACCAGGGCCAAGTTTCCTACCCGGGTAGATCGCCGTATGAATTCCAGTATGCACACCGTCACCCACCACCGTACCAAACTTCCTCCGTCCGGTATCCAATAATTCATCACCAACCATTGTGCGATGATTACTGCCATCGTGCCGCAAGTTCGACGTCGTCGTCCCCGCCCCAAAATTCACCCCACTCCCCAAAATACTATCCCCCACGTAGCCGAGATGACCAACCGACGATTTGTGCCCGATGATGGAATTCTTAATCTCCACCGCCTGCCCAATATGAACCCCATCACCAATCGCCGTGTTTCCACGAATGTAACAGTTGGGACCAATTTTGCAGTTCTTTCCAATCACCGCATTACCCTCAATATAAACACCTGGCAGCAAACGCGTTCCTTCACCAATGACTACATTCCCTTCGATCACCGCCGAGGAACTCACCTCGCCTTGGAGTATATCAGCATTCAAGCCACCCACCACCTGCTCATTGACCGCTAGAAGATGCCAGGGATAGCGGATGACGAATGATTGACTGGAGGCGACAAGCTCCCCACCGCTCCCATCACCATGCACTGCAAGTTCCTCACCTTCCGCCGTAATCAAACGCGCGTTCACACCACCACCCTTTAAAGCATTCCAATCAACAGATGACACCCAAGCACTATCTCTCACCTCCCAGCCGTGAACTCTCGTCCGCTCACGAACTTCCGCTACTGTTCCTCCCGCCACAAAACATGCCGATGAAAACACTTCGCCTAATGGCCACCAGTCATTTGATTCCATATTTTGCTGCATACCGATCTCCATGAATTAGGCTCCAATCGTGTTTCTTACTGCCGCGCAGATTTTCTCCGCCTGCTTCTTCGCAAGATCTGCGTCCTTCGCTTCAATCAGCACCCGAATCTTTTTCTCCGTTCCCGAATATCGAACCAAAACACGCCCGCTACCACCGAAAGCCCTTTCAGCTTCGGCGATTGCTGCAGCGAGTTCTGGCACCTCTTCAATCGGAGGCTTCTTCTTCACTGGCAAGCCTTCGAGCACCTGAGGATACTCGTTCATACACTCGGCGAGTTCTGCCAGAGTTTTACCCGACCGTTTGATGATCGCCAACATCTTGAGCGCGCTCATGATCCCATCACCCGTCGTCGCACTATCGGCAAAAATGATGTGCCCCGAGTTTTCTCCTCCCAGGGAAAACCCCTTTTCACGCATACGCTCAATCACTAAACGATCACCTACACCGGTAGTTTCCAACGATATCCCGTCATCGCTTAACGCATCACGCAACCCCAGGTTGCTCATTACCGTGGCCACCATCGTGTTGTTCGACAACTTGCCCTCAGCTTTCAGCGCTTTCGCGCAGATGCACAAGACACGATCACCGCTGATCTCTCGTCCACAGTGATCTACAAAAATCACCCGATCAGCATCGCCATCAAAACATATCCCAACATCGGCTCCCTCTGCCACAACACGCTCGCCGCACTTCGCGGGATAGAGCGCTCCACATTCCAAATTGATATTTCGACCATTGGGATCTACTCCCATCGTGATCACTTCGGCACCCAGCTCTTCAAGAATCAACGGACCGACAAAATACGCCGCGCCATGAGCGCAATCGAGCACCACTTTCAAGCCCTCGAGGTGATGGACACCCGCAGCATTCTTGGCAAACTCTATGTAGCGCCCCACAGCGTCATCGATCCGAAATGCCTTGCCAAGATCACCTCGACTCTCGGGTTCAGGGAGGGAATCGGCGAGGATCAACGATTCAATCTGCTCTTCCAACTCATCACTGAGCTTGAATCCATCGGGGCCAAAGATTTTGATGCCATTATCCTGAAACGGATTATGAGAAGCCGTCAGCATGATCCCAGCATCGCAACTCATCGACTTGGTCAAATGCGCCACAGCCGGTGTGGGGATAGGCCCGGTAAGAAGCACTCTCGCGCCTTCTGAAACCAAACCTGAGGTAAGAGCCGTTTCCAGCATGTAACCAGAAAGCCGCGTATCTTTCCCAATCACCACCTTTTGTCGGCCCGGTGTAGTCGTCCCCAATACCCGCCCGACTGCTCGACCCACGCGCAGTGCGATTTCCGGGGTGATTGGCCATTGGTTAGCCACTCCACGAATCCCGTCCGTTCCAAATAAGTGTCGTTCAATTGCCATGATATTTTCAGTTAGTCACTAAGCTATAGAATCCACCTCTGTCGTAATGACGGCAATCCTAAACAGTTCCACGGAAATTCCCACGCTCAGAATGAAAAACATAAGTGCAAGAAACGGTGATGCGGATCACCTCAGTGACGATGATGTTCGTGTTCCTGACGGTACACCCGCGGTGTCATCCCTGTGGTCTGGCGGAACTGGCGGGTAAACGCACTCTGGTCAGCATATCCACAATCGAACGCGACATCAGAGATTGGCGCATCGGAATTGGTCAGCATGAAGCAGGCGTGATCGATCCGGGTTTTGTTGAGAAATTGACCTGGAGAAAGATAGAATATTTTCCGCACGCGCTGATCGAACTGATAAGGCGACATCCCCGCCATTTCCGCAAGCTCAGGCACTTTCAATGGCTTACTGTAGTTGCGCTGGATGTGATCGATGACCTTGGCTAGCACCTTGTAGTCATCCGCACTCTCATTCGGTGCATGAAGATCCTTCGCTAATCCGATGAGCCCAATAATCTTATCGTTCTCCGAATAGACCGGATGACGATGAAGTAATGACCAGCCCGGACGACGATTGCGGAACAAATGGAGCTGCAAACGATCGTTCACCTGCTTCCCTTCAATGAGCACCTCTTTGTCCATCATCGCGAAGTTCTCAGCAAGCGACTCAGGAAACAGTTGCAACACGGTGCGACCTATCAACTCCTGTTTGGACTTCGCTCCCAAGCGGTCGGCTAGTGTCTGGTTCACCACCACGTAGCGCCCCAAATGGTCTTTAACGAAAAACACGGTGTCCGTCAGCGTGTCAAAGATATCCTCGCAAACCAAAGGCTGTTTGAGCTTGGAGAAAAAGTTTGCCCGAATGCGGTCGGGGGTAAGGGCTTGTTCCGAAGGAGACTGCGGCATGAGAAAGAACTATTTAAAAGTGATTATTGTAAGAGAATGCATAGACAATCTGTGCGAAAACACGGGTAAGCGCTCTTATTTCAATCTATACATTCGTGGTAATGTGTCAGCACATGTCAACCAAGTCCAGTCAACTTGCAATTATCGATTCCCATACTTGCGGGGAACCGACTCGCGTCATCATTGATGGCGCTCCAGATCTAGGCGGTGGGTCCCGCCCTTTAACTGAACGCAAGGCCTTACTAGCCAAGGATCACGACTGGGTGCGCACCGCCTCAGTCAACGAACCGCGAGGCAGTGACGCAATGGTGGGGGCCCTACTCTGCGAACCCCATGCCGAAAACTGCGTCGCCGGTGCCATTTTCTTCAACAATGTCGGGTATCTCGGCATGTGCATTCATGGCACTATCGGGGTGGCCATCACGCTCTATCACATGGGAAAAATCGGCGTAGGCTCGCATCGAATCGACACCCCGGTCGGGGTCGTCACCGCGGACGTCAAGGATGCGTCGACAGTCACCGTATCCAACGTCCCGAGCTACCTCGCCGTAGCAGATGTCCAAGTAAACGTGCCGGATTACGGAATCATCACCGGTGATATCGCGTGGGGTGGAAATTGGTTTTTTCTCATCGACAATCAAGGCCCCGAAGTGAAATTCGCCAATGTCGATGCGCTTGACAAATTCACTCATAGCGTTCGCCTCGCATTAGCCGCCAGCAATATCACCGGACTCGACGGTAAGGAGATCGATCACATCGAAAGCTTCGGACCACCCACCGACGACACTGCCGACAGTCGGAATTTCGTCCTCTGCCCGGGCAATGCCTACGACCGTTCGCCATGTGGCACCGGCACCAGTGCAAAACTCGCCGCACTCTACGCCAAAGGAAAACTTGGCGCGGGTGAGGTTTGGCGCCAGGCGAGCATCCTGAACACTATATTCACCTGCACCGTCGAGCCCATCGAAGGCACCCCAAACCATGTTATCCCATCTGTTACCGGCACCGCGTTCGTAAACGGCAAATACACCGTGATCTTCAACCCGGAAGATCCTTTCCGCTATGGAATAACCGCGCAAACCGTCTAAACTCTCTGTAAGGCCTCACTGTAGCGGCACTTTGCAAGCGCCCACCACTACCCAGCCGCAGGAACAATTACCCACACCCCGAATAACTTCTCACATCACAAAACAACTACTATGACACTACAAGGAACCTCATTCATCGGAAACCAACGCGGAACCGGCAGCGACATCGCTTGCCACGCAACAAACCCAGCTACCGGCGAACTGCTCGACCCCGCATACATTGCCGCGACTAAGGAAGAGCTCGACCGTGCCGTCGAACTCGCCACCGCAGCCTTTCCTGTTTTCAGCGCAACTTCAGGCGCAGAGCGCGCAAAATTTCTCCGCACCATCGCCGATGAAATCGATGCCATTGTCGACGAAATCGCCGTGCGTGGACCGCTCGAATCCGGTCTGCCAGAAGCACGCCTCCGTGGCGAAACCGGCCGCACCACCGGCCAACTCCGACTCTTCGCCACCGTCGTCGAAGACGGATCGTGGGTAGACGCTCGTATCGAGCATGGTCAACCGGAGCGCCAGCCCATCCCAAAAGTCGACCTCCGCTCACAGCTACGTGGTGTCGGCCCCGTTGCTGTGTTCGCCGCCAGCAATTTTCCGATGGCCTTCTCCACCGCCGGTGGTGACACCGCCTCCGCTCTGGCCGCCGGTTGCCCCGTCATCGTCAAAGCCCATTCGTCTCACCCTGGACTCGCGGAAATGGTCGCAGAATGCGTGATCAAAGCCGCCAAGACCTGTGGCATGCCTGAAGGCGTGTTCTCTCTCGTCTACGGCAGTGGACGTAAAATCGGTCAAGCCCTCGTCAAGCACCCCGGCATCCAAGCCGTTGGTTTCACCGGATCGCAAGCTGGTGGCCGCGCGTTGATGGACTCCGCCGCCGCCCGCCCTCAGCCAATCCCCGTCTACGCCGAGATGAGCTCGATCAACCCTGTGTTCATCTTGCCAGGCGCACTCGCAGAGCGCGGCGAAGCACTCGCCGACGGCCTTTACGGCTCGCTCACCATGGGAGTGGGACAATTCTGCACCAACCCGGGACTCGTCTTCACCCCGACATCAGGCACCGAAGCCTTCACCGAAAAGCTCACTACCACCACCGCAGCCGGAGCCACTGGAACCATGCTCAACAGTGGTATCGCCAAGAGCTACTGCAGCGGTGTAGAAGCTCTAAAAGCGAAGGGCGGAATCAAAACCCTCGCCGAAGTGCCATCCACGCTCGACGGCGCGCAAGGGGGGCCTGCTGTGTTCCGCACCGATGTTGGCACATTCCTTCAGGACGAAGATCTGATGGAAGAAGTTTTCGGACCTACTACGCTCATCGTAGCCAGCGACGATAAAGCCGAACTCTTGAAGGCAGCAGAAGCGCTCGAAGGTCAGCTCACCGCCACAATCCAAGGCACCGAGGCCGACCTCGCCGAATATTCCGACCTTGTCGAGATCCTCGTCCGAAAAGCCGGTCGCGTGATCTTCAACAACTTCCCAACCGGCGTCGAAGTCTGTCATTCCATGGTTCACGGCGGCCCATATCCAGCGACCTCTGACGGACGCAGCACATCCGTTGGCACCATGGCGATCTACCGCTTCGCCCGTCCAGTGTCGTATCAGAACTTCCCGGACGCAGCACTTCCCGACTCCCTCAAGGAAGCCAACCCGCTCGGCATCAAGCGCATGGTCGACGGCGTGCGCGACTAATCAGCAGCCCACACCACCCTCCGACGTTTGCAAAACGCCGCTACAGAATAACCACCTGTAGCGGCGTCTTTTCAAGCGCTGGAGCAAAGCGAATCCTGTCTTCCACACCCCCCGGGCGTTTGCAAAACGCCGCTACAGAAGAAATCCAGCCGACGACCGTATGGCCGTCGGCTTTTTCATTTCCATAACTTCATGGTGTTAGGGTAGCTTCGCATCATGTCCGATCACGAAGACCCGCCGCCAAACTCGTCCCAAGATCTCGCCCCGAAGGAAAACCCACCCCCTCACTGGTCAGCAAAAAAGACATTCCTCTTCCTTTTCCTCCCGAGTCTCATCTTCATCCTTTTCGGAATGCTACTGCTAACGAGTATTGGGGAGGTCTTTCTCTTTATCCCTCTTTTCATTTGCCCACTCCTCTCTCTGGTGTTCGCAACCCTTGCCACCATTGAGTTCGGCAAGCGCCAGGGAAATTTCAGCTCTTACCTTGGGTGGGGGATATTATGGCTCCTAGCCCACACAGCCGCCCTTGGATTCATCGGTTTCGGCGGCTGCTCGCTCATCGTCAACTCGATAGGATATTTTGATCCAAACTAATCATCCATCGCCCCAAGCAATCGTCCCATCGAAAAAATCAAATAACCATTCGCGGAACCAACCATCACTGTAGCGCCGTGCTGGTAATACCGGTTCCGAATATACATCGAACTATTCTACGCGCACAAATAGCTCACGATCAACCAACTCCCCCCGATCGCGTCAGATCAATACCAAGATTTGGTAAAACCGGCATTATTCCATACCAACTCCGACCATGGTTACCATCCCTACTTTTCGCGAAACTCTCAAAGAGACCACCTCACGCTGCCCTGAGTGTCTCACCGCATGTCCTGCCACCGTATGGACGACGACCGCAACTCCTTCCAAAGTCCACCTCACCCGTAAATGCCCGGAACACGGTGAAGCCACCATCTGCATTTCATCGGACGCGCGTTTCTACTGGCTCGCCAAAGGCTCCGATGCCAACCGTTGCGGCGCAGGTTGCGCATGTTCATCCGCTGATCCCACCGGCATCCCGGGCACCCTCGGGAAAAATTCCGAACCCGATCCAGGCGATACCATGGAGACTCTCTCCACCTGTCTCGCGCTGATCGAGATTGTCGATTCCTGCAACCTCTCGTGCCCAACTTGCTTCGCCGCGTCACCCATCGGGGTCGGATCGAAGCTCCAGGCCAAACCGCTCGCTGACATCCAACAACGCATCACCCGCGTGCTCGATCGCAAAGGAAACATCGAAATCCTCCAACTCTCCGGCGGCGAGCCAACACTTCACCCGCAACTCTTTGAGCTACTCGATTGGATCCACGAAGAACCGCGCATCGACTACACCTTGGTTAACACCAACGGTGTGCTGATTGCCAAAGACGACGACTTTCTCGCCAAGCTCGGCGAGCGCGCGCGACGCGGTCACTTCCAACTCTATCTCCAGTTCGACGGCCTCCAGGAAGAAGGGCAAACCGAACTCCGTGGTGCTGACCTTCGCGACATGAAACGTCGCATCATGCAGCGTTGCCAGGATGAGGGAATCCCCGTCACCCTCGCCGCCACCGTCAACGATCACAACGTTAGTCATCTGTGGGACATCATCGAGTTCGGGCTTGAATTCACCAACTGCCGTGGTGTTTCCTTCCAGCCCATGTTTCTCAGTGGTCGCAACCCCAACGACCCCAAAGCGCCACCGTCCAGACTCAACACCGCCGACATCATCCTCGGATGCGTCGGGCAGTCCGGCGAAAAACTACGCTTCGAAGATTTCACCCCACTCCCATGCGGCGATCCGAATTGCGCCACCATCGGATATCTACTGCGCACACCCGCCGGCATTCGCAGCATTTCCGACTTCATCGACTTCACCAAAGTGCAGGATTTCCTCCGCGACAAAGTGAACTACGAACTTGCCGATCTTCAAACCTGCGGATGTGAAAACACCGAGCTCGGCGAGCTACTACATCAATTCGAGATGACCGAAAAGGACACCTTCCGTCTCTTCATCAAACCCTTCATGGACGCCTGGACATGGGACCAAGACCGCATCGACCGCTGCTGCACCCACGTCATCCGCCCAGACGGAAAACTCGACTCCTTCTGCCGCTACTACTCCAGCTTCCCCGACGCCTGGCCGAATGACGATAAGCTAGCGGGCAAGGCCCAATCACAAGGTGTTAGCCGACACGTCTAACCTACACATATTCAGCCAACGCCGCCCGCCCTGTAGGGGAGACGTGTCCGCTCCCACCATCACCCCGGCAAAGCCGCACTTTATACCATGCAACCACCACGCATCCCCGTCCTACTCAGCGGCGACCAATCCGTCGTTTACTTCGTCACGATCTGCGTGCAGGACCGCCAACGAGTGCTCGACAACACACCTGCATGGAACCTCATCAATTCTACCCTCCATCGCCTAGACCGCTGGTCATTCCCCGCCGCCCTTGCCATGCCCGATCACCTGCACCTCCTCGCCGCGCCCCTCATCGACCGCGATGAGTCTCTCTCCACCATGCTCATGTGGTTCAAACGATGGTTTCATCAAGCGTCACCGCACCAATGGCGATGGCAAATCGGTGGATTCGATCGCCTCCTCAGGCGTGAGGAGTCCGTGGATGAAAAATGGTACTACATGCGCATGAATCCAGTCCGTGCAAATCTCGCCACCTCTCCCGATGACTGGCCATATCAGTTCACCGGGTTCCGATAAGTTACCGGGCTAAGCCCGATCAGAAGGCGTTAGCCGACACGTCTAACCTACAAATATTCACCGACGTTCGTTAATTCTATTGCTAACAACTCCCTTGTTCACCGCTGTATGGGAGACGCGTCGGCTCCCAGCATCACCGCCCTGTAGGTTAGACGTGTCGGCTAACACCATCACCCCGGCAAAGCCGCAGTTCATCAAATGCCGAAAGAACCAAAACGAGAACCCACCAAAGGAACCCGTCGCGCATATCTCTTCGCTCGACTTTCTGGTTGGTTCTTTCTTGGAGCCGTTTTCGCGTCCACATTGCATATCAATTCAGGGCCAATCGCAGACTATCTTTCCACAGCCTTTTTCATCCTCTCCATCCTCTCACTCTTCATCATCTGCCCTGTCCTAATGATCATGGGTAACCCGAAACGCAGCACTGAACACCAAACCGGAATCAACGGTCTTGTCATGGGAATCGTCGGCCTCGCAGTCCTCGGACTCTGTATCGCGCAATGCGCCGCTTAACTGAAATTCTCCTGCCGTCACACTCTGCTTGTATAATTATATTTCCGGGCGAAGCCCGAGCAGAAGGTGTTAGCCGACACGTCTAACCTACACATATTCAGCCAACGCCGCCCGCCCTGTAGGGGAGACGTGCCGGCTCCCACCATCACCCCGGCAAAGCCGCACTTTACTCCCATGCCAACCATCACCCCCAATGCCTATAGCGCATTCGTGTTTCTCGGCATCGCGGTCAGTCTTATCTATTGGACGCGCACTAGCCGTGGGGACTCACGACTGTTTATCGTTTACGCCGGAGCGATTGGCGGGGCATTTTTCGGCGCAAAACTTGCCTATATCGTGTCCGAAGGATGGCTCTACTTCGGCGACCCGAATTGGGTGCAAAACTGGCTGGTCGGAAAATCCATCACCGGCGCCTTACTCGGTGGGTTCGCTGGTGTTGAGCTAGCAAAAAAGCTCATCGGCTATGACCAACCCACCGGCGATCGTTTTGCACTCATCATCCCAATAGGCATCGCCTCTGGCCGACTCGGCTGCCTGTCCACTGGATGTTGCCCGGGAATCGTTCTAGCATCCGGCGCTCACTGGCCTGCGGTGCCCGTCGAATTTGCTTTCAACCTTATCGCTTGGATCGTGCTATTTTCCATCCGCAAACGTCCGTGGGCGAAGAACCAACTGTTTCACCTATTCCTCATTGGCTATGGCAGTTTTCGCTTCTCCCACGAATTTTTGCGTGCCACGCCAAAGCTCGTCGGCCCTGTTTCCGGCTACCAAATTATCGCTTTAATCATCGCCATCACCGGCGTTATCGCCTTTCTTCATCGCGCAAAGGCGCAAACTCACAGTTCCTGAAAACTCGTAACCAACGCAGATTCTTCCTTCCCCTGCCCCTCATTCTCGCCCTATGATCGCAACCAATCCATACCAACCATCACTATGAGCCTAGAACCACGCCTCAATAAACCGGAACTTCCACCAATCGGTTTTCTCGAAACCCTCTCTGAAGATGACCTCCGTCTGCTTAGCTCCTACGGTCAATTCACCCCTGCCGAAAAAGGCACCGAAATCATCGTCGAGGGCGAGCCACAAGAGCAACTCTATCTCATCATTTCCGGTATTCTTCACGTTGTCCGTGAACAGAACAACACCCGCACTCTACTATGGCGCGCCTCACCAGGCGAGACACTCGGCGAGGTAAATCTCTTTGACCCTGGCACAGCCAGTGCCACGGTCGTCGCGCAGGAATACGCTCAAATATGGAGCATCACCCGTGGCGACCTGGAAGACTTCGTCAACGCCTATCCTGAAGCTGGAGCACAGCTGATGCTTGGTATCAGCCGACTCCTCAGCAAGCGTCTCCGCGCGATGAACGAGCGCTTTAAGATGCTCCAAAAGGCAATGGCCGACAACGCAGGTTGGCGCTAATCTACCATTGAACCATCCCCCCAGATAACCCATGGACTTCCTCGCCACTGCGCTTTCAACTGGCGCGCTGAATTCACCCGTCGGCGCCCTCTCGTTATTCTTTGCCTTGGTCATTGGCCATGCAATCTGCGACTTCCCACTACAGGGGCCATTTCTCGCCGCAGGAAAGAACCGTAACATCAAGATGCCCGACCCCGAGGGCGATCCCTTCCCGGGAAACCTCTGGGCGTATTGCCTCACTGCGCACTCACTCGTTCACTCCGGCATGGTCTGGATTGTCACTGGTTCTGCGCTCTTTGCGCTCATTGAGTTCATCTGCCACTGGGCAATCGATTTCGGAAAGTGCGAGAAATGGACGAACTTTGCAGGCGACCAAGCATTCCACATTCTCTGCAAAGTTGGATTTACCGTGGCGATTTACTTTGGTGTAGGCGCCTAGCTTCCCTCTTCCGGACGCATGCCAACCAACGACCCACTCCCCGAATCACTCGATGAGTTGCCCGATGGTGAGGACTGGCCATCGTTCCGCAATCTACTCTGCGTCCAGACCCTGAACGCCTTCAACGACAACATCGTGAAGTTCCTCCTTCTCGGTGTTGCCTTGAACCTCAGCATCACGTGGACGGTTCCTTTCCTTGGTGCCGTCATTCCGTTCCAACACGTCCTTTCCGCACTTGCCGCAGGTGCTTACATCGCGTTCTCCCCCATCTCCGGTTGGGCATCCGACCGCTACTCGAAACGCGGCGTCATCCTCACCTGCATGTGGCTGCAGCTCGCGTGCTTCCTCATCATCGCCGCATCACTCCAAGCCTCGTGGATCTGGGGTGCCGTGATCGGGTTTTTCCTCATCTCCATTCAATCCGTCGTCTTCGCCCCGGCAAAACTCGGCATCGTCAAAGAACTCCTCGGCAGCCGCCGCCTCGGATCTGCTTCAGGATGGATGCAAATGCTCGTCATCATTGCCATCATCGCCGGATCAGCCATCGGTGGCCTTGCCTACGAAAAACTTGAAATGCAACCTGGCTTCGACGCTTGGACTGCCTCTGCCCTGCCAATGGCAGCGCTTTTTGTCATCTCTATCGTCGCCGTTTGGTTCAGCGCGCGGATGCGTATCACCCTCCCGCACGATCCAAAACCATTCACCGCCGACATTTTCACCAAGCACTTCAGCTACCTTCGCGAGCTATTCTCCGAAAAACGTCAACGGCGTAGCGCTCTCGGAAAATCCTACTTCTGGGCGTTCGGGATGTTCGTCTTTCTCGTCGTCACCCAAAAGGCCGATGAAATCGCCGGCGGCACCAGTGAGGCAGGCAGCATCGCAGGGCAAATGATGGCGAGCCTCGGCGCTGGCGCAGCTGTTGGTGGCGCGTTGGCCGCCGTCCTTTCACGACGTCGCATCCAACTTGGACTCGTCCCTCTTGGCGGCTTCGGACTCACTGTCACCTGTGTTCTCCTCGGCATCAGCGACGCCCCCGGAACGTGGCAATACATCACCATCCTCGTCCTGCTCGGGATTTCCGGAAGTCTCTTCCTCACCCCACTCAACGCCTACCTCCAGGACGTCTGTTCACCCGATCGACGTGGACGAATGCTCGCCGCTTCGTCCATGCTCGACGCCATTACCAACCTCGCCGCCGTCGGCATCCAGCTGCTTCTCGTTAAATCCCTCGGTCTCTCCACCGCCAACCAACTCTACTTCGCAGCCATCACTACAGCCGCCACCACACTCTACACCGCCAAGCTTCTTCCCGTCGACACCCTGCGAGCCATCGTCATGCCCTGGCTTCGCCTCATCTACGGCGTGCGCAGTATTCACCCGGAGAGACTACCAGAAAAAGGCGGCGTACTTATCGTTGCCAACCACGTCAGCTACATCGATGCCTTTATCATGTCCGCAGGATGCGACCGCCCTGTCCGTTTCCTGATGATGAAAAAATTCTACGACATGCCTTGGGCAAATTGGTTTCTCCGCTCCGCCGGAGCCATCCCTATCAACACCGAAGGCGGCAAGGCATCAGCCGCCATCAAGGCATGTGTCGATTCCCTCAAGAACCATGAAGTCGTGTGCATCTTCCCCGAAGGAGAACTCACCAAAGACGGAACGCTGAACGAATTCAAACGCGGCATGGAAATCATCGCCAAACGAGCGAACACGCCTGTAGTCCCCGTCGCCATGTCTGGCCTTTTCGGGTCGTTTTTCAGCCACTGGGGCAAAGGACTGATGAAAGGCCTGCCCAGCCGCCTGCCCCTCAAAGTCCGCGTCCAGTTCGCCGAACCCATCGCTCCCGAAGACGTCACCGCCAAAGAGGCCCAACGCATCATAGACGACATGCTCGCCAATCCCCGGGAGCGCTGAGCACGTCGGCAGGTGTCAGGTGTCAGGTGTCAGGTGTCAGGCGCAGGTAGAATGGCGCACTGGGCAGGCGCAGGCAGCAATATGGAAAGCCATCCTTCTAGGTGGCTTGAGCGGTGAACGAACAACCAAGTCCAGGCCAAGCCAACACCGCTTGCCACACTAAATCCCCACCCGCAGGCCTCTCTGAAGCCACCCACCCGAAATTCTGAAAACTGAAAACTGAAAACTGAAAACTGAAAACTGAAAACTGAAAACTGAAAACTAACAAACTTAGAAACTCCGCTCCGCAACTTATGAAAAATTTCGCTTCCCATCGTTACCCACATCCGCTTGAATCGCCCACATGTTAAAAAACCTTCTTCCCGTCATCGCTTTCGCCACCTTCTCTGTGAGCTCTCACGCCGGCGCCGTGAAAGCGGAGCCCATCACCCAGCAAGAAACCGTTGAGCTGAAAGCGGAAGCCTCCACCAAAGAGAGCGCAAAAGCGGAGAAACAAGAGGGAGGATTACTCGGAATCCCTGGCGGCATTCTCGGTCTCGCCGCCGCAGCAGCTGTCATCTACTACGCAACCAAAGACTAAAGCATCGCACCTTTAATCACGCTCAAGAATGGTTCGGTATTTAGACCGAGCCATTTTTTTTGCCCTGAGAAAAAACCAATACTCGCAAACTTTTGCATCGTTGTTACTATCCATCCGATGGCTTTGTCCTTTTTAAAAAGACTCTGGCGAGTGCTCCCCTTGCGTCTCACTCTGGTGCTGGTCGCTGTGATGTGGATTGCTGAAGAGAACTACCCTCTTTCGCACTTCCCGATGTATTCGAACTTCACGGACTTCGACTACGTGGTGTTTGTCGCTGATCAGAACGGCACGCCTTTACCACTTGAATACGTCAGCCTCGGCACCCGCACCGCCCGTTTGAAAAAACAATACAATGGCTTGATCAACAAGATACGAAAAGACCTTAAAAACCCTGACGGAAGCACCCCGCAAAAACGGGATCTCACCGTCGAGCAACGCCGACCCGCAGGAGAAAAAGCGCTCACCTGGCTGTGGAGAACCATCCAATCCAAAAGCACCGACCGTCTCGAAGGTGTGACGGAATTACAGATCTACCAAATCCCCATCTATCGCGAAGACGGCCATATTGTCGCGCCCGATCCAGAATACATCGCCAGCATTAAGATCGATGGAAAATAACCGCACACTCTCATTCCTCGAGCGCTGGAAGCAAAAGCTCGGACCATTCTCCGTCGATGCGCCGGAGTGGTTCTTCATGCGTGTCGGGCTCGCCGGCATCGTTTGGATGCTGTTCCCACTCACCCTTTTTCCTAACCAACCCAACCCAAATGGCTTGGCACGCTTGGGCATGGATTTCACCTGGCTCAACGATCCCGCCAAGATGCAAATTTGCTCGTGGTTACTGATTGGTGCGATCATCCTCTACGTCGCCAACCGCTTCCTCTGGCTGGCGCTGCCCATGATGACCGGTCTAATGATCGCTACCGGCACATTGACCAACTCACAATCGGCAGAGGTCAGTCACCACTCCCAACCGGTGACACTCATTCTGCTCGTTCAAACGATCTGGTTGTTCGTCGCCATGATCCGTCGCGCGCGCGGCAAGCCCGCCACCGACGACGACCCGGATCCGTCCATTCGCATCATCGCGACCAAGCGTTGGTTCACGCTCGCCGTGTATTTTTCCGTCCAGACATTGTGCGCCGCCTACATGGTCAGCGTGGTGTCGAAAATGGTATTATCCGATGGCGAGTGGGTGAAAAATTCCGCCAACTTCCCGATCCAACTCGTCAAGAACGACCTCGCGGATCATTACAATGTCGTCAACGGGCCAAAGCAGGACAAAGAATCCACCTTCCAAGATAATGCGCAAAAAACCGCGCAAAAATTCTTCATCGACTACCCGAACATTGGACGTGCCATGCTGGCCAGTGGCATGCTCTTGGAGGCGTTCTGCTTTCTCGCGCTGCTCAGCCGGTGGATCTCATGCATCTACGGTGTGATGCTGATCATTTTCCATGAAATCATCTCACTAGTGATGGGTCTGACCTTCACCTATAACATGCTCCTACTGACGGTCTTCTTCGTTGGTGTGCCGTGGCTGATCAGTCGGCCAATCGCCGCATTGCTGGCGAAAAAGCAAACTGCATGAGCAACCCAAAGGAGAACGATTCCTCGGCACCACACTCGCCCCCGAAGTGGTTGCTACCCATCGGCGCGCTCGCCTGTGCGATTGCCTGGGGCAGCGCATTTCCAGGGGTGAAATTCCTCTACCGAACCAGCGCGGAAATAGGCCTCGAAGTTACCATTTCTCTCTGCCTTCTGCTCGCCGGTGCACGTTTCACACTCGCCGGCTTGATGCTCATCCCCTTGAGCAAAAACCTCTCAAGCTCGCTGCGACGCGCACCGTGGAAGACACTTCTGCTCTTTGGCGCGCTTCAGACCTACTTGCAGTATGTGCTCTTCTACACCTCGATGAACTACGCCAGCGGCACATTGGGTTCCTTGCTCACGGTGTCAGGAAATTTCTTCTGGGTAATTCTTTCGCCCCTCCTGCTCAAATCCCCGTGGCCGCGACCCGCCCAATGGATGCTCCTCGTCACCGGCGCGGTGGGCGTCATTTGGGCTGTCGCCGCACCCGGAGCCGGTGCCGGTCGACCCGTCATCGGCGCGCTCTTTTTCCTCGGTGCCACCTTCTGCGGCGCGCTCGCATTGATCATCCTTCAGTCGCTGAGAAAACACATCCCCACCAACAACGCGACCTGTCTATCGCTACTCGGTGGTGGCATCGCCTTACTCCTCACCGCCTTCCCAGCATGGGGGCAGTTCACCGCCCTTTTTAGTCATCGCGATGTCCTCTACGCGACCCTTTACCTAGCCGGAGTTTCAGCAGTCGGTTTTTCCGTATGGAACTACCTGACCACCCTCTTTGCCGTCAACGTCCTCGCCGCCTACCGCTTCGTCATTCCCATCGCCGGCATCATCCTTTCGACACTCTTTATCCCCGGCGAATCACCGGGAGCGGGAATTTACGGCGGCGGCGTGCTGGTCATCCTCGCCGTCATCGGCCTCCAGCGCTACCAAATCCGCCCCGTCGCCGGTGTTCGATAGCTGGCCGCGATTACCTTCATTTCGACAATCTAGCGGGCAAGGCCCGATCAAAGGTGTTGGCCGACACGTCCAACCTACAGTTCACCAATCGGCACCTCCAAAAAAAATGTAGGCCGTTCGTGTCGAACGGCATCTCCCCCCGGCACAGCCGCACTTCACACTGTAGGTGAGACGTGCCGGCTCACACCTCCACACCGGCGCAGCCGCTAATCCCGCGCTTCGAATCATATCAAATAAGCCTAGATCGTCAAAACCACCTCTCCACGAATTTCACACACATTTCACTGCCACTTCATCATCACTTCACAATGGCTGTGCATGGTGGCACTATGACAAAGACCTCGATCCAACACAGTCTGCTCGTCCAGCAATGCGCACGGACGATCAACATCGCCCTCCGCCTCTGCGGGATTTTGCTTTTAGTTCACGCATTGAGTTCTACCTCAACTCGTGCCGAAGAGCAAGCCATCGCGCCCTACTTCGAAGTGCTTCAAAGCGCCGGGGAAGACGCACCGGCATCGGAGCGGCTGCCACTAAAAGCGATGCACGCCGACGTCACGATCAACGGAGGCATCGCTTCGGTGATCTTGAAGCAGCGCTTCGGCAACAACGGGACTAAACCGATCGAAGCCCGTTACCTTTTCCCCGCATCGACCGGGGCCGCCGTCCACCACATGGAAATGCGCGTCGGCGAGCGTATCATCAACGCGATCATTAAAGAAAAGGTCGAGGCAAAGGCCATCTACGAGAAGGCGAAAGAGGAAAACAAAACCGCATCACTGCTGGAGCAACAGAGGCCCAACGTTTTCCAAATGAGCGTCGCCAACATCATGCCAGGTGACGACATTGAAGTTACCCTCCACTACTCCGAGCGAATCACCCCGACCGCATCGATCTACACCTTCGTGCTGCCGGGCGTGGTCGGCCCGCGTTATCACTCGCCGGATCAGTCAACCAATGGCGCGCAGTGGGTCAGCAATCCCTATCTCACACCAGAAGACACCGGCCAACCGGACACGACCTTGGATTATCGCGTCAATGTCATGCTCAGCACGCCGCTGCCGCTGAAAGATCTTTCCTGCGATACCCATCAGAATTCTGTCGAGTACGTCGACGAGCGAAACGTAAAGATCAAGCTACAACGCGAGCCTGGCGATGACGCCAGTGATCGTGATTTCATTGTGCGCTATCGCATGGCGGATGAAAAAATCGCTACCGGCCTGAGTTTGGGCGATGAAATCGAGGGCGAGAAATTTTTCGCACTCCAAATCGAACCACCAACACGCGTTACCCCCGACTCCATCACGCCGCGCGAATATATCTTCGTCGTCGATGTTTCTGGATCGATGAACGGATTTCCTCTCAATACGGCCAAAAGGATGCTCGATAAACTGGTCGGAAATCTCCGTCCACAGGATCGATTCAACTTACTCCTCTTCGCCAGCTCGAACCGCGTGCTGTCACCCCATTCTTTACCAGCAACAAACAACAACATCGACAAGGCGAAGAGGTTGATCGATAGAAGCGGCGGCGGCGGAACCGAACTTCTCCCTGCGCTAAAGAAGGCATACTCCCTTGGTGGCGATGAAGGCATCTCGCGATCCATTGTCATCCTGACCGACGGTTATGTATCCTGTGAAGCGGAAGCTTTTGAGCTGATCCGCGAGCAGTTGGGGAATGCGAATCTCTTCGCCTTCGGCATTGGCTCATCAGTCAACCGTCACTTGATCGAGGGCCTTGCCGCCACCGGACGCGGCGAACCATTCGTCGTCACTGACCCGGTGCAATGCGAAGCCAAAGCGGCGGAGTTCAACGAATATGTCAGCAGCCCTGTGTTGACCGACATTAAGGTGCGTTTTGATGGCTTCGACGCCTACGCCAACGAGCCGCAGGCGCAGCCCGATCTCTTTGCAGACCGCCCGCTGGTAATCACCGGAAAATGGCGCGGCGCACCAGTGGGAACCATTCATATCGATGGCAAACTCGGTGACGGATCACCCTACCAGCACACCTTTGAGATCAATGACGAGGTGATCGAAAAATCCAGCATCGACGAACCGCTACGCATTCTCTGGGCGCGGGAGCGCGTCCGCGCCTTGGCGGATTACGCCTTACTCACTGAAACCTCGGAAGCCAAACGCGAAGTCACCAGCCTAGGGCTCACCTACTCACTGGTCACCCCGTTCACCTCCTTCGTCGCAGTGATGGATGAGACTCGCCACCATGGTGACAGCCCTGGCGAAACCGTCAATCAACCGCTTCCTCTACCCAAAGGCGTGACAAGTAATGCCGTCGGTGGCGGGCATTTAGGAGGAGGAAGCGTCCCCGAACCAAGTTCCATCTTCCTGCTGCTGATCGGTGGACTCTCCTTGCTTTGGAGTCGCCTTAGTGCGCGGAACCGCTAAGGACACACTCATTAAAAATAGCTCGATAGAACCATGATGCCTACCACTTCCAACCCGCACGTCACAGCGAAAGACCTGCGCACCGACAAAGGCGATCGCACGTTTCCTTCGTGGCCGCTGCTGCTGTTGCTGGCGCTTTCCACGCTCGCTGCACTGTGGCCGACGTGGCGGTGGTTTGGTCTGCGCTTCAACGACGGAGGTGACGAGCCCTTTGGATTAATTCCGCTGTTGCTCTGTCTCGGACTGGCATGGAACGATCGCGCATCGCTGTCGCTCTCGCCGATGCGATTGGTGATCTCCGGCGGGCTACTTCTGATCTACGGGCTCACCATGGACGCGCTACCGGTGTTGATCCGCTCGGCAGCGGGCATCGCTGCACTCGCCGTGCTCACCGGTGCCTATCGACGTCCGGCACTGGTCGCGCTGGTGCTCCTCGCGCTTCCGATTTCAGCCTCCTTGCAGTTCTATTTCGGCTACCCGATGCGGGTCGCTGCTGCCGAAGTTGCGGTTGGATCACTCGCGCTCGTGGGCATCGATGTCGTGCGTCTCGGCACCGCGCTCGATTGGCGGGAGATTACCGTGGGCGTCGATCCGGCATGCAGTGGATTGCGGATGTTGTGGTTCTGCTGGGTCGCTGCGGCCACCGCTTGCGCCTTTGCCAACTGCCGCGCCCGTGGACTTGTGGGCGTACTGATTTGGGCAACCGTCGCCTGCATCCTCGCGAATGGCATCCGCGCCGCGTTGCTGTTCTTTCCGGAGTCTGGCAGATTAGAGTTCCCTGCATGGGCACACGACGGAATCGGCATCGCCTGTTTTGCCTTCGCGCTC
>JAGXGH010000135.1 GCA_024636835.1 Verrucomicrobiales bacterium | reverse complement strand
TAATCCTATGGGACAGCATGTGGGTAAAACCGTCGCAAATGAGCACTTTTCAATTCTGACATCCAACTGATCTCACCGTTTAACCCTCTTGTATACTCAGGCTTGATCTTGCACGTCATGCCCTATGGGATGACTGTGAATGTGTTTCTATATCTGATGAGTGACACTTCGGGCAGTTGCCGGTTTTTTCGTTGCTGGCTGTGATCGGCCGTGAAAGTGCTCCTGATGAACGAGCAAGTTCCACGCCAACAATTCCTGTGGGCACCGCAAGAATAGCCCAGCCGATAAGCATACAGAATGATGCCACCAATTTACCCACCCAAGTCTCTGGACTGATGTCGCCATAGCCGACAGTGGTGATGGTGACAATCGCCCAGTAGACAGAGTCCGGAATGCTTCTGAACCCATGTTCTTCGCCCTCGATGAGATACATGACTGTTCCGATGATGAGCACCAAAGCGAGGATGGTGAAGATGAACACGATGATCTTCGGGCGACTCGCGCGCAGGGCGTTGATAAACATGTCTGCCTCCAGCAGGTGGCGACCCATTTTTAAAATTCGGAACATCCGCAGCAGGCGCAGCACACGGATGACGAGCAAATATTGCCCTCCAGGAAGGAAGAATTGCAGATAGGTAGGAATCGTGGAAAGCAGATCCACCACACCGAAGAAACTGAATGCGTAGCTTTTCCAATGCTTCGCGCTGGCGAGGCGGAGAAAGTATTCCACGGTGAACGCGATGGTGAAAACCCATTCAGTCACCCGCAATGCATGGCGGTGGTTATCTGCGATCTCGGGCACGCTTTCGAGCATGACTGCCAGCACGCTAAGCGAGATCGCGATCATCAAACCGACATCGAAGCCCTTTCCCCAACGACCGTCGGCACGGAAAATTACGGCGTAAAGAGCATTTCTCCAGTGGGCACGGGTGCGGAAACTCGTCGGGTGGGGCGTTGGTTCGTCGGCTGGTTGCTTGTCGTTCATCCTTCGGTTGCTTGTCTGTCGATATTCCCGAAGCTATGGCGAACCAGCGTGTCAAGAAAGCACGAATCCTAGGTTCCGTCCGATCTTGGAGAATCGTATCTTGCGAACATGGCCACTTTAGAAGATTCTGAAACAGCTCAGCCCACCCTGCTTATCGCCGGTTGCGGGTATTTGGGATGCGAGATCGCCCGCCTGGCAAAGTCACGCGGATGGAAAGTCATCGGACTCACTCACACGGCGGCGTCGGCTAATCAATTGCGGAGCGATTTTGGCTTCGATGCGTATGTCGCCGATTTGTCTTCAGCGGAATCCTTGCGCGCGCTAGCGATCACTGTAGGCAAAATCGATTTGGCTGTCCATTGCGCAAGCACCAAAGGCGGCGGGGTCGATGCCTACCGCGCGGTTTATGTTGATGGATGCACGAATTTACTCGCCGCGTTTTCACCTCGCCGTTTGGTCTTTGTCAGTTCTACATCGGTGTTTGGTCAGGTGAATGGCGAGGTCGTTGATGAAACCAGCACCACCGAGCCTGCCAGCCCGACAGGTAGTGTTTTGCTTGATGCTGAAGAGGTCGCACTCAAGGCAGGCGGATCCGTTGTTCGGCTCGGTGGCATCTACGGCCCATCGCGTTCCGTGCTGCTGCGAAAATTTCTCGACGGCAGTGCGACGATCGACGAAGGCGTGGCGAGGGTGATCAATCAAATTCATCGCGACGATGCCGCAGATGCCATCCTTCACGTCGCCGGGCTCACCGGTGGCGAGGTTTTTCACGCTGTCGATAGCGACCCACAACTCCAGCCCGAATTAATGGAATGGCTCGCCAATTTCTTTGGTCGCGACGTGCCACCCACCGCGCCGCGATCACTCGGAAAGCGCCGTGGTTGGTCGAATAAATCGGTCTCGAACAAAAAACTCCATGATTCCGGCTGGTCGCCGCGCTATTCAAGTTTCAGAGATGCGGTGAAAAACGATCCGCGCCTCGTTGCATCCATCCAGCAGCTAGTCGAAATCAACTAGTGCACGCCTATTTTCAATGTCCGATTCAGAAATCAGCCAATCTCCACCTCAAGTCCCGGACACTGTTCCGCGTCTTCGTTGGTGGATGGCACTGAACTACCTCAACCTCGACGCTCCATTGGTCGCCGTGGCGTGGCTTGCGCTCTTCGCCGCCTGCCGTGATGTGTTCGTCCCGCTCGAGGCCTACTACGTGCTCGGTATCGCGGTGTGGTGCGTTTACACCATCGACCACCTCGCCGATACCCGCCGCTCGGCGAGTATTGAAGCGCTCACTCCGCGTCATCGATTCCACCGACTGGCGAAACTGCCGATGACAGGCTTGCTCGCCATTGTGATGCTTCTCGGCGGCTACATTACCGCCAACCATTTGCCACAACAGCTCGTCTTTGCCGGCTTGGTGCTTGCCGGCTTGATCCTCCTCTATCTCATTCACGCGCGCGCAATTTCAGAAACCAACTCGATGCGGATGCCGAAGGAGTTGTTGTGCGGATTGATCTTTGCCATCGGCACCTCGCTGCCTGCCTTGATCTATGGCGGCGCATTGAACCGCCTCCAAATGAACAGCCTTCTCGCACCCATCGTCGGATTGACGGAAATTGTCACCTCGCCGGATGTGCTGTTTTTCGGTCTCTTGTGCAGCCTGAACTGCGTCGCCATCGCGGTGTGGGAATGGCAGCCAGGTCGTGTGAATGACGCTGCTGCGATTACCCGTTTTGTCCCTGCGGTGCGCGAGCATTTCACCAAGCTCGTGTTGATCCTTCTCGGCGGGTCGTTGGCATTTCCACTGACCATTAACCTGATCCGTGTTTTGAATCTTGGGTCACCCGGATTTCCGCCCTACTTCACCGTGTTTTTCAGCTGTATCGCTGGGTCTACAGGACTAATTGGACTAGTCCACTGGCAGCGCCATCGCTTCAAGCCCGATGTGCTTCGCATGCTCGCCGATCTGGCATTGCTGACGCCACTGGCCGCCATCCCGTTCATCCCGCAGTCCATCTGGAGCTTACTCAAGATCGCCTTCGGTATCGGTTGGGATTAGACTTGTTTCGCTTGCAAATAAAATGTGATTTTTCGTCGTGCACAAGTTGCTCTCGCTCAACCAATATAGTGACCGATCGCGTCAGATCATTACCTGGATGAGGTCTCGCCCCGTCCTTTTAGAAAACTCCGTCGTAATGCCTACGCTTGCCAATGGTAGATTCTGCCCTTTGGTGGCTGTCCAAACATCTACTGCTTCCCATCACTTAAAGAACTGTCGTCGCGGGCATTTCCCGCGTGAACAGTTCTTCACAATCCCTTTCGCGTCTCTACCTTACCAGGTTCTGGTATTATGTCCGTTCTTCGAGTCTTCGCCTATCTGAAACGTTATCCGTGGCTTGCCATCGCGCAGTTTTTTTGCGCCACGTTGATGGCGGTGGCCGTGATTTTTTTCCCGATGATCACCGGGCATGTGATCGACGAGATCTTGCCAGATTCTGCTCGGCGGGATGAGTTACTGTTTTGGGTGTTGCTGGCACTCGGGAGCTTCTTTGTGAGAGATGGGATGAACTGCGCACGACTCTTCGTCAACAACTACTTCGAGCAGAATGTCGTCTTCGATATCCGCTCGGATCTCTACCGTAAAATTCAGCGACTCCCGCTGAACTGGTTCGACTCGCGTCGCACTGGCGATATCATGACCCGAGTCGTCGAGGACGTGACATCGATGGAGCGCGTGCTCATCGATGGCATCGAGCTTGGTTTGGTGGCAGGGATACAATTGTTGGCAGTTGGGCTTGTGATGTATTTCACTGACTGGCAGGTCGCGTTATGGGCAACCTTGCCAATTCCAATTTTGGCGCTAGGCGCTTATATTTATTCCAAGGATGCACGGCATCGGCACAAAGCGGAGCGCAACGCGACCTCCGCGCTCAATTCCATGCTTCATGACAACATTGCGGGCATCCGGCAGATCAAGTCTTACGCAGCAGAGGATAACGAGCATCTAAGTTTCAATCGACTCTCTGATGGTGTCCGTCGCGCTACACTTTACTTGATGAAGTGGTGGGCAATTTACAATCCGTCGATGTCATTTGCAGGAATGTTCGGCTACGTTATGGTGCTTGGGTTTGGTGGTGCTGCCGTGATGGATGGGCGAATGGAAATCGGCGGGCTCATGAAGTTTTTCCTTCTGCTTAGCTTGTTTTACGAACCGGTCACCAAGCTCCGCCAGCTCAACCAAATGATTTTCAGCTCGCGCGCTGCTGGCGACCGTGTGTTTGAGATCCTCGACTCCGAAAACGAGAAAAATGCCAACGACGGCGAAAAACTGCCCGCGAAGTTCAGCACGCACGTTCGCTTCGACAACGTGACCTTCGCCTATGGAGAGCAAAATACGCTCAGTGAAATCAGCATCGAGGCTAAACCCGGCGAGACCATCGCCTTGGTCGGCCCAACCGGTGCCGGCAAATCGACCATCGTCTCCTTGCTCACGCGCTTTTACGAATGCGACCGCGGAACCATCTCTATTGGTGGCACCGACATATCAACGCTTAACAAACAGTCGCTGCGCTCGGTGATCGGCTACGTCACTCAAGAGCCGTTTCTCTTCAATGGCACCGTCCGCGAAAACCTCGTGCTCGCTCAACGCGATGCCACTGATGATGAGATTTGGAAAGCGCTCGAAGCTGCCAATGCCGCCAGCTTTGTCCGCGATCTTCCCAAACAACTCGACACCAACGTCGGCGAGCGCGGTGTAAAACTCTCGGGTGGCGAGAAACAACGCCTGTCCATCGCCCGCGCCTTGCTCAAGGACTCGCCTATTCTGCTGCTCGACGAGGCGACTTCGGCTGTCGACAACGAAACCGAGCGACTGATTCAACAAGCCCTCGACCGCTTGCTCGAAGACCGCACGTCCTTCGTCATCGCCCACCGACTGTCCACCGTCCGCAACGCCACCCGCATCTACGTTCTCGACAAAGGTCGCGTCGTCGAACAGGGCACCCACGACGAACTCATCGCCGTCGACGGCCTCTACGCCGAACTCTCCCAACGCGACTACTTCGGCGAAGAAGAAGACGAGGTCTGATACATGCTCGGGAGGGACTCTTTTTATGAGTTCGTGATTGGATGAAGTAGCTGCATTGGTGACAATGCGGGAGAGATGTGAGCTGCGGAGTGATGCGCACACGACCGGGACGGTCGTGCCACAGGAGGTGTTCGCATTACAGTGGTCAATGGAGAGCCTGCTTCCAGCTGGCCTGGGTGGTGTGCGGAAACCACGATCGATCCCAGCCACCTAGAAGGATGGCCCTCCTTATCGCGCGTTTTACTCTTCTCGTTCTGCCTGCCCTTCTGGTTACAAAACCCGAATCCCAGTAAAAGTCACAAGAGAGCGAAAAGGTGAGTTCGACTCCAGCGCCCGAATATAATGCCGGTTTCGAATAAAAACATGACTATTCGCCGCGCACAAGCCGTTCACTATCAATCAAATCAACTCCCGCTCGCGTCAGATCATTACCAAGATTTGGTATAATGCCTCCACCTTCATGAACTTTATGCCCTTCATGGTTAAAAATATCACGGACTTGGCTGCGGGGCTGGAAGCCACGGCCACGTTTTTGAGGCAGGGAGTGATGCGTCGGCTCTTGCCCCTTGGCACATCGGCTTTATAGTCGCGGTGAATCTGTTATCGCTATGTCTTATCTCGTTACCATCGGCCTCGAAGTCCACTGTCAGGTAAAAACACAAACGAAGATGTTTTGCGGGTGCCGCACGTCGTTCGGGGATGAACCTAACTCCAACGTCTGCCCGACCTGTCTTGGCCTGCCAGGTGCACTGCCCGTGCTCAATAAGCGCGCCATCGAAAAGACGATTGTGATGGGGATGATGATTGGTTGCACGAATCCGGAGATCACCACTTGGGACCGGAAAAATTATTTCTATCCGGACATGCCGAAGAATTATCAAATCACCCAATTGCATGCGCCCTTGTGTATCGGCGGCGAGGTGAGTCTCGATGTTCTCCATTACCCGAAGGATATTCAGAAGCAGATCAAAGGCGCACCACGCGTCATTCGGATGGATCACATTCACCTCGAGGAAGACGTGGCAAAGAGTACGCACTTTGAAACAAACAGCCTGGTCGACTTCAACCGCGCGGGAACGCCATTGATGGAAATGGTGTCGATGCCGGACATGCAGACACCCGAGGAGGCGGTGGCGTTTTTGAACGCCCTGCGCCAGATCTTGGTATACGGGAATGTGTCCGATGCGGATATGGACAAGGGACAGATGCGCTGTGATGTGAACGTTTCGCTTCGTCCGGAGGGTCAGGAAGAACTCGGGGCGAAAATTGAGTTGAAGAACTTGAACTCGGTGTCGGCCGTGCGCCGCGCCTTGTATTTCGAGATCGCCCGTCAGACCGAAGAGTTGGATATGGGCATCGAGCAGGTACAGAGCACACGCCGATGGGATGATGATTTGGGCGAGACCCAGATGATGCGGACCAAGGAAGACGCGCACGATTACCGCTACATGCCCGACCCGGATCTAACGCCCGTCGAGACGAAGGATCTGGTCGAGAAAGTGAAGGTGGAAGTGCCTGAGCTGCCGATGGCGAAGCGTGAGCGCTTCGTGGCAGATTACGGGGTGACAGACTACGATGCGGCGGTGCTCGCGTCCGAGCGTCCCTTGGCAGATTATTTTGAAGAGGCGGCGAAGACTTGCACCGCCGGCAAGAAGTTGGCGAACTGGGTGATCAATGAATTGCTAGGTCGGCTCAATGCTGATGGGCTGCACATCGGTCAGTGCCCGATGACCCCGGAGAAGCTTGCTGGATTGGTGATGATGGTGGAAGAAGGAAAAATCTCCAACAACCAGGCGAAGGAAGTGTTCGCCGCGATGTGGGACGACGTCGCTTCCGATGCGGCAAGTATTGCTAAGGCAAAAGGTTTCGAGCAAGTTTCCGATACTGGTGCGATCGAGGCGCTCGTCGATGAAGTGCTCGCCGCAAACCCGGACAAAGTTGCCGAGGTGAAAGGCGGCAATGAAAAGGCCGCCAACTGGTTCACCGGCCAAGTGATGAAAGCATCCAAGGGCAAGGCCAACCCAGGCATCGTGACGAAACTGGTGCGCGAGAAACTTCTTGGATAATGAGCCAGCCAACCAGTCACACTTCGCCGATCACTGTCGATCAGGCGCGCCATCTTCAACTGTTGTTGGAGATGAAAGGGTTCACGTTTTCAGAGAAGCCATACGCGATGTTTTCCGCCGCGAAGAAAGTCGAGAACGTCAACGTCACAGTCTATGAAAAAGGGCCGAAGGTGTTGGTGCAGGGGAAGGGAACGAAGGAGTTCATCGAGTTTGTGCTCGAGCCCGAGGTGCTCAAGGAGATCGTGCTGGGCTACGAGGAAGTGTTGAACCCAAAGCTGGGCGAGCCACATTTTGGGATCGATGAGTCCGGCAAGGGTGACTTCTTTGGCCCCTTGGTGATTGCCGGGGTGTTCACCGATGCGACGATTGCTCCGCGTTTGCGCGAGGCGGGGGTGCAGGACAGCAAAGCGATCAAATCGGATAAAAAAATCCGCGACCTGGCAAAAGTGATTCGATCGACGCCGGGGATTGCGTTCGATGTGATTCAGATCAATCCGCCGAAATACAACGAGATGTATGCGCGCTTTGCCAATCTCAACCGAATGCTGGCATGGGGGCATGCGAAAGTAATCGCTAACTTACATCGCAAGCGCCCGGATTGTCCGCGTGCCTTATCCGATCAGTTTGCCAACGCTTCGGTGCTCAAGCAGGCGCTCGCCAGAGAGAAGATCGATATCGAACTCGAGCAAAAGACCAAAGCGGAGTCGGACATCGCCGTGGCGGCGGCGTCCATCCTCGCGCGGGAACATTTCATCACATGGTTGGATCGTACAGGCACCGACTTAGAGGAGATTATTCCGCGTGGTGCTGGGCCAAAAGTGATCTCCACAGGCAAGCGACTCATTTCTCGACACGGCATACAAATCCTTGAAAATGTGGCGAAAATGCATTTTCGGACGGCTTCCCAGTTGACGAATTAACCTGGTCGGCTAAGGGAGAGATGAACGAATGAACGAAATCCCCCCTGAAGTTTCTCTTACACGCGTTCGATCATCCTATTACTCTTGCCAGCAAATGACGGAAAACTCACAACTTACTCCGAAGACGGTGACCAAGCGCGATTTGGTTATCGAAATCGCAAATCGCACCGGCTTGACCCAACAGAAGGTTTTTGAAGTCCTTCAGCTGACCATGGACGACATCACTCGTCACCTTGCTCACGGCAACCAAGTGGTGATGCGCAACTTCGGCACCTTTCAAGTTCGTCGCACCAAGAAGAAAATTGGTCGTAACCCGAACGAGCCTGGCACCGACGTAGTGATTCCGCCGCGTTCCGTGGTGAAGTTCAAGCCCGGTAAAGAGATGAGAGATCGCGTCGATGGCGCCCAGCCGACGCTGGACTGAGGGTTTCCAGAAGTTTTTATAAATCGCCGATCTTGCTTGTGCGGGTCGGCGATTTTTTGTTGCCGTGCGGGGCATTTCTCATGATAGCTTTTCCGGCATGCAGAAACTAGGTGGCGTAAACGATATTCGAGGTGGAACTATACGTGTCCTACGCAGATCCATTCTCTTTGGAGCTGTGTCTCTACTCGCTTCATGCGCGTCGTCACAGCATGTTATTGAGCTACGCAGCGGGCGTGAGTTGATCGCGCTGAATGAACCAGAGTATCAGCCAAAGACGGGGTATTTCCGATATGTCGATAAGAATGAGCGCGATGCGATGGTTCGCGCCGACGAGGTGCTGCACATCGTCGAGCTGGAGGATTAATCGCGTATGAAGGCTGCGCCTCACGCAATGGGGCAGGTGGCGTTGAAGGAGTGCTCTTCATAATGAGGGCTTCGTGGTCGGGTTGGCTTCGCGGCTAGTCGCGTAAAAGGCTGCGCCTCACGCGATGGGGAGTTGGCTTCGTGCTGTTTGGCTTCGCGGCTAGAAGCCACGGCCACGTTGGTGCGGCGTTTGAGGTGAATTCCGGTCATGAATGGCGGTTGGTCGCGTAAAAGTCTGCGCCCCACGCGATCGGGTGACGGAAAGTTACCGACGACGTGAAAGCCATCCCTCGCGCAGTTGATTCCATTTGAGAGGTAGAAAATGGCTTTGGAATTCGCTCCTTCTTGTCCTTCCAGCCCTTCTGGTAAAATATGCTTAATCCCAATAAGGAATGCGAGGGGAACTATCCTGATCCGGTTCCCGAATTGATTGTATCCATCTTCATTTCCTTCATGCTCTTCATGGCGGACAAATTACTTCCCCGTCACATTAACAACGATTTCGCGGGTGTGGGGTGCGGTGCGGTGCTCGAAAACGAAGATGCCCTGCCAGGTTCCTAGTGCTGGCGTGCCGTCGAGTATTGGCACGACAATACTGCTTGCTGTCAGCGCCATACGGATGTGACTGGGCATGTCGTCGGCGCCTTCATAGGTGTGGGTGAAGTAGGGTTCGTCCTCCGGCACGAGTCGGTCGAAGTAGGCGTGGAGGTCGGTTCGCGCGGATGGGTCGGCGTTCTCCATGATGACTAAACTCGCGCTGGTATGGCGTAGGAAAACAGTCACCGTGCCGGACTCCACGCCGCACTGCCTGGCGATCGCGCGCACATTATCGGTGATCTCGTAAGTGCCTTTACCGGAGGTCGAGAGGCAGAAGGACTCGCTGAGGGAAGTCAAAGTCATGGGGAGATTGTGTCAGAAATCAGATCGGAATACAATCCCGCGACCATCGAGAGGGCTTTTTCGTTGGGCAATACGCCGAGCTCCATCTGATTCATCACGTAGCCAAACCCGAGACCAGCGTCTGGATCGGCGAAGGCATGACTTCCCCCAGCACCCGGATGACCGAACGCACGTTTCGATGGGCCAAAGGTGCGGCGCAGTTTTTCTCCCTGCTCGTCGGTGGGGTCCATCATCACTCCGGCAGCGAAGCAGGTTGGTATCAGCAATGTTTGATCCATACCGTTGACCAGCGGAGTTTGCAGCCATTGGCGGACACGGTCGGAGAAGAGGTCGCCTACAGCCACTCTGCCGTAGAACGTGGCGAGTGCCGCTGCCGTGCCGATTCCACCCATTGCCGGTAGCCCCAATTGCCACGCCGAGGGTTGGTTCATCTCTGCCACTGACTGTATACCCCACGGACTGGCGAACGCCTTGCGCGTTAGCGAGTTGCTATCGTTGAATGCTTGGTAGAACGCCGTCTCCGCGCTGCTCGTTGTTATCTTCCCGGGGTAAAGAGTTGCGACGCGTGAGAACTCACCTTCAGGCAGTCCGATCCACAGTTCCAAATCGTTCGGCTCGGCGATCTGCTGGTGCCAATATTCGCCCTGTCTCTTATACACATCTGACGCTG
>JAGXGH010000134.1 GCA_024636835.1 Verrucomicrobiales bacterium | reverse complement strand
TCGTCGGCAGCGTCAGATGTGTATAAGAGACAGGATCTCAAGAGCAACACCAAGCTCATGAATACCTTGCGGAGCGCGGTGGAAGCCACGCAAAACGACGACGGATGGGCCCGCCTCGATCCGGTGGGCTCGCACATCAACAATCAAGGCCCATTTGATCACCGCACCTATGGTTACCGTAAGCTCAGCGATCTATTCAGCGCGATCGACCTTTTTGAAGTAAAGACGAGCAAAAACGGTGATCAGATCATCTACTACGTCCGCCTGAAGAAGGGACGGTAATTGAACACCGTGCTTCATCCAAACTCTGACGGGTTCGGCTACTAGAATCGCCGCGCAATATAGACACCCGGCGCTGCGAGTTGCGGCACCCTATCTTTGTTGACTCCTGACTCCTGCTACCAGCTCCCCCAGCGGGCGAACGCTTTAGTCATGCGCTGGGTCAAGACCTTGCCGGTCGCGCCACAGCCGGGCACCTCCTGATCGGATGAGGCTGAAAACCAGGTGCGCATAGGAGATCAACATCAAGGCAAGCAGGGGCACTCCGAGCACTTTGAACGGCCAGTGATATTCCCAAACGCCTTGCGCGATACAGATCGACTCCCCCGTCAAGGGCAGAGCCATGCCGAGCAGATAAACCAAGCCAATACGTCGACGCAAACCATGTCCTTGAACCAACTTCGACTGACTTTTCATCAGATGGTCCTCCGATTTGCAAAGCAGCACGGAGGCGATCGCCCAGGCAATGGGCACCCAAGTAGGGACGGTTTGCCCCTCCGGCAAGTAGTGATAGGTCCAATGGCCGTTGAGCGTGCCCCACGACTCGGTGAGGAATCCGATCGTCCCGAAGGTAATCAGGAAAAAGGTCTCTTCGATCACCGGTGCCCATTTGCGATGCCTCACTCCAATGATCACGAGGTGCACGAGAAGAACCGATCCAAGAATAAATGACAGGAGTAGAGGTCGCTCTTTCAAGACACCAACGAGCAAGGCTCCAGCAATGGTGAGGATGAAGGCTTTAACAATCTTGTTCATGGAGAGAGCGATGTCTGAGGGATACGCTATCTCTACTAGCCGCCCTCCTTCTTGTCCACCCAGCCCTTGGGTAAAAGCAAGAGGTAGCAGGCTTTCAAAGTACAGGAAAGGCCCGCTCCCAAATCGTTCCGCTCGATTGATACCCTGAAATTCGAGAAAGTTCAAGAGATCGGAATGCGTTTCCAGTAAACGATGATTATGAACTTTTTTTCCTTCTCTCACCGGAACTCTGTTGCGAACTTTTCAGCCATGAAACTTTTGCTGACTTTCTTAGCCCTCTCGATGTCTGTGGCGAAGGCCTACGAACCGACGACGATCACACAAGGAACCAAAGCCCCGGATTTCTCACTCAAGGCGACGGATGGAAAAACTTATGAGCTTAAGGATTTCACGGGCGGCAAGGCCTTGATGGTGATTTTTACGACAAATCATTGCCCAGATGCGATTACTTCACATGACCGAATGGTGGCGCTGGTGGATTACTTTAAGGGGAAGGATGTGAAGTTTGTAGCGATCAACAGCAACTCGCCGGAAGGGCTGCATCCCCCTGAACTTGGATGGACAATTTATGACGACGGCTTTGAGGACATGGTGCGGATAGCGGAGGACAAGAACTTCAATCTGCCCTATCTCTATGATGGCGATACCCAGGAAGTCGCAAAGGCCTACGGTGCGGTGGCGACGCCACATGTGTTTATTTTCGATGGTGATCTGAAGCTGCGTTACAATGGGCGGATGGATGAAGGTCGACGTCGGGTGGGGCCGGTGGAGAAGAACGAGGCGCGCGATGCAATCGAGGCCATCCTTGCTGGAAAAGAACCAAAGGTGACGAAGACGCGACCTGCGGGGTGCTCGACCAAGTGGAAGGAGAAGGCAGGGATGGTTGCCGAACAGGATAAAAAATGGAAGGAGCTGCCAGTGACGGTTGAGCTCACGAAGACAGACGCCTTGAAGAAGCTCGTAGCGAACAAGGGGCGGACAGGGATGCGTTTGTTTAATGTTTGGTCGACAAGCTGCGGTCCTTGCGTGACGGAATTCCCCGACCTTGCGGCAATTTACCGGCAATACAGCTGGCAGGAATTTGAGTTCATAACGATCAGTCTCGATCCTCCGAGTGATGTGGAAAAGGTGACGAAATTTTTGAAGCGAAATCAGGTAGGTCTCGCACGAAGCACCAAGCCGCTGCTCGAGGAGGAAGGCCGCAAGACAAATCATTTTATTCTCGATGATGATACCGAGGAACTGGCGAAGGCGATCCCTGAGTGGGATGGTGCCATGCCTTACACATTTTTGGTCGGGCCGGACGGCGAAATCCTTTACCGCCACTCGGGAATCATTGAGCCAGTAGAGCTGAAGAAGGCCATCGTGAAACAAGTTTGGGCGGGCAACGGGGAGTAGTTTTTTGAAGCAGTGAGTAGCAGGTAGGGAATAGAAAGGGTTGGATGTGCGGGCTACGCCCGAGGTGTGGCGGCTGTCGCCGTGCCGAGCTGGTGCTCAGCGCTCCCGGGGGCTGCCTCCTGCCTCCCCTCATTGGCATCGGATGTGCTTAAAGTGCTCTGTCCTGTTGTATGGCTTGGTATCATCCGACAGAGACAATTTCCGATCAAGAAGTAGACAAGGGGCTGAAGGTTCTCTCCTACGAGTGCCTCAGCTCACATTCAATGATCATGCTGGTGACGGGCGCTTTTCTGCCTGCGATGGCTCTTGCACTGGGTGCGAGTAACCTCACTATTGGCGTGTTGGCAAGTTTTGCCCCGATCGCGCAAATCGCACAAATCCCCGCAATCTTCGTAGTCGAAAAAGTGGCCAAACGAAAATTGCTCACGGTGCTTTTCGGTGTGCTCTCACGACTTGCTTTAGTGGCTGCTGCGCTGGTGCCGTTTTTGGCACCTGAAGGCAGCCGGGTCGTTCTGTTTACCGCGTTGATGGTGCTGTTTTTTATCGGCGGGTCATTCGCAGGATGCTCACATGCATCGATGCTCAAAGACATTATTCCCGATTCCCTGCGTGGAACCATTCTCTCTTCTCGACTTGCCGCGGCAACCGCGTTGGGCGCGGTTCTCAGTATTTCCGCAGGCTACAGTGTCGGCGGCCTGAGTGACTGGATCGGCGACGATTCCCAAGCTTACGCGATCATTTTCTTAGTGGCCGCTGCCTTCGGATTGTTTGGCTCACTAGTGACCATGAAAATGCCGGAGCCGATGATGGAAAAACGACAGGCCAATAGCGGATATTTTAAAGCGCTGATGGAACCGGCAACGCATCGCAATTTTCGAAAACTGCTGATCTTTTCCAGTGCGTGGAGTTTCACCGTCATCATGTCTGGTGCATTTTTTGTGGTCTACATGTTGCAGCGAATCGGGATCCCAATGAGCACCGTGATCCTACTTGCTGTAGTCAGCCAGGTCACGAACATCTATTTCTTCAAGGTCTGGGGACGGATATCAGACCGCTTCAGCAACAAGAGCGTGCTCGCGGTGTCGGTGCCGATGTTCATTCTCCTGCTGATTCTCTATCCCTTTACCACCATGCCGGAAACCTATGCAGGCACGATGCCACTGTTGATCCTGATCCACGTGATTGGAGGAATTTCCACTGCGGGCTTCAACCTGTGTGCGGCAAACATTGCGATGAAGCTGGCACCAAAGGGCAATGCGACTGCTTATCTGGGAGCCAATGCGTTTGTCTCCGGTGTATCCGCCGCGATTGCTCCAATCATCGGTGGCGCGCTAGGCAGCTATTTTGCTCTCCGCGAAATCAGCATCAACCTTTTCTACAGGGCGAACCATGAAGCTGCAGGTGAACCATTATCTATTCCGGCTCTAAGTATTCGCGGGATCGATTTTGTCTTCATTGCGGCAGTGCTTACAGGCTTGTATGCGTGGCACCGTCTCTCGTTGATCGAGGAAGAAGGGACGGTGGGTGAAGCGCAGGTTCGGGATGAAGTCTTTGCCTCTGTCCGCAACAGTATCTTCAGCACCTCGGGACTGAGCATGGGAATGCGTCGGATGACGGCTTTCCCGTATGAGATGCTGCGCAAGAGCAGTCGTAAGAGGAAGAAGTGAGTATAAAGTAGGATGTAGGAAGGGATGAAAGCGCGGCCGCGCGTTTGCGGGACGAGCCTGACTCCTGACTCCTGACTCCTGTCCTTGGCATCGGATGTGCTTAATAGGTCTATCCTGTTGTATGGCTTGGTATCATCCGACAGAGACAGTTTCCGATCAGGAGGTGGAGAAAGGGCTGAAGGTGCTCTTTTGGGAGAGCCTCAGTTCGCATGCGATGGTGCTGCTCGTGACCGGCGCATTTCTACCAGGAATGGCCCTCGCTCTCGGGGCGAGCAATTTCATCATTGGTTTGCTGGCTAGTTTTGCTCCGATCGCGCAGATCGCACAAATCCCAGCGATCTTTTTGGTCGAGAAAGTGGCGAAACGGAAACTGCTGACGGTGCTGTTTGGGTTGATCTCGCGCCTCGCTCTGGTGGCGGCTGCACTAGTTCCGTTTTTGGCACCGGAAGGTAACCGCGTTTTTCTTTTCACCTTACTGATGGTGCTTTTTTTTATCGCGGGATCGTTCGCGGGATGCTCGCGAGCATCGTTAATCAAAGACCTCGTTCCAGAAAAACTCCGCGGATCAATTCTCGCTAAGCGGCTTGCGGCGGCAACGGCGCTGGGCGCGGTTCTCAGCATATTGGCAGGCTACAGCATCAAGGGACTAAGCGACTGGATCGGCGATGGTTCCCAAGCGTATGCGGTGATCTTTTTCGTGGCTGCGGCCTGTGGGATCTTCGGTGCACTGGTCACGATGAGGATGCCCGAGCCGGTCATGGAGAAACGTCAAGGCGACGCCGGTTGGCTCAAGACTCTGATTGAGCCAGCGAAAGATCACAATTTCCGCAAGCTACTGATTTTTTCCAGCGCATGGAGTTTCACTGTCATTATGTCCGGGGCGTTTTTTGTAGTTTACATGTTGCAGCGCATCGGCATTCCCATGAGCACGGTGATTTTGCTAGCCGTGGTCAGCCAAGTCACCAATATCTATTTTTTCAGCGTCTGGGGTCGCATAGCCGACCGCTTCAGCAACAAGAGTGTGCTCGCGGTTTCGGTTCCGATGTTCATTCTCCTGCTCGTTATGTATCCATTCACCACTATGCCCGAAACCTATGCGGGTACGATGCCACTGCTGATCCTGATCCACGTGATCGGGGGGATTTCCACCGCGGGATTCAACCTATGCGCGGCGAACATTGCGATGAAGCTGGCACCGCGAGGCAACGCAACCGCCTACTTGGGAGCCAATGCGTTTGTTTCCGGTGTATCAGCCGCGATCGCTCCGATCATTGGCGGTGCCATCGGCAGTTATTTCGCAGTCCGGGAAATCAGCATCAATCTCTTTTATCGGACGGATCACACTGTAGCAGACGAAGCGATTTCGATACCGGCTTTGAGCTTTCGCGGGATCGACTTCGTTTTCTTCGCCGCTGCGCTCACCGGTCTATATGCCTGGCACCGACTCTCATTAATCGAGGAAGAAGGAACCGTCGGTGAAGCTGAGGTGAGGGATGAGATTTTCTCTTCCGTCCGTAACAGCCTGTTCAGCACCTCAGGGCTGAGCATGGGGATGCGTAGGATGACTGCTTTTCCGTATGAGATGTTGCGCAAGACTAGTCGTAAGAGGAGGAAGCAGGATAGTGAGCTTGGGAAGTAGTGAGTAGAACGGGAGGTGTCTTGTGTCTTAGTAGCCGGCAGGGAGAAAAGAAGTGCGGGCCAGGCCCGATCAGCAGGTGTTAGCCGACACGTCTAACCCACATTGGGGATGTCCCACCTTCTTGCCCTTCCAGTCCTTCTGGTAGAAATCCCATCTACCAAGATCCGTGAGAACTCTTACGAGGTCTGCTACGAAGCATGACTGCTCATCCAATGAGTCACAGCCTCGGTCAGTTGTGCTTTGTGGGCGGGCTCGTTGAAACTGTGATCAGCACCTTCGACAATGACGGTATCGACAGCGTCGCCTTTCAGCGCTTTGATGCTCTCTGTGTCTTTTGGGAGAACAACATCGTCAGCTGTGCCGTGAACGAGTAACCAAGGAACTTTCACACTGGCAGCGAGTGGTTCGACGGAGCCGATGGTATCGCACAAATCCGCCATGAACGCTACTGAGAGCGGGCAGCTTTCGTCTTCCCACATGAACCCTTCATCAGGTATTTCCTGGCCAAATTCAGTCACTGCAAACGCCTTGGTGTCGACCATGCCGGCTACCGAAACTAGCGCCTTGATACGATCGTCCATGGCTGTCTGGATGACTCCGACAGCGCCGCCCATGCTATGGCCGAGATAAGCAATCTTCGGATAGGTGCTGGCAACCGCCTCGATGACGGAGCGGAGGTCGTTCACCTCGTTGGAGATTGTGGCGCTACGGAAGTCGCCTTCCGAATCACCATTGCCGGAAAACGAAAAAGCAAGCGTGTCGAATCCCGCCTCGTTGAGTGCTTTGGCGGTGTCGACGATAACGGGACGATCCTTGTTGCCGGTGACGCCGTGGCCTAGAATGACGAGCCAGGATTCATCGCGACAACTTTGAGCGCCGGAGGTGAATGTGTAATCGAGCGTTTCGCCCTGAATGTTTTTGATGGTTTGATCCATGGTGGAGTCGTGGGTTGATTAATCACTGCGGCCTTTGAAGGTGAGTTCGGCGATGCCTGACTTGTCGAGTTCGCCTTTCCCCATCTCAGTGAGCTTGGTATATTGGTCGAACGTTGCTTGAGCCAATGGAGCATCAATGCCCTTCCCAGCCGCCAGGCCGAGCGCGATGCCGGAGTCTTTGGCAGCGTGTGATGCAGAGAAGTAGCATTCGTGATCACGAATGATCATGTCTTTGGCGTCGGTTTCCAACACACGTGAATTGGCACCGGTTTGGCTGAAAATATCGCACAACATCTTGAGATCGATGCCCAGGGCGTCGCCGATGCCGAGGCCTTCGGCGAGTGCGGCGGTGTTGATGTTCATCACCATGTTGACCAGCGCTTTAACCTCGGAGGCTTTGCCCGCTGCACCAACGTAATGGAGGGCCTTACTCAGGTCGTCGAGCAGTGGTTTGTTGGCGAGGAAGTCGGCTTCTTGTCCACCGATCATCAGGAAGAGTTCACCATTGCGGGCCTGCGGGATGCTGGATGCCATGCAGGCTTCCAGACATGTGGCACCCACCTTGGCGGCGGCGGCTTCGAGATTGGTATGCACGGATGGCGTCAGTGTTGCGCAGTTGATGAACGTGCGGTCTGCGGCATCGATGAAGAGATTGTCGTCTCCGAAGAAGATGGCGTCCATGGCTTTGTCGTTGGTAACCACCGTCAGGATGATGTCGGCATTTGCGGTCACTTCAGCGAGTGTGGCGTAAGCGCTCGAACCAATTTCGACAGCGAGCTCGGTGGCGACGTTTTGGTTAATGTCGAAGAGCGCGCTTACATTGTATCCTTTGTCCTTGAGACATCGAGCCATGTTACCGCCCATGCGACCAAGGCCGACGAATCCGATTTTTTTATCTTTCATGTGTGTAGTAGTTATACCAAATCTTGGTATTGATCTGACGCGACCGATCGCGCAATTGGTTGATTGACCGCCACTTGTGCGCGGCGAAAAGTCACGTAATTATTCGTAACTGGTATTAAGTGCTTGGAAAATTCATTACGTTGCATTCTTCTTCCCAGATCTTTTGAATATCCTGACCCAATGCCACGGTGTCCTGCCAGATGTCAGGAAAACAGCTTAATCGATATTCGTGCGTGGTACCGAGTTCGGGCATCACCCACAGTGTGTTGGTCGGACGTGGCCCTTGCAACCAATGCTTAAGTGCTTGGCGCACGAATGGGCGACAGGCAAGATACTCGGGCGAAAAATTTCCCTGTCCATCCGTGATCGGAACCTGACAGTGCTGCGCGTTGAAGGGGCGGATGTGCCAGAGTGTGGACTTCTGAAAGATCGGAACGATCCCGGGGGTGAGCAGGCGCGTGATGTAATCTTCTTCCAGTATATGTTTCATCACAGCGGGGTGTGAGAAGTCGAAGTTCATCAGTGGATCTTCACCGGTGATCGCGTTGTAGCCCTCGATGATTGCCGCGGTTTTCTCGGGTGTTTCGGTGCAGGTGTCACGGTGCACTTCCAGATGCACGGGAGCATTTTGCTTCTTCGCTTCCGCCATCAACTTGAGAGTGAGATCAATCGCCTCTTCGACGGGGGTGTCGTGGTCGGCCAACTGACAATTGATTGGCCCATTATCTATGGCCATGATGGCGGCGATGGCCGGGGCAAATTGCTCTGGCTTGGATGCATCAAAGGCACCTCCGTAGCGCAAACCATATTCGGCGAGCAACTCTTTCAGCTTTGGATTTTGAGGAGACCAGCAGTAGCCCTGAAACCCGGCATCCACGATCGCGGAGAGATGGGCGCGCAGACCTGTCTCGCTTGCGGGATCGCCTTCATCGAGTAGCGACCAGGCATTAATATGAATATTTAGTGATGGAGTCATCGAGTAGAGAACGGGCAATTTATACTACTTCGGAATAAAACATGACCTATCGCCGCGCACAAGCTACTCTCAATCAACCATTCCATCGACCGTTCGCGTCTAATCAATACCAAGATTTGGTATTCATCACTGGGCCAGTGATCCGGTGACGCGTCCTAGAGTGTCGGAGTGCGCGATTTCACGTCCATCGGCAAAGATGCGAAGCCCCTTGCCTCTGCGGTATTTTTCTCCAGTCTGGTCCCAGAGGATCGTGAGTGTCCGTCCATGGTAGGAAATTTGATCGAGGCAGAACCACTGCCACTTGCCCTCAGGAACCAGTGGATTGACCTCCACGATATCGTCTGCACGCGGCCGCAGTCCGACCAGTCCGGTTATGACGAGATCACAAAAGCTCGAGTGGTTATAGTCCTTACCTCGCTCGCGTCCTCCTTTGCCCTCATCCCATGTCCCATCCTTCCATGAACTCAGGCGAGTGCGCGAAATCCAGTCGCCGGTGAAGGGGTTGAGGTTCTCATCAATCCACGGCACCACTTTGCCGTCAGCGAGTTTTCGACGATGCGAGTTCGCGTAGATCTTCAGTGTCTTAAAGTAATCCTCCTTGGTAATGGCTTCCTGCTCGTAGTTGTTCAATACATTGGCGAGGCTGGTCAGAGTGATGGAAGTCGACAGCGGCCAACTCGGACCATTCCACTGGCACTCATGTCCCTCGTAGGAAAGTTTAAACCCCGGATGGCGCTGCTCGGCGGTGGTCGGACCGAAGGGAGCCATGAACCCCTCGGGATCCATCAACTGCTTCCAAGCGACCTCGTATCCCTTGCCACCCTCAGGCAGGTTAAAATACCACGGTGTGAAACCATGTTGCTCGCGCACCTTGACCAGCTCATCGCTGTCACGCGGAAGGGTTTTGAAGAACTTCGCTTCCGGATCCCAGAGCTTCTTCTCTACGAGTTCCTTGATGCGCGCCGCCTTACTTCGGTATTCAGCCGCCAGTTCCTTGCGTCCCGCCAATTCCGCAATCTTGGCGATAGCAACCGCATCGCCGAACATGTAGCTATTGATCGTCGCGCGCTTGCCGCTTCCACCGATCGACACTTCCATTCCGTCGCGATCGTCGACTTGCCAGAACAAGCCGCCGTCAGTCAGGCGATCTTTCTCCCAAGCTTGGTAATTCTTCACCAAATCATCGAGAAGATCGACTACCAGCGCCTTGTCGCCGGTAGCGAGATAGTAGGCGTAGATCGCGTCAGCAGCCCAGAAGCTATATTGCCGCGGTTTGCCACCCTTGCGGAACCAGAATACGGCGTAGTCATCAAGGTATTGCGAATCAGCCAACCATCGACCCTCGTAAAAATGGTGACCCGCCGGACACGAGATGGTGTTGTGTTTCCGCGACCACGTAACCTTCGGCAGAAACTCCGTCACAACCCAACCGTCAGGAGTCTTGCTGAGGTGCTTGCGGTAGGTCCACCAGCGGAAGTAATAGGTTCGCTCAAGATCCTCATCGGGGCACTCGAAAAGCGGGATGTTTTTCTCAAGAAACTCCCATGCCTTGGCATTCGGGAAGCTATTGCCATAGAGCTCGTCGTCGTCGGCGTTGAACTCATCGACATAGCGCTTGAAGGCCTCGGTTTTTAGAACCGACTTAGCGGACGTATTGGAAAGCGAAAGGGCAAAGGCCACCGACACAAGCAGAACTACGAGTGAGGGATAACAAGCGAAAATAGAGCGATTGCGGAATAGGTTCATGGTCATCATTAAGATCTTATGACTGATGCTGATCATTCAGATTTCAAGGTATCCGCCCCCAGGTGGTCGCTCAAGGACATTCCACGATCAAGCTAGTAACTTTCGCTGATGACTTGTAGTCCACTGAATAGCGGCGAATCGCAAGAAACAACAACTACCCTACGAGACTAAAGTTTTAACTGTCCAACAGCTGGGGTCAGGCCAATGTCTATTTGACTAATTCAATGTGCTCTATCGATAACGAATTTTGCTTTGATCAGTTTTTTGTATATGTCCTGCTTTCCATGAGCCACGTTGTTAACCCATCGCGTAATTCGTTTAGTAATAAGCTCATGATCCCATCGAAAATGAGGGACGGGAGGAACACACCAATCAAAACTGGGATCGTAGGCCGTACAGATCAGTATCACCTTTCTATATGTACCACCTCGCTGATCGACAAGATAGTGTTTAACGGCAAGATATAAAATTGGATCAACGACTAAAAGAGCACTCGGTGGTGTCACTTTGAATAAACTATCGAGGCATTCCCATAAACCCTCGGGATTATCTTTCCATTCGGGTAGGTTGTAGGGGCCGCTTCGAATACCATGTTGTTTCAGTTCATCAAAAAAAACTTTTTGGACCGCCCCATGCCCTGTTCTATGTCGTTCTTCCCTCACCAGCATCACAATTTTGCTGTGGCCTTGAGCAAAGAGATATTGGAGTGCTTCCCGCAGAGCTGGCAGCATATCAGGCCCGGTGCCGGCAATCGGTAAATCCGTCATTATTCCAAATAAGGCAAAAACCTGGAGTGATGATTGTGAAAATGCCTCCAGCACCGACCTCGACCCTGCATGAACAATGTAGGCATCGGCAACACACGCTTTAGCCATAGAAAGAACTTTCCTAGGATCGTGTTTGAGCTCGGTCAATGTTTTGGGAGCGAAGCTCAAGCGGTGCCCCGCCTCAACAAGTCTGTGGCGAAGCTCGTTGAATATGTAGCTGCTGTGAATGTCCGCCTGTTCATAAGCGATGATCAGCACTCGTGTTTTTTCTGGGGCTCTGCTTTTAAGAGAGATGCGTCGCGCCTTACCAGGGCCTTGTGACTCCAGAAGACCTTCCTTTTCCAGTTGGCGAAGCGCTTTTTCAACTGTGCTGGAATCGACTCCCAACTCCTTGGCTAGACGATCCCGCCCCGGCAACTTTTCGGACCAGTTCCCCAGCTTTAACTCCTCCCGCATATAGGCGGCTAGCTGTTGGGTAACGGAAGTAGATTTGAACATGATGATAACCTGTTGTTAAAACCGGCTAGTTGTCGAGGCTAAAAAGTTTTGATTCTACGGTTAATAAACAGAAACTGACCACACATCGACAGCTCACACGTCGACTACCTCCTAAGCCACGAGTATGACGGGGCTCGCCCCCTCCCTTACTCACCCCAACGCAACTTTCTCGGAATCCAAACGATCACGTGACTAGACAAAATCGATTAACTTACTCCTCCGTTGACGATTCGAGAATCTCCCAAACATCAAAACCAACACTGAAAACACACCATGAAAACGAACAAAATACTCACGCTGCTGGTAGCCACATCTTTAGCTTCCTCTGCCCATGCGGCGGTCCTCCTAGCAGGATTTGACGGAAACAATACCTATGAAATCCCAGATGGCTCTGGCGGCTTCACCTCCGGCGGCGTCTTTCAGTCCGCAGGCGATAAATACATCAGAAATCCGCACCAAGACGCGACAGCGACCACAGCGGGCTTCTCTTCGGAATTGTATATGTCCAACAACGTGGCCAAGGAACCGCAGTGGGGAGGTGCCAACCAAACTTCCTCCGGAGCCTGGGGCAGCGGATTACAGGGGCCTTTCACTCCTGCTCCGAGCACCGCGAATGGCACAAATATCTGGACGACGGGCAGTGCATCAACCACGGAATTCAGGATTACAAATGGCGGCTCGGACAACATTGCACTGGAATATCTTTTCTTTGCTGCCAGGCCCGCTACCAGCGGTGCAACTACAATGACCGTAGCTTACTTGAGCGGTGACTTAACGGCCTCAAGCGGTAGCACCAACGTATCATTTACCACCACCAATAACCGAGGCTATGATGTGGACCTGAGTTCTCTCCTATCAGACAACATTCTGGGTGCCGGTGAATCTGCCGTCTTCACACTGTCTAACAGCGATGCCACCGATCGATTCTTTGTCGATGACATTGGCATGTCGGGCACGATCGGCGCTATTCCCGAGCCGTCCTCATTGGGCCTAATCAGTCTCGCTGGTCTCGGCCTGCTGCGCCGCAGCCGTCGCTAAATCGAATTCCATTCAATTTCAAAAAAGCCGCTGCATGGTTCATGCTGCGGCTTTTTTTGAGCCCCAAATAGTCAATTTCTTCGAAAAATCCGTCCGCTTTACATGAAACTCTATTCACAGCCACTTACGATTGCCGCATTGGCACTTTCCCTCTGCGTGACTGCTGCACAGGCGCAATCCGTGCTTTTAGCCGGATATGACGGTTATAATACCTATGAAATCTCAGGTGGCGCAGCAGGAGGCACTTTCCAGGCTGAAGGCGACAAATACATCCGAGATCCGCATCAAAGCGCGGCGGCGGTAACGGCGGGTTTTACTTCTGAATTATATATGTTCAGCAACGTGGCCAAGGAACCGCAGTGGGGTGGTGCCGGCCAAACCTCTCTCGGCTACTGGGGCACGGGTGCCACGGCGTTCAGCCCTGCTCCAGACACCACGGATGGCACAAATGTCTATACGGTGATAACAACATCAACCCTGGAATTCAGGGTTACGAATGGCGGAACGAACGACATCACTTTGGAGAAAATACATTTCGCAGTTAAGCTGGATGCCGGTGCGGGCACGAACATGACGGTCGCTTACGCGAGTGGCGCTTTGACAGCCTCAGGCGGCGGCAGCAATGTCGTGAATTATTCTGCCAACGCAAACACCGGCTATGATGTGGACCTGACTTCTATCCTGTCAGACAACATTCTGGGGGCTGGTGAATCGGCTGTCTTCACACTCGTTTCGGAGGGTGGCACGAACCGGATGAAAGTCGATGATATTGGCATGTCGGGAATCATCAACTCCGCTCCGGCGGGCCCTGTTGATGCAGGCACCTCAACTGTGGTGGCCTCACCGACCTCGGTGCTCGCCGACGATTCGGCCACTTCCACCATCACTGTCACCCTTAAGGATGCGTCCGGCTCGGCGGTTTACGGGGAAGATGTCACTCTAGCCAACACCTCCGGCCCCGGCACGCCAACGATTAGTCCGTTCAGCACCCAGACCACCAACGGCAGCGGTGTAGCGACTTTCACCGTGAGTTCCAGCACGGTCGGCACTGAAGTCTTCACTGCTACCTCCTCGACGGACAGCACAGTCATGACACAAACGGCCAGTGTCGAGTTCACAGCCGTCCCGGTCGCAGGCCCGGTGGATGCGGGTAATTCTACAGTAGTAGCCTCTCCGAATACTGTGCCCGCCGATGGCTCAGCCCTCTCTACCATCACTGTCACTCTGAAGGATTCTGCCGGGCTCACTATATCCGGAGAAGATGTGACCCTGGCCAATACCTCCGGCCCCGGCACACCAACGATTGGTCCCTCCAGCACCCAGACCACCAACGGCAGCGGTGTGGCGACTTTCACCGTGAGTTCCAGCACGGCGGGCACCGAGGTCTTCGCTGCCACCTCCTCGACGGACAGCACCGTCATGACGCAAACGGCCAGCGTTGTCTTCACTGAGGTCGGTGCCACTTTCTTAGTTGCTCTGCTGAATGATCCGATTGCTGCGACCACCAGCGCTACGGAAAACAGTGCCGTTGAAAACTTTTACGATGGCAACGAGGCGCTCGACGATTTGGGGACGACCAACAGTAGGGGCAATACGTTTATCGCCAGCGGTGTCGATTCGGACGGCGTCGCTGGAACCAATGCCCACATCGTTGTTTATGACATGGGCACCACCGTCTCGTTTGACGGATTTGTCCATGCCCAGCGAAAAGGTGACGGCTTTGATGACTTTGCTTCCATCGACTTTTGGGTTACCGATACAAATCCGGGGGATGCCGCCACCACAGTTCCTCTTCCGATTTTCACATCGCAACCAACTCCGGATGATTCCGTGGGGCTCGAGCGGAACACGGGTGTTTTGACGGAATATCTACTCCCTGGAGGGACGATTAGTGGCCGCTACGTGGTCATGCGTCTGAACTCGGCAGGCGGAAATCCGGGAGGCTACACGCTTCAGCTCGGTCAGACTGCCTCCGTGAGCGACTACGACACATGGGGCTCCGCTTACTCCGGACTCGGCCTGCCCAGTGAGGATGATGACCTCGATGGGCTAAGTAATGAAAAGGAGTGGCTCTTCGGGCTTAATCCACAGGACGCCTCGTCAGCAAGCCCGTTCAAGGTAGCACTCGATGCCTCAGATGGCACCTTCAGCTATACACGCCGCACACAGTCACTAACCGGGATGACCTATAAGCTTTTGTATTCGACCAACTTGGTGGAATGGTTGTGGGAATCCGGCGCTGATGAGCTAACCGGCGCACCGGTGCTTGATGTCGAAACTGTTGCTGTCACGATCGACCCGGATTTGCTGGATGAGCCCAAGCTCTTCCTGAAATTGAGCGCGGAAGATCTGGGTCCGCCGCCCGTGGTCACCAGCCTATGGGGCAGTAATACCTCGATCACGATGAATTTCAGTGAAGCGATGGAAGAAAGCTCCTCAACGAATCCGGCTCACTACACGGTGAATCAGGATGGTGGCGGTTCAATTTCAGTGCTTGGCGCGGTGCTCAGCGGCGACGGGAAATCGGTCACGCTGACGCTGGGCTCTGTCCTCGCTATCGGAAACTCCTTCACGGTTACGACCAACCGTATCGCCAACGGTGCTGGCCAGCCTCTGGGCAATGGCACGTCTGGCCAATTCTGGACTTGGGATAATGATCCAAGCGGCATCAAGGTCTTCATCCTCGCCGGTCAATCCAACATGGTCGGTTACGGTCACAGCGAAATCGGCGATAGCAGCGTTGCCGGCGCGATCGGCAGCTTGCGCTATCTGGCCAACAATAACGGATTGTATCCGGAATACGACTACACTTCATTGCTTGTCGATCCCGGCCAACCAGCCACGAGTAACTGGAAAACCCGCAGCGATGTGAAAGTATGGTGGAAGAATGGACAGTCTGGTAATTTGGACGGCCCGAAAGGCCTGGGCGACCTAGGGCCTCCTTTCCGTGGATCCAACACCAACTGGTTTGGGCCGGAATTAGGCTTCGGTCAGGTGATCGGTGATTACTACGCCACCGACGATGTCCTGATTATCAAGGCCGCGTGGGGCGGACATAAACTGGTTTCTGACTTCCGCCCTCCGAGCGCGGTGGCCGACCGTGGCGGCGAAGTGGGTGCGTCTTATCTGGAGATCTTTAACGATGCACGTGAGGTGCTCAATAACCTCGACACCGAGTTCCCCGAGTGGTCCGGCAGGGGCTATCAGATCGTCGGCTTTGCCTGGCACCAGGGCACCAGCGACAAAGCTCCGGTGGAGGTGGCCGACGAATACAAAGACAACCTGCCCGACTTGATTAGCGATGTGCGGGCGGAATTCGGCAATCCGGACCTTCCCTTTGTCATTGCCACTACCGGGATGAGTAATTCCGGGCCAATCGAGCCCTATCCCTATACCGGCTACCATGCAGTCGAGAAGGCTCAACTCTGGGTGTCGGGTATCGATCAACCGGCTAATGTGCTCACTGATGACACGCGTGGCTACTGGGAAGATGCTGCTGATTCACCCGCAAATCAGGGCTTTCATTGGAACCAAAATGCCAGAAGTTATTTCCGCGTCGGTCTCGGGCTCGGAAACAAGATGGAGTCGCTGCTCAGCGATTAGCAACCCTTCAATAAATGTTTAAGTAGGTTCAGTCGGTCACAGAACAAGACCGACAGAGCCAAACAGAGACGTGCCTTGTGGGCTCGGTTCTCGGAACCGGGGCGACCTAATCGCCCCCGAAACAGAGTCTCGACCTGTCCTGCGAAGCTCGAAAAGCGAAGAGGGAGGCCACCGCTTCACCTTTCCAAAAAAATTACACCCTGGAGATTTGGGCCTAGCTCACTGGATGTCGATCAGCTCGGGGTGCTCGTCATTGGCAAACATAATGCCGCTCGGTGCCGGGTTGACGACGGCTTGGTGAATTTCAGGGAGCAGTGTCTTCAGTTCGTCTTCCGGCATTATGCCCATTCCGCCTCTTTTTTGAGGATCGGCAGATAGCTTTCATCTCCGCTGGCCAGTAGAGCGAGGGCATTGAGCGAGCGTGGGATCGGGTTTAGCCCGTAGTCCGGGTCCTGCATCCTTTCTGCAAGTGCCTTGCAGCCCTGCTCCAGGATGCGTTTTGATTTCGGACAGTCATAGGGCGCGGTCGCGCTGTAGCTACCGAGCACGGGTAATTTGACGGTGACGATCTCCTTCACGCCGTCGCGCCAGCGCAGCAGTTTAAGCTCGCCGTCTCCTTCCTCCGACTCGGCTACGGTTAGCGCCTTGCCGAATTCGGTGCGCGGATCGTAGGCAAATGGCTGGTCGCCGATGCCGAGAATGACATCACCCACTTGAAGCACCCCATCAGCAGGAGCGCCCTTGGCCACCTCGGTGATGTAAATCTGACGCGCCTTTACGGTGCCCATATTTTCGGTATACATTCAACCGCGAGCGCCGGTCGCACCAAGCGTCCAATCGTGAACCGCGCCGTCCGGAATTACCTCTCCCTGGGTGAAGTCAGGGTTCGGCATATTCTTGATTCTACGCGCATCCGCAGTGGGAATGAGCAACAGGCTCGCGGCGAGCACAAGGGCGGATTTGAGAAGTGATTTTTTAATCATAGTTGTTATGAGCAGGTCCTCGATGAGTTGTTCTACACAAGACAGGATAATAAGCTGAAAACCATCCTGCAGTTTTTTGTAAGTTGAAGCCTCTGCCCAAGGCCCGTTAAAAAGCCCCACCGGCGAGAACCAGTGAGGCTTGGTGAAATTTGAAGCGGGGTTGTTACAATCAACGCTTAGCGATGGCGGCGGAAGATCAACAAAGCGCCAAGCCCACCAAGCAGTGCAGCCGATGGTTCTGGGACCGTAGTCAAGGTATAGCCACCCATGGTGAAGGCGTTACCATCACTACCAGCTGAACCAAGGTTAAAGACCAGATCTGTGTTGGCCGTCGACGTTTCGAAAGTGAGACTGTAGCTGATTCGATTATTCGCGAAGCTACCGGACGTCACCCCTGTTGCCGAGAGTGTAGCGCTGCTTTCAGCACCATCATCTTCATAGACGAAGTAATCGATGTTGAGTGCTCGGTTCGCTGCGCTTGCCCCTATGTAGAATGCCATCGTGTGGGTGCCTACACCAAGGTCATTGAACTTCATTGAAAAAATTTCTTCACTGGTGCCAATGTTACCGAGCAGTGAGCCGACAGCAGTGCCATCGAACGTGTATCCGTAAGTGGTGTTACTAGTGCCGCTACTGGAGTCGGTAGGAGTGTAGAAGACTTCTCCGGTAGAGGGTGAAGCCTTTGAAACAGTGGCTGGGTCGCCACTAACATGGGTAAGAGCATCAAAGTTGACTGCGACACCAGTGGTCATACCTTGTGTGTAACCATCACGCGAAAAATACCCCCAGTCGGCGGTGCCGGTGGTGTCGACAGCGGTGCTAGGGTTTAAATTAAATGCAGAAGTAACTAGAGTCGCTGCAGATGCAGTAACGAACGAAGCCGTAAAGAAAGCTATTGAAGCAGTGTAACTATTTATTTTCATGTGATGTTTGGCTTGTGAAGTAATAAACCAATATTCTAGATGGTTGCCCAACCATCAAACTTTTTTGCTCTCGTTACCCAGTTTGTTTTCGCAACAGGTTTGCGCCATTTTCAAGTCTGCTCCATCACCCAAAAGTTGGCCACACACCAACGGGAGGAGTCCAATCAGGAACGCTAGTTCGAAAGTTACAGTGGCCGAATCACATGGCCTAGTGACTGGGGAGCGACGCCCTCGCGACCAGCGGACCGCGAGGGTTTTCTCGTTGGAATCGCACCAATTCCTGGAACCTGAAACAGATGAAATAATCCCTTTTCGTGTTCCAAACGGAATGCTCCAGAAGTGAATTAGGCTCAGCTGGAGTTCTTGACCGAGTGCGTAGGCAACCTAGCTTGCCTGGCTAGTTCGTGATAAAAAACTAATCCTATGATACATAAATCAACCGCCATCAAACATCTGTCTACTGCACTTCTATTGCTCGGATTATTTGCGTGCCAAACCGCCCTATCAGAGAGCGAAAATCTGGTTTTGGAAAACGAGACGCTTTCCAAAACGTTTTCATTTTCGAGGAAGATCCCGAATCGCATTGCGGTTGAAGTGGTCAACAGGCCGGACGGAAAAACATTGTCGCACAGCAAGGACACTCCGTTTTTTGAATTTTTTTTGAATGACCGGCTGGTTTCTTCGAACGATGAATTATGGGTGTTCCTCAGTCATCAAACCCGCCAAATGAGAAACGGTGGAACCGAGCATGCCTTGGTCTTCGAAGGCAGAGAAGCTGCGGTTCAAGGACTGCAGGTTGTCATAACAGAACAGCTTTTCCCTGACTCAACATTAATGCGCGAAAAGCTGGAGTTAAAATCAGAGGGACCCGCATTCCACCTGAACAAGCTCAACGGGGAACTTCATTTCCGTTTCCCCACCTACTCGATTGAAAACAAAAAAAGCACTCCGCTGGAATCTACGGAAATAAGAATCGCCAACTGGAACAAGACGCCTGTTACCTTTGGCAACAAGGACAAGGGAAACCACATGTATTACCCCGATGTGATTCATACTGAAGTCACCCCAAAGGGCCATATCGCGAAAGGACCATTTTCGATTGTTTCAAACGGCGAAACGAGCTGGCTCACCGCATACGAGCATGCCTCACAGGACAGCTTGAAGGGCTTGCTCAAGGAAAATGGAAATCAGGGAAGCGGAAATAAAATCAACGACTCCATGCAAGGAGTAAAGGGCAACTTCAACTTCCCTTTGAATGATGAAGATTTCTTGTTTTTAGGCGTTTCGAGCCGAGCGGCTGAACAGAGCTGGACGGTTTCCGTGGACATGTTCCGTGGCGGCTATCTCGACGGGGAAATCATTGATCCCGACCACCCCTATTCCACCGTCTGGACAGCCACAGGTTTTTACAGCGGCAGCAATCTGGAAACCGGAAAGGCCATGATCCGGAATTATCTTCTTCATCAAATCTGTGAAAAGCCCGCGTCGCGAATTCCTGAGTATTATTACAACACCTGGGGAATGCAGCGTGAAAACCGCAAGAAGAGCTTGAGAGGAATATTAACTTACGAACGTATTTTCAGGGAAATTGACGCAGCGGCCGAGCTGGGCGTTGACATCTTTGTTCTCGACGACGGCTGGCAGAACAAATTCGGAGAATGGTTTGCCAATAAAGAACGATTGCCGCAGGGATTGGCGCCAATCAAAGCGCGGCTGGATCAACACGGAATCAAAATGGGGCTGTGGCTATCACCCATGGGTGTCGATGTCACCGCGCAGCGCTATAAGGATCATCCGAAATGGGTCGTTAAAGACTCAGAGGGCACACCGATCCGGGCGCAATGGGGACACCCTGCATTCGATTTCGTAAGTGGGTTTTCCGATGTGTTTATTGACGACTGCAAAAAACTGATCGATCAGGGATGCCGCTTCATGAAGTGGGACGCGATTAATACGTTCTACAGCCAGCTTCCCGACCTGGAACACGGATCGGGTGAATATTCTGAACAGGAACGACGCGCACGCTACGAATATTTACTGCCCATTTACGTTACCCGGGCCATGGAAGTCCTAACCGACTATGAGCCGGATTTAGTGATCGAAATGGACCTGACGGAAGCCCGCCGGGTGATGGTTGGCCTGGCTCCGTTAAGCCAAGGAAAGCTGTTCTGGATGAACAATGGGGCCAGCTGGTATAACGATTATTCCACCTATCGTACGAAATCAATGCGCACCATTGCCAACGAGTTTGCAGGCCTCATTCCACTGGAATTGTTGACCTATGCCAACTATCCACAAAACGTGGACACAGCCATGGAATACAATGTGGCGAATTCGATTTTGGCCGGACACGGGTTTTGGGGAAATCTGGAACTCATGACCACTGAAGAAAGAAAATGGGTCGGCGAACAAGTTGCCCTCTCCAAAATAGTGCTCCCCTTTTTAGTCAGTTCGAACCCTCAGGTCATTGGCAAAGTGGGCGATTCACCCGAAATCTACTCAGTGGTGAGTAAGGAAGATGCGGCCGGGCAGATTGTCGTATTTTCGGAAGAACCGTTCAGCCAGGAATTCACAACGCAGGTAAACGCAGAACAGCTACTGGCGGTATTGAACCAGCCCTTTTCCGTAGAAAAAGATACGCTGCATTTCACATTTCAAAGTTCCGGCGGGGAATCTTCATTCCTTACCTTTGTGCTACCCAATGAAGATTCAGGCATCAGTATGAAGTCCTCAACCTCGCCCATCAAGCACGCGCAGCAAAACAACAAGCGGCTGGAATACCGTGTATCCGCACCGGGGACACAGGTGGTTTCATGGAGTAAAAAACAGGGAGTCCCCGCCATTCATGATTCGGAAAACATTGAAATGACGGTTTCGGAGCACGGCGATTTTTACCGCATCGAGATCAACGTCAAAAAAGCAAATACATCGGTTGTCATTCATGGGACCTGAAGTCCAATCCATGTGACATCAGATAAAGCCTGCGCTCGGTTGCAGGTTTGTGCGCCAGAAAGCTAATCCTAAGAAAACGACAATCACCGCGATGAAATCAACCGCCTTCACATCCGTCCTCCTCCTTTCTCTGCTCGCTTCTGTTGCCGCCGCCCAAGAACAAAAAAAGCCCTCCAGCGTCGCCCCTCCAGCGCCGACCCATCCGCCGCTCGTTGCCGCCGATCTCGATTCCTTCCCCGGAGGAACTGACCGGCTCGATCTCTTCCTGCTCATTGGTCAGTCCAACATGAAGGGCCGGGGCCAGATGCCGGAGACCGCGAAGAACGATCCCCGCATCATCATGATGCACCTGAAGACGGACGGCTGGTATCGCGCCCGTCATCCCCTGCATATCACAGGTGATCCGGAGACCTTCGAGGGGCACGACAATGCCGGTGTCGGCCCGGGCCTCGCCTTTGCTGAGGCTGTTGCAGAAAAAAATCCGACCGCGCGCATCGGCCTGATTCCCTGCGCAATGGGTGGCAGCGCCATCAGTTCTTGGGCCCCAAACAAAGGGCTCTATCGCAACGCGATTCGCCGGGCGCGTCTCGCGCTGGAGACCGCTCCCGCCGGAAAGGCCAAGCTCCGCGGGGTCCTCTGGCTGCAAGGCGAAGCAGACACGCGCCCGGAGTTGCTCCCGAAATACGCCGAGGCCCTGCATGACCTGGTGGACCGGCTGCGGCGTGATCTCGAAGACCCCGATCTTCCCTTCCTCGCCGCCACCATCGGCGAAATGCGCCCCGACAGACCGAAAGCCCGCAAGAGCGAGATCAACCGTATCCTTCTTGATCTGCCGAAGAACCGGCCCCATACCGCCTGTGTCGATGCCCGGGACCTGAAAGGTCACATCGGCGATTCCGTCCACTACGACACCGCGAGCCAGGAAGAAATCGGCCGCCGTTTCGCCAGACTGTATCCACTACAGTGAGACAAAAGGTCCAGGTAATACCATGACGGAAATATCTTTAAGCTGGTGCGGATGGTCCAGTGTGCTGATGAGAAAAACTCTATGGAAGGTAAGGCCTTTCCTCAGAATCGATAATATCGTCTATGCACCGCCTCAACTCAGGGACGGTTGCATTGGAAGAGACATAAATCAGAACTTCCGGCTGCCCGGAGGCCGCAAATCGGAGTTCGTTTTCCCGACAGATGAAGCGATGGACTCGCCAGTCCCTTCGGACACGGAGTTCGTTTTTGGAAAAGCAATACTCTCCCCGCTGCTTGGCGGCCTCACGGAAATTTTCGGTTAACATTAAATAGCTGGCTCTAGTTTTCCTTGGGGTCGGATCTCCGCAGTCAGTTGAATATCCAATTTTCTCATGCGAGTGTGCGATTTAGGCATTATTGAATCGATGATTCTTTCAGCAAGGCTTCGGCAAAAGCCTTGCCCGCCTGAGCAAAAAACTTGGCCGAGCCGTGATAATGAAAACCGGCATTCGACATCCCAAAATCAACCAGAAAGAGTTCTTCTTTGCTTAGGTCCTCCTCCATTTTGGCACGAACTTTTGCTTCAATTTCTTTCACAGTCATCCCATAGGCATGGGCTGCTGAGGTAAAAAAATGGTTGGCTTTGGCCGACTTCCGACCAAGGAAGTCGTAATGAAAAAAAACCAACCAAAGCCAACCAAGCACCATTCTGTCGTTTTTAACCAACTTTGC